>JBMNCP010000076.1:0-1405 GCA_049366795.1 Desulfobacterales bacterium
CCGGTATCATCGAATCGAATAGTTGTTACGAGACGGCCGCCAGTAGCGTCTCATCCGGTACGTCACCCGGATTCCGGTTCCGCCATATCCGCATTTCATCGGCCTGCCGGATCAGGTTCTCACGAAACGCGGGGTGGGCGATCTCGATGAGGGCCTCCGCGCGCTCCCAGGTCGATTTGCCCTTCAGCTGGGCAATGCCGTACTCGGTTGCCACATAGTGGACCATGGCTCGCGGCAGGGTCACAATGGCCCCCGGCCTCAAAATGGGCACAATACGCGAGTGCAGGGTACCCTCTTTGTCGGTGTAGGTGGAATTCACGGCAATGATTCCCTTGCCGCCCCGTGATTTGAAGGCGCCGAAGATAAAGTCAAACTGCCCGCCCGTCCCCGATATCTGCGTGGTGCCGATGGATTCGGAACATACCTGGCTGAAAAGGTCTATTTCCAGGGCACTGTTCACGGCGACGACCTTCTCATTGAGGGCGATCATCTCGGGATTGTTGATGTAATCCACCGGATACGAGGCACATGACGGATTTTCATCGAGAAAATCATAGAGTTTCTTGGTGCCGAGGGCAAACGTATAGGCCATCTTGTGACGGTCCGTCGTTTTCCGGGCGCCCGTGATGCGGCCTGATAAATAGAGATCGACCATGGAATCGACCAGCATCTCCGTGTGCACGCCGAGATCCCTAAGATCGCTTTCGGCGATCATGGCGCCGATGACATTGGGAAGGCCGCCGATGCCCAGCTGAATGCAGGCCCCATCCTCGATTTCCTTCATGATATGCGTGGCAATTTCCGCGTCGGCCCGGGAGGGCGCCGCCGCCGGTATCTGAAGGAGTGGGGTGTTGTCGGATTCCACGATGCCGTCAACCCGCGATATGTGAATCGATTCGCTGTTGCCGCCGTAGCAGCGCGGCACATTCGTGTTGACTTCCACGATGATTGTCGCGGCCTTGTCCAGAACCGACGGCGTGACGGAGTTGCAGAGCCCGTAGTTGAAGTAGCCTTTGGAATCCATGGGGGCCACCTTGAGAAAAACGAAATCGTATTGACGGTATTTCCGGATTACCCGCGGCCCCTGGTGATACGTGAACGGGATATAGTTGCAGCGATTCTGACGGTGAAGCGCGCGGCCCGGACCGGCAAAGTGCCAGTCGTGCAGGATAAAGGATTTTCGCGCCGGGTCCGCTTCTACCACCTTGGGTATTTTCGTGATACAGACGCCTTCGACCACAACATTTTCGAGCTCACCGGCACGGTTCGCCAGCGCCTCGTCGAGGGTTTCCGGAAACAGCTCGAATTCACTGTAAAACACCGTGTCGCCCGATTTTACCAGGCCCGCTGCCGATTCCGGCGTGGTGAGCTTCTGTCTGTAAAGCTCCCTTACTTTATTGAACAT
>JBMNCP010000077.1:0-11028 GCA_049366795.1 Desulfobacterales bacterium
AATGTTTTCACGCCGGTACGCCGCAGCCGGAAACCCGCGGAGAACGCAGAGCAGGGCCCAAAAGACCATTTCTGGGCGGACACTAAATAAACGGCACCAACTCCAGCAGATCCGTCATGGCGGCGAATGCCTGAAAGGCCGCAAAATAGCTCGGCGCAGGGTAAATCAGGGTGTCCCCGCCCACCCGTTCCGACCCCGGCAGGCGGAGGGCCCGGTCCACCGAAGATGCGGTGGTGAACCGAATCTCCATGGTGACCTTGTCCGCCTCCTCGAGGGAGAAGGGTTCGAAGGTGTCCAGACGGGCCAGGGCCTTTGCCACCGCCCCATGGATCATCTCTCGGCAGCGGGTGGGATGAAGGCAAATCGCGGCGTAGGCGCCGATGGACTCCTTGACGACGGCCGTCTCGATTCCCGGCAGCAGATCCCGGGCCTCTCGGCATGCGGCCGCATCACCGGAAACCATCACCACCGGCACCTTGAAGCACCCCGCCAGAAGCGCGTTGAGCCCGATTTCGCCGACCCTGAGGCCGTTGAACCTCAGTTCGGCCACGCGTCCGTGGAAAATGTGGGCGATCCCGGCGTCCCTCGTGCCCGCCATGCCGTGATACCCGATAAAGCAGGCGGCATCGATGCCCCGGTCTATCCCTTCCATCATGCACAAGGGGCGGGGGGAGCCCATGACCAAATGTGCACGCTCGTCCAATGCCTCGGGAATCAGGTTCAAGCCGACATTGTGGCCGTCGGTGACGATCACCTCGTCCGCGCCGCCGTCGAACGCGGCCCGGACCGCTGCATTGACCTCTTCGGTCATGAGGCGCCTGGCCTGGGGGTATTCCCGGCCCTGGACGCTGGAGTGTTCGCTTCGCACAACGGTGCCGATGCCTTCGATGTCAGCGGATATCAGGATTTTCATGGAAATTCCTCGCCTTTCAGCCGTAGAGGTGACAATCCACCCAATGTTGGGGTTCGACCTCCACGTGGGGAGGAGCGATCCGGCGGCAGACCGCCATCACCTCCGGGCACCGTGGGTGGAATCGGCACCCGCCGGGGATGTGAAGTGGACTGGGGACGTCGCCGTGCAGCACGGCCAGATTCCGGCGGCGGGCCGGGTCCGGACGCGGCACCGAGGCCATCAGGGCCCGGGTGTACGGGTGGCACGGGTTTCGGAAGAAGCAAGGCTTCGGGGCGCATTCGACGATGCTGCCCAGGTACATCACGGCGATCCGGGAGCTGATGTGCCGAACCACGGCCAGGTCGTGGGAAATGAACAGGTAGGCGTAGCCGTGCGCCTGCTGCAGCCCGACGATCAGGTTGAGAATCTGGGCCTGCACGGAAACATCCAGCGCCGATGTCGGCTCGTCGAATACGATGAATTCGGGACCGGTGATCAGCGCCCGGGCGATGCCGATCCGCTGGCGCTGCCCCCCTGAAAATTCGTGCGGATAACGGTCGGCATGCTCCGGCTGAAGCCCCACATCCTTCAGGGCGGACAGGACCCGCTCCTCGAGAATCTCCCCCTTGACGCCCTTCTGGAGCCGCAGGGGATAGCCCACGATCTTCTGCACGGTCATGCGGGGATCGAGTGAGGACTGGGGATCCTGGAAGACCACCTGGAGTTTTCCCCTGAACCGCCGGAAGGCTTTTTCGGTCAAAGGCAGGATATCCTGACCGTTGAACAGCGCCCGGCCGTCGTCTGCCCGCACCAGCCTGAGGATGCAGTTGCCCACCGTGGATTTTCCGCATCCCGACTCGCCCACGAGACCGAGGGTTTCGCCCCGGCCCACGAAAAGCGACACGCGGTCCATCGCCGTCAGCTGCGCCTTTCGGCGTCCGGCAAACCCTCCGGCGACCGGAAAACGCTTGACCAGGTCCCGGGTTTCGATGACCGGCGTCATCGGGCACCTCCAGCCCTGCGATGACAGGCGACGGCGTGCTCCGGTGACACCCAGCACAGGTCCGGCGCCGACACCGCGCAGACCGGGATCGCTTCCTCGCAGCGGGGGTGAAATCGGCATCCGGGCGGCGGATCGATGAGGGTCGGTACGGTCCCGGGAATCGAGTGGAGGATCCGGAGATCGGCCGCACCCGGGAAATCCTCCTCCGGCTCGTCGACGACGGGTATGGAGGCGATCAACCCCCGTGTGTAGGGGTGGACCGGATGGGCGAAGAGCTCGTCCACCGGGGCCAGCTCCACCACCCGGCCAGCGTACATCACCGCCACCCGGTCGCAGACCTGGGCCACAACGCCCATGTCGTGGGTGATCATCAGGACGGAGATGCCGCGCTGCCGGCTCAGTTCCGTGAGAATGGCCAGGACCTGCCCCTGGACGGTCACGTCCAGGGCCGTGGTGGGCTCGTCCGCGATCAGCAGTCTGGGGTCGCAGGCCAGCTCCATCGCGATCATGACCCGCTGACGCATGCCACCGGAAAGCTCGTGGGGATATTTCTTCAGCACTTCCATGGGGTCCGGCATCTGGACCTGCCTGAGCATGTCCAAGCACAAGGCATTGGCCTGTCGGCGGTCGAGCCCCCGGTGGTGCCGCACCACCTCCCGCATCTGATTCCCCACAGTGAAGACCGGGTTGAGGCTGCTCATGGGCTCCTGGAAGATCATGGAGATCTCGTTGCCGCGCACGCGGCTCATGCGCCGCCGGGAGACCTTCAGGAGATCCTCGCCCTCGAAGCGGATCACCCCGCTGGTGATCTTCCCGGGCGGCTCGGGAATGAGCCGCAGGATGGCCTTGGCGGTGACCGTCTTTCCGCAGCCGCTCTCCCCCACCAGTCCCAGGATCTCGCCTTTCCGGATGGACAGGCTGACGCGGTCCAGCACGCTCGTGGTGCCCTGGTAATTGGAGAATTCGACCGAGAGATTTTCGATGTCGAGCAGGGTCTCCACCATTGCCTACCTTCGAATCCGGGGGTCCAGGATGTCGCGCAGGGCGTCGCCCAGGATGTTGAACCCGATCACCGTCACCAGAATGAACAGCCCCGGGAACGTCGCGTACCACCACTGGTCCATCAGGAACTTCCGGCCGACGCTGATCATGGCGCCCCACTCCGGGGTGGGCGGCTGGGCGCCCAGTCCGATGAAACTGAGCGAGGCGGCGATCAGGATGGTGTCGCCCAGGGTCAGGGTGCCCAGAACGATCACCGAGTTGATGCAGTTGGGCAGGATGTGATGGGCGATGATCCATCGGTTGCGCGCGCCGGACACCCGGGCGGCGGCGATGAAGGGCATCTCCTTGACGGCCAGGGCCTCCCCCCGCACCAGGCGGGCGAATTTGGGGATCATGACGAACGCCACGGCCATGATGGCATTGTTCAGGCTCGGCCCCATGGCGGCGGCCAGGGCCATGGCCAGCACGAGCGACGGAAAGGAGAGGATCACGTCCATCACCCGCATGATGAAGTTGTCCACCCGCCCGCCGTAGAAGCCGGCTACGGCGCCCACCACCGAGCCGATGCCCCCGGCGATGAGGATCACGACGAATCCGATCCGCAGCGAGATGCGGGCGCCGTGCATGACCCGGCTCAGGATGTCCCGCCCCATCTCGTCGGTGCCGAACCAGTGGGCCGGCCCCGGCGGCTGAAGCCGCTCCCCGAGGCTCAGCCGTATGGGATCGTAGGGCGCGAGCCATCCCGCGCTCAGGGCCATCAGGCCCATGGCAGCGAGGATGATCAGGCCGGCCATGGCCGTCGGGTTCGCCCGCAGCAGCCGCCAGGTCAGCATCAGCTCACGCCACTTGGGATGATGGTGAAGGGAAAGCTTCATGGGCACCGTCAGTACTGGATCCTGGGGTTCAGGAAGGCGTAGAGCACATCCACGACCAAATTGATGGAAACATACACGAGCGCCACGATCAGCGTGAATCCCATGATCGCCGGAAAGTCGAGATAATTGACCGAGTCGACCACGTACTTGCCCATTCCGGGCCAGCCGAAGATGGTTTCCGTCAGGATGGCCCCGCCCAGCAGCTCCCCGAAGGACAGGCCGGTGATGGTCACGGTGGGAATCAGGGAATTCTTGAAGGCGTGCTTGAGGATGATCTTCGCTTCCGGGATTCCGTTGGCGCGGGCCGTGGTGATGAAGTCCTGTCCCATGACCTCGATCATGGAGGAGCGCACGATGCGGGTAACGATCGCCAGGTAGACATAGGAAAGGCAGAACGCCGGCAGGAGGATGTGGGAGGCGGCGTTCCGGAACACGTCCCAGCGGCCGGCCAGCGCGCTGTCGATCAGGTAGAGGCCGGTCACGTGCGCCGGCGGGCTGAAATCGATGTCGAGCCTCCCCGAGCCTGGGAGCCACCCCAGGTTGCGGTAGAACAGGAGCAGCAGCATCAGCCCCAGCCAGAACACGGGCATGGACACGCCGAAAACCGAAAAGACGCGGGTGAAGTGGTCGGGAAGGCGATTTCGCTTGACGGCGGAGACGATGCCCAGGGGGATCCCCACACCCAGGCAGATGGCGATGCTGGCCAGGGTCAGCTCCAGGGTCGCCGGAAAGAAATCCGCCAGGTCACGGGTCACCGGGCGGTGGTTGCGGATGGAGACCCCCAGATCGCCCCGGGCCAGCCCGGCGACAAATCGCAGGTACTGGATCGGCAGGGGCCGGTCGAGCCCGTGGGCCTTGCGGATGTTTTCAACGGCCTGCCGGCTGGCCTTGGGGCCGGCGATCATCTTGGCCGGGTCACCGGGGATCGCGTGGGAGATGACGAAGACCAGGATGGTGACGCCGATCAGGACCGGAAACATGTAGGCCAGTCGCCTCAGGATGTATCGCAGGATCCGCATGGGTAGGTCGCCGCTGGAGTCGGTTGGGCCGGTTCGAAGGGGTCACGGCGTTGCGGCCGGGACCGATTCGCCGGAGGAGGCCGGCCTCCCCCGGCGTCGTCGTCATTCTTTTGAAATGCTCTCGAAGTTGTACATGGACTCGAGCATGGGGTTGTACACGTAGCCCTTCACGTTCTTGCGCAAGGGGACGATGGTCTGGACCTGGTAGAGAAAGATGTACGGCGCATCCTCCATGATGATCTCCTGGGCCTGGTGGTAGAGTGCCGTGCGCTCCTTCTGATCCGCGATCGATGCGGCCTTCCGGATCAGTTCGTCCACCCGGTCGTTCTTGTAGAAGCTGCGGTTGCCGGGCAGGCCCCAGAGCTTGGAGTCGAACCAGAAGTTCATGAACATGAAGGGATCGGCGAAGTCCGGGCTCCAGGCCCCCAGGCACAGCTCGAAGTCGCCCTTGTCCATCCGGTCCCGCAGGGTGGGATTGGCCATCAGTTCGAGCTTCAGGTTGACACCGATGTGGGAGAAGTTGTCCTGAAGGACCGTGGCGATCTGCTCCCAGGACGACCGCCGCTCGGAATAGATCAGCGTCAGCTCGAGCCCTGATTCGAAGCCGGCCTCCTTCAGCAGGGACTTGGCTTTTTCCACATCCAGGGTGTGCTGGGACAGGTCTTCCTTGTGGCCCCACATGCCTTGGGGAACGGGACCGCGCATTTGCACGCCGTTGCCCTGCAGCACGTAGTCGATGATGCCCTGGTAGTCCACGGCGTGGCAGAGCGCCTGGCGGACCTTGGGGTTGTCGAGGGGCGCCTTCTGGTTGTTGATATAGACATATTCCACCAGCTGCGAGGGGTAGCGCTCGACGACGATGTCCGGATTGCTTTCCAGCGCCGGGATCTGGTCGATCAGGATGTTTTCCGCGATGTCGATATCCCCCCGCTCCAGGGCCATGCGACGGTCGGCCGATTCGGTCATGAAGCGGATGATCGTCTTTTTTACCTTGGGGGCCTCGCCCCAGTAATGAGGCTTGGCCTCCAGAACCGCCTGCTGCCCGCGCGTCCATCCCACCAGCTTGAAGGGGCCGCTGCCGTCGGTGTGCTCGGCGAGCCAGGCCTGGCCCAGGTCCCCGTCCTTTTCGTGCTGCATCACCTTGGGGTTGACGATGCTGGCGCCGTCGGTGGCCAGTGTCTGGAGAAACGGCCCGTATGCGTTCTTCAACGTGACTTCGAGCGTGTAGGGATCCACGACCCGCATGGACTGGATGGCGCCGATGTTGTCCGCGGGGCCCTTGCCGATCTTGAGGGTCCGATCGAAGGAGAACTGGACCGCGGCCGCATCCAGCGGCGTCCCGTCGTCGAAGGCGATCCCTTCGCGGATCTTGAAGGTCCACACCGTTCCGTCGTCGGAAACCGTCCAGGATTCGGCGGCCTGAGGCTCGACCTCGGTCGACCCCTTGCCGTCGACAACCTTGTATTTGACCAGCCGGTCATAGCAGGGGTAGATCTGGCGCCAGTCGTAGTTGTCGCTCGAAACGCCGGGATCCAGGGTGTGAATGTCCGAGGACACCCCTACCACCAGCGTGTCCGGCCCGGCCGCCATAACCATCGGCGCCCATGCCGCCGCCATCAGTAAGACCACCAGCAGAATCGCCATCCGTCTCCTCATGATGCGCCTCCTTCCTTTCGACATCGCCTCGAGATGCCGCGGAACAACCACCACCGGTGCACCCCAACCCTGGCCCACCCAGGGCATGGCCGCATCGGATCACGAGCGGGATATGACCAAAACGAACTGTCTCTTCGGAGTGACCGGCCGAATCAGCGTTTCGACGACGGTGCGCCCTTCACTGACATCTTCCGAGCAGCATCGAGGGAGTGATAAACGTAAACGGGATTCGAGAACGCGCCGGGTGCTGGCTGCCGGCAAATCCTGCTGATTGGCACATTAGGTGGGGCCTTTCATCACTGTCAAGCGAAAAGCCTATCTCGGACCCAGATCGGAGGACGCCGATCAGGACGAGAAAAACCTCTACCTGGTGGACACTGCACAAATTTCGTGTAAAACAGAAAGGCGTAATGGAAAGCCTTGCCGTTGCAGTCGTATTCGGTTTCCACACGCTGCATGAACGCGTGCCTCGCTTCGATCGCAATCTTTGTTAAAAGGGAATCTATCCATGAACTTCTATAATTTGAAAATCTCTATTATCGGTATTCCCCGCCTCTACCGGGTCATCGAAGTTTCCGGAAACGCCACCCTGGAGGATCTCCACGAGGCCATCTTCGATGCCTTCGACCGCTACGATCCCCATCTCTATTCGTTCTTCGTCACCCGGGAAGACACCAAGAGCCTGCGGTCCATTTATAATGCACCGGAAATCACCCACCCGATGAACACCGAGAATTCCATGGGATTCGGCCCGCGCAAGCGTTCGGCAGCCAAAACCCGCCTGGACGACCTGGATCTGGCCGAAAAGGAGGTCATCCACTATCTTTTCGACTTCGGCGACGACTGGTGGCACCGCATCCGTGTGGACAAGATCCTGGATAGTCCCGGTAGAAGGAAATCCGTCAAGCTGATCAAGGCCGTTGGCAAGTCCCCGGATCAATATCCGGATTATGACGAAGAGGATGAGGAATTTTAATAGGACCGAGGACTGAATAGGTACAAATTCGAAATTCGAAACAAGCACGAATGACCGAAATTCAAATGTTCAAAACAAAAACAGTGAGTCGGCGGAAGCTATCAGGGTGCAGGGGGCAGGGAGTGAAACCCAAATTTGACAGATTACGATTTACAGTTCAGGGATAGCAGTCTTGCCGTTTTGGTCATTTGAGAATTCGGATTTCGGATTTGTTTCGAATTTCGATATTCGGATTTAGGATTTCGGATTTCGGATTTCGGATATTACTATGAACTTTCACTTTTACATGTGCTTATGTGATTAGGTGGTTATGTGATTATGGGTTAAGGGAAAGGAACAGTCGATTGGGTTACAGATCATTTGAGGATTTGGAGGTCTGGAAACAGGCATGTCGGCTGGCCGTGCGACTTTACCGTGAACTCAAGGAATGCCGCGATTTTGGCATGAAAGATCAGATGACCCGAGCGGCGGTATCTGTTGCCTCGAATATAGCGGAAGGCGCCGAACGGGATTCTAAGCAGGAATACATCCGATTCATTCACATTGCCAAAGGTTCGGCGGCCGAACTCAGAACTCAACTCTACATCGCCGGAGAAACCGGCCTGATGAAAAAACCCACAACCGCAGAATTGATCGCAGAGTTGAAGCACATCTCCGCCACACTCCAACGCATAGCCAACACCCTAAAACAACGCCTAAGCACCTAACCACATAATCACCTTCTTTTTAACCACTTAATCACATAACCACATAATCACTTTTTCTAAGGAGGTCCCAATGCCCAACGCCACGATGCAGCTGAAGGTCAGTCTTCTTGTTTTCCTTGCCACCTTGATCCCATTGGCGGTGGGCGCCCAGCAGGCGCCGCTCGCGCCGGTGCACGAATTCGGGCTATCCGCGGGAGTCTCCTATTTCGATTACGAGGAAGACAGCGTCGATATCGGCATCGACGGGCCCATGTACGGCATCGCGGCCCGCTATGACTTCCACAGCCCCGCAAGCCGCTGGATGTTCGGCCTTCAGGGGGAACTCGACTACGGGCGTACCGAGTACGACGGCGCCTTTCAGACCGGCGAGCCGGTCACGGAAGACTCCGACGACCTCATTCTTGAACTTCGGGCCCTGACCGGGGTGGACTTCGAGCCCGGACCGGGCTGGCTGCTGACCCCGTACGTGGGGTTGGGCTACCGCTACTGGTACAACGACATCGAGGGGCCGGGAAGCTACACGCGGGAGGTCCACTATTTCTACCTGCCGGTGGGACTGGAGATCAACCGGAGCATCGGTGGCGGGTGGCGTGTGCGGTTAACGGCCGAGGGCGACGTGCTCCTGAGCGGCCAGGTGGATTCGGAGCTAAGCGACCTGGATCCGGGTTTCAACGATACCACCAACGAGACGGACCTCGGAGACGGCTGGGGCGCCCGGGTGAGCCTGGAGGCACGCACCGACCGCTTCTCCATCGAGCCCTACTTCAAGTACTGGGACATCGACGATTCCGACTTGGACGCCCTCACCTATTACGGCTTCCCCACCGGCCTGGCGTTCTACGAACCGGCCAACACCACGACGGTGGTTGGGATTAGGGTTGGATTTTACTTTTAAGGAATCGTCGAGCCCTCGTCGCCACCTTGAACAAGAATGCCGGTCAAATTCGACGTCTGATACGGGACGACACCTGGAGCATGCGGTCTGTTATTTCCGCCGTTCGCCCCTTACGGGATTGAGCGCCTCGCAGGGGACCTTGGTCTGGCACAGGCCGCACCCCTTTCCGTCGAAGCCGTATCGTTCCTTCATGAAGCCCTGCACCTCGTCGCTCCGCTGGTAGGCCTTGCACTTTTCCTTGTCGTGGCCGCTTTCGGAGATGGCTCCCGCCGGACACCGATCGATGCACTTGCCGCAGGTTCCACGGGCGAAGAAGAGACAATAGGCATGATGATCCGTGTACCGCCTCCGGGTGGGAGAAATCCGGCACATGGCCACGACGGATCCGGTCCGCATCGCCTTTCCCTTTTCCGTGATGAGCCCGTCGCACAGGCCGAAGGTGCCAAGGCCTGCGGCATAAGCGGCGTGCCGTTCGGACCACTTGGACGCGAAGCCGTACCGCGGAGAGATTTCCCGCGACCAGAGCGGCGAGCGGATCGGGGCGACCGCACGAACCCCCTCTTTACCGAGTCGGGCTACCACGTGGTCCCGAAGCTTTTCGTTGACCATCTCACCAAAGACCCTCGCCCGTGCCCAGCGCTCTGCGGGATACCGATCCTGTTTGCGGTTGTCGACCCGTGTCTGACGGGTCTGGGGGAGAATCCAGCTGATGACCGTCAGCGCTTCGGCCTCGACATGAACATCGGGGAAGGCGATCCGGAAGATTTCCAAGGGCGTCCAGTGAAATGGCCCCACGTGTTCCTTGTAGTCTGCGAATATGGGATCGGCACCGCCCGCGAATCCCACCAGGGGTTCCGCGAAGGCCTTTTCGCCGGTGGAATTCTGGAGGTTGTTCAAAAAGGCGTCGGCAATGAAGTCCTCGACGACGCTGGTGATCCAGGCGGCGGACATTGGTTCGGACATTGACAACCATCCTTCGGTTCGAAACCAGGTTCGGTCGATTGCACGCTGGTGAGAGTAGGACTCCGGATCTCCATGAGGAGAGACGGCCGGTCGGAATCCTACTTCGCGCCTGCGCAATCGGCAAGAGCAAATCCGCCCCTCCCCCCGGAAACCCCGACCGCTGAGCCGCCAACGGGGCGGAGAGCGCAGGGGAAGTTGCACCCCGTCCGAGATGACCTGGCGGGGACTCCTGCGGGTTTCAACCGAACGATTCCCGCGTGCCGAGCGGGCTCCGAACCTCTCTTCACCTTCACTGTAAACTTTTAAGTGATCACTGGCGTCATACGGATCAAACAGGCCGGAGTGGTTGCCTGTGAACCCGAGACGAAGGAGATCACCATGACACGAAAGCTCATCATCATCGGCGTGGCCCTGGTTGGATTTGTACTGGGGATGGGTAGCAACTCCTGGGCGGACAGAGGGCGGGACGAGCATCGGAAAAACGACCGGAACCATCATCAGGTCTCCAAAGCGCCTTCGGGCCAACATTACGGTTGGGAAAAAGGCAAGGGCAATCCCCATCGGCCAGACTACCGCCATCGATCCGCAACCTACCACCGGGATCAGAACCACCACCGCCCGGTGATCGTCAAAAAACCCGCCCGTCACTACCAGGGCAGGGATCGCCACGATAACGGCCGCTACAGTGTCGCCGCCGCCATCATGGATCATGCCTTCGCCATCTCGATCGCCGTGAGCGGTAGGTGATAACCGAAGCAGCCGTTCCATTCAGGAATTTGGCCAGCCCAACCAAGGGGGCGGGTGACACCGCCCCCATCCCCCCTTCTGGCAGCAGTGCAAGGACCATCGACAAACAGACCTTCCGCACAATGAATGTGAACAGCCCAAGTACGGGAAGCAGGAGTTGCTGAGGCTTTTCGTGACCGTCTGTTCGGAATTGGAGCCTTAGAAAGAGTGAAACCCGCTGCAATCGCAGCGGGTTTCTTATCAATGGTGCCGAGGGACAGAATCGAACTGCCGACACGGGGATTTTCAGTCCC
>JBMNCP010000078.1:0-1069 GCA_049366795.1 Desulfobacterales bacterium
TCTGTATGCCTCGGTGTCTTCGTGGCAAGATCGACTGTACTTATTTTGACAGCAGCTCGTTGATGCTCTGGGCGGCTTTTCGGCCTTCTCCCATGGCGAGGATTACCGTGGCTGCTCCCAGCACGATGTCGCCGCCGGCGAATACCCGTTCCATGCTGGTCTTTCCGTTTTCGTCAGCCACGATGTTGCCCCACTTATTTGTATCGAGTCCCGGGGTGGTCTTCTCGATGAGGGGGTTCGAGTTGTTTCCGATGGCCACTATAACGGTGTCGAACTCCATTTCGTAGTTGGAGTTCTTGACTTCCACGGGTCGGCGCCTTCCTGAATCGTCGGGTTCTCCCAGCTCGTATTTAAGGACCTCGAGGCCCCGTACCCGGCCCTTTTCTCCCTCCAGGATGCGTTTTGGACTGCGCAGGAAGTGAAAGGTGATTCCTTCCTCCTTGGCATGGGCGACCTCTTCCACCCGGGCGGGCATCTCCTTTTCGGTCCGCCGGTAAAGAACATGTACCTCCGCGGCTCCCATGCGAAGGGCGCTCCGGGCGGCGTCCATGGCGACGTTTCCTCCGCCGAGAACGGCGACCTTTTTAGCCTGGTAGATGGGGGTTGCGGAGCGTTCCTTGTCGTAGGCCCGCATCAGGTTTACCCTGGTAAGATACTCGTTGGCGGAGAAGACTCCGATAAGGTTTTCGCCTTCGATGTTCATGAATTTCGGAAGTCCGGCACCGGTACCGATAAAGACCGCTTCGAAGCCGTCCTTGTCTATAAGGTCCTGGATTTTCCGGGTGCGTCCGACCAGGAAGTTGGTCTCGAGTTTGACCCCCATCTCCTGCAGGGCTTCGATCTCGTCGGCAACGATGCGTTTGGGAAGCCGGAATTCGGGGATGCCATAAACCATGACGCCGCCGGGTTTGTGGAAGGCTTCGAACATGTGGACCTCGTGGCCTTCCCGGCGAACGTCGGCGGCAACGGTAATGGAGGCCGGGCCTGAACCGATGATGGCGACCTTTTTACCTGTTTCGGGTTTTACCTGGGGGACGGTCTTTTTTCCCTTGGCGTCCGCCCAGTCGGC
>JBMNCP010000079.1:0-277522 GCA_049366795.1 Desulfobacterales bacterium
CACTAGGGCTGCCGTGCGGCAGAATGAATAGATGGCCTTGCTCATGGTATCCTCCTGTATGAAGGTATCCTTATCCAGTGTCCGTCCAGAAATGGTCTTTTGGCTCCTGCTCTGCGTTCTCCGCGGGTTTGCGGCTGCGGCGTACCGTAGTACGCCTCACCGCACCCCCTTGTGCGGCCTTGATCAGGGCCCAAAATCCTCATTTCTGAATCGGACACGAATATTTCTGAATCGGAAACGCCCGTGCCTATCCACTCCATTGTGGATGGGCATTATCCAACCCTCACACCCGGCTCCATTAGAGTATCTAATGCCGCCCCTTGCAAAAATCATCAGCAAAGGTCCGGAAATGCACTCAGGGCCAATAACTTCCAACTCAGAAGAGGGTGAAAAAGAACTCGAGGTCGACGCGTTTGGGCAGGCTCATTCAACGTTGATCATGGAATCGGGCATGTGTGGGTTCAAGCTATATGCTCGAGCATGAGGTGATCATAACCACTGATATTCGAGGGGTCGAGGGGTCGAGAGGGCGAGGGGTCGAGGGGTCGAGGGGTCGAGGGGTCGAGGGGTCGAGGGGTCGAGGGAAGTGCAGAAAGATTACAGCGCAATCGAACCATTAAATAGTTGTAAAATCTGCTGAATACAAATCTTCGAGACTGTGATTTCGGGGTCGATTTCGATCTCGATCCCGAATCCGATCCCGATACCGATCCCGATACCGATACCGATACCGATACCGATACCGATACCGATCCCGATTTCGATAGCGATTGATATTACCCACGGAACTGTTTGGGGTTCGGGGGCATGGAGAACCTGACGCCTGGGGCCGCTACTGTTTTTGGTCGTCGTTCAGGGCGCGGCGCAGGACCTTGCCGATCGGTGTTTTGGGGAGAGTGGTGCGGAACTCGACATGGCGCGGCACCTTGTAGGGGGCCAGCTGGGTTCTGCAGTGCCGGATCACGGCGTCCACGGTGAGATTCGGGTCCTTTTTCAGAATCACCGCTTTCACGGCTTCTCCGGATCTGTCGTCGGGTACGCCCACCACCCCGCATTCGCGCACGCCCGGATGCAACGCGATCACCTCCTCGACCTCGTTGGGGTAGACGCTGAAACCGGACACGATAATGACATCCTTTTTGCGGTCCGTGACAACGACGCTTCCGTCCGCATTCAAACGGCCGACATCGCCTGTCTTCAACCAGCCGTCCTGCATCACCTTGGCGGTTTCCCCGGGATTGTTCCAGTAGTCTTTCATCACCTGCGGACCGCGGATACAGATCTCGCCGGTGTGCTTCTCTATTTCTCCTTTACCGGTCCACGCCGGCAACTCGTTGAAAGCATCGTCCCGGATCGACACGTCGGTGGAAGGGAAGGGAAGACCGACGGATAGTGTGTTGGCAAAATTCTCGAGAAGGACGATGGCCCTGGAGCCGGAATCATCGAGTTGAAACTTCAGTTCACGAGGGGTGTACAGCGGGTTGACATTCACCACCGTCAACCCGGCTCGGAGGATGCCGAACAGCGACACGGGATACTGGAGCAGGTTGGGCGACATGATGGCAACCCCATCGCCCCTGGCCATGTTCGGAAGCCCGCGCAGGAAGGCGGCAAAGGCGCGTGACAGCCGCTCCATCGTTGAGTAGGAAAGGGTCGTGCCGAGGTTGTGAAAGGCCGGCCTGTCGGCATACCTGGCGGCGAGCTTCTCGACCAGATCCGGGATCGAAGTGAAAACGTCAGGATCGATTTCCGCGGGAATGCCGGCCGGATAATGCGCTAGCCAGATTTTTTTCGTCATGATCTCGTTGCCCATATCCTGGTCCCCGCAGCATCCGGTCGGAGAACGCAGCCGGCAACTTCAGTTCAGGCACAGGCCCCCTCGAACGCCTCCAGCACCGGCACACCGTTCAAGTCGGCGATAAACTGATCGATACAGTGGGCATTCCACATGTTGCGCCCTTGGTCGATGCCGCCGAAATAGACGTGGAAGGCCTCATGAATGAGCGTGAGAGCGCGGAGGGCGTCCGTTGTCTCCCGGCGCCAGAATCCCTCGCAGAGAAAAATTTCATCACCCCCGGCCTCGGCGGCGGCCCAGATGCCCAGAACCACCTCGCCGGGTAGGCTCATGGGCGGGCATGGCGGCCGCTCGAGGCATCGGTACCGGATTCTGCCGCCGGCAAGCACCTCTCTGGTGTGTCGCAGCCGCGTCAGCAGCAGGGTGACGGTTGGGCTTCCACTCCGCGTATGACGACTTGTCGAGGTCCAGACTTCGGGGTCTGCCGCCTCTATTGCAAATCGGTTCCGCAGGCCTGCTGCCAGGCTGTCGGATGTGGTGGGCCAGGCGGGAGGCTCTCCGCTCCGAACCCTCGCCTGTCCATGGGCCAGTTCCGCAATCGCGTTGTCCAGAAAACGGATGGCCATCGCATCCGCCGTCTGAACGGTGGTCAGGGGGTTGTCCCCCACGATGTCGCGGACCCGCCCGGTGGGGTTTGGGCAGCTGATGGAGCGGACCGCGCGTTGGAGAAGGCCTGACGGCGACGCGGTGGCTTTTCCCCGGAAGCGGATCGCCGCTTCGGAAGGCCCGCCCGGCCGGAGAAGAATTCGCCGGACGGCATCCCGCTGATTTATTCGATCCGGGATGGTCGAAGCCGTCCAAAACCCGGCGTTCAAACGGGTTCGAGGGGCAAAAGGCCTTCTCTTCTTAGTAAAGACGTGGATGAAATCGGTTCCCATCGAAAGCACGAAGCCTCACTGCTTCAACCTTCCGAACCCAAAGAGCCGCAGGCGCCCCGTCAGGTCCAGCCGTCTACCCGTCGCCGGGTCCAGTTCGCGTCATCGTTGACCGCGTCGTTGGCCGTGTCGCCGGCCACCTGAGGCGCGCTTCCCCTTGCGCCGTACGGTCCGTGCCGCCCCACGCGGCCCTGTTCCGTTCCAGGCGCCAGAGCGGCTCCCGAACCGCTGAAGTCCAGGGACTTCTGATAGTTCCAGTTCAGGCGCCGCAGGTGCTGCCATTCGTTCGTGACCGTGTTGCGTAGTCGCGCCGGTTTCGGCGGTAAGGGAGATATTGCTGAAATCGGCCGAAAACCGGACGACGCGCCTGATTTTTCGGAGGTCGTCCGGTCTCTGCTGCTGCACAACGTGCGTCAGTTCATGGGCCATCAGCCGCTGTCCCCCGTCGGTTTCCGGGGCGTATTGGCCTTCGGCGAAAAAGATGTCGCGGCCCAGGGTGAACGCCCGGGCGTTGACGCGTTCCGCAATCCGGGCGGCGGTCGCATCCGCGTGCACCCGGACATCGTTCAGATCGGCGCCGAGCCGGGGTTCGAAGAATGCGCGGCTTGCCTCGGGCAGGGGCGTTCCTCCCGGCCGCCGGGCCTCGATTTCCGCCTCCAGATCCGCGGCGACGCCCGACGTCCGGCTTCCCGCCGCCAGGGGCCGCAACATCTCTTCCTCCTCTTCCTCCGTGAAGGCCCGCGCGTTCAGGGCTGTGGCCAATTGCGCAGCCGTGGTATCGGTATGAAGACGCACGCGGTTCGGCCCAGGGGCCATGTCGAGCGCACCGGACGAGACTCTCCGCTCATCCCTCTCGGCCTGCTGCTCGAGAGGTTCTCCGCCGAGCCGGACCGGCTCGCCCATCCGCCGCAGGATGTGACGGACCTGCATTTGCTGGAGACGCGCCGTGGGGCGGGGGATCGATCGCTTCCGCTGCGAAAGCGGCTTTACGTTTTCAACGGCGAAGGTGCGCATGGGCTGATCCCGCCTCTGCGGATCCTGCATTCACTTGATGATGTCCTTGGAGGGAATTTCTCCCACCTTGAGCTTGGGACCTTTTTTGACGGGCACCACAACCTTGGTGCATTCGTCTTCCACCGAAACACCCGCGTCCCAGTCGAGCACGAAACTGTGATAGCCCTTCTGATCGCGCAGGTCGGTCTTGGGTGCGAGGCTGGCCAAGTCCTGGAGACGCTGGGAGAGCGTCTTGCTGAGGTCCTTGCGCACCAGAGCGCGGCAGGCCTCTTCGCCGGCCGCCGGTCCGTAGGATTTATTGGCCTTGGCCAGCTTGTTGACCTCGGCGCCCCAGCGGCCCACGGTCTGTTCGAAGGCGTAGCCGAAATCAGCGCAGTGCTCCTCCTCGGCCTGACCGGCCAGTTTGGAGATATCCTCTGAGATCTTTGCATAGAGCGGGAGCGTCAGATCTTTCCCCTTTTTCTTGCAGATATCGGCGGGAACCTCCACGGTCAGCCCAGGAACCGGGTGCGTCCCCGGCTTGACGTACCGCGACTCGGTGGTGACCGATGGGGAGACGGACTCGGGCCGGCAGGTCAGCCCCTTGGCGCTCTTCCGGGTCTTGATGGGAAGCTCGGTGGGCTGGTACTGCAGCTGGGGGCTGGTGAAGCCCGCGCCGAAACTTCCGGGAGGCGGGGCCGCCCCGGCCGCCTTTTGGGCGAAGTCCTGGACCCCCTTGATATCGGTCGCCGAGGGAGTGCAGGCGGTGGCTAGAAAATTCTCGTATCTCAGGCGTATCACTCCGGATGCGGAGGGAAGCGGCCCGCCCCGCCCGGTCTCCTCATCGGGCGGCGGGCGCAGAATCTTTTTTATCCTCAGCTGCGCCTGTGCCCAGGCTTCTCCCTTTCCCGTCGTTGCTCGCAGGCGGGCAGTATTCCAGGTTCGACGCCGAATCGGCGGCTGTTTCTCGCCGAAAACCAACATAGTCACATCCAGAAAAAGAAAGCATCGATTGCTTTATCACGGATTCAGTCTATACCTTTTTTCCGGATTCCACGGCTTCGTCGATGCCGGATCTTCACCGCGTCCCGGATCTCACTTGTAGCTGCTGGTCGAGTGAAAATAGAGGTAACCGTCCAGGTTTTCTCCAAAAGTGTACTTCGCGCTGAGAATGTCGGGATAAAGATGCTTCTTGAGGGGACTCCGGTCGATGTCGAATCCCAACGACGTTTCACCGGGGAAGGTCTCCTTGATCATCCAGTAGATGTAGTCGGCCTTGTCGGGATGGAACATGTCTACGGCGTAGGAACGGCCTCCGAATTCGGTGGCCAGCCGTTGGCCCAGTGCGCCCGTCTGCGCCTCCTTGATGTGCTCCGCGCCGACGTAGACCAGGATCTTCTTCTTGCCTCTGGCGAGCTTTTTCACCTCCTCGGCCATGTGCTGGTCGCGGTCGCTGCGGGCCGCGGTATCCATCGCGATGACCTGGGTCTTGGTGGCCCGGGCCTGATCGAGCAGTTTTTTGAAGTGCTTGTCGTGACGCCACCAGCCCTTGGCATCCTTCGGCAGCCTGCCGTGTTTCACGTAATAGTCCACCTCGTGCTGGAGTGACACGTGGATCTCCAGGGCCAGTCCGGCATCACCGCCTCCGTGGGCCTTGAGCATGTCGCCGGCAAACATGCGCTGCACATCGTCAAAGTGGATCTCGCCCAGCAGGATGATCTTGTTGGCGGACCAGGAGCCGGCGAAGAAGGCAGCGGCGGTCTTCTTGTTCGACTTCAGCCATTTGAGAGTCTTGCGTACCAGGTCCAGGGAGGCCAGGGGAATGCCGGGCGGGATGTATTCACCCCGAATTTTGATCGTTCCAGCCTTGATCTGCTTCAGTCCCCCTTCGAATCGTCGGTTGAAGAAATCCTCCAGCCGGGTCAACTCGGCGCCCCGGTACTCGGCCGCCAGATTTTGCACATCGACATGGCCCGGTAGAAACACCTGTTTCAAAGAGAACTCCCCCATCCGCTCCAGCACCTCAAGAATCCCGTCACGCTGTGCCCTGGTCGTGCCGCCACGGAGCAGTTCGGCGATCAGCAGGTATTGGAGGGCGTCCGGAAGAAAATATTCACTGCCAGTGGTCCTAATCCCCTTTTCGACCATTTCCAGGGCCAACGCCTTGCTGGTCTTCCTCCCCTCGATCCTGCGGTTTTGTCGCAGGAATTCGAGGTAGGCCTCCAGCCTGTCCCTTTTATCCGGGGATCGTTGCACCCGGGGTTCCGCCAGCTGCCCTCTGGCGACCGGAACATCCGACGCCGGTTCTTCCTCGTCGGTTCGACGCCGAGCCAAGGCGTCGATCCTATCGGGCATGCGCATCACTTCATCCGCCACCCGATCCGCTTCCTGCTCGTAGACGTCGTCGGGTGCGCCTACCGTCAGCTTGCGTTGTACAGGCAGGCTGCGAAGAATATGCCGGATTCGAGCCTCATCACCGCCTCGGGCGGGTCCGAACCTGCCCCCGGTCATCGGGCCGGAGGGTCGATGGCCCATGGCTGACTGTTTCTTCGCTGCGGCATGGGTCTTCATTTCCTGATCCAGTGCAGCGCATCGAGGCTATTGCACGGTGATCCGCCGCTTTGCCAGGTTGATCAGGCCCCTCGCCTGGGTTGCGGTGATGGGGGCGCCGCGCACACCGATTGCGGCCGGATCGGCCGCCGCCAGCTCGCCCACCGTGCGGATGCCCAATTCGCGCAGGTGGGCGTCCATCTCGGCGGTGATCCCGGTCACCTCGCGGACTGGCCGGTCCCTGGCGATCTCGGACGAAATTTCCCGGTGCATTTTGGACAGCGCTTCCATGCCCGCCTGAAGTTTCGTCAGATCCTCGGCCACGACAGCCCTGCGCTTCTCCAGGTCCGCCAGACCGTCGGCGGCCTCCTTTCTGGCCGCGGTCAGCCGGTCCAGCTCCGTTTTGATCGGCGCCAATTCGGCCAGCCCGGCGCGTTCGGCCTTGAGGGCCGCGATCTCCTCCCGGGCGGCGGCCAGCTCCTTCCGCACCGCCTCCTTCTCCTTGCCGAGGCCGCCCAGTTCATCGCTCAGGGCGGCCAGGTCCATGATGTCGGCCCTTCTCACATCGAGTCCGTTCAGTTCGGCTTCGACGCCGGACAAATCCTCGAGTACGGCTTTCCGCTTCTCCAGATCCTCGATCTCCCGCTTGACCGACTCCGAAACCCCGGCCGCCTCTACGGGCTCGATCACGCGGTAATACATGACCTTTCCGTCCGCCTCGTAGAGGGAGATTCGGGTTCCGGGGGCCACCCGGGTCGGCGCCTTGCCGAATTCGATCAGGTTTTTAGCGCCCAGGGCCGGGTCATAGGGTTCCACCTTCTCGACCACGACGCCCTCGGCTTCCAGGTCTTTCCGCGTCGCGTTCAATTCCCCGCCAAGGATCAGGGATTTGCGAAGCCCGGGCTGCTGGAGGGAACCCGATTCGAAACGGGCAGCGACGGCGTCCTTGAACAAGAGACCGCTGGTGTTGATTGTCTTCTTCTGGGCGCGAACCTCTCCCTTGATGTCGGCTCTCTGGTAGGTCTGCACCGCCTTTCGCGCGGTCCGGCTCTGGACCCGGTGGGTGAGGGCTTCCGGGGGAGCCGGCTTGACGAATTTTGCGGCCAGGTCGGGCAGCACCGCGCAGCAGAACCGCTCGACCGACCACTTGAGCAGGGGAAGGACGGGAAGGATCGACATCCAGTAGTCGACGGTCGGAAAGCTCTTCACATACCTGCGCCCGGAGAAGTTGCAGACGTTGTGGATCTCCTTTCCGCGCACTTCGGCCACTCCCAGGTAGATCCTGTCTTCCTTGGCGCAATCGGGGCAATTGACCAACAGGTGATGGCACAGGCAGTCCTTGAGGTACTGGGACAGACCTCCCAGCAGACGCATAAAGGCGGTCAGCACGGAATCGCGATAGGTCTCCAGGTCCTTCAGGAACGCGGCATCGGTCTTGATCTCCCCGGCCGGGATGGCGCTGATCGTGTTGCTGAGAAAGTTGAGGGCGTAGACCTGTCCGGAGCGGGCATCGCCGGCCAGGGCGACGGGCGAGATCTGGAGCGGGTGGCGGTCCACGATGGTCTTGGCGCCGGTGGGATCCACTACCTGGATCCGGTAGCCGTCCTCCATGGACAGAAGCAGCTGCTGCGTCGCCCCGTGAAAGAGCGGTTGGATGGTCGTGTCCTCTACATCCAGCACGCGCTTCGGGGTCAGTTTTTCAAACGTGACGAGGTGTTTCCGGCCGCCGGTCTTGTCCGGACGGGCCACCACGTAAAGCCGCGCGGCGCCCCTTCCGTCGCCGGCTCCCAAGGCGATGTCGTCTTCTCCGGTCAGGCTTCCCCCGGTCTCGGGGTGCTGAAGCTTGACGGTTGTTTTGGGCGCGGCGTTGTCCGCTTCCGGCAGGGACGCCAGGTCCAGCACCACCACCTGATCATAGATGTCCGAAACGGCTCCGGCGCCGGAGGCGGTCGCGTATCCCTGGGTGGTTTCCCCGTCCACCACCAGGTGCCCCACGGCGTTGAAGGCATACGTCGGCTCGGGGCGGGGCTTGGTTTCGGCGAGGATCTTTTCCGGGTTCAGAAGATAGAGCCCCTTCCCCTTGCCGATGGCCGCCAGCCGCTCGTCCCGGCCCTTGAACGGGGCGGTCAGGCAGGTCAGCTTCAGGTCGCAGAACACCGTGGTCTGCGGGCGCCATTCGTAGGTGCCGCCGTTGAAATCGGCCACCTTGAACACCGTGTCGGTTCCCTTCAGCCAGGCGATGGCATAGAGCTGTCGGCCATCCGGAGAGAGGGCCACGTCCCGGACTTCCGAACCCTCGCCCGCCGGCATGGTGAGGACGTCGACCAATTCCCCCTTCCGGGTGTCGTAGACATGGATCCGGTTGTCGGCCCCCGCGAAGGAAAAGAGCGTGTCGCCCGATGGATGCAGTCGAAGCCGCGAATGAAACTCCTTGCCGAAGAAGGTCGCGCGCCTGGTGTCGGGAAACGGGTACTCGGGAAAGGTGGACTGCTGAAACATGGCGCAGAAGGTCCGGCTTTTGAGAAGCTCCACGAGCCGAAGGTAAAACTTCCGCAAGATCCCGTGCTCCGCCGGGGACAGAAAGACATAACGGCCGTTGGTGGGATTGACGAGTTGGATCACCAGGTTGAGAAGCGCGGTCAGCCGGCGCTGGGCCGGGCCCACCAGGGCCTTCCCCCCCGAACCGGAGTCGGGCGTCAGCTCCTCCCTGACCGCATCTACCACCGCCTCGATGCAGTCGTTGAAGAAGTCCATCAGAAGGCTGCCCTCCAGCACGGCCTTCAGGTCGCTGGAGGCGCCGTCGTACCTTTCGAGGTCGAACGAGGGCGCGCCCGATTCGTCCAGGCGGATCGAAAGGCTGGCGCTGCCGTCGCCGTTCGCATCGAGCAGGGGGCTGTCGGGATGGTCCTGGTCGAACTTATCGATCAGTTCGAGCAGGTTGAAAAGGAACGGCTGATCGAGCACGACGTCGTTGCCGTCGCAGTCGATGGCGTAGCCGTCCCGCACGACCACCTGCTCGCGCCGGGGTGCTTCTCCGCCGGTTTCGGGTCCGCACTCCACCTGAAGGCCGCAGACGATGCCCCACCCGTGCAGGTGCCGGTTGTGGTGGCGCAGGTCGCGCTCCTGACACAGGCTGTCGATGGCCTCCTGAACCGTTTGGGCGACGGGCATCCCGCATCGGTTGTTGTCGAAGCAGATGTCCCCCGCACTGAGATCGGTCAAGGTCGGAAACCCGTGGCGGCGGCACTGCGCCCCCGGAAACAGGGTGACTTCGCCGCCGTTGACGCGGGCCAGGGTGAGGTAATGGTGGGTGATGCCGTCAGGATCGGCGGCATCCAGAAGGGTGTCGCCCGACCGGTTCGCGGCCTCCCTCACGGGTACGCACCAGAAATCGCCCGCCATCACCTGCCGGTCCTGCAGGTCGAGCGTCAGGACCATGGCCTCCAGGTTGATGGTGACCGCGGTGCCGGGGGTGAAGTGGCCGGGAGCATCGCCCGCGCTGACAGCCGAGAGCGCCACGCCTCGGTCGCTCCCCTCGGCCTCCTCCGCCAGGTTCCAGACGTCGCCGGTTCCGCGTTCCAGAACGCATGCCCCGTCCCACCGGCGCACCAGGGAAAATCCGTCGGGGGGCGTTTCGGGATAACCGTGGTTCAGGTGACCGGTTACCGGGAGCCAGCCGCCTGTCGTCAGGTGCAGCCCGAGGTGTTTTTCGCTGGCAAGACGCTCCGCGGCATCCCCTCCGCTGAAAAATTCGTAAACCCAGCTGCCGCTCCTGAAACCGGCAGGTTCCCGGCCCGCCTCGAAATGCTCGGCCCCGTTTTCGCTCGACCATTTCAGGACGATCCTTCGGGGCCGTCCGGATTCGTCTCTCGAAACGTCGTGGACTTCCACGCGGAAGAGGTAGTTTCCCACCCGTTCCTGGAGCGCCAGCTCGTCGGCGCAGGGGTCGCAGGGATCGGATTCGGCGCCGCCGGAGCGCAGCAACAGGCTCAAGGAGGCGTCGCCGCAAGGGGGATTTTCTTCCGGATCCTCGGGATTCCGGTCCGCCGGGCACCACTTGACCTGCACCATGGTCTGGGAGCGGGCGCAGGTGTCGGCGCCGTGCAGCCCCGCATCGCGCAGCCTGGGGTCCTCGAGAAAGACCACGGCACGCTCCCAGACGTCGGCATACAGCAGGTAGTCGTCGCCTGCATCGGTCAGCGGGGGAGGGAAGGGAAAGTCCGGCTGCTGGTCGAATGCGAAATCCGGGCTGCCGGGGGCGACGGTGTCGTCGCCCCGGATTTCGGCCGCAAGACCGTCGACGTAGATCCGGCCTGGGCGGATCCGGGGCGCCGCTCCGGTCGAAACGATCGCCATTCCGCGTTGCCGGGGCGTTCCGCCGCCGACCACATCCCCCAGGGCATCGACCAGACGGCCCTTGAGGATGTCCATGAGGGCGTTCCAGTCGGCGTCGGTGATCATCCTGCCCTGCTGCTGGTAGACACCCGAATAGCGTTTCGACGGGTCGTGACTGTCCCTGGATATCTGAATTTTCATGGCGCTCCTCGATTCGTTGCCCGTGGCGGGTTGAAATCCCGAATCATCCGTCCGCCCCTGGCGGCGGCGGTTCCAGGAGTCGGGTATCGGTGATCAACACCCCCTCGATTCCAACCGGAAGAAAATCCTTCAGCTTCTCAAGGACCGCGGCCGTCTGGAGGGTGTGGAGGCGCCCGTGGCAAGCGCCCATCTCTCCTCCGTCCTCGGCGCCGAACCGCACGCTGGCGGCCGTCGCCGGATGAAGCACGCCGCATCCCCTCTCTCCAAAAACGGCCGAGACCAGTTCGACCGGATCGGTGTTGCTGTGGGGCGCCGAAATCCCCGAAGTGATCTGCTCCCGGGAGAACCGGGAATAGCGCAGGCAGGCCGGGGAGGGCGGCCTGATCGGCAGGCCGCCCTGACGCATGGTGCCCATGAAGATGGTGTCGCTGGCCTCGATCGCGGCGCTGACGATCGGGTCCAGCACCGTGCAGTATTCCAGGCGTGACAATCCGCCGGGGGTCAGAAGGGTGCGGATCAGGCTGTCCCTGGCGTCCACGACCGGCCGATGGATGTCCTCTGTCTGAATCTCGACCTGGAACGCGGCCGTCTCCCTGAGTTCCACCCGCGCCAGCGGGCCGGCCAGGGTGTTGGCCAGCACCAGGCCCTCGAACCGATGGGTCTGGCCGCCGTCGAGGTCGATCCGGCCGATAATCCGGATCGGCACGAACCAGTCGGTACCCAGGGTCCGGTTGCGGATCACCCGGACGTCCTGGTTTCCGCTCTCCTGCCGGCGAATCTCGACGCGCTCCTCGATCAGCTCCTGGAATTGGGACTCGTGCCGCTGGCTCCAGCGGACGGTCAAGGTGCTCTGAAGCCGCAGCCGCACCCGGTCGGGTTCGACCGGGACGACCAGCCCCTCCGGCGGCGGCGGACCCTTCAGACCGAGGACCGATCCGGAAATCCGGGTCACGACTACTGGAATGCCCACCCCCCCTGCGTCGTCCGTGTCGATCGACAGCACCCCGCGGTCGCCCGTCATCACCCCTTCCGGAGGGGAGGCCGCGGCGAATTCACCGCAGCAGGCGGACCGGCTTTCCCGGCAGGGGGCGTAATCGAAAGGGGCGGTGCCTTCCATTCGCAGCTCGACCGGGCCTTCCTGGGCCGGGAAAAAGCCGGCGGGCGGGGGGGCGAACAGGAGCAGGCGCCGGGGATGATGGTGCCCCCGGCAAAAATCTGGCGTTCGGATATCGGCCGTGCGCCGGGAGACGTCCTCGAAGGAGCCGGGAAAACACGGCGCGCCGTGCAGCCCGGCCTGGCGCCAGCTCACCGGATGGTTCCCGAACCGGGTGGTCCTGGCCGCGGGATTGCCGGGACCAGCTGTCACCGCTCGTAAAGGACAGCGAAAATCGACGGTGGCGGCGGGGAGACCCGGGTGCCGGGCCCCAAGGGCCGGGTGGGCAAACAAGCCACGGCCATCGAACTCCGGCTCCGACTCATAGCCCAGCGAACGGGCGGAAGGCAGCGGCATGCCGATCCGCGGGGTGACGGCCACCCTTCGCCACCCCTCCTGGATTTCGACCTCCATCTGCGCCACCGCCTCGGCGACCTGCTCAATGCAGGCGGCGGTTCCCTTGCGCTGTCGCCAGGCGACGGCATTGCCGATCTCCTCCCGCCGGCCCCGGGCGTGGGGGGAAACCAGCCGCACGTCCAGAAGATCGGCAAAATAGGGCAGGAGCCACTCCTGACAGGCCGGCTGGTTTTCCGGGGGATGGTCGGGAAAGGCGTCCGCCAGGCGCTGCCGCAGGGTTTGAGCCACCAGGTCGAGAAGCCGGCCGCAGCCGTCCAGGTAGCCGGCCAAATCGCCGTTGTCGCGGCTCCGGTACACCGCCGGCAGCATTTCGTAGAGTCGCCTGCCGAAATCCGTCTGTAATTCCTTCATCTCCTTACTCCGGGTTCAAGGGCAGTGAATCGTGAGTCGTGAACCGTGAACAGTGAACCGTGAGTCGTGAAGTGTGAGCTGTGCATCGTGATTGGTGGTGTGTGATTCTCGGCTTCGCTCATAGCACTTCGTCCGATTTGGACCCCCAAGAGCCTTGCGCACGGAGGGCGGCGGGTCCATTTTTTCTTTGATCTTTGATCTTTGATCTTTGATCTTTGATCTTTGATCTTCTCTCTTTCACAACCCGAACGCCTCCGCCGACACTTCGAGGGCCGGCGCCCTGCCGTCGAGATGGATCACCTGCATTTCGGTGGGGCGAATGCTGCGGATGGTGCCGTCGGCCCCGCGGGCGACCCATCGAACGGGGATCGGCGCGCCGGCGTCATCCACCAGGGTGGCTTCGCGGATGACGCAGTGGGAATTTTCGACGCCCTCCACCCCTTCCACCACCCGGACCACGGCACTGCGGTACAGGACGCCGCCCAGAAGCGTCCGCTCCAGGCAGAAGGCGTCCAGGAGGGCCTGGCGGACCTTGCGAACCACCTGGTCGGGCTCGAACGCATCCGTCTGGATTCGAACCGTGACCTGCAGAACCAGCCGCACCGGCTCGTAGGCGGCGACTTCGACCGCCACCCCCGGCAGCGCGTGGGCTTCGAGATAGTCCTCCAATTCGTCCTTCAAACCGCCCAGTGCTCCGCCGCCCGCGGGGACCACCACCACCCGCACGGTTTCGTGGCGGCTGAACCCGGTGGGCCGTGCAACGGCCCGAGCCTGCCAGACGCTGCTGTGGCCCCCGGCCAGGTGGGTGAAGTCGGCCAGGGAGACCGCCCGTTCCAGGGTCAGGACGCTGGCGGGCGCGTTTTGGCGAATGGATTCGACCGCCTCCATGGCATTGCCCCCGGTGGCGGCAAGCGGTTGGCTCACCCCATCGACCAGCGGATGCGGCTTGACCGGTTTGAGCAGGCTCCCGGCCGCCAGGTTTCCGGCGGGCCCGGTTCCCACCCGGCAGGAGATCCGCACGTTGTTTCTCCCGGTGGGAAGGCGGCGGCCGCGGGCGCCGTCGCCGAATCCGACGCGCAGATACCCCTCCTCGGTCATGCGGATGGTGTAGTGGGGATCCGTCGGACCGGAATCATTGAGCGTCGCCACCTGCGCCCATTTCCTGCCGTTCACGAGGACGTCCACGGCGGCCCGTACACCGGAGGCCTGGGTGGCGTCCGACACAAAGGCGATGTCCCGGGTTTTGAACACAAAGTCTTGATTTTGCCGGGCGGCGTCGCCGCTGCCGAGCACGGCCTCGGGCCTGGATTCGCCGTGTCCCGCGTCGACGACGTTGCCGAGGACGACAGTGCCGTATCGCGTGAAAGCGAAGCCGTTGCCGCCGGAGACCGGGGGGGTGACGGTAACGGTCCTCGCATCGGTGTCCACGGCCGTGACGGTCACCGCGAGGGCGCGACCGTCGGCCTTTAGAATGAGCCGGCGGCCTTTTTCCATGGCCTCCGGCAGCCGTTCGGCGTCCAGCTCCAGTGTCGAGCCGGCCAACGCGGTCATGTTCCGGTTCCAGCCGGCGGGCTGGACCGGGTCGGTGAACTCCCCGTAAAGGAGTTTCAAAGTGCCTTCGAGCGGCTCCCCCTTCAGGGTCAGGGTGAAAACGCCTTCTCCCTTTTCCAGGGAATCGATCCGCCGGGCATATTGCCGGTCGTTCTCGTCCACGAGCAGGAGCCACCGGCCCGACGCGAGATCCCCCGGGTCTCCGCTGAACTGAAGGGCTTGAAGATTCCGTTGCCGGACCGCTCCCGAGGCGGCCGAGTCCCTGGAGAGATAAAACACCTTGCCGGTACCGGGGGTGGTGACCTCGTCGTAGATCTTCGTTTTCTGCGGATCCTCGACCGATTCGATCTCATCCGCCGGTATCCGCTTCAGGTCGGGACCCCATACGGCATTGCCGGCTCCGCGGTCCCTGGCCGGCGGAATGAGTAGGACCCGGCGGCGCTCCAGCGTCTGGGCCTCGGCCGAATGAAGCCGGAATATGCTCTTTTTTTCGGGGGGCAGCCCGTGACCTGCCTCGCCTCCAAAAAGCGACAGCCGGCGGTCTTCGGTGGCACCCACCCGGGCGGCGTACCAGGAATTCCCTTCCTGCCAGGCGACGGCCGTGCCGACCGAAAGGTTGTGGTCGCGGTCAAGGCGGATGGTGTCGTCGCCGATCAACGATGGCTTCTGGATGCGGGCAGGATGCAGGAAAAGGCTCACCCCGTGGCGAAGGACCGGAAAGTTCAGTCCGTTGGGCGGCGCGGGGCCGCTGAGGCTCAACCCATCGGGGCGCACCCCGGTCACCGTAACCGGAATGCCCACGGGGTCCCCCCCGGGCGGGGCGATCTGCAACACCCCCCTGCTTCCCCGGGAGACGCCCTCCTCGGGAATCCGAAAGGGAAACTCCGCGCAGTACCCGGACCCCCCGCACGGGGTGTAATCGAATAGTTCCCGGGACTGGTTCCAGTCCTTCACCCGCAGTTCGTTGAGCTGCGAATCGATGGACAAATCCTTCAATGTCTCGAAGATCGCCGGGGCGCTCCCGTCTTCCGGGGCGTTCTTGATCTGAAACCCGGCCGCCACCGTCCCCTTTCTGCCGGCTTTCGCCTTCAGGGAAATCACCGTGGCGGCCGAAGCGGGGGGCGCCGGGTGGTAGTCGAGCATCTCCACCAGCCGGCGAAGGTTGTCCCACTGGGTTGCCGTTCCCAGGTAACCCTCATTGGCGTAGGCATCGAGATGGCCGGTCAGGACGTGGACCGAGCGCGCCAGGGTCCTTGCGATTTCCCACCCGTAATCCCGACGGCCGCCCTGGTATTGGGTTACCAGCCGTTCCATCCGGTCCGTCTCGGATTCTCCGGGGAGGATGGAGACGTCCAGCTCCCGCCATCGGGGCTCCCGGGTGACCGGATCCGTGAACAGCTCCAAAAGCGAGAGGCGCAGTGTCTCCAGGTAGGATGCGGCATTGCCGTCCACGTAACGGAACCGGCTCAGGCCCGCCCGGTTCCAGCGCGTGAGATCCTTGCGATCGCTCATCCCTTGAGCCCTCCGTGCAACAAGAGGGTGAAATAGCCCCGCTCCGGCCGGCCCGGTTCGTTGTCGCAAACGGCGATTTCCAGCCCGTCGAGGACGATGCGTCCGGCGCCGGACTGGTCCGGGAATCCCCGGCCGACGCGCTTGAACCGGTTGAGGCAGACCGCCTCGACGCCGTCCAGCGCCATGAGGGTCTGGAAGATGTCTCCGGCGTGAAGGTCTTCGCCGAATCGCAGCCGGCCGGGTTCGAAGAATCCACCCGGTCCGCGCCCCAGTGCCTGGATCACGGCCCTTCGGATCTCGGATTGAAAATAATCGGCATCCACGCGGATGGAGATCGCCATGCGGATGCCGACCGGCAGGGCATCCTGAAGCAAAACCTCCTGCCCCGCCATCCGGTAGGCATCGAGGTAGCTGTGGAGAACGGTGCGCGGGACCGGCGACAGGCTCCAGTCCGGGAGCTCCAGGCCGAGGCGGCGGTGAAAGGCGTCTATCTCGTCCTTGAGCCGTTCGATCTCCTGCTCCAGAATGCGGACCGGCTTGTCGAGTGCCTCGGCCAGGTCCTCCAATGCCTGAGGGGTGTCCGGCAGGGCCTCATCGAGCGGAGTGTCGTTCCAGAGGACCACCGCGACGCGAAGGGTCGTCCAGGAACCGCTCCACTCGCTCCAGGCGTTGGCGCGCATCACCAACGGGTGATCCTCCAGCCGTTCGGCATAATCCCGGGCGGTCACCATGCGCCGCTGGGTGTGAACGGCCCGGGGCCCTGCCCGCCGGGCGGCTTCCATGAGGGCTGGGTGGTCGAGCCAGAATTGATCGAACCGTTCCTCGTCGCTGCGCGGGTCGCCTTCCGCGGGGGACCGGTCAAAAGGGGCGTCCCGGTTCAGGCGGGCGGTTTCCAGGACGTCGCAGCCGATGAGCTTCAGCAGGCGGCGCACCGACTCGGGCCGCCGGGCCGTTTCCAGAAAGGCTTCCCCCGCGACCCGATCGAGCATGTCGGACAATTGGTCGAGCAGCGCGGCCAATGCCTCGACCAGGGCCACCTCCATGTCGGCCGGGGTCCAACGGGTGCGCTCCGGGAAGCGGGCGGCGAGCTCCTCGAGCATGAACCGCCGGAAACCGTCGAAATCCCGCACCCGCCAGTCGAAGTCGTCGCCGATTTCCGGCAGGGCCTGGGGCAGATCGACGCGCCGCTCCCCACAGTCCGGGCAGCCGCCCTCGAACCAAAGCTCGGTGTCAGGGTTCTTCGCCATGGCATCTCCACAGGCCGTCATCCGGCCTCGAATGCATGCCGCTCGGTGTGTCCGATGGCGGCCAGGGTGTAGGAAATCACCACGAGCAGCTTGTCGCCGCCTGTGGGTTCCGGGAATTCGACTTCCAGGGTTTTGGGATCGACCTCTCCCTTCAGCGCCTCGGCCAGCGAGGCCATGAGCCGCTTCCGAAGGGTCTCCCGCAGGGGCGAGGCATTGGGTTCGAAGATCAGCATGGAGATGCCGGCGCCGAACTCGGGACGGAAGACCCGTTCCCGGGGATTGGTGAACAGGACCTGCTCGATCTGTTCGCGGACATGCCGGGCCCTGCCGCACGTCTGCACGCCGTCCACGCCGACGCGGAAGGGGAAGACCGGATAGTCTGAATCGGTCAAGCGTTGCATATGGATACCTTGTCTTCTCTTTTTCGAGTGCGAGTACGCGTGCGATTGAAAGTGGATCGCGTACGCGTAGCCGGTTCTTCCCGGGGAATGGTTAATAGTTAATGGTTAATAGTTATTGGTTACTGGTTTCTGGTTAAGCCGTCGTCACCTTCATCGACAGCGTGCTCATCTCCCCTTGCGGAATCGGCGGAGAGGTCGGGGATCCGGGCGCGGTGGATGTGTGGATGTGGGTGGCAAAAAGGGTGAGAAAGCTCTGCCCCTTGATGATCGGCTCTCCGCCCTGCCCGGCGAGCATGACCTGCTGGCCTTCCACCACCACCCGGTTTCCCGATACCGTGATGCCCCCGGCCGCCATCTCGATCCGGTTGCCGTTGACGTCCTCTATCGTGGTTCCGCCGGAATCGAGGGTCAGGGTATTGCCGTTGACATCCTCGAGCACCACCTCGCCCCCGTCGGCGTCGAGGGTCAGCCTGCTGCCCCTTGCATCGGTGATGACCACGGTGCCGTTTTCGTCCACGGTGGTCTCCGCGCCGGCCGGATGGGCCAGCCGGAAGCGTTCCGCGCCCGGCTCGTCGTCGAATTGCAGGGTGTGGCCCGATGGCGTCTTGAGCAGCCGCGTGCTCGGAGGGGTCAGGGCCGACTCCGCCGGCGGGTCTCCGCTCTGCTGCCAGAAGGTGCCCGTCCATATGGGCTGGTTGGGGTTTCCCCCCTCGAATTCGACCCACACCTGGGCGTCCACTTCGGGGACGGTAAAAAACCCCTGGTCGGCCAGCCCGCCGAAGGGAAAGCACGGCAGCGCCCAGCCGGTCTGCGCCTCGCCGAGGATCGAGGGCACCGTGAGTCGCAGGCGCCCGAGCTGCTCGGGGTCGTTGTTGTCGACGACGAAGCCGCGGTACTTTCCGAAGTATTTGTTCCGGTATTGTCTGGCGAGCTCCAGCAGCAGTTCTTCCATTGATCCTCCCGGCAACCGGTCGTCCGAGGATGGTTCAGAGCACCGCGGACAACAGCCCGGGGGCGCTCTCGAGGTTGTCGCCGTAGGCATTTCTCAACAACGTGAACGTCTGGCGATAGCCTTCCGTGTTGAAGAGGTGCCGCACCGAATCGACGTAGTAGACGCCGCCGTAGCGCTCGCCGACGCCGTCGACGCCGACGGGTTCGGCAACGCGAAGCACGTTCCCGTAGAGCGAGCCGTCGAGCTCCCCGTCCGCCTTGATCTTCATGGCCAGGTCGTTGGCCTTGCGCCGGGCCCGCGCCCGGAGTTCCTCGCTGCTCATCCCCGCCAGCCGATGCATCCGCCAGACAAAATCCCCGAGGCCCGCCTCCGAGCTCCGGGCGGGTTCCTCGCCGAGCAGGGGCTGGTCCGGGGCGAGGGTTTCGCTTTCGGTACCGGCCCCTTCGGCCCGTGCCAGGTCGAAGGCGACCTCGTCGGCCTGGTGGCCGTCGTCGTCGATGTTGAAGCTGATGCAGTTGCCGGACGTTCCGGCGTAGACCATGAGAGTTTCCTGGGGGGCCGCATCGAGGCGCATGGGGCCGAAATAGACCTGCCCCTCCCGGAAGATGAGTTCGTAGCCGTTGGCCTCGGCCCGGTTTTGCAGGAGGACGATGTCGGTTCCGTCCTGGTTGACGACGATGCCGGCCAGACCGGGTCCGCTCTCCGGGTCCAGGATCAGGCCATGGTCCGCGACAATGGTGGAGACGATGACCTGATCGGTCGTGGGTTCATCCCCGCCCCAGACCTTCCGGACGTGGCTGCGGTCCAGTTTGACGGACTCGTCCCGGCATTCCACGGTCACCGTGGTTTGCCCGGGATCCTGGGGATAATCGGCCCGGATCCTCAGGATGTAGCCGCGCATGATCTCCTGGGTGGTGTGGCCGAAGGCCGCCTCGATGACGATCGGCGCCCAGGGCGTCAGCAACCCGGAATCCTGCACCTGCCACCTGCCGTTTTCGTCCCGCCGCGTTTCGAATTTCAGGGTGGCGACCGTCGGCTCATCCCGGCGGGCGTCGACGGTGACCTCGGAAAGAAACGGATAGAGATCGGCGATCTCTTCTCCGGCCTCCCCGACGCGGATCACGCACTCGGCGGGTTCCCGGAATTTCCCTTTCGGAAGGTCCGGCATCATGGCCTACTCCCTGGCCTTTGGAATGAGAATGATCTCTCCTTCCATCGCGCTCAGCACCATGTCACCCCCCAGAACGACCGTTGGATTGGCGTCGACGATCCGCCACCACAGGCGATCGTCGTTGTAATAGTGCCCGGCCAGGAGATCCAGCCGGTCGCCGGTCCGGACGGTATGCTCGATCACGCCGGGGGCGGGGCCGATGGTCCGGGGACGAACTCCCTCGAACACCGTCCGGCCGTCGGCCGTCGGCTGAAAAAGGGCCGTGTTTTCGTATCTGGATCCTTTTTGAAACATTCAGAAGATTCCTCCCACCACGGTCCTCCCGGTGTTGAGCGCCGCCCCCGCCACCTGCCGGGCCTTTTCCACCAGGAAGAAGGGGTTCTCGCCTTCGATCACCTGCAGGGAGAGGGTGGCCCTGGCCCGATAGGGAATCAGCGACGGCAGATGCGCCTCCTCGGTGATGTTCACGCTGGTCAAAAAGACCGGCAGGATGTGCAGGCCCCATACCAGCAGCAGCACCGAGGCCGATTCATGACGCTGAAACGCACGCCGGCCCCCGAGTCCGAGGCTGGCAAGGGTCTGTACGCCTGCCGGGCCCTGGGACTTGGGCTCCACCATGGTGCGCAGGGTGTCGAGCTCCGGCTGAATACCCAATTGGGCGGCGATCGGCTCACCGTCGTTCATCCGGTCTGTCGCGTCCAACAGGATTTCGATGGAGAAGCTCTCGGGCTGGACGCTCACCCCCTGGGCTACCCGGGGCGTCTCGGTGGGCAGCGCGAAATCATATCCCCCGCGCGTCCCCGGGGCATTTCCCGTGCTGAGGGTGATGGTGCGGGTACGGGTAATGGTGCGGGGATTGAACTCGAACACCAGCGCCAGGGGCGGAATGGACAGGGCGTATTCGACCAGCATTCCCTTGGTCACATTGAGCATGGCTCATTTCCTCTCCGATTGAAGACAGTCGTGAATCGCCATGGCGATGCCGCGGGCGATGCGCCGGTCGCCGGACCCGGGCCGGATTTGGATCGGCGGCACCGAGAGCCTCTCGATTTGGATGTTTTCCGGGACCGGACGGTCCGCCAGTGCCTCAGCGACCATGCGGCCTATCGACTCCGCCCGCCCGAGGCAGTCCGCCGGAAGTTGAATGCGCAGCTTCCCGATGATCAGCATGGGTCCTTCTCCGGGAGATACGGGGCCAGGGCACCGAGGTCGGCAAGGGACAACTCGCGGCCGTCCTTTCCGAGCTCCCGCCACACGGCAAGTGCGATATGGCCAACGCCGATGGGCAGGCCGGCGCCGGCGGCCATGTAGGCGGCATGCAGCGCCGCGTTCCGGATGCCGCCGCCGGTGAGATTGACCGCCCGGCCCAGGAAGTCCATGTCGATCCCTACGTCGAGGGGCGCGCGCGGGGGCAGCAGGCGCCGCCACAGACTGGTGCGGGCCGCCATGTCCGGGCGGGGGAAATCCACCACCACCTGGAACCGGCGGGCGAATGCGGGATCGAGTTGCTTTCGCAGGTTGGTCGTCAAAATGACCGGCCCGTGGTGGGACTCGATGCGCGCGAGCAGATGGCTTACCTCCATGTTGGCGTACCGGTCCCGCGCCTCCTTGACCTCGCCCCGTTTGCTGAAGAGGCTGTCGGCCTCGTCAAACTGCAATACCATGGGCCGGCCGTGGGCGGCGTCGAACAGACGGTTGAGGTTCTTTTCCGTCTCGCCGATGTACTTGCTCACCAGGCGCCCCAGATCGACCCGGTAAAGCGGCCAGTCGAGCTCGCTTGCCAGCACTACGGCCGCAAAGGTCTTGCCGGTTCCCGACGGGCCGGAGAAAAGCGCCACCGGTCCCCCGCAGTCCTCTCCGCCCCACTCGTGGACCACGGTCGTCTTATGGGTGATCCAGAGCAGAAATTCCCGGAGCATGACGAACCGGTCGGGGGGCAGGACGAGATCCTCCCAGCCGGCCCGGCCCCGGATGCGGACCGCCCCGGGCAGATCGCCGGCCGTCGCCGGCCGCCCCAGAAGCCGGGCCGTCACTCCCGGCACCGGCCGCACCGGCTGAAAGGGGTCGCTTCCCTCGATTTCGAGGAGGGATGAACGTCTGAGCGTCGAGGATTCCGCCAGGACGGCGTAAAGGGCAGGGGTCTCCTCCGGGGCGAGGGCGAAAAGTTCCTGGAGCAGCGCGGGGGTCGGGTAGGGCTGGGGCGTTCCCGGCTGAAGCGACTGGAACATCCATCCCAGCCTCGGCTCGGCCTCCGGCGCCACCGCGCAGGCCAGTACATCGAGCTCGAGCGGGGCGAGCCGCAGCGCATCGAGTCCCGCCCAGGCCCCGTTGCCCCGGACCTCCTCCACCTGCCGCTGGACTTCCTTCAGCCGATCCAGCAGCTCGGGCGACGCATCACTGCCGTGGCGCGCCTGGGCGAGAATGTGGCCCAGAAGTTCGATCCGTCGCCATTCCACGGCCAGGCTGTCGGTGGTGGTGGGTTCCACGGCGGCTCCCGTCATGGCCCTGCAAAGAGCGTTACGAGCAAGAGGTTGCTTCGGACGGTGAGCTGCCGCCCGTCCTGGGCGCGGACAAAGGACCGTTCCGCATAGAGCACCGCCTGCCCCGGCTGGCTGTCGAAGGGGAGGTCGATGGCCTGCGCGACGGCTTCGGCCGCCAGTTCGGGGTCCAGGGTCCGGGTGGCGGCCGCCGACGGCAGGGAGGCAGCCCGCTGCCACCGGGAGGCGCTGCTCCACCGCTCCCAGACCAGGACCACGGGACTGCCGGGATCGCCGGCAATCCAGATCCGCGGCTGGAAATCGGCCAGGGCCTGGCTCCCGGTTTCAAAGGCCAGGCTCTGAAAACAGCCCCCCTGATGGACAAAGCAGATCCGGGGCTCCCAGCCCGGATCGGTGGTATCCACGGTCGATGCGACGACCGGCGGCCGAAGGATTTCCGCTCCGAATGCCGCGGTCCTTGCCGCCGCCGCGGCGCGGACCTCCGTTCCCACCGCTCCCACCAGGGGGCTGTCCGCCCGCCGCTGTGCGGGAATGATGGGCGCCAGTGCCAGTTCATAGGCGACCGACGGCCGGTAGCTGACATCGCCCTGGGTGCTCCAGATGTGGTTCAGCTCGTCGGGGCTGAGAGGATGGAAAATCATCTGGAGGCGGAAGGCTTCGTCGTCAACCGTCAGGAGATCCATGACCGGGTTCTGGTGAATCAGCCGCATGACCTCCCCCAACAGGCGCAGGTCGTTTTCCCCGGCGCTGATCTGGTCCTCCGCGATACCGAACCCTGTGACGAGGCAATAGAGGCGGATCCACGCGGTATCGCCGTGGGTCCGGTCCGGGAACAGGCCGGAGGGCTCGATGCGGTAGAAGAACAGGTTGACCCGGTGTTCGGTGTCCGCCTGACCGGGTTGGGCGTCCGCGGGGTTGCCGATGAGGACCCGGATCGAGTTCGCGCCGGCCCGGAGCCCGTCGCTCAGAAAATCCGCTATGGATCTGCACACACGGGACAAGGATGACGGTTGCAGTGCCATGGTCAAAGATTCCGCAGATAATGTCTGCTGGTAAAGCCGGCCGGCGAAGGCTGGCTCGGTTTACGCAGAGGCTTGACCGGCTCCGGCGAGATCACGACCACCTCGATCACCCCGATCCGCACCCGCGGCTCGGGGGGTGCGCTTTTTCCGGAGGATGAAACTCCCACCGCCGCGCCGTATCCGCCGGTGGCGTCCGTCGGGTGCGCCGCGGCCCCCAATGCGCTCGTTTCGGTCCCTCCCGGGGATATGCCTTCCCGGGCGAACGAGGGCTTTCGGATGTCAAAGGATGCTTTCTCCGGACCGGGGCGGGATGGTTCCCGTAGCCCCCGGGACGCAGGCGCTTCTTCCCGGGAGCCAGGCTCCCCGAATGCGGCCCGCTGCGCCACCGGGGCTCGGGAGGGCCCGGACAACGCCAGGCCGGCGGCTTCCCGGCCCGGGCGAGGCAAGCGTATAGATTCATCTTCCGGGTGCGGCGGACCGGGATGTGGCCGATCCGGGTTCCCTCCGGCCGGCGGATGAGAGGACTCTTCGGGTTTTACGCCGTCTTTCGACGCCCGGTCCGCGACCGGCACGATGCTTTCCGACACCGCTTCTCCTAAGGCATGCCGCCGGGGGCTGTCTGTGGCCGAGGCGCGCTTTTCCGCCTTGGCATCCCGCGGATGATCCATGGCATCGGACAGGCGATCCTCATACGGCTCCCCCCTGCCGCCTTCCCGTTCAGATTCCGCCGGGGATGCGCCGGCGGGTTCCGGCCGGACCGGTATCGAAGGCGCCCCGATTTCGGGCGCAGGAATGGGGCGAACTTCGTCGGCGTCACCTGCTTCTCCCGGGGCCCTGCTTCGCCTTGGGAAGGGCACCGGCGGATCGGGCGTCTCCCCCATGGCCGCCAGGGAACCGGCATTCGCGGGTTCAGCGTGAGGAGAGCCTCGGGCGGCACGTGGGTCGACCGGCGCATCGGCCTGCGGGACGGCCGCGGGTTGACTGCCTTCGCTCGCTGCGGAGGCAGCCGCTTTTCCGGGAGCGCCGGGGTGGCCCGGCGGCGGGCGCCTGCTGTCGTGGATGATGTCGGCAAAAAAACCCACTGGAAACGTCCTTTCGGACCCTGCGGGTCCGGGATCAGGCGCCTGTGCCGGCGGTCTGATCGATCAGTTCCAGATATCGCTTCCGCCTCGCGGTGGGGAGCTCCAGGATGTCCTTCTCGCTCCAGTGGTAGGTGGAGGCGATGACATGGATTTCCCTGTCCAGATCCGTTCCGACGCGACCCAGGACGAGGTATGGGTCGACGTCGATTAGGTGGCCGGTGCCGCATTCGCTGCATTCCACCCGCACCCGTGTGGTCACCTCGGGAGCGGTGGTTTCGAGAGCCGACTCGATCCGCTTGAAATCCTCGGCATCCAACCGATCCACCGGAAATTTCCGCTTCGCACCGGCTTCGCCCGGGGTGTCGACCAGACACCGGCTCACCAGGATCCTGAGGATCGATTCCGGATCGTCCAGCCCGGCGATGGCGGCCTGCTCCGATCCACCGGGAACCCTCAGACGAATCATGCCCCGTCGGGTTTCCACATCGACGAAGGGAAACCCCGGGCCGGCCTCCTTGACGGGCAGCCGGCCGTGATCGATGAAATAGTCGAACGGTGATCCGCAGCGCCTGCACACGGAGGTCATCCAGGTTTCATTCAACCCCAGGTGTACCGCCAGGCGGCGCATGAGAAACTGCCGGTCGCCCACGGCCAGTCCGGCCGTGAGCTCCGAGTTCGGTTCGGCCCCTCCAATCCGCTCGATCGAAACCGAGAGCGCACGCGTGACCCGGTCCGGCAGGCAGGCTTCGGCTTGCCCGGCCGCCTGGAGCGCCCGTTCGACCGCCCCGCTCGCCGGTTTGAAGGCAAAGTCTCGCCGAAGCCCGCCCTCGATCCAGAGACCTCCGGGAAGCCGCATCAGCTCTCAACCGGCTCCGCCACGCCGGGGTCGCGCTGCCACCCCTCGTGCTGAAGCGTGATGGTCTGGATACCCACCGTATTCATGGAACCGGCATCCAGGTCGGGCAATGCCTGATAGTCGGAAACCCAGGCGCGGAGCAGCCGGTAGGAGATCGCCACCTGACCCTGGAGGTTGAGCACATTGATGATGATGTCCTTCCGGAAGTTTTTCAGGGACATGCCCGCGTCTCCATCGATATTGTTGACGAGGTTGGCCCAGTTTTCGAACACCGGGTCATGGGTGAGCCCCTGTTCCAGGGTGACGGCCTCGTAGCTGGTGCCGCCGGGGAGAATCCGCTCGTGGGAGGGGTCGCCCGCGGTGCGCCATTTGACCGGTTCGGTCTTTTTCTTGAGCGCACCCATCTTCCGTAGACCGGCCACTACCTGGCCGTCGATGAGGATCTGAAACTTGAAGGTCCGGTAAGGGTCATGCCGATGCGTGTTGACGGGAAACAGCGGTGCTGCCATCTCTACCCTCCTTTATGGCTTATTGCCGGGCGACCTTCTGCTGGATCCGGACGATGACGAACTCGGCCGGCTTGAGCGGCGCGAAACCGACGATGACGATGACCTGTCCACGGTCGATGTCGTCCTGGGTCATGGTGTCCCCCAGGCTGCAGCGGACGAAGTACGCGTCCGAAGCCTTTTCGCCCTGGAAGGCGCCGGCCCGGAACAGCCCGTCCATGAAGGCCCCGATGTTCGTCCTCAGGGAAGCCCACAACCGATGGTCGTTGGGTTCGAAGACCGCCCACTGGATGCCCCCGTAGATGCTCTGCTCGATCATGATGGCGGTTCGCCGCACCGGAACATAGCGCCACTCGGGATCCGCCTTGGTCGACAGGGTTCGGCTGCCCCAGATCACGGCACCGAAGCTGGGCAGTTTTCGCAGGCAATTGACGCCCAGGGGGTTCAGCTGGTCCTGCTCGGCGTCCTCGACGTCGAACTCGAGGCCGGCCATGCCCAGCAGCTGGCTTTCGACCCCGGCCGGCGCTTTCCACACGCCGCGCTTGCCGTCGATCTTGGCCCACATCCCAGCGGCGAATGCCGATGGGGCGATTTTCAGGGTTTTTTGAGCGGTCGGGTTGGTGTCCGCGTTGTAAAACGGGTTGGCGACCTTGACCCAGGGGTAGTAGAGGACCGAGTAGGTGGACGTGGGCAGCGCCATCTGATCCACCTGGGCTGCCTGCTCCAGCTCCTCGCCCGGCGGCGGATCGACGATGACCACCCGGCTCCGGGTGGCCTCGGCGTGGGCCAGGGCCTGGCCGATCGCGGCATTGCCGGAGCCGTCCTTCGCCCAGTGTTGACCCGGCAGGACCAGGATGCTGACATCCCGGATCTTGCGCAGGACCTGGTTGAAAAAGGTGCCGTAGTCGGCGCCGGTGGGCGGGGCCTCGCCGCCGCCGGTCAATTGCACCCCGTTGTGGAAAGGGGCGGGCCCCAGGTTCTCGAGCGGGATCACACGCGCCGTTCCGTGATGGATCTCCCGGCCGGCCGTCAGGGTGGGGTTGTCGCCCGGGGCCAATCCCAGCAGGTCGGCAAGCGGGCCGTCGGCGACCGTGAGTGAGGACGTGCGGGGGCGGACGCTGCCCGAGGTCAGGACAAATCTTCCACCGGCATAAACGCAGTCAAACCTGCGGTAGGCGTCCACCGGCAGTGGAATGGCTTGAACGGCGTCCCGGATTGCCAGGGCGACCGCCCGGCTGTCGGCGTCATGATTGCCGGCCAGCCCCAATTCGGCCGCCTGAATGGAGATCGTCCGGCTGCCGAGACCATCCATGTCGAGCGTCAAATCCATGGTCCCGGTGATGCCGTCTGAAAACAGGGTCGCATTGGTCGTGTCGAGACCGGCGCCGACGAACGTTGCCGCCGCCTTGGAGCCCAAACGGAGAAATGCGGCAAGATCGCCGGCGTCCCCGGTTCCGTCGTAGACCATCAGCGATGCGCAGGTGCGCTCCTGCGCGGGCTTGGGCGAGGTCAGGGTGAACCGGTTCGAGCCATAGCCGCAGACGAAGCTCTGATAGGCGATATCGGGACCCAACGCGCGAACCGCCGCGACGATGGCACCGGCCACGAGATCGCCGTCCGCCTGGTTGTCCGTTCCGGCAAGCCCCAACGCGTCCGGGTCGATGTCGATCTTCTTCGCTCCCAGACCGTTGATGTTGAGGGTCAGGCTCATGATCCCCGACATTCCGGCCGCGAAGGCGTCGGCCGCGGTACCCAATACCCCGCCGGTCAGCGTGGCATCCTGGTAAAGTTCCGCGGCATCGTCCGGATCCCCCGCGGGCTCCAGGGCCAGCTCGACCCAGGCGGAGCTGCCGTTGACCTGGGTGAGGGCATAAGCCGCCTCCCCGGCGTTCATGGTGAGCCCTGCAAAGGTCTCGTCCTTCCTGAACTTGTCTTTCTCCAGGTGGCCCACCTCCAGGTCGAAGGCCGGGGCGTCCGGATCCGGTTTGACGATTCGGAAATAGACGGCGTTTCCCCATTGCCCCACGCTGGTGGCTTGAACACGCAGGACCGCGTTCCCGCCGGAGTCCTGCCCGGCCACCGTCGCCGATGCGGCCGCGGTGGGGGGGCTGCCGTTGACCAGGCGGGCCACGAAGGCGGTTTTGCCGCCGTTAAGGTAAAAGGCCCGCAAGGCCAGTCCCATGGCGTCGGCCTCCGAGGCGATATCGCCGAAAACCGCCCGGTACTCGTCAAAGCTGTTCACCGGCACCGCTGCGCCCACCGGCCCTTTCCGGGCGCGCCCCACAAAGGCTGCCACCGATGTCGGCACCCCTTCGATCGGCTTGACGCCGCTGGGGATTTCCTCGACGTACACACCGGGATGAAGATACGTGGGCATGACCTTCTCCTTTCATGTATGGGTTGGAAGACCTTACGGAACGGCGCAGCTCGGAAGGAATTTCTCGATTCGGGATCATTTCGGGAACCGGCTTCGAAAGGAGCGGAGAAGCACGATCAGAATTTCGGCATTCGAGGGACAGAAACCGGAGGAGGAGAAGACGGATCAGTGGATGCGGAGGAGCCTAACAGGCGTTTCGGCATCACGTGATGCGAACATATGCCAGGAAGGCATTGATGATCAAGGCAAAAAATTCGGGACCGAACCTTTGGACGAAAACCTAAAGAGAACCCTGGTGATGAACGATATCGAACCCAGCGACGAACGCTGGCGGCACTCCCCCGCTCCTGACCTCGACCGCCTTTTGCCCCGGGACCGAACATGCCGAATCTGGAAGCGATCATTCGATCCATCGACCGTCTGGAGCCCATATCCCCGATCGCCGTTGAAGTCGTCGGTCTTCTCGACAATGACGAGTACCGGTTCATGGAAGTCGCGAACCTGGTCTCGCAGGATCCTGCGCTGGCGGCCAATGTGCTCCGGATGGTCAACTCCGCCTACTACGGACTGAAATGCAGGACGGACACCATCAGGGACGCTCTGGCCCTTCTGGGCGCCAGGCGCATGGCCGAACTGATCCTGATGTTTTCCCTGAATCAGACCTACAATGCCGGCTGTTGCAGGAGGACCAGCTCCGAAGGCGGTCATCTCTGGCACACCGCCGTCGTGACCGCCAATCTCTCCAGGGAAATTTCAAAGCTGTCGGGCATCGGGAATCCCGGCCGCATCTTCACGGCCGCGCTGGTCCGGGACATCGGAAAAATCGTCATCGATCAGTTCGCAGTGGCGGCCGACCGGGAAATTCGCGATGTGGTTGAAGCGGAGGGAATCGGCCTCGATGAAGCCGAGCAGCGCGTCCTCGGAATCGGCCACGCCGAGCTTGGCGCACGGGTGGCTGAAAGCTGGGGCTTTCCCGGCTCCATCGTCCGGATCATCCGCAACCATCACCGGGAGGTTGCGCCCGATGGCGCCGATGATCGGATGGATCAGCGGGAGACTTCCATCGTCCGCTGCGCAGAGGAAATCTATCTTCGTTTCGAAGGCGGGGAGGAGGGCGCGATGGATCCTGCCGGATGCGGGGCGGCCGCCTCTTTTTTGACGGAAGCGCAGTTCCACGGCCTGATGTACACACTCATGAGGGCCAGGCTGGATTTGAGGCTCTTTCTGGATGAAATGCATTCTTCGATGAATTCTTCTTGCCAAATCGGAAACTGTGCTATAGATTACAAAAGTTTATAAAGTGATTCGCATAAATCTAGGAAATCAGGTCCCCGTCCCGCGGGTTGCCTGTCCCCGTTTGTCATTTCCTGCTTTATATCGCTGAAGACACGATACCCAGAATGCATCATTCGCATCCGCGCAATTCGCTGCGGAGGCATTCCGCGCGATAGATCCGCCGGATTCTTTCGGCCTACAGGGTCTTGATCGCGCCAATACGCATCGCTCGTCGACACGACGGCGTTAACTCGAAGGAAGAAAATGGACGCAAGAAAACGCAAGCAAATCGAAGATAGACTGCGCCAGCTGATGCAGGCCGCGAACCTGGACGCCAAGGATGAAACGGTGATGAATGTTCGCGAGAAGCGGCCGGTTCAGGTCATCCGGCGCCGGAAAGGCCGCCCGGACTGGCACATCAGCACCGAATTGGCATCCAAACCCTCCTGAGGCCGGGCCGTCCACCAGGACCTGCCGCATAACCTCCACCCCGCAAGGCGATCCACCTGTCAGACGGATAACCTCTTGTCGCGCAACGAACAGCCTCCCCGGTCGTAAAGTGCGAAAGTCGAAACGGCCGGGATCGACTGCCGGCCCCGGATGCCTATTTTAAAAATTGAAGACATGATCCAAATGATGCCGTGCGAGCGGCGCGGGTGGCATGACGATGCAATTCATCAGTGAGATGATCTCGCCGGTGGCGGATACGATCGACATGTCGCGGGCGGCCCCCGGCGCGCCTGGGTTGCCGGCCGTTTTCACATGGCGGGACAGGCGGCTGGTCATCGTTGCCGTCCTACGGCAGTGGCGCGAAACCGGCCCCTGTCGGCACGGCAGCGGCGAGCGCTATGTCCGGCGACACTGGTACGAGGTCCAAACCGAATCGGGGGCGTGGCTGAAAATCTATTTCGAGCGGCAGACCCGGCCCGGATCGTCGCGGTTCCAGCGCTGGTGGCTGCACAGCATGACACCCGCGGGTGAACCGGCCGTCCCTCCCTTGCAGACCCGGAATCCGGATCCATTATAATTCCAAGGAACACAAAATCGTCGTGACCTTCAATATGGAGGACTTCTATGACAGCATTTTCCATGGACGACCTTAAGGAGTTGATACAAATCGAGAACGGCTGCTGCATTTCGATGTACATCCCCGCCGAACCGCCTTCCACCACCGGAGAGGCTCAGAGAATCCGATTCAAGAATCAGCTAAGGAGCGCCGAGAAAGCCATCGACGAGCAGTCGCCCGCATGCAAAAAGGCAATGGAGAAGCCCTTGCAGGACGCCCAGCGCCTGCTGGAGGACGAGGCATTCTGGAGGACGTGGGGCGACAGCCTGGCGGTTTTCATGGCGCCGGAAATTTTTCGCTACTTTCGGGTTCCGATGACCTTCGACGAATTGCACGTGGTTGCGGGGCGTTTTCATATCAAACCGCTGGTACCGCTGCTGTCGGCTGAGAAGCGCTTTTACGTGCTCGCCTTGAGCCAGAACCGCGTCCGGCTCGTCGGCTGCACCCGCCACCGGGCAGAGGAGGTCGAGGTCGAAGGGCTCCAAAGCATGGAAAAAATGCTCGGCTACGACAAACAGACCCAGCTGCAATACCACTCGGGCGCCGCGGGAGTCAGTGGAGGCCGGCCGGCCGTCTATCACGGTCAAGGCGTCGGCATCGACGACACCAAGGATGAGATCCTTCGATATTTTCAGGAAGTCGATCGGGTTCTCCAGCCGGTTTTTTTGAACAACGACGCCCACCCGCTGGTGCTCGCCGGGGTGGATTATCTGCTTCCCATCTTCCGGAAGGCCACCAGCTACCGGCAGGTCATGGAACCGGGGATCGAAGGCAATCCGGAACACCTGCGTGCCGAGGAGCTCCGGGACAAGGCCTGGGAGATCGTCCGGCCCGAATTCGAAAAGGGCAGGATCGAGGCCGCCCGGCGTTACCGGGAACTTGCCGGCACCGGGTATACCGCCTCCGACGTCCCGAGCATCGTTCCCGCCGCCGCGTTCAGCCGGGTGGATGTCCTGTTTCTCACCCATGGCAAGGCCTGCTGGGGGCGTTTCGACCGCCAGAGCAGCGAGGTGACGGTTCAGGAAGAGGGCGGCCAGCCCGGCAGCGAGGATCTCCTCGATCTCGCGGCCGCCGAGACCTTTCGAAACGGCGGCACCGTGTATCTGGTGGAGGCGGATGAGATGCCCGAGGCCAACGGTCAGGCTGCGGCCATACTTCGCTATTGACCCATCCTATGCCGGCCGCGCGATTGAAAGCGTCGTTGGTATGCAACCCTGATCTGCCGCTACCGTCGCATTCATGCACTCACCATTGGCGTCCGTCGAGGGCTGCCCTATAAAATAGTCAAATGAATCCAATTAGATAAAACGCTGGCTGCATCGAGTTCTAACCTGGCACGGCCGATGCTACACCTTTTGTAGTCGCAGGGGTGGGGCGGCGTTTCCAGGCCGAGGATAGGCTTCAAGACACGTCGCCCGGGTGCGACAATAATCTGCATGCCAAGGAGGAATCACCATGCCAGGTGGAGATCGAACAGGACCGATGGGAATGGGCGCCATGACAGGGCGGGCTTTGGGACATTGCGCCGGCGGCGCAACGCCCGGTTATGGGGCTTCCGGCTTCGGAAGGGGCCGGGGGCTGGGGTATGGACGAGCACGGGGTTTCGGATTCCGGGGGTTTGGCGGCGGCGGATACGGCCGGCGCTGGGGTTTTGGAGCAGCCGGCCGGCCGTGGGGAATGGGAGCCGCGGTACAACCCTGGGGCGGCGTCCAGCCCGGGCCGGAAGCCGAGCGGCAGGTGCTCAAAAGCCAGGCGGATGCCCTGAAGACCGAGCTCGAATGGATCCAGAAGCGTCTGGAATCCATTGAGACGGAGAGCCAGCCGAAGCCTTAGGAAGGTGAGGGCTCGGGATTCGCTTGCGGACGGCCCCGCGATGGTGGTATCGAATCGCCATGAAGCGCCTGGGGCTCATAGCCGTCCTGATGACGGCGGTCGTCGCCTTTTCCGTGTCCGAGGCTTCCTCCGCCGAGTCCGGGCGGTTTTTTTTCAGCGGTGACGGGCGGCTTCGAGTCACGAGCCTGAAGAACGGCAAATCCTTCGAAGGCATCTACCGGGTCGGTGCCGGGCGCTACGATCCCGATGCCGTCGAATCCCTCTGCGAGGTTTTCGACGCCCCCCACGATCCGGCCTTTCCCTTGCTGTCCCTTCGGCTCGTCGAGTACATGGATTTCCTCGAAGACCGCCTGCTTCCGGGGACACTGATCCGCATCAATTCCGGCTACCGGCCTCCGGCCTACAACGACCGGCTCCGCGGCAAAGGTGCCCTTGCCGCCAAGGCGAGCCTCCACCAGTACGGCATGGCGGTCGACCTGAGGATGGATGGGGTGTCCGCCCGCCGCCTCTGGGAGACGGTCAAGGAACTCAATTTCGGTGGCGCGGGATATTACCATGGCGAAAGCGTGCACATCGACGTGGGGCCGGCGCGTTCATGGGACGAGACGACCTCGGGCGTCGGCACCGGGATATCGGACGACAACAAGCTGATCGGAATGGTAACGGATTATGACCTGTACCGCCCCGGCGACCGGGTGGTGCTCCGGTTCATCCGCATGACGGCTTTCCCCATCGGCGTCTCGGCGGTGTTTTCCCTGGATCGGGTGGGGTCTTCGGGTGAATCGACGCCGGCTTCGGCGTTCAGGCCGGCTTTTGCCACGGATGCCGACAGCGCCTGTCCCCAATTTTCCAACATCGAGCAGATGGCCCGGATCCGCTGGCGGCTTCCCGACGACCTGCCGGCAGGCCGATACGCGATCCGAGCCGATTTCTGCGACAGTCGATGGGAGAAGATGCCGACATCGGTCGCCACGCCGGCATTCGAACTGATCTCGCCGTAGCAGCCTGCGCTCAGAGAAGCGGGGTGGATCGCACAGGTTTCCCGGTTTCGGAGGGCGCCGGGGAAAAAACGCCTTCCGGCGCCTCTTCCGCTTGTGCCTCGTTGAGCTGAGCGGAGAGAGGGACGTAGTAGATGCCGACCTTCATTTCTGCTTCGGGTTCGTTCAGCTTCAGCTTGATCTTCACTTGGTTCTGCTTCCAGCGGTAGACCGTCATGTCTCCTCCCCTCGCCACGGTTTTTTCGGGCTCCCCGTATTCAGCGCTGAATCTTTTCTCCATATGGTAGAACTGATCGGGGGCGGCCAGGCGAATATAGACGGCGAAGAGTTGATCCTTGTAAAAGCCGTACACCACGCCGGGCACGGACCGCTCCGCAACGCTGTATATCATGTTGGTGTTGACGTAGTAGGAGACCGGACCGGATTCGCGCACCCGGGTCAAATGGTCATGACGGGAGGCGTGGCTGCCCCATTGCATGTCGTGGATTCCCGTCTGGATGTCGGCGGCATGGGCGGGCGCCATGAGCGCTCCGATGGCAAGGGTGAGAACGAAGCAGGGGATGATTCGCATACGAATTCTCCTTGGGTAACGGTATCCATACGCATCCTTCCATTTCGGCCATGGCCATACCATAAGCGCAATCCCGGCATAGAAAAGGGAAGGGTCGCTCCGGCTTCTCCGGTTGGCGCCGAATGTGTTTCTCCGGCAGGGTGCGCGCTGGACGGCCTTGCAAGGGCGGAATGCCGGATTATCCTAAATGCGATCCCCAAACGCCCAACCGGGAGCCTGAAATCCGGCAATGATGGACCCGGTCGCCGGGCACCTTTATGGATACCGTAGAATGGAGTTGCAGGCCGATGGCCAATCGCAAACCACGAAAATCAGGACCGGCGGCACCTGCCTCACCCCGGCCGACGCGGGCGGGCGGTGGTGCCGAAACCGGCGCTTCCAGGATCGAGGTGACGCCAAAGGCTTCGAGGTTGGTGGCGAGCTTCTTCGAAAAAAGGAAGAAGTCTCCGATTCGAATCTATCTGAAGACCGGCGGTTGCGGAATCCAAAGCCTCTCGGTGTCGCTCGAGCAGCCGGCTCCCACCGATGAGATCTTCGAGATCGACGGCTTTCGCTACATCGTGGACAGGGAGCTGTTGGATCAGGTTCAGCCCATCAAGGTGGATTCGGACGGCATCGTCTTCCGTCTTTCCGGAAGGGGGGTCTACCCGCCCGACGGGTGCGGAACCTGCGGCGCCATGGGCGGCTGTCGTTGACGGCCGGGCGGCGAATCCCGCCGGCCCGGCATTCAGTCATTCACCTTGAACCCATATTCCCGGGCGTTGACGTTGTTTCGTTTCTCCCAACCGATGGTGGAGGATGGGGTGGGGCCGTAGTCGTGGCCCGGCCAGATCACCGTGTCATCCGGCAGTTCCATGAGGCGCCGGATGGAGGCGCCGAGGGTGGGGCGGTCGCCCCCCGGGAGGTCGGTTCGTCCGCTGTCGCCGACAAAGAGGGTGTCCCCGGTGAACAGATGGCCCTCCGCATACAGGCAGATCCCGCCCGGCGTGTGGCCGGGGGTATGGATGACCCTGAAGGAAATCTCTCCTACCTCGAGGATCTCCTCTCCCGAGAGGAGAACGTCCGCCTGGGGATATCCGTCGGCATCCAGGGTGTGGATGAGCACATTCGCGCCGGTCAGCGCCTTGAGGTCGGCGTTGCCGGCCGTGTGGTCGGCATGCCGATGCGTGTTGACGATCGTCTCGATGACCAGATTTTCCTTTCGTGCCTCGGCGACAATGGACGCCGCCACTCCGCCTGGATCGATGACCAGTGCTTTCCGTGTTTGATCGCAGCCGACCAGGTAGCAAAAGTTGTCCATCGTGCCGACTTCGAGCTGTCTGATGATCATGGAAACCTCCTTGGTGCCGATGCCTTCCCGCGGTGTGGATTTTCCCGTTGAAATGGGATAGTAGCGATTCTTCCGACCTTTTGCATCCCGTAGCACCAATATCCAAGCCACCATGGACATGATGCCTGCCGAAATAACGATTCAGGCGCCGCACACCCGGATGGCGGCGAAAGTGTGGGGGCAGGCCGACGGCGTTCCGACGCTGGCGCTTCACGGCTGGATGGACAACGCCGGAACCTACGACGGATTGGCGCCGCTGCTTCCCTGGCTGAACCTGGTCGCCCTGGACCTGCCGGGGCACGGCTTTTCCGAACACCGGCCCGTCGGGATGTACTACCATTACACGGACTATGTCGGTGACGTAATGGCCGCGGCCGATGCATTGAACTGGGACCGGTTTTTCCTGCTGGGTCACTCCATGGGCGCGGGAATCGCCTGTCTTGCCGCCGGCGCCTTCCCGGAGCGGGTTTCCCGGCTTGCGCTGATCGAAGGAATCGGCGCCGTGATCGGTGACATCGCCGATGCATCCGAATCCTTGCGGCGTTCGGTGCTCGAAATGAAGGGGGCCGGCTCCAGGAGTCAGGCCCGTTCGGACTTCGACAGGATGATCCGCGCCCGTGCAGCCGCCGGAAGGATCAAAAGAAGCTCCGCGGAGGCGCTCGTGCGCCGCGGAACGCGTGAGGACGGCGAAGGCCTGGTGTGGCGAAGCGATCCGCGCCTCAAGATCCAAACGCCGGTCTGCTTTACCGAGGCCCTGATGCAGTCCTATCTCCGGAGCATCGAGGCACCGGCGCTGTTGATCACGGCGGAGGACGGGCTCCTGCGAAAGCGGTCCAACTACCGGTCGCGGTGCGGGGCCATCCGGAACCTCGATGTCGTGACCCTGCCCGGCGGCCACCACCTGCATCTGGACGACCCGGGGCCGGTTGCAAAGGCCCTGGCGGCGTTCACGCGCGCGGCGAGCGGATAGCAGCCCGCGGATCAACGGGCGGACCGGCCGACCCGTTCCTGTTCGTCGACGCGGATGCCGGAATCCCTGCCGGATTCCCGAGCCAGTGCCGCGGTTGAGGAAAGCTGATTGACCAACAGTGGATGGAACGGCCGCCGCATGTGCCTCTCCATCCGCTATCGGGGCGTTTTGACTTGCACCGGGAATCGGCCCAACGAGCGCCTTCGGCGGGTCAGGGAAATTCCACCGGCTCTTCCGGCGGCTCCAATTCCGCCGGGAAATCGCTGAACGGAAAAGGACGCCGGTTTTCATTCAAGGTAACGTAACGGAGAAGCCGGTAGGCATACACCGACGCCTTGTTCGAAAACTTGCGGACCGGTTCGCTGTGGGTTTTCGTAATGAACAGATAGACAAATTGAAAGAGCACGCACACCTGCACAATGGTCTTGATGATTTCGAAGGCGATGAGAAAGAAAACCGTGTAAAGCAGACGAAAGGCGATGCGTTTTCGGGACCCGTATTCGATTTGTCGACTCTCCATTGCTTGACCTCCAGAGGGGTTGCGGATATCCGGGTTCGACGGTATGCGGCATTGGCAGCCTAATGGTGAAAGCCCCATTATAGAGGCATGGGCAGACCATGCAATCAAATTCTCGGCGCAGCGGCCGTTGGCCGATTTTCCAGCCGCCGATGAAGCCGGAGAAGGGATCTGGCCCCCATGAATCCGATCGAGGCCATCCTCAAGGAACATCCTGTCGTCGTTCTCGACGGCGCCCTGGCCACCGAACTGGAACGCAGGGGATGCGACCTGAACGACCCCCTGTGGTCGGCCAGGATCCTCCTCGAATCCCCTGAAACCATCGGTCAGGTTCATTCGGACTATTTCATGGCCGGTGCGGATTGCGCCATCACCGCGACCTACCAGGCTTCCGTGGAGGGCTTCGTCCGGCGGGGCCTCAGTCACGCGGCCGCCCTGGATCTCATGCGCAAGGCCGTCCGGCTGGCTGTCGAGTCTCGGGACGCCTTCTGGAAGAGGAAGGAGAACCGGATCGACCGGCCCCGTCCGTTCGTTGCGGCCTCGATCGGTCCTTACGGCGCCTTTTTGGCCGACGGCAGCGAATATCGCGGGGATTACGGCCTGGGCGAATCGGCCCTCATCGAATTCCACAGACCCCGGATGGAGGCCGTCCTGGACGCCGGCGCAGACATTCTGGCGTGTGAAACCCTCCCCTGCCTCGCAGAGGCCAGTGCGCTGGTGAAGCTGCTGGAGGACTTCCCTGCCGCCAGCGCCTGGTTCTCCTTTAGTGCGAGGGATGACGCCCACATCAGCAACGGGGAACTCATTGCGGATTGCGCGTCCTTTCTCGACGGGCATCCCCGTGTGGCCGCCGTCGGCGTCAACTGCACGGCGCCGGCCTTCGTGCCCGGCTTGATCCGGAATACCCGCGGCGCGACCCGAAAATCCATCCTGGTCTATCCCAACTCGGGGGAAGCCTACGACACGACCCGCCGAGGATGGCATGGGACCGCCATCCACGGGGCGTTCGCGGACCAGGCCCGCACCTGGTATGCAGCGGGTGCGAGGATTATCGGCGGCTGCTGCCGCACCACACCGGAGGACATTCGTGATCTGGCAATCTGGGCACGCGGTCTTCGCCGTAATCCCGGCGGCGGTTTCAACCGGGAGTAAACGCAGATGAACGCCGACCGCATCCCGCTTTCTGCCGGGTCGATCATCTCCCTGGAGTCGACTTCGGTTTGTCTCCGTGATAGAGCGTTGGATGAAAGCTACGGCGTGTAAGGGATTCAAATTTTCGGAAACGAAGGAGAACGCCCGTGGCGGTTCCATGGGAGGTATCCATCCCCCGGAATCGCCCGGCATCCGGAGTCGCTTGAATGTCTTCTCGTATTCGCATCGTCGCCCTTGGCGACAGCCTGACGGAAGGATTCGGAGTCGCCCCTCGGGAAAGCTATCCGGCGCGGCTTGAGCTGCTTCTGAAGCGGAGCGGATGGGATTGCCGTGTGATCAATGCCGGCGTGAGCGGGGACACATGCCGACAGGTGCTGGCCCGCCTCGACAGGGTGGTGAACCAGTCGCCCGATCTCGTGATTCTGGAGATCGGCATCAACGATATTCTGATGGGCGCGATGCCGGAGCGAATTCATGCGAATGTGGCCGGGATCGTGGAGCGGCTATCGGCCCACGGCATACCGGTGGCGCTTGCCGGAATGGATCTGCCCCTTGCGGGAGACCCCGACACCCAGGCGGCCTTTGTCGAGATCTATCCGGCAATCGCCCGAACCTACGATCTGGTTCTGATTCCCTTGTTTCTGAATCCGGTGTGGCTCGAGGAGGACCGCGTTCAGTTCGACGGCGTCCATCCCACGGCAGAGGGCTATCGAGCGATTACCGATCACCTTCTGCCATGGGTCATCCAAGCCCTGGAAAAATTGCCTCCCCGGTCCGATTCCTGACGCATCGTCACTTCTTCAGTTTGGCATTCAGCCCGATTTGCGTCCCGGCCAATGCGCGTGACACCGGGCAGCCGGTCTTGGCGGCTTCGGCCGTCTGACGAAAAGTGTCCTCGTCGATGCCGGGAATATCGGCTTCCATGTCGAGCTGGATGCGCGTGATTTCAAAATGGCCCTCGACCTGATCGATCGTCACCTCGGCCCGGGTGTCGATGCGTTTGGGCTTGAAGCCGGCCTTTTCCAGCATGAGGGAAAAGGCCATGGAAAAGCACCCGGCATGGGCGGCTCCGATCAATTCTTCCGGGTTGGTTCCGGTCGCGGATTCAAATCGGGAGCCGAAGGAGTATGCCCCCTCATAAGCTCCACTTCCCAATTTCATGGTCCCGCTCCCGTCCTTCAATCCGCCTTCCCACCGGGCTTCGGCTCGTCGTTTCGGCATGTTCGTCTCCTTTCGTCGACATCAGCGGTGTCGATGGTCGTGAATTTCGGTTTCACCGGGGTGATGGGGTTCCGCATGGGGATGGGGGTGATCGTGAACGGTGTCCCCATGGCGATGGGAGTGGGAGTGAACGATGATCTCCCCCAAACCCTGGCATCCGCTGCAGTTGCGGGCGCTGATCTTACCCGTCCCCCGGCACTCTGGACATTCTTCCATGGTATGTGTGGTTTCCGTCATTTCATCTCTCCTTGCTCCGGCGATTTGAGACACAGTAACCACTCATGAGGGCGCCCACAAGCAGGGAGGCGATACCTGGCGCAGGGCCCAAAAAATGCGTTGACTTCGGAATTATCCAATTTTATAAGACAGAAACCGCTGAATTGCCGGCGCGGCTCCCGGTGCTGCTTCCCTCCACCGCCGACAACGCATCCTGCTTCGCGTTCAGCACCCGAATGGAGTTCAGCGCCTTCTGCGTGCTCTCTCGAAGATTCCGTTTCTTCTCCGGAGCACTCCCCCGGGAAGGCGATACCCGGTATATTAACAACAACCTCATTCCCTGCTGCTGCATTCAAACCGGATCGGGCATCGACGCGCCGTGCGAAGAAGCGCCATCCGGCCCCCGTAGACAACGACACGGTCCGTCAGCCATCGGTCCGGAGCGAAACGGTCTATTGCCAAAGCTGAAGGAGCCGCAAGCGATCCGCTTTCCGGTTAGCTTCCTCCAGTTAGGATATTCAGCCACAACCGCCATCTCTTCGCAGAAAGGATGGAGGTACACACCCCCTCTGACACGATTCATTCACAATCGCGCAAGGATTGCCTTTGTCGATTTGGTTGCACGCTAACCCAAACGCACGAAAGGAGCCCGGTCGAATGAAAAGACGCGAATTTATCAAAAAGGCAGGAGTAGGCACCGCAGCTGTGGCGGCGACGGCGATCAATGCGCCTTTCGTTCACGCGCAGAAGAAAACGGCCATCAAGTGGAGGATGCAGACCTATGCCGGGCCCGCGCTGGCGGAGCATGTCATCAAGCCCTCCATCGACGCCTTCAACAAGGCGGCCAATGGAGAAATGGTCATCGAGCTGTACAACGCCGATCAGCTGGTGCCCCATGGTGAGCTGTTCAGGGCGGTATCCAGGGGGACCATCGACGCCGCCCAGAGCGACGATGACTCCATCGCCGCTCCCGTGGACGTGTCCGTGTTTGCCGCCTATTTTCCCTTTGCCTCGCGATACTCCCTCGATGTGCCGGTTCTGTGGCACTGGTACGGGTTGAAGGAAATCTGGGAGGAGGCCTACGCGGAAGTGCCCGAGGTCACCTGGCTGAGCGCCGGGGCTTGGGATCCATGCAATTTCGCGACGCGAAAACCGATCCGGAGCATGGAGGACTTCAAGGGTCTTCGAATGTACATGTTTCCCACCGGCGGTAAATTCATGCAGCAATTCGGCGTCGTCCCCATGTCGCTTCCCTATGAGGACGTTCAGATGGCCCTTCAGACGGGCGAACTGGACGGGGTCGCCTGGTCGGGAATCACGGAGGATTACACGGTCGGATGGGCCGACGTGACCAAGTATTATCTCACCAATCCCATTTCCGGCGCCTGGGCCGGTTCGTACTTTGCCAACACCAAGAGCTGGGAAGCGCTTCCCGAGCACCTGAAGGCCCTGTTCCACTTGTCCATGGACAGTTCTCACTATTACCGGCAGCACTGGTATTGGTGGGGCGAAGCGCACTACCGTACCAAGGGCGGGAAGCTCGAACTCACCTCCATCCCAAAGGAGGAGTGGCGGGTCGTGGAGGACGCCGCCATCAAGTACTGGGATGAGATTGCCGCCAAGAGCCCCAGGAATGCCAAGGTGGTCGAAATCCTCAAGGAATACACCAAAACCATGGACGCGGCAGGACCTCCCTACCGCTACTGAGGCGCGCGGGGCCGATTTTCGCTCGATATCCAATTCGTGACCGTGAGGCCCATGAGGTTGCCATGCTCAAACCCATAAAACTGTTCGTCCGGTACGTCGATGCGACGAGCACCGTGGTCGGGAAGTTCTCCCAGTACCTCGTTTTCGCCATGATGGGTGTTCTGCTCTTCGAATCTATCTTCAGAACGCTTTTCAACCAGCCCCACATATGGGTCGTGGAAGTCGCGCAGTTCACGATGGCAGCCTATTATCTGCTCGGCGGCGGCTATTCCATGATCCTCGACGGGCATGTCCGAATGGATCTCCTGTATGGAAGGTGGTCGCCGAGGACGCGCGCCGTCATGGATTCGATCACTTCCGTCGTCCTGATCTTCTATCTGGTGCTGCTGCTCTACGGCGCCATATCCAGCGTCGAGTACGCCCTCAGGTACGGGCAGGTCAATTACACCTCATGGGGCCCTCCGCTGGCTCCCATCAAGATCATCATGGCCATCGGCATCCTGCTCATGCTGCTGCAGTCGATCGCCTTCTTTTTCAAAGACCTGGCAACGGCTATGGGAGAGTCTCTCGATGAGTCATGAAATGATCGCCCTGCTCATCTTCAGTTCGATGCTGCTCATGCTGCTCACCGGGCAACGCGTCTTTGCGGCGATCGGGGGAGTCGCCTCCCTGTTCGCCCTGCTCCTCTGGGGGGACGGGGGAATCGAGATGCCGTTCAATGCGAGCTTCGTCCTGTTGAACTGGTACCCGCTCCTGACCCTGCCCCTGTTCATTTACATGGGATATATGTTTTCCGAGTCCGGAATCGCCAGCGACCTCTATCGCATGTTTCATGTCTGGATGGGCCCCCTCGACGGGGGGCTCGCCATCGGGACGATCGGGTTGATGACCGCGGTGGCGGCCATGAACGGTCTGAGCGTCGCAGGGATGGCCATCGGCGCCAGTATCGCCATGCCGGAAATGCTCAGGCGCAACTATGACAAGGTCATGGTCACCGGGGTCATCCAGGCGGGCAGCTCCCTGGGAATCATGGTCCCGCCCAGCGTCGTCCTGGTGCTCTACGGCATGATCGCTCGGCAGAACGTGGGCCGGCTGTGGTTGGCCGGCGTCTTCCCCGGCCTCCTGCTGGCAGGGCTGTTCATCCTCTACATCATGGTCCGCTGCAAGCTGAACCCGGCCATCGGCCCGGCGCTGGCCCTGGAAGAACGGCGGAAGATCACCTGGGGTGAGAAGTTCAGGCTGCTCAAAGCCGGAATCATCCCGCTGGTCATCATCTTCTCCATGACGGGCCTGTTCCTGCTGGGGATCACGAGCCTCGTCGAATGTTCGGCGGCGGGCGCCGCCGCCACCACCATCGCCGCGTGGGCCAAGCGCCGGCTGAGCCGCCGGGTGATGGAGAACACGCTGCGTGCAACGCTGAGCGTCAGCTGCATGTTCATGTGGGTCATTCTGGCGGCCTTGTGTTTCGGGGCGGTTTTCGACGGTCTGGGGGCGGTGCACGCGATCAAGTCGCTGTTTCTCGATCGCTGGGGACTCAGTCCGTGGGGCGTCCTGGTCATGATGCAGATCTCCTACCTTCTGATGGGCATGTTCCTGGACGACACGGCCATGCTCATCATCGTGGCGCCGCTCTATGTGCCATTGGTGATCAACCTGGGGTTCGATCCGATCTGGTATGGTGTTCTGTACACGATCACCTGTCAGATCGCGTACATGACGCCTCCCTTCGGCTACAACCTGTTTCTCATGAAGGCCATGGCCCCTCCTGAGGTGACGCTGATGGACATCTACGGCTCCATCGTGCCCTTTGTTCTGGTGATGATTCTCGGCCTGGCGATCGTCATCATGTTCCCCGAGATCGCCCTGTGGCTGCCGGATTATTATTTCGGGAAATGAGGTGGACCGACGGCGGGCCTCCTGGCTGTCGGATCACGGCTGGAGCGCGCCGCACGGACGAACATCGGGAGAACTCTCCAACGCTTCAATCAAAATGCCATGAAGGATGGGTGTCATGCTCATTGCGCGGGTAACAGGATTGGTCGTTGCGACCATGAAGCACGAATCCCTGGTCGGCAGCAAGCTGCTCATCGTGCAGGAAACCGATGTCACCGGAAAAACGGTGGGAAAACCCATGGTGGCCGTGGACGTCGTCGATGCGGGCGAAGGGGATCTGGTGCTGGTCACCCAGGGTTCAGGGGCCCGTCAGACCGAGATCACGATCGATCGTCCGGTCGACCACATCATCATGGCCATAGTGGATACGCTTCAATCCAACGGTGAAGTGACGTTTCGAAAAATCCGGTAGACCCAAGGCAGGTGCCGATGGATTCGGACAACCGCCAAATGATGAGCGTCGGAATCGACGTGGGCACCACGACCACCCAGGTCGTCTTTTCCAGGCTGACGCTGGCGGGAGGCGCACAGGGTCGCGCGGCGCCGTCGGCCAGGTCGCCGGTGGGGCTGCCCAGTCTGGCCGGCATCGTCGACAAGGAGGTGGTCTACCGCGGTGAAATGCATTTTACCCCCCTGGACGGGCCGGATGCCATCAACGCTTCCGAGCTGGAGCGGATCCTTAGAGAGGAATACCGAAAAGCCGGCATCGCTCCCGGGGAAGTCGAGACCGGAGCCGTGATCATCACCGGTGAAACCGCCCGGAAGCGCAATGCCGACGTGATCCTGGAGGCCATCTCCGCCCTGGCGGGAGACTTCGTGGTCACCGTCGCCGGCCCGCACCTGGAATCGATGATTTCCGGCAAAGGCTCCGGGGCAGAAGCGTTTTCCCGGAAGCACTTTACCACCGTCACCAACGTGGATATCGGCGGCGGATCGGCCAACACCGCCATTTTCCGGCATGGCCGGATGATTGCCGCCGCGGCGATGAACTTCGGCGGGCGGGTCGTGGAAGTCGATCCTCCGAGCGGACAGATCCGGTACATCTCCCAACCGGCCCGGGTCATGATCGATCATCTGAACCTGCCGGTCTCCGTAGGATCCAGACCCGGCCTCGACCAACTGAGGGCGATTGCGGATTGCATGGCGGGTCTCGCCATCGAGTTGATCGAGGGGAGGTGCAGCCCGCTGGCGGCTCAACTGATGCTGACCGAGCCCTCGCCGGAATCGGGAAAACACACCGTTCTGTTCTTCTCCGGCGGCATCGGGCACTATATTTACGAGCCGGTCGCTATCCGGTCCGTCGAAGACGTGACGATTCACGGCGATATCGGCCCTCTTTTGGCGGAATCGATCCGCAGGCATCCGGCGTTCGAATCCTACGACGTGCGCAGGCCGCCGGAAACCCTCCAGGCGACGGTCATGGGCGCCAGCTCTCAGACGGTCACCCTGAGCGGCAGCACCATCTGGGCCGAGGAGGAAATTCTGCCGATCCGCAATGTACCGGTCATCCGGCCGCAATGGCCGGATGTTCCGCCATCGCGCCGGCAGGTCTCGGCCGCCGTCCGCGATGCTGTCGCCCGATGGGACGCGGAGCCTACCGGGACGCCGTTCGCGATCGCCCCCGAGCTGGCCTGGCGCCTCGATTATCCGGCCCTGAACGAATTGGCCACGGGACTGGCCGACTTCGCCTCCGCGCACCTGCCGGCGGATCGGCCCTTTATCATCATCATCGAGCACGACTATGCCCGGGTCCTGGGGCAGACCCTGAAGGACCTGCTGCCCGGCCGGCCGCTGCTGGTCATCGATCAGGTCGGGCTCCGGGAGGGCGACTATATCGATATCGGCCGCCCGGTGCTGGACGGCCGCGCCGTGCCATTGAGCGTGAAGACGCTGATCTTCTATCATTGACGGGAACAGCTCATGCTGCTGCGGACCAAGCTCTTCGGAAAGACCTACGAATTCCGGGATATCCGTGAACTGATGGGCAAGGCCAACGAGCCCAAGTCCGGCGACGAACTGGCCGGCGTGGCCGCCACGTCCATCGCGGAGCGGGTGGCCGCCAAGTACGTCCTGGCCGAAGTCACCCTGGAAACGCTTCGGAGCAACCCGGCCGTGCCGTACGACCGGGACGAGGTCACGCGCGTGATCGACGACGCCGTGAACGAAACGATCTACGATGAGATCAAGGGCTGGACGGTCGGCGGTTTCAGGGAGTGGCTGCTCTCGGATACGACGACGGCCGACATGATCCGCCGGGTCGGCAATGCCCTGACGGGCGAAATGGTCGCTGCGGTGACCAAACTGATGTCCAATCTCGACCTGATCTATGCCGGCCGGAAAATCCGCGTCACCTCCCATTGCGCCAATACCGCCGGATTGCCGGGAACCCTGGCCAGCCGATGCCAGCCCAACCACCCGACCGACAACCCGGAGGGCATCCGCGCGGCCGTCTACGAGGGCCTCTCCTACGGCTCCGGCGACAGCGTCATCGGCATCAACCCGGTGGACGACAGCCTCAGCAGCGTGATGCGGCTGCTCGACATGACCTACGACATCATCCGGACGTGGGAGATCCCCACCCAGAACTGCCTGCTCTCGCACGTGGCCACTCAAATGCAGGCCATGAAGAAAGGCGCGCCGGTGGGACTGGTCTTCCAGAGCCTTTCCGGCTCGCAGCTGGGCAATGAAAGCTTCGGCATCGAAGTGGGGATGATGGACGAAGCCTGTGAGATGGCGCAAAAATACTGCTGGCCGGCCGGCCCCAACTACATGTACTTCGAGACGGGCCAAGGCTCCGCGCTTTCGGCCGATGCCCACAACGGGTGGGATCAACTGACGCTGGAGGCACGGATCTACGGGCTGGCCAAGCGCTGGAGGCCCTACCAGGTCAACACCGTCGTGGGATTTATCGGACCGGAGTATCTGTACGATGCCATCCAGATCACCCGGGCCGGCCTCGAAGACCATTTCATGGGCAAGCTGATCGGCATCCCCATGGGCTGCGATGCCTGCTACACCAACCACGCGCGAGCCACGCAGAACGACATCGAGAATCTGGCGGTCCTGCTCAGCGCGGCCGGCTGCAATTATTTCATGGGAGTGCCCATGGGCGACGACGCGATGCTGGCCTACCAGTGCACCAGCTTTCACGACGCTCCCTCGCTGCGGCAGACGCTGGGCCTGCGCCCGCTGCCGGAATTCGAAGCGTGGCTGGAGAACCTGGGTCTCATGAGAGACGGCGTGCTCACCGGGAGGGCCGGCGACCCGTCCTTTTTCCTGAGTCGGTAACGGGGAGTTCGATCATGCAGGAACCGGACATTCAGGCCATCGTCCAGGCCGTCATCGAAGAGGTTCTGGAATCGGAGGCGAAGGCGGCGAAAGGCGCCGCCGAGCGGCCCGCCGCCGGTGCCGCCGGCGCTGATCCGCAGATCGATCTCGACGATCCCACCCTCACGGAGGAGCGCAAGCGGCCGGGGATCGAAACGCCCATCGATCCCGAAGGGCTTCGGGGACTGATGGCGGCCACACCGGCCCGCATCGGCGTCGGCCGCTGCGGGCCCCGCCCGCGTACGGCGGCCCGCCTCCTGTTCCTGGCTGATCACGGGGTCACCCAGGACGCCCTGATGCACGAGGTCGACCCCAATCTCCTGGAAACGCTGGGCCTTTTTACCGTCGAAAGCCTGGCCGCCGACCGGCAGGAGTATCTGAAGCGGCCCGACCTGGGGCGCAGGCTGACCGAAAACGCCAAGGCTGCCCTGCGCGAGCGGTGCGTGAAGAACCCCGACGTCCAGATCTTCGTCGGCGACGGCCTGAGCGGCGCGGCCATCGAGCACAACCTGGGGCAAATCCTGCCGGTGCTTCGACAGGGCCTCAACAGTGCGGGGTTGTCGATGGGAACGCCCTTTTTTGTCAAGAACGCGCGCGTCGGACTGCTCAACGACGTCAACAGCATCGTGGACGCCAAGGTCTGCGCGGTGCTGATCGGCGAGCGCCCCGGCCTCGCCAGGGCGGAGAGCATGAGCATCTACCTGGGGTATCGCCCCCGGCCGGACTCCACCGACGCCCACCGCGATGCGATCTGCAACATCTATGACGGCGGGTTGAACCCTCTGGAAGCCGGCGCCCACGCCGTCCAGCTCATCCAGAGAATGATCCGGGACGAGACCAGCGGTGTCGGGCTCAAGCTGGTCTGAACCGGGACGGTGAATCCGCCGCCTATCGATCGACGGGAGACCCAATGGCAGTTCTGGACCCGATCATACCGCGGATCCTCGCGGTCCGAATCATCCCGAACGTGGCGCCCGGTTTCGCGAAGAAGCTGCATTTGCGATCGGACCAGCGCAGTTTGGGTCTGATCACGTGCAGCATCGACGACGCCCTGTATGCCTCGATCGATGAAGGCACGAAAATGGCGGACGTCGAAGTCGTCTACGCCAAATCGTTCTACGCCGGCGCCGCCCACGCCTCGGGGCCCCTGTCCGGCGAGATCATCGCCGTGTTCGCGGGGCCGGACCCGGCCGAGGTCCGCGCCGCGTTGAACGCCACCCGGCACTACGCCGAGAACGAGGCCTGGTTTTACGCAGCCGACGAATCGGGCGCCAATGCGTTTTTCGCGCACACCATCTCACGCACCGGCTCCTATCTTTCCAAGGAGGCCGGAATTCCCATGGGGGAGCCCCTGGCGTACCTGATCGCCTGCCCCTTGGAGGCGACCTTCGGCATCGACGCGGCACTGAAGGCCGCCGAGGTGGAGCTGAAGGTCTGGTTCGAGCCGCCGTCGGAAACCAACTTTTCCGGCGGACTGCTGACCGGCAGCCAGAGCGCGTGCAAGGCCGCCTGCGATGCGTTCCGCGAGGCGGTCCTGGACGTGGCCGGCAACCCGATCCGAATGTAGACAAGGAGACGGCATGACTCAGGGCTTCGACAAGGACCTCATTTCCATCCAGGAGGCCCGCCGACTGGCCGAAAGCTGCTTCGCGGCCCAGCAGAAATTTCTCGAATTCAGCCAGGAACAGGTGGATCGGGTCTGCAAGGCGATGGCCGAGGCTGCCGACCAGGCCGCCGAACGGCTGGGCCGGATGGCGGCGGAGGAGACCACCTACGGCATCCCGCAGCACAAGACCCTGAAAAACCAGTTGGCCAGCCGCGGTGTCTGGGACTCCATCAAGGACATCCGCACCGTCGGCGTGATCCGGGAGGACAAGGCGAAAGGCATCGTCGAGGTGGGTTGGCCCATGGGCGTGGTGGCGGCGCTGAGCCCGAGTACCAACCCCACCTCCACCCTGATCCACAACACCCTCATCGCCGTCAAGGCCCGCAACGGGATCGTCAACGCGCCGCATCCGTCTGCCTGGCGGTGCTGCGGCGAGGCCGCGCGGCTGATGGCCGAGGCCGGCGAGCGGGCGGGGATGCCCGCGGGCCTGGTCGGCTGCATGTCCACCATCTCCCTCCCCGGCACCCAGGAGCTGATGCGGCACGAGAAAACGGCCGTCATCCTCGCCACTGGAGGATCGGACATGGTTCGCGCGGCCCACAGCATGGGCAAGCCGGCCTACGGGGTCGGACCCGGCAACGTCCCCTGCTACGTGGACCGAAGCGCGGATGTTCCATCGGCGGCCTCCCTGATCGTGTCCAGCAAGGCTTTCGACAGCTCGGTGATCTGCGCCACGGAGCAGGCCGTGGTGGCGGACCGCCCCATCGCGGCCGCGCTGCGCATCGAGATGGAGCGTCTGGGCGCATTTTTCGTCGATCCGGATCAGGCGTCGGCGCTGGCGCGGGTCCTTTTTTCCCCCACCGGAGCGATCAACCCCCGAAGCGTCGGCAAGACCCCGCAAACGCTCGCGCGGATGGCCGGGATCGGTGTGCCGGAAAGCGCGCGCATCCTGGCGGCTCCCCTGGATCGGGTGGGGGCGGATGAGCCGCTCTCCCGTGAAAAGCTGACCACCGTGCTGGGCTGGTACGAGGCCGACGGATGGCAGGCAGGCTGTGATCGCTGCATGGAGTTGATCCATTTCGGCGGGCGGGGGCACAGCCTCGTCATCCATGCCGAAGACGACCGGGTGATCATGGAGTTCGCCCTCAAGAAACCCGTATTTCGACTGCTGGCGAACACCATGGGCACCCTGGGCTCGGTCGGAATGACCACCGGTTTGATGCCGGCGATGACCCTCGGTCCCGGAGGGATCGGCGGCGCCATCAGCGGCGACAACATTACGACGACCCATCTGCTCAATATCAAACGGCTGGCCTATCCGGTGACGCCCCCGCCGGCGGGGGCCATGATCGGTTCGGCGGTGCATCGCGGCCCCGTGGAGGACATATCCCAAGACGAACTGAAGGCCATCGTCCGTGCGGTGGTCGAGGAACTGGTCCGCCATGGGAAGTAGAATTCATCCGATTCGCGCGGCGGCTCGTGATTTGTTCACGGTCTCCACGATCAGAAAGGGGCCGTCGTCATGACGAAACCGGTTCGGAAAAAGTCCAAGCCATCGACGGCGGGATCGGAGGGGAAACCTTCCGGCTCCGGGAGCGACGCGCCGAAGGCGTCGCGCCGACCCAAGAAACGCCAGAAAACGCCCCCCGCGGCAGATGCCGGCGCCGCGCGTGGGAATCCATCGGTCAATGCAAGGAAAGCCACTATCAAAAAGGAGAGGTTCACGATGGTTGACATTCAAATGATCGCTCTGGGAATGGTTGAAACCAAGGGACTGGTGGGCGCCATCGAGGCCGCGGATGCCATGGTGAAGGCCGCCAACGTTCATCTCATCGGCAGCGAGTATATCGGCGGAGGGTACGTCACCGTCATGGTGCGCGGGGATGTGGGAGCCGTCAAGGCGGCCACCGACGCCGGGGCGGCTGCGGCCAAGCGGGTGGGCGAGCTGGTTTCGGTTCACGTGATTCCCCGCCCCCATGGCGATGTGGAAATCATCCTGCCGCAGGAAACCAAGGGCGGATTCGGGCGGAAGGCCTAGCAGCGGCGCTCCGAATCCGTTCGGAGCTCTTGGGAAACCCTCTACCTGCATGGCGGCAGGCATATTGGAGCAAACCGCGTGAACCCAGCGCTCGGCATTTATCTGTCCAAGGCCGCTTCGGTCATGGAAGGCGACCTTCTGCCACAGGGAAAGGATGCGGGCGGAAGCCGGGCCGCTTCCCCATGTCCGGTTCACCCGAAGGGTGCGGGACCGCTGCCGCTATCCGGTATCGTGGACGGGGAGCGGTCCAGGCGCATCGACCCCTCCAGGGTCCGGGTCGGCGTCGATCTCGGGACGGCCTACACGGTCCTGGCCGTGCTCGACGAGCATGGGCAGCCTCTGGCGGGAGCGTATCGCTTCGCGCAGGTGGTTCGGGATGGCCTGGTGGTGGATTTCCATGGTGCGATCCGCCTGCTCGAGGACCTCAAACGCAGCGTGGAGAGGCGTTTGGGTTTTGAGCTGACTTCTGCGGCAACGGCCTTCCCGCCGGGTGTTTCGCCCAACGAGGTCAGAGCGACCCGGCACGTGGTCCAGGCGGCCGGGTTCGACTGCGAGCAGGCGATCGACGAACCCACGGCGGCCAACGCCATCCTCCAGGTCGAAAACGGCGCGGTGGTCGATGTGGGCGGCGGAACGACGGGCGTCGCGATCTTTCGGGAAGGCGAGGTGGTCCTCACGGCCGATGAGCCGACCGGCGGGACCCACTTTTCCCTGGTCATCGCGGGAGCCCTCGGGATCGAGTTCGAGGAGGCGGAACGGCTCAAGAAAAATGGAGCGAACTACCGGCGCCTCTTTCCGATCGTTCGCCCGGTGATGGAGAAGGTCGGCACCATCGTGGCCCGTCATGTGGCCGGCCACGACGTGGAAACCCTATACATGGTCGGCGGTACGGCCTGTTTTCCAGGCATGGACGCGGTGGTGGAACAGGTAACGGGCATCCGGACGGTGGTCCCCGGCTTTCCCCTGTTCGTGACGCCCCTCGGCACCGCCATGTACCACACCCCACTTTAAGAAGAGGTCGATGATGGGCGATGAATTCCAATTGCGCGTCTATTGCTACCTGGATCGAACCCAGCCCCAATACGCAGCCTTTGTGGGCACGGTGACCCAGGGCGATCTGATGGTGGAAGGCATGGCTTCCCTTTACATCGAGGTGGCCCCCGGCAACGAGGTCTTCCGCCTGGTGGACATCGCCGTAAAGGCCACCGAGGCCCGACCCGGCGCACAGGTCGTGGAACGCGAATTCGGCATGTTCGAGATCCACTCCCATTCTCAGCAGGCCGTCCTCGAGGCGGGCGCAATGGTGCTGAGCCGCCTGGATCTGGAGGAAATCGGGCGCGTCAAGCCGTTCGTCGCCTCTGTTCAGCTCATCACCAACGTGGACCCCTACCAGGCCCAGCTGCTCAACCGCTTCCGAAGGGGGAGCATGCTCGTCGCCGGGGAAACCCTTCTGGTGCTCGAAGTGGCCCCTGCCGCCTACATCAATATCGCCGCCAACGAGGCGGAAAAGCGGGCCAACATCAAGCTGATCCACATTTCGTCCGTGGGCCGCTTCGGCCGCATGTGGATGTGCGGTTCGGAGTCCGAGATGGTCACGGCCAAAATGGCGGCTATCGCAGCGATCGAGGGCATTGAGGGCCGGGAAGGGTAGCAGCGTGTGGATAAAAGGCGCCTCGGGCCGAGATGCGGCGTTGCAGCCCTCGCGAAAATGCTCACAACCCCCGTAGTTGCCGCGCTTTTCGCTCCGGGCCGCGCCTTCCGGCTTCCAGCAGGCTTCGCCGAGACACGTGCCTTTCGCCCCGATGCTTGTTTGTCCCCAGGCTGGTAGGCGGGGGAATTCCGCAATGAATCGAGGAAACACGGGAGTAACCCATGAAAATATTCTACACCGTGCGCGATGTCGAAGACATGCACGCGGCCGGCGTCGTCGAAATCGAAACCCATGACGATGTGGTGCTGACCGATGTGGCGCGTGAAAAAGCCATTTCATTGGGAATGCGCCTGAAGCCGGCAGGCGGGACGGTCGACCGCGGCAAGGCGCCGGCAGTGACCCGCATCACCGCTGTCCAAGCCGGAGCCTCGACTGCCGGCGGCGGCGTGCCGTCCAATCCTCCCGCCTCGGCGGTCTCGGCCCCGGTTTCTTCCCAGCCCGGCCACGGCGGCGATTCCACCGATCTCGTCAGGAAGGTGAAGTCGGCCGTCGTGGCCAGGCTGGGGACCGATAAATACAACGATCTGCTGGACAGGATCATTCCCCAGGTCATCTCTCGACTCGGAAAGTAGCCTCCGCTCGTGTTCGGCGGATCTGCGATCGTCGCTGCCCGCCGATCTCCCCGCCTTCCTGAACGATCGTCTCCCTTTCGGGAATTGCTGCCGCGGGATCGCCCGAAAATGGTCTTCCAGGCGCCGGACCGCGCCGGCTTTGCCATTTTTGACAGGCGCGCAATGATAGTTAAAGTCCATCCAGAAATGGACTTTTCGGCCGGATCGGCATTTCTCCGAGGGATTCCAGCCGCGGCGTACCCGGGCGCGCCTCGTCGCAAATCCTTGTGCGGCCTCGATCGGAACCAAAAATCGTCATCCTGCGTGCGGTACCCCGGAAGGGAACCAGGATGAGCGAGGGGGGCGTATGCCCGGGAAACCCACCTACGAGTCATTGCAGCGCCGGGTCAACGCCCTGAAGAAGGAGGTTCGAAAGTACCGGCAGACCTGCGCATCGCTCAAACAGAGGGAGGAGTGCTACCGGCGGATGATCCACAACGCCCCCCTCGGAATCCTGACCATCGATCGACAGGGAAACATTCTGGAGATGAATCCCAAGACCGTGGAAATCCTGGGTTCTCCATCCGCCGCCGCCACCCGGACGATCAATGTCCTGGAATTTCCCCTGCTGGTGGAGTCCGGAATATCCGAGGACATCCGCCGCTGCCTGGAAACCGGAATCTCGATGGTCGCCGATCACCCGTATGTCACCAAGTGGGGAAAGGAGATCCATCTGCGCTACCACCTGACGCCGATCGAGGACGCCAACGGCGAAATCGAGGGAGTGGGCGTGATCCACGAGGATTTCACCCAGCTCAAGCTGGCTGAGGAGGCCGTCCACAAGCAGCAGGAACGGCTGGAAGACCTGGTCCGGGAGAGGACGATCGAACTCACCCAGGCCAACGAGCGCCTGACCCGAACCATCAAGAAGCTCGAGTTCCGCACCAATGCCATCGCATACCTCAACGAGCTGAGCGAGCTGCTTCAGGCCTGCAGTTCGGAGGCGGAGACCTATACGGCCGTCGCCAGCGTCTGCCAGCGGCTTTTCTCCACGGATTCCGGTTACCTGACGATTCTGGACAACCCGTATCGCCTGCTGAGGGTGGTGGCGTCATGGGGGGCGGCTCCGGCGGTGGAGCCGGAATTCGACCAGGATGATTGCTGGGCCATTCGCCGCGGAAAGGTGCACAGCGTCCTCCGGCCCGAGATCGATCCATTGTGCCGGCATCATCTCGAACCGCCGCGCTTTGGCTGCCTTTGCGCGCCGATGCATTCGCAGGGAGAAGTGCTGGGGGTGCTGCATCTGTGTGTCGGCGAGGAATGCCAGGAAGATACCTTCGAGGCGGAGAACGCATTCGAGGCCAAGAAGATGCTGGTGGTCAGCATTGCGGAGCGTTACTCCCCGAGCCTTACCAGTCTGAGGCTGCGGGAGACATTGAGGATCCAGTCCATTCGGGACCCGCTGACCGGGCTTTACAACCGGCGCCACATGGAAGGCTCACTCGTTCGGGAGGAGCGCCGGGCCAAGCGGCGCGGCACCCCGCTCGGGATTATCGTTATCGATGTGGACCATTTCAAGGCTTTCAACGATCGCAACGGTCACGATGCCGGAGACCAGCTTCTTCGCGAACTCGGCGTTTTCCTCCTGGAGTGCACCCGTGGAGAGGATATAGCCTGCCGTTACGGCGGCGAGGAGTTCACGATCATCCTGCCGGAAGCCTCGCTGGAAAACACCTTCAGCCGCGCGGAAGAAATGAGAACGGGTGTAAAGGACAGACTGCGGATACGCCGGGACGGGCGGGAGGAGCAGATCACCATCTCCCTGGGAGTGGCGGTGTTTCCGGAGCACGGCAATTCGGCGAGGGAGGCCCTGAAGTCGGCCGACCGGGCGCTTTACGAGGCCAAGGCGGCGGGTCGCGACCGGGTGGCGGTGGCTTGCAGCCCCCGGACGGCCGAAGAGTAGAAAGGCCATACGCCGTGGGCCGGAATTCCAGGAAACGCCGGGTCGACCGCATGACGCCGCAGCAGAGCAAATCCTATCTCAAGGCCGTGCTGGACAACGTCTTGGACGGGATCGTCAGCATCGGCGAAGACGGGATCGTACAGACGTTCAACCCGGCTGCGGAGCGCATCTTCGGGCGTGCCGCGGACGAGGTGGTGGGGCAAAATGTCAAGATATTGATGCCGGAACCCTACGGTAGCGCCCATGACGGCTTTATTCGCAATTATCTGCGGACGGGTCGGGCGAAGATCATCGGGATCGGCCGCGAGGTGGAAGGTTTGCGAAGCAACGGCGAAATCTTTCCGCTCAATATCGCCGTCAGCGAGATGTGGCATGAAGGGAAGCGCGAATTCATCGGCATCGTGCGGGATGTGACCGATCTCAAGAAAGCGGAAAAGGCGCATCGGGAAACGGACCGCAAACTTTCAACGCTGATGGCCAATTTGCCCGGCATGGCCTATCGACGCGCGAACGACCCGCACTGGACATTCGAGTTCGCCAGTGAAGGATGCCGTCAACTGACCGGATATGAACCGTGGGATCTCATCGGGAACCGAAGGTTGTCCTACAACGACATCATTCATCCGGATGACCGGGAGAACGTCCGGGAAGAGGTCCGGAGGGCCTTGCGCGACAAGACGCCCTTTCAGCTGAACTATCGGATCCGTACGCATCCGGTCGGGGAAAAATGGGTGTACGAACAGGGGGTCGGCGTTTTTTCTCAGAAGGGGAATCTGCTCGCCATCGAGGGCCTGGTCATAGACGACACCGTCCGGGTGCGGGCCGAGGAGGCGCTGCGGCGGCTGAACCGGGAACTCGAGCAGAGGATATCGGAGCGCACCTTCCAATTGCAGGAGGCCAATCAGGCGCTGGAGGCATCCCTTGACGACCTCAGGAGAACCCAGGGGCAGCTCGTGCAGACCGAAAAAATGGCGGCGCTGGGGGAGCTGGTGTCCGGTGTGGCCCACGAGATCAACACACCGGTGGGGATTTGCGTTACGGCGGCGTCATGGATGCGGCTCAAACTCGATGAGATGTCCGCCCGTATCGCGGATTCCGACAGCGATCCGGTCGCGCTGAAGCCGGTTATGGCCGCGCTGAACGAGGCGGCCGCAAGCATCCAGACCAACCTGGAGCGCGCTGCCAACCTGGTCAAAAGCTTCAAGCAGGTGGCCGTCGACCAGGCCACGGAAGACCGGCGCCGGTTCAATCTCAAGGAGTATCTCGAGACGGTCCTGCTGAGCCTGAGGCCCAAATACAAGAAATCGGGACATGTCCTGGAGGTGGAGTGTCCGGATACTCTGGAGGTCGTCAGCTATCCGGGCGTATTTTCCCAGATTCTCACCAATCTGGTGATGAATTCCCTCGTTCACGGATTCGAGGACCTGGCGCAGGGGAGAATCACCATTTCGGCATCGACCGCCGACGGCCAGGTCGTGCTTCGCTATCGGGACGACGGCCGGGGAATGTCCGCCGAAACCCTCCGAAAGATGTACGATCCCTTCTTTACGACCCGGCGCAATTTCGGCGGGTCCGGTTTGGGGATGCACATCGTCTACCAGCTGGTCGTCCGGCGGCTGAACGGCCGAATCGTTTGTGAAAGCGCACCAGGGCGGGGGACGGCTTTCACGATCACGTTTCCCCTGGAATCCCCATCCAAGGAGTCTGGCGATGACACGCATTCATGACACCGCCGCCAACACGGACGAATGCGCCTACGGCGAGGACATCTCCTGCCGGAGTGAGAGCGGGCGGGGCGATGAGCGAAGATGGAAGATCCTGATTGCGGACGACGAGAGCGACGTCCATGGCATGACCCGCCTGGTGCTTTCGGATTTCGTTTTCGATGGCCGGCGCCTGGAGTTCCTGAGCGCCTATTCCGGGGAGGAGACCCTCTCCATGCTGCGGCAGCACCCGGACACCGCTTTGATCCTGCTGGATGTCGTGATGGAAACCGATGATTCGGGACTCCGGATCGTCCGCCACATCCGGGAGGAGATGAAAAACCAGTTCGTCCGCATCGTCCTGAGAACCGGACAACCCGGCAAGGCCCCGGAAACCCAGGTCATCTCCCGGTATGACATCAACGACTACAAGGAGAAGACCGAGCTCACCGCCCAGAAGCTGTATACGACCATCGCCTCGTCCCTGCGGACCTTCCGCGACCTCAAGATCATCGACCAGAACCGCAGAGGACTGGAGAAGATCATCGAGGCATCGGCCGGTCTCTTCGAGGCGCAGTCGCTTTGCCAGTTCGCCGAAGGCGTTCTGATGCAGTTGATCTCGCTTTTTCAACTGGATGAAAGTTCGGCGATCTTCGTGGGGTCGGGGTTCTCCGCCCGCCAGATGAGCAGCGAGTTCGTCATCGTCGCCGGAACCGGGAAGTACGAATCACTGATCGGCCGGCAGGTTCGGGATGTCGTTACACCAGGCGTCATGGAACAACTGGATCGGGCGATCGAGGAAAAGCGTCCTCTTTTTCTGGACGATCGGTTCGTCGGGTACTTCAGCGGCCAGAGCGGCGCGAGCCACCTGCTGTATTTGAGGGGATGCCGCCGGCTGACGGAACTGGACAGGAAGCTGATCCGGATCTTTTCATCCAACGTCTCCGTCGCCTTCGAGAATATCACCCTGAACCAGGAGATCATCGACACCCAGAAGGAGGTGATCTTCACCCTGGGGGAGGTCATCGAAAACCGATCGAAGGAGACGAGCAGCCACGTCCGCCGGGTGGCCGAGATCTCCTACCGGATGGCACTGAAGTTCGGACTGGACGAAGATCAGGCGGACGTGCTTCGCATGGCCTCTCCCATGCACGATGTCGGAAAGGTCGGCATCCCCGACGCCGTGCTGCTCAAGCAGGGAAAGCTCACTCCGGAGGAATCCGAGATCCTGAGATACCACACGGAAATCGGCTATCACATCCTGAAAAACTCCCGCCACGAAATCCTCGAGGCGGCCGTGATCGCTGCCCGGCAGCACCACGAGTGGTGGGATGGAAGCGGCTACCCACTCGGATTGGAGGGCGAGCAGATCCACCTGTTCGGGCGCATCACGGCGATTGCCGACGTTTTCGATGCACTGCTTCACCAGCGGATCTACAAGCCGGCCTGGGAGCCGCTGCGCGTTCTGAGCTACATCAAGGAACGGCGCGGGACCCAGTTCGATCCGGTGCTGGTGGACATCCTGCTGGAAAGCAGCGACGAGTTTCTGGCCATCATCGATCGGTATCCCGACCGCCCCGACACGGATGGAAGCCATTCCGGCGGCCGTTGATCAGGAGAGCCCATCCAGGACCACAGCCTCCTCAGAGGCTTGCTTCGCCTTCCGGAAGATCCGCCGGCTCTGTTCGGGGACTTTCCGGGGCTGACCGCACCAAGCACAAATCGGCACCTAGGCTCGACAAACAAGGGGGCCCCTTGTCGAATGCATCTTCATCCGGACCGTCGACAGCGTCCCGCCGCCGTTCCCGATGGACCCGCCTGATGGCGGTCGAAAGCGGAGAGTGGCGGCCGCTCGTCTGGTCCTTCACCTATTTCTTCGCCCTGCTTTGCGGATACTACATTGTCCGTCCGATGCGCGACGAAATGGGAATCGCAGGCGGCGTGGAACACCTCCAGTGGATGTTCAGCGGCACCTTCCTCGCCATGCTCGCGGTGGTGCCTTTTTTCGGATGGCTGGTCCGCTCCTACGCGCCCCGCCAGTTTCTGCCGTCCGTCTATTATTTTTTCATCGGCAACCTGATCGTGTTTTTCATTCTCTTCAAATCCGATCTGACCCATGCCTACGTGGCGCGCGCCTTTTTCATCTGGGCCAGCGTGTTCAATCTCTTCATCGTCTCGATCTTCTGGAGCTTCATGGCGGACATCTTCTCACATGCCCAGGCCAAACGGCTCTTTGGCGTGATCGCCGCCGGCGGCACCGCCGGGGCGTTGGTCGGGCCCGCGATCACCGGCATTCTCGTGCTGCACCTGGGACCGGCCAACCTACTGCTCGTTTCGGCCGCCTTCCTCGGCTGGGCGGTCTGGTGCGTTCACCGGCTGACCGCCTGGCGGAGATCCGTCATTTCCGAATCCTCGGAACCACGCACCGCCGGCGACGGCGCCGCGGACGGTCCTGACCAGGCGCTTGGCGGCAGTGTGCTGGCCGGGGTGCGGATGGTGTTCCAATCCCCCTACCTCGCCGGCATATGCCTGTTGATGCTGCTGTTTACGACGTTGGCGACCTTTCTCTATTTCCAGCAGGCCTACATCGTTCGTGAGCATTTCAGCGATCCAGCCCACCGGACCGCCCTGTTCGCCGGCATGGATTTCACCGTCAACGCGCTGAGCCTGACGACCCAGGTCTTTCTGACGGGCCGGATCGTCGACCGGATCGGCCTCGGCTGGACGCTTGCCGCGGTTCCCGTTCTGCTGGCGGCGGGATTTCTGGCGCTGGGTTTCCTGTCGACGCTGTGGGTGCTCGTGGTCGTGCAGGTGCTGCGACGCGCGGGCAACTACGCCGTCATGCGACCGGGGCGTGAAATGCTCTACGTCGTTCTCGGCAAGGAGGAGAAGTACAAGGCCAAGAACTTCATCGACACGGTGGTCTACCGCGGCGGGGACGCCTTCAGCGCTTGGGTTTACGCCGGAATGCAGGCCGCGGGGCTCTCCGCCTCAGGCATATCGTTCGCAGCCGTGCCGCTGGCCGGCGCCTGGGCGTGGATTTCCTATCGGCTGGGCAGGCGCCAGGAGAAAATCGCCGCCGCCTCGCCGGAGGCCGGGGCAGGGGATCGCACAGCAAGGAGGACGACCTCATGAGATACTGGCACCATTCGATGACCCGTCGAACCTTTATCGTGAAAACCGGAGCCCTTGCCGCGGGCATGATGCTGGCGCCCAAGGGGCTTCCAGGGGAAGACCGCACGCCTGTCCGGCACCGTGTTCCCTCATCCGGGGAGCGCCTGCCCGTCATCGGCATGGGCACGTCGAGAACCTTCGATGTGCGGGATGACCCGGCGGTCAAGGCCGGGCTGGGCGAAGTGCTCCGGGCGTTCTTCGAGGGCGGCGGTACCGTGATCGATTCCTCGCCCATGTACGGCCGGTCGGAATCCGTTGTCGGGGACCTGCTCAGGGCCACGGGAAACCAGGATGCGGTGTTTGCCGCCACCAAGGTGTGGACTGACGGCCGGGAGAGCGGCGTCGAGCAGATGCGGCAATCGATGCAGCGGATGGCGGTCGACGTCATGGACCTGATGCAGATTCACAATCTGCGCGATTGGAAAACCCACCTTCCGGTGCTGAAGGAATGGAAGCAGGAAGGCCGGATTCGCTATATCGGCATCACGACCTCCCATGGCCGCTACCACGACGCGCTCGAACGGATCCTGCAAACCGAGGACTTCGATTTCGTCCAGTTTTCCTACAATCTCGAGGACCGCGCGGTCGAGGCGCGTCTCCTGCCGCTTGCCGCCGACCGGGGCATCGCCACTCTCATCAACCGCCCGTTTCAGAGAGGAGACCTGTTTCGCAGGGTCAAGGGAACGCCGCTGCCGGAATGGAGCGACGAGTTCGACTGCAGCTCATGGGGGCAGTTTTTCCTGAAATTCGTCGTGTCCCACCCGGCGGTAACCTGCGTGATTCCGGCCACATCCAGGATCCACCACATGAAGGACAACATGCAGGCCGGCTTCGGCCGGCTTCCGGATGTGGCGATGCGGGAGCGGATGTTGTCTTATTTCGCGTCTCTTTGAGAGGGAAGAGTCCGGCCGCACGAATGACGGCCGGCAGGCGTCTTGCCGGTGGTTCCCGTTCAGCAGGTCAGGTGAAATGCGCCGGCAACCGTATCGCCGGTTTTCGTCAGGCGGTTGAAGGTCTGGACCGCCTTGGGCGTCGGTTCGGCGATGACACGGATGCCGAGGGCGGAAATCGCCGACATCGTCGTTTGCGGCACCCGCATGCCTTCCGCATATCCCGTTCCGATGACGAGCGCCTTCGGCCGGGCATCGAGAATGTCCTCGATGTCCCTCGGGTCGAGCCGGTGTCCGTCCTTTCGCCACCAGTCGTCCTTGACCTCGTCATTGACGATCTTGAGATCCTGCCGGTAGGTTTTCCCGGCAATCCGGATGTGGCTTCCGGAAGCATACTCATCGATTCTCATGGATCTCCCTTTCTCGGTTCCGATTCGACACTTTCCTGGAATGGCTCTTCTCCAGCAGTGTCGGGGGGAAGCTGACCCTCCTCTCAGGTCAAATTGGAGAAGTACATTAAAAATAGGGCCGTACGGCCGCCGGTCAATTCCGATAGAACCGAACGGGCGGGAATTGGCCGCTCGGTGGCCGAATTCCGTCAGAGTGAATTTGCTGCCTGGCAGGCATCGGCTCATGACGGCAAGTGCTTGAATATCGCCACCTCCTTGCCTTCCAGTCGGACTTCGATCCGCCCGTCCCGGCAATGAACGACCTGTTCCGGCCGGAGCAGGTTTCGGAGCGAACCCGCCGCCAGGCTCGTGCGGATTCGGGAGGGGATGTTGGGGTTCCGGTCGATCTCGATGTACAGGGGGACCGGCATGGGCGCCAGACCGTTGTTGATGACGGCGATCAGGGTGTTGTCCCTGAACGAGCGCATGTAGGCGTAAATGAAGTGGTCCACATACAGCGTGAAGAGATACCCGAAGCGAAGCGCCTCGTTTTCCCGTCGGATTCCGATCAGGGCGCGGGTGTGTTCGAAGATCTCCTGGGCGTCCCGGTATTCGGCGTCGCCCGGCTCCGGTGTGAAGTCCGGATCGAAGACCTCCCACCGCATGTCCCTTCGGTTGTCCGGATCGGCGCGTCCTTCCATGCCGATTTCGGTTCCATAGTAGAGCTGAGGAATGCCCCGGGTCGTGAACAGGAAGGCAAGACAGAGCTTGAGTATCCGGTTGCCCCTTTGGCGGTCCCAGTGCCCGTGGGCATCCAGGATTTCCGTCTTGATGCGGGCGCGCAGGTCGTGGTTGTCCAGCAGCGTCACAAGCCGGTTGGCGTTGGCGTAGAATCGCGTGTCGAGGTCCAGGATTCCGGGCGGCTCGGAGCTGGAGAGCCTTTTTCTGGCCAGGCGGGTCATGGGAGCGCCCCGCACCAGTGTTTCCATGACGGCGGTTCGCAAGGGGAAATCGAACAGGGTGTCGAAGTCGTGATGGGTCTGGTAGCGGGCGATGGTGGGGATGCTTGCCTCGTCGAGCACCTCGCCGATCAGGGTGACGTGGCGGTGTTTCCCCTTGACGTACGCCTTGAAGTAATACCAGAAGGCGTCCTCGACGTGTTTCACCGTGTCCATCCGGATGGCGTCGATGCCCGATTCCTCGATCCAGTCGAGGATGTTGTTGACGAAAAAATCCCTGACATCGGCCTGGTCATGGTCGAAGTCGGGCAGTCCGGCCAGCTCCCCTTCGACGTCCCCGCTGCCGCCCCGGTTGAACCAAGTGTCCGGAAGCGCGCCGGGATAGGCGCGATAGACATCGTTGTGGTAGCCGGTGTGATTGACGACCATGTCGAGGATCAGCTTGAGGTCGTGGTCGTGGAGCCTCTCGCACAGGGTTTTCAGAGCGGACCTGGCATCGCAGGCCCCGGAATTGGACCGGCTGCAAAGGTGCGGATCGATTTTTTCGAAGTCGAGCGCCCAGTAGCCGTGGTAACCGTCCGCTCCGTCCCCGACACGCCCGACGCTCAGATACACGGGCGTGATCCACAAGGCGGTGACACCCAGCTCCTTCAGATAGGGGATCTTGCGGATGATTCCCTCGAAGTCTCCGCCGTGGTAGCGGGCGGGATGAGCTTTGTCCACACCGGCGTTGTTGGCGGTCTCGCCGTCAAAGAACCGGTCCGTTATGACGAAGTATATGATGTCGTCCTGGGTGAGCATGATGATCTCCCTGTTTGCATCGCGGGTTTGTTCCCGATACCGCGCCAGACGGTCGTTCGCGCCGATTCGATGGCCTTCGATGGTCGGAATCGGGTTGACAGGCGAGGGTATCGGGATTTATTCCATTAACAGCAACCCTGCACAAGCGATCCGCTGAGTTCCCGATACTGCTGACGCGACTCCGATACCGGCTGAACGCGCGTCGCCCGTCCTCTGGGTGCGGTAGCGACGGCCGAAACCAAAAAAATCCGCATCCCAACGGTGATGATATTTCCGCGGCTTTCCGCCGGGCCGAATCCCTGCGGTCAGCGGCGTTTTCGATCTTTATGATGCCACCCAAGGAGGCTCCCATGAAGACGACATCGTCCCGTTCCGTTGTTCAGGACCTTCTGGAGCCCGCGGGCGTTCGGCTCGACGGCGAGCGCCCGTGGGATATCCGCGTCCACGATTCCGATTTATTCGACCGCATCCTGTCCGGGGGGTCCCTCGCCCTCGGCGAAAGCTACATGGACGGTTGGTGGGACTGCGAAGCGCTGGACGGCTTTTTCGACCGCATTCTCCAGAGCAGGCTGGACCAAAAGGTGCGCCGGTCGCCACGGACCCTGTGGTATTGCGCCAGAGCGGCGCTGACCGCTTCGCCCGGCCGGTCGAGGGCTTATGAAATCGGAAAGCACCACTACGACATCGGCAACGACCTGTTTTCCGCGATGCTGGGTCGATGGATGGCTTACTCCTGCGCCTACTGGAAAGACGCCGGATCCCTCGACGAGGCCCAGGAGGCCAAGCTGGAACTCATCTGCCGCAAGCTCGATCTTCAACCCGGCATGAGGCTGCTGGACATCGGGTGCGGGTGGGGCGCCCTGGCGGAATATGCCGCAAGACATTACGGCGTCGAAGTGCTCGGCATCACGGTTTCCGCGGAACAGGTGGACCTGGCGCGCCGGCTTTGTGATGGCCTGCCCGTGACCATCGAACTGAAGGACTACCGCGACCTGGAAGCGGTTTACGACCGCGTGGTGTCCGTGGGAATGTTCGAGCATGTGGGAGCATCCCATTATCGTACCTTCATGCGGCAGGTCCGGCGCTGCCTCGCACCGGATGGGCTGTTCCTGCTCCAGACCATCGGGAACAACGAATCGGTGCGTTCCTGCGATCCCTGGATCAGCAAATACATTTTTCCCAATTCAATGCTGCCGTCCTCCCGGCAGATCGCCACCGCTGCGGAGGGCATCTTCGTTCTGGAGGACTGGCACAGTTTCGGACCCGATTATGACCGCACGCTCATGGCGTGGCATCGGAATTTCACCGACGGCTGGGACGGTCTCGAGGCTGCCTACGATGGGCGCTTCTTTCGAATGTGGCACTATTATCTGATGGCCAGCGCCGGCGGCTTCCGGGCCAGGCGGAACGAATTGTGGCAGATCGTTTTTTCACGGAACGGCCTTCGGCAAGGGTACCGGAGCATCCGGTAACCCTGCGTAACCTTTCGAAACGCCAGGCAGCCCCCCCCATTCCTTTTCAACTGCCGCCATTGACACCGATCCGGGTCGCCATCAGAATGGTGATGGAACCGGCCGATTGCAACGGCGTCGTGGGTTCATTTCTTTCCGGATAGGGAAACGCTTGTGCCTGAACGACATATTCGGGATGGGCACTGCCTTGAGTTTATTTCCGCGCAGCGATGACGGTGATGCCGCAGCTGGAGTTTCAGGAGGCGTAGGGTGGATAAGAAGCCGGTATTGATTTTTCGGCCGTACCCGTTCGAGGTGGGACAGCGGATTTTCATCGAATCGGGACCTCGGTACGGCGACTGGGAGGTGATCGGCGTCAGCGAACGAAAGGTCACCCTGCGCTGTCCCGTCTCGAACCGCGAAATGGAGTGGAATCGTTTCTGCTACTTCGTGGAGGCGTCGGAAGACAGCCCCTGGCCCCACACGTGAGCACCGGGCGGTGGTCGGAGCGTCCGCGCCGGCCGACGCCTTCATCCATACCCCATCTCTTCGAGATCCGATTCGCTCATCCCAAGATAATGGGCCACCTCGTGGACGACGGTGATTTCGATTTCCGATTCGAGCTCCTCCAGGGAGGCGCATTCATTCTGGAGGGGTTCCTGGAAAATCACGATCCGGTCGGGATAGAGCGGCGGTTCGAAAAAGGAACGCTCGGGCAGCGGGACGCCCTCGAACACACCGAAAAGCGTCTCTCCGGGAGGAATCCCCATCTCCTTCAGCAGTTCTCGGGAAGGGCGTTTTTCGACCGAAACGAGCAGGTTGTCCATCGCCTCCCGGAAGCGCTCCGGGATGCGCTCGATGGCCGACTGCACGATCCGATCGAACTGGCTGGGGCTCAGCTTCATGAGCGGCTGCCGGACGAAGCGCCGGATGCCATGGTGCCGTGGCGTTGCGCCAGTTTTTCGAACATCTGGGTCAATCCTGCGCCCAGTGTGAAGACGGCGTCGATGCCGAGGTTGTCGGCGGCGGTCTCGTCGAAGAATATGTTGAGGCTGGAGTCGATTCCCTCCTCGGGCAGCCAGTAGCAGATCATGATCGGGATCTTGGGCAGCGGGTGGAGAACGACCGAAATGTCGGACTCGAACTGTTCGTCCACCTGTCGACCTGAGAAAAGGTGGACCATGTCGTCGAAAAGGTCCGGGTAGCGGTCCGCAACGTTTTTCATGCCCTCCTCGCAGCGTTTCTGGAAAAGCGGATACCGGTCCAGGCCGCCTTTCAACTCGCGGTAGGACATCCAGTTCCCTGATGGGCTCAGGCCCTTTCCGTAGAGAACGTAGTTGCAAAAGGGCACCGCAAGCCACGGATTGGCATGGATTTCCAGGTGGAGCTTGCCGCCGCCGTCCACGGTTACGTTCTTTCCGAGCACTTTGATCGTGAGCCGTCCGTCGGCGAAGCTGCCGCCGGTCCGTTCCGCGGCGGCGGAAAGATCGAGTTCGGCGATCTCCGATCTCACCTGGGCAAGGAAGGCTTCATAGCTCTGCTCCACGGGGGATGCCTCCTCCGATCCCGCATCGTATTTTTCAATGGTTTCACGATCGAGCTTCGGGCAGTCGGCAACGGAGCGCCCACCCTTATATACGGCCCCTGCAAATGCCAGGCAGGTTTTGAATCCGCAGTCCCGGCAGTTGGATTTGTCGAGGAGTTGAAAAATTTCCATTACATGCTTCGGTTTGGCCATCGTTTTCTCCCGTGTCGTTATGCCGTCATTCAAATGGTTATTATAAGGCGTCCCGGCCCCGGTTTCAATTCCGGCGCACCTTTCCGATCGGAAAGGGAAGATTTGGCACGAACCGGTACCGTATTGGCCGGCCTGTTTCCAAGGCAGTCCGCGATGGGAGATTCCGAATGCGGGTGGAGAGGGGATCTTTAAATGAGAAGGGACCAAGGGATAGATTTTTCGAGTGAAGTGCAAAAACACGACAGCGAAATCGCCCCTTCGTTCCAAATTGAGAAAAACCAAAAAAAAAGGACACTGCGGGAGAGATTCCCGCAGTGTCCATGGGGGACTGAGTCGGCTATTACTTCACGGTGACATTGACGGCCGAAGGCCCCTTGGGGCCCTGCTGAAGATCAAAGGTCACGTGGTCGCCTTCATTGAGGGATTTGAAGCCGGCTGCGTTGATTCCCGAGTGGTGAACAAACACGTCCGGTCCATTTTCCTGCTCAATGAAACCATAGCCTTTGCTGTCGTTGAACCATTTTACGATTCCATCTGCCATGTTGACTTCCTCCTTTCTACAAAAGTTCTCAGGGTCCCAGACTGGAGGCTGCCACTTTTGCAAATGGAACGTCCTGCAGAACGAAACCGGCCCGCCAACTGCGGGCAGGCCTTTAGTGATTACGGTCACTATACGCGATCCTGGGATTTAATCAAGCTTTTTTTTCAAGTAATCGACGATAGCGGTCTTGCCGGATCGCAGGTCATGGGAATGCGGGTCGGATCCGGTTGCGGCAACGGTTGCCGCATGTCGTGGGGGAGCGATCGCGGCCTATTTCTTTACATTTCTCGAAGCTGCTGTTACTTTCACAAATTTTCGATCGTTCAGGTCCCGGCCACTTTGGAATCGACAGGTGCCCGCCGGCCCGGACACAACCCCATTTCGCAGGGCATGGATCAGCAGAATCGCAATGGACAAGACCCACCATAAGGAAGTCGACCGCAGGCGGACCTTCGGAATCATCAGCCACCCGGATGCGGGCAAGACCACGCTGACGGAGAAGATTCTCCTTTTCGGAGGCGCCATCCAGCAGGCAGGGGCCGTAAAGGCCAGAAAAGCTGCCCGTCACGCCACCAGCGACTGGATGTCGATCGAGAAGGAAAGAGGCATTTCGGTCACCACGTCGGTGATGAAGTTCAATTACCGGGATTTCGAGATCAACCTTCTCGATACACCGGGCCACCAGGATTTCTCGGAAGACACCTACCGGGTGCTGACGGCGGTCGACAGCGCCCTCATGGTGATCGACAGCGCGAAAGGGGTCGAGCCGCAGACCGAAAAGCTCATGGAGGTCTGCCGGATGCGCAACACGCCCATCATCACCTTCATCAACAAACTCGACCGGGAGGGGCTGCCGCCCCTGAACCTCCTCCACGAGATCGAAGACAAGCTGCAGATCGAATGCACGCCCCTGTCCTGGCCGATCGGCATGGGCAAAAGATTCAAGGGAGTCTACAATCGATACCATCACCGGCTCCGCCTCTTCGCCCCCGGGCAGGAGCGGCGGATGGACGACGGCGTCATCATCGAGAATCTCGCCGACCCCTCGCTGGACGAACTGCTGGGGAGCCAGGCCGACCGGCTCCGGGAGGATATCGACCTGCTGGAAGGGGCGGCGGAACCCTTCGAACTGTCCCACTTCCTCAACGGCAGCCAGACGCCTGTTTTTTTCGGAAGCGCCATCAACAACTTCGGTGTCCGGGAAATGCTGGACGCCTTCGTGGAGATGGCCCCTCAACCGGGCTTGCGCAAGGCCCTCTCCCGGGATGTCTCCCCCTACGAGCCGACGTTTTCAGGATTTGCCTTCAAAATCCAGGCGAACATGAACCCCGCCCACCGGGACCGTATCGCGTTCATTCGTATCTGCTCGGGGAAGTTCACACGGGGCATGAAGGTCGTTCACCACCGGATCGGAAAGGAAGTCACGTTCGCCAATGCCACCATCTTCATGGCCCAGGATCGGGAGAACGTGGAAGAGGCCTATCCAGGGGATATCATCGGTATTCACAACCACGGAACCATCAAGATCGGAGATACGTTCAGCGAGAAGGAAAAGCTTCAGTTCATCGGCATTCCCAATTTCGCGCCCGAACACTTCCGCAGGGTGCGCCTCACCAACCCGATGAAGATCAAGCAGCTTCAAAAGGGCCTTACCCAGCTCGCCGAGGAGGGCGCCGTCCAGGTTTTCCGGCCGGTGACGGGCAGCGACTTCATTCTGGGCGCCGTGGGCGTCCTTCAGTTCGACGTGACCATGGCGCGGCTGAAGGCCGAATACGGCGTCGACGCTGTTTACGAGGCGGTGGATTTCAACGTGGCCCGCTGGATCGGCTGCGACGACCCGAAGCGGATGGGCGAGTTTCAGAAGCAGAACGTCATGAACATGGCCGTTGACGCCGAGGGAAGCCCGGCCTATCTGGCTGCCAACGATTGGCGGTTGTCCCGCTGTATGGAACAGTGGCCTGACATCGAATTCTACAAGACGAGGGACATAGGCGCCTGAAGATTCAGTTTTCACTTTACCGAAGACGCTGGCAACTGTTAGGATCGTCATACCTTCGGAAAAGCCCGTATCGATGCGCCGGCGGGGCTTTCACCCCTCCCGCCGGAAATTGAGCGTCAGAAGATCCTTGCCCGCTGCCCATTTCCCGATGGACACATCTTCTATGCTGATCCGACTTCTGAAACTGACGATGACACTGTTGATGATCGCGGGAGCCGGTTGCGCTGGCCGGCCGGCGGCCACACCGTCAGCCCCGCCGTCGGCCGAATTGCCGCAATACGGACCGGTCCGCCTTGCCCCAATTCAATACACCATCCAGGTCGGGGCCTTTTCCACGACGGAAGGGGCGTCGGCTTATGCCGACTATCTTGAGACCTTCGGCCTCGATGCCTACTATTTCGTGGACGATGACCGGCTGTTCAAGGTTCGCCTGGAGCGCTTCGACACTAGGGAATCCGCCCGGCGGCGCGCGGGGGAACTCCAGACCGGAGGTCTGATCGACGACTATTACATCGTCCACCCGAACGACGATGTCGAGGACCGGACGCCGGAGGTAAAGGAAAAGATCGTTCAAACCGCCCTCCGATACATCGGCCTCCCCTACCGTTGGGGGGGGGCCTCCGTGAAAACCGGATTCGACTGCAGCGGTCTGACCATGACCGTCTATCGGCTTCACGGCATGGACCTTCCGCGAACGGCCGCCTCCCAGTTCCAGGCGGGCACTCCGGTGGATGTTGCGTCGCTCCAGAAAGGGGATCTGGTATTCTTCAGGACCACCCGAGCCCGCCAGATCTCTCATGTCGGCATTTACAGCGGGGACAGACGCTTCATTCATGCGCCCGGGAAGGGGCGCAACATACGGACGTCGTCGCTTGACAATCGCTATTATTCGTCGCGTTTCGTGGGGGCGCGAAGGTATTTTCAATGACCCGTGGAATCCAGGCCGGTGTTGCCTCCCAGGCGTCCGCGACGGTGCCGGAAAACTTCCAGGAACCACCATCTGCCGGGGACGGCGAGGCCGTCGATAGCGTGTACCTCTGCCAGGTGGGCGAAGGCGTATCCTGCGGTGCCTGTTGCGGGCTCTACAACACAGCGGAGCCTTCCGAAACCCGGCTCGAATCCATGCTGCGGGAACGCACGGAGGCCTTTGCCGGCGTTCCCCGCACCATCGACGGTATCGACGACTTTCGGATGCGGATCGAAGGCTGGACACCCGAGGACCGTCCGTTCCCGCAGTTTCACCACTGCGCCTTCCTGGGCCTGGTGGGGGAGAAAGGGCAGCGGGTGGGATGCCTTCTCCACCCTGAAGCGCAAGGAAACGACGGCGTCGATTGGCGCGGCCTGAGCTACTACGGCGGATTGGCCTGTCGCTCTTATTTCTGTCCGAGCGTCCGGCTGCTTCACCCGAGGTGGCTCATGGCCCTCCGGCAGGCTTTCGACCACTGGTATCTCTACGGCCTGATCGTTACCGAACGGGCCCTGCTGACCGCCTTTTTCGATGAAATCGAAGCTCGCATCGGACGTCCGGTCATAGCGAAGGATTTTGCCTCCGGCACGACGGCCGCGCGGCTGCTTCGATCATTTGCCGCCCTTAAAATCGGCTGGCCCTACCGTCGAAAGGATGCGTTCGGGCCCTGCAATTATTTTTTCGAGAACGGGGAATATCCCCGGCCCGAAGTCGAGTTGCACGCCGGCCATTTCTCGTCTTCCCGTTATGAAACGATCTTCAGGGAACTCGAGTCCGCTTTTCGGTCCGAGGAGATGATCGCAGACGCGGAAGCCGAGTTGGAGGTCTTGTTCATGCAAGTAGCCGCAGTGCTGGAAGGCGGTTGCGAAATGCAGGAAGCCGGGCGACGGGGTGCACGTGACGGGGCGCCGGGTCAGGCGCCCAGATGATCGATCAAACGCCCGCTGGTCTGGCGCAGATACTGACTCATCTGCTTGGCGATCTTGAGCACCAGAAGGATGCCGATACCCGGCAGGTCCCTGTTGAGACGGTCGAAGTCGTCGGCCGTCATGACGAGCAGAGTGGCATCGGTTGCCGTGACCGCTGCCGCCGATCGGGGTTCGCCGTCGATGAGGCTCATCTCTCCGATGGTTTTACCCGGTCCCAGGGTGGTGATTTTCTTGGGAAGGCGGGAAGAGTCGAACTTGACCACGTCGACCCGTCCCTTGGCGATGAGGACGAGGTAAGCCTGCTTCTCGTTTTCGGGGAAGAGTACGGTGCGGGGTCCCACCTCGAAGACGCCCATATACTGAGCCAGCTTCTTGATCTGATCAAAGCTGAAGTCGATCGTCCACTGAGTACCGTCGATCAGGCTGCTCTTCTCCAGTAGTGATCGATTGCTCCTATTCAAGGCCAGAAGCCCCCTGCAATTGATCAAGTCTTCAACCGGCAACATGGCGCAGAGATATCCTTTCGATCGGAGCGGGAGTACTCGAATGGAATATCGGCCATATCTGCTGAAATACTTTAGTTCACCCCTCCCGTTCGGGCCCGGAGGCCGGCGCGTTTCCAATGACTGGCCATCCAGAAATGGTGTGATCCGTGATGGAAAAACCATCGCAGAAATCGATCCAGAACCAAATGAGGGCCGTCGTCCGACGAATGGCATCGCTGGAGGCCGCCATTACCGAACTGCGGGGACATGTCGAACGCTATCATCTCGTTTTCGACGACGCTCCGGAAGGTCTGGCGCTGATGGACGCCCGGCAGGTAATCAACGCGATCAGCCGTTCGCTTGTCCGAATGCTGGGCTATCCTAGGGAGGACATTGTCGGCAAACGAACTCAGGCCTTCCTGGTCAAGGGAAGCGTCGAGGTCTTCTCGGCCAGCCCCAATCATTTGACCTTCGAGGCGCGATTTGCCACCCGTTCCGGGGGTACCCTTCCCATACTGGTGAATCGAAGCACCTTCAGGGAGGACGGAGGACGCATCCATGGCTACGTCAGCTTCTTCACCGACCTGTCCGACCTCAAGGAAGCCCAGGAGGAACTGCGAAAAAGCGAGGAGCGCTATCGTCAGCTTTCCCTCAAGGACAGCCTCACCGGGTTATACAACACCCGGCATCTGTATGCGGCATTGGATACACTGACCTTCGAGAGCCGGACCGAAGGGACTCCCTTCTCCCTGGTTTTCATGGACATGGACAACTTCAAACAGACGGTGGACCGTTACGGCCATCTGAACGGCAGCCGGGCCCTGCAGGAGGTGGCCGGAACCATCCGGGACTGTCTTCAGCCGCCCGCATTCGGAGTGGCCTACGGCGGAGACGAGTTCGTCATGGTGCTTCCGGGTCTTCGAAAGCCCCAGGCGAGGAAGCTGGCCGAACGGGTCAAGGCGAGAATGAAGGCATCGACCTATCTGGCCGCCGCGGGCCACCATGTCAAATTGTCGGCGAGCTTCGGGGTGGCGTCCTGCCCGGAAGACGGGGACAACCGAACCCTTCTGCTGGCCCTTGCCGATCAGGCCATGTTCCGTGTGAAAGCGGGAGGAAAGGATGGTGTGGCGGTCAGCAAGGGCGGGCCGGTCACCGGCCTGGCCGAAGTCGAATGACGGGCTTGCGAGACCATCGGTTCCTTCCGGCCCGCGTATCGCCCCCGACTTGACACCGGACCCGTCACGGCTGATGTTAAACAATAAAGATGTCACCGATGCCACATGCGTGAACCCGGCGTTGGGCCCATCAACTTGCAGCAGCCTCGCAGTGCGGTTTTTTTTCGATTCGAATCACACTTCCGTTTTCAACCCCACGCAAATTTGCGCAACCGGCAGAACCCGAACGATGGAATCGACCCCATGCTGGATGCCTTGTTGTTCATTGGTCTGGCTGCGGCCTACGCGGCGGTCAAAATCATCCTCGAACGGAAGCTTACGCCTCTGGATGACGCAGGCGACGAACGCCAGTTGTCCGACCTTGCCTTTGCGTGCGGCATCAGTGTCTACGAGTTGTTCACGCGGGCGGGAGAGGTGTGGAATTTTTCACGAAGAAAGGTTGAAGAGGACTTCAAGCGTTATCTGAAGCAGAGCCAGGTGCCTCGGTATGTCCGCGAATACGTGCGGCAACACCTTCTCAACGACGATCGCACCTATCAGCGGCTGCTGTTTTCCGGTGGGCGCCCGCCCTACCTGTAGGGCCTTGCTTCATCAACCTCGGGCAGGCGACGGTGGTTCTGTCGGTGCGTGGTGCGGCTTGAAAAAACAGGTTGACACCGATCGAGACGTGTGTGCTAGTACCGGAGGACGGATGAACGGAACCCAAAGCGCATGACGGTCATCAGGATGACAATCAACTCGATCCAGACGGCAGACGGTTTCTTCGGACGCTTCTTCGGCTTTAGAAGCGTCCATCCGGTCGTGTAGCGCAGACAAACTGACACCCCGGGTGGACTTCAGAATCCACCCGGGGGTTTTTTTTGACGAGCCCCGGGGCGAAAATGCCCGGGGCTTTTTTGATGCCATTCCCGGTGACACGGAGGGGAAGGGGCGGCACCGATATACACACGGTCGGACGCGGTGTTCTGCGGACGCGGGCGTCCATGACGTGAATCACGGCCCGAACGCATTTGCGGTACGGGCCACCCATGCGATACGGAGGAGGGGATGAAATGAAGAATCTCAAGCTGGCTTCCCGCCATGCCATGGCCCGGACCGTCATCCGGGTGGGCCCGGTGGCATTCGGCCGGGATTTCGTCGTGATGGCCGGTCCCTGCAGCGTGGAAAGCGAAACGCAGACGATCGAGACCGCCCGGGCCGTCAGGGCGGCCGGGGCCGATATGCTGCGCGGCGGGGCGTTCAAACCTCGGACATCGCCCTACTCCTTCCAGGGACTGGGGCTCGAGGGGCTGAAAATCCTGCACCGCGCCGGCGAGGAAACCGGACTGCCCATCGTGACGGAGGTCCTCGATCCCCGCGACGTTTCCTGGGTGGCCGAGTTCGCCGACGTTCTCCAGATCGGGACCCGCAACATGCAGAATTTTTCCCTGCTCAAGGAGGTGGGAAAGGCGCAGCGGCCGGTCCTCCTCAAGCGGGGCATGTTTTCGACGCTGGAGGAGTGGCTGAACTGCGCGGAGTACATCCTCAGCGAGGGCAATCCCAACGTCATCCTCTGCGAGCGGGGCATCCGCACCTTCGAGAACTACACGCGGAACACGCTGGACCTGAGTGCCGTTCCGGCCATCCGGGAGCTGACCCATCTTCCGATCGTCATCGATCCCACCCACAGCACGGGGCGGCTCAGCCTCATCGGCCCCATGAGCCTGGCGTCGGTGGCGGCCGGCGCGGACGGGCTGCTCATCGAAGTCCACTACGACCCCCAGGCCGCCCTGTGCGACGCGGATCAGGCCCTCACGCCGGATATGTTCGAGGATCTCATGGCCCGGCTTCGGCCACTGCGTGCATTTATGGAACAACTGCCGTCATCGCCTGCACACCTGCAACCGACAACTGAGGAGGCCCCATGAAACTCGATGAGATTCGCAGCAAAATCGACAGGATCGACCGGGAACTGCTGGTTCTGCTTCAGGAACGTATGGGCCTGGCCCTCAGATCCAGGAAATTCAAGACCAGCGTGACCGACCCGGAGCGCGAGGAGGACCTGCTCGCCCGCGCCGCGCGGCTCAACCTGGACCTCGTCGAGCGGTCCTTCGCCAGCCAACTGCTCGAGACCATCATTCAGGAGAGCAAGCGGCTGCAGGAGGAGGACCGTCCGCTGGCCGCATTCCAGGGCGAACACGGCGCTTACGGCGAAGTGGCCGCAAGGCGGCTCGTACCGGAGGGGGCCTACATCCCCTGCCTCGAATTCGTGGATGTTTTCAGGGGGGTCGAAGAGGGTTATCTCGACCTTGGGGTCGTGCCCGTCGAGAACTCCCTGGAAGGCGCCGTCACCCAGGTCAACGATCTGCTGACCACGACCGAATTGAAGGTTGTCGGCGAAGTCAACGTGCCGGTTCGGCATTGCCTCCTCGCGCCGAGGGGAACCGATTACCGTGAAATCCGTGTCGTCTACTCCCACCCCCAGGCGCTTGCCCAATGCCGGGGGTTTCTCATGCGGAACAAACTGGAGCCCCGCCCGTACTATGACACGGCAGGCGCCGCCAAGATGCTGGCGCGGGAGAACCCCAAGGCGGCCGCGGCCGTTGCGAGCCGGTTGTGCGCGGACCTTTACGACCTGGAGGTGATCAAGGAGGGCATCGAGGACGGATCGTCCAACTCGACCCGGTTTCTGCTCCTGTCCCGGGAGGCTTCGAGCCGGCCGGGAGAGAAGACATCCATCATTTTCGCCGTGCGCCACGAGGCGGGAGCGCTCTACGACGCCCTGAGGCTGTTTGCCGAGGCGGGGATCAACCTGACGCGGATCGCATCCATGCCGTTGCGTACCGATCCCGGAAACTACAGCTTTTTTCTCGATTTCGAGGGGTCCCATCACGACCCCCGGATCTCGGCGGTCCTGGAAAAGATCGGCAAACTGAGCGTGGGAATGAAGCTGCTCGGCAGCTATCCCGCCGATGCCGTCAGCGGCTGAACCGGCTTGCGCTTGACTTTCCATCCGCATCTCTCTACAGGCAGTTGATGAACCAACCGCCGGCACCTCCACGTCCGCCGGCGGACACGCAGGCACGGAACGGGAAGGCAGGAAACGATGGTGGGAAACAATAGCGGAGAGGCCGTGCCGCCGGTCATTCGCCCCCTGTTGGCATTGGGCCGCACGGGAGCCGGGTGGATCGATCATCTCGGTGCGGCCGCGATCTTTTTTTTCAGGTCCTTCATTCTTATTTTCCGGCCCCGGTATGCGGCCGCCATCGTCCATCAGGTTTACTTCATCGGTGTAAAGACGTTTTCCATCGTGTCGCTGGTGGCATTGTTCACCGGCATGGTGATGGGCCTCCAGCTCTACTACACGCTGGTGAAATTCGGCTCTGTGGGAGCGCTCGGTTCGGCCGTGGCCCTTTCGCTGGTCCGGGAACTCGGGCCCGTCATGACCGCCATCATGATCATCGCCCGCGCCGGATCGGCCATGACCGCGGAAATCGGCATTCTGCGCATCTCCGAGCAGATCGACGCCCTCGTGACAATGCGGATCGATCCATTGGGATATCTGGTGAGTCCGCGCATTGCGGCATCCATCCTGAGCTTTCCGGTTCTCACCGCGTTTTTCGATCTGGTCGGTATCTTTGGTGGATACGTCTCCGGGGTGATCCTGGCGGCCGCGGACCCGGGTTCCTTTTGGTTTCGCGTGACATCGAGCGTGGACATGAAGGACGTCACCGGAGGATTTGTCAAATCCCTGGTGTTCGCGGTGATCGTTTCCACCATCTGCTGCTACCAGGGGTTTTTCACGCACCTTCAGACGGAAGCCAAAGGCGCCAAGGGCGTGAGCCAGTCCACGACCTCCGCCGTGGTGCTCAGCTGCGTTTTTGTGCTGATTTCGGATTACATTGTCACCTCGTTCATCCTCTGACGACGAGGCATCCGCACCCGGGTCTGACCGGGGGCGTTGAGTGGTTTCATTCGGAAATGCGGGACAGGGAACGGGGCATCGAGATGGCGACGCAAAAACCCCTCATCGAATTCAGGGACGTCGTAAAGGCCTTCGATTCGAATGTCGTTCTGGACGGCATCAACCTGGAGATCTACAAGGGTGAGGTGACCACCATCATCGGCAAGAGCGGCACCGGTAAGAGCGTGCTGCTCAAGCACGTCATCGGACTCCTCAAACCCGATCGCGGGGTGATTCTCATCGACGGCAGACCCGTGAACGAGATGACACGGGCGGAGCGGGACCGGTACCTTTCCCGCATCTCCTACATGTTCCAGAACAACGCCCTGTTCGATTCCCTGACCGTGTTCGACAACGTCGCCATGCCGCTGAAATTCAATACCCGTCTCAGCCGCTCGGAAATCGAAAAAAGAGTGATGGCGAGAATCGAGCAGACGGAGTTGACGGAGGCGCCCCACCGGTATCCCGCCGAGCTTTCAGGGGGCATGCAGAAACGCGTGGCGCTGGCCCGGGCGCTGGTCACCGATCCGGAGATCATCCTCTTCGACGAACCCACCACCGGTCAGGACCCGATCCGCAAGAACGCCATACTGAGCATGATTTCCGAATATCAGCGCCGGCTGGGTTTCACGGCCGTCCTGGTCAGCCACGACATTCCGGACATCTATTTCATCTCCAACCGGATCGTGGCGCTCCACGAGGGAAGGATCGCTTTTCAGGGAACCCCGGAAGCCCTGGAATCCTTCGAACACCCCTTCCGGGACGAATTCATCCAAAGCCTGGAAACGCTCGAACAGGGGCTGACCGGCTTCTATTCCAAACGGCATTTCCGCCTTCGGTACCAGGTCGACCTGCACCGGGACAACCCGCTGGATACCTTCGCCGTCGCGGTGTTCACCATCGCCGATCTGGATGCCATCATCGCGCGGATCGGCCACACCCCCGCCCAGGAATTGATCCGGGGTCTCGGCGCCTGTCTCAACCGGTTTTTCGGACGAGAGGGAGGCATCTCCACCCGTTACGGCATCGACCAGTTCGCCACGCTCCTGCCGCACGTCCAGCTCGAGGAAGCGGAGCGCATGGTCGAGGGTTTCATCGAGGAGCTCGAGGAAAGCGGCATGCGGGAGATCATGGAAAAGGTACGAAAGCGCTCGGCGACCGTTCCCGAATGCTTCGAATTTTCCGTCCGATGCGGCCTGGCATTGGGCAAACCCCAGGTTGAAATCGATTCCGTGGTCAGCGTGGCGGAATTCAAACAGAAGGAAATCGCCCGTTTGAGCTGCGATCTCAGGGAGGCGAAGGCGAAATGAAAAGATATGCCAAGGAAACCGTGGTGGGCATCTTCATGGCGGCCGGCATCCTTTGCATCGCCTACATGGCGGTGAAACTGGGTGATGTCGGATTGTTCGCGAAGGATACCTACCCGCTTTACGCCAGGTTCAAAAAAGTAACCGGTTTGAGGGTCGGCAACCCGGTCCAGATGGTCGGGCTCGACGTCGGGCGCGTGGCCGGGTTTTCCCTGGACCAGAAGGATATGGTGGCTGTCGTGGAACTCCGTATCCGGAACGGCATCACCATTTACGACGACGCCATTGCCTCCATCAAAACCGAGGGGCTCATCGGCGACAAGTACGTGGAAGTCGATGCCGGTGGGGCCGGAGAACCCCTGGCGCCTGGCGAAACCATCTTTGACACGGAATCGCCGGTGGACATCAATGAGATCATCTCGAAGTATGCCTTCGGAGACGTCCAGTAGTGCCCGCCCCCACGGGGCATCCCTCAACCTCGTGTCCACGCTCCAGCACGGGAACACCTTGGGAGGTGTCGTTTGAAAATTCTGGGAATTGTCGGCAGCACCCGAAAACCCGAACAATCCGGCACCCATCAGCTCGTGATGACCGTATTGAACCATACCGGCTGCGAATACGAGCTGGTTTCACTCAGGGGCCGGAACCTTTCGGGATGCATTGCCTGCCTTGGATGCGTCGGGGACAATGTGTGCAAGGTCGATGACGACCTGACGCCCCTGCGGCCGTCGATCGTGGAGGCCGATGCATTCGTCATCGGCGCTCCCAACTATTATTCCACTCTCAATGCCGTCACCCACGCGTTTCTCGAGCGGTGGTTCCAGTTTCGCCATCGGGAGGGAAACGCCCTATGGGGACGTTTGGGGGTGGCGGTGGGTGTCGGGGGAACCGACGGGCGCCATCCGGCTGACGCCATCGAGACGTTTTTCAGCTACAATTTCATCGAGACCGTGGCCAAGGTTGCCGGTCAAGGGGCGGCTTCCTGCTATTCCTGCGGGTACGGAGATACCTGCGAGGTGGGCATCCCGGTGATGCTGCACGGCAAAGGGATCACCATCACCGATGAGATGATTCCCGATGTCACTCTTCAGCCGGACGTCATGGGTTCGGCGGCCCGGGCGGGCAAGCTGCTGGGAGACCGTCTTCGAAACGGCCACGATCGGACTGAAACCACCCGCAGGATGCGGCAGCGGATGATGGACATGATGGCGCATTCCGTCTGAAGACGGATCGCCGGGACGTCGCTGCCTTGCCTTTTGACACGGATTTCATTACAAGCGATCTCAAATTCACCATTGGAGCGTAACTGAATGGCTTCCACTTCCGTTACCCCGGTCATCCTGGCCGGAGGCTCGGGAACCCGGCTCTGGCCGTTGTCCCGGGAATTGTATCCCAAACAGCTTCTCCGGCTCGTGGGCGACGGTACCATGCTTCAGAACACCCTGGATCGGATCGGCGGAGATGCGCCGGTTCGGCCGCCCATCGTCCTCTGCAACGAAGAGCACCGCTTCATGGTTGCCGAGCAGCTTCTGGAGCGGACCGTCATCCCGTCCGCCATCGTTCTTGAGCCGGTCGGGCGCAACACGGCGCCCGCGGTGGCGGTTGCCGCGCTGATGGCCCTACGGAAGGGCAAGGACGCCATTTTGCTGGTGCTTCCCGCCGATCACCATATCGAGGATTCCCGGGCCTTTCGGGATGCGGTCGATCTGGCCGCCGGGTGGGCCGGAAACGGGCGGCTGGTGACGTTCGGAATCGTCCCGTCCGCGCCCGAAACCGGCTACGGATACATCCGGACCGGATCGCCCGTGGACCGGAACGACCCGAAAGTCCTGGCGATCGAGGCTTTCGTGGAAAAGCCGGACCGCAAGACGGCCGAGGCCTACCTGGCATCGGGCCGATACCTCTGGAACAGCGGGATGTTCATGTTCCGCGCGGAGACGATTCTGGAAGAAATGCGACGTTTCGTGCCCGGAATCGTAGCGGCCTGCGAAGCTTCCGTCGATCGGGGCCGTGAGGATCTGGACTTCTTCAGGCTCGACAGGAGTGCTTTCGCCGCATGTCCGGCGGACTCCATCGACTATGCGGTCATGGAGAAGACGAGGATCGGCGCCGTGGTGCCGCTGGACGCGGGCTGGAACGACCTCGGGTCCTGGGAGGCGCTCTGGCAGGCCGGCCGGAGGGATGCCGCGGGCAATGTGGCCACGGGCGACGTGATGGTCCATGACGTCGAGCAGTCTTTCATCCATGCCGGCAGCCGGCTGGTCGCGGCGGTAGGGATTTCCGGGCACATTATCGTCGAGACCGCCGATGCGGTATTCATATCGCCCCGCGACCGGGTCCAGGATGTCAAGCACCTGGTTTCACGACTGAAGGCGGAAGGCCGGATCGAAGCGGTCGCCCACCGGAAGGTCTATCGGCCTTGGGGCGTGCAGGAGACTGTTTTGACCTCCTCGCGGTTTGAAGTCAAACGTCTGCTCGTCCATCCCAGGGCACGCATTTCCCGCCAGATGCATCACCACAGGGCGGAGCACTGGGTCGTCGTCAACGGAACGGCGCTGGTCTCGCGGGGCGAAGAGCAGTTTTTGCTTCGTGAGGACGAGTCCGCCTACATCCCGGTGGGGTCGCCACATCGGCTGGAAAACCCGGGAAAAATCCCGCTGGAGATCATCGAGGTGCGGACCGGCGGCTACCTGGAAGAAGATGACGTCACGCGGTTCGAGGACGACTACGGACGATAACGAAAATACGGATCGGGAACCCGCGGCCGGCCGGAGCCACGTGGCGGATCGATCCGCATCCTTGCGGAAAAGAGAACCGAATTCATGAAGACAGCCCTGATTACCGGCATTACCGGACAGGACGGCGCCTACCTCGCGGAACTCCTGCTCGACAAAGGCTATACGGTCCACGGCATCAAGCGGCGCTCCTCGTCCTTCAACACCGGACGCGTAGACCACCTTTACCGGGATCCCCACGAGGAGCGGGTCCGCTTTCGGATGCACTACGGCGATCTCACCGACGCCACCAACCTGATCCGCATCATCCAGGAGGTCCGTCCGGACGAGATTTACAACCTGGCCGCCCAGAGCCATGTCAAGGTCTCCTTCGAGACCCCGGAGTACACCGCCAATTCCGACGCTCTCGGAACGCTGCGGCTGCTGGAAGCCATCCGGATCCTGGGGCTGGAGAAAACCACCCGTTTCTACCAGGCGTCGACCAGCGAGATGTACGGCAAGGTACTGGAAACCCCTCAAAAAGAAACCACGCCGTTTTACCCGAGAAGCCCCTACGGAGCGGCAAAGGTCTACGCCTACTGGATTACCGTCAATTACCGGGAGGCTTACGGGTTGTTTGCCTGCAACGGCATCCTGTTCAACCACGAGTCCCCGATCCGCGGCGAGACCTTCGTGACCCGAAAGATCACACGGGCGGTCGCCCGGATTGGTCTGGGGCTTCAGAGCTGCCTTTATCTCGGCAATCTCGATGCCGAACGTGACTGGGGCCACGCCAGGGACTATGTGGACGCCATGTGGCGAATGCTCCAGACCGACGCCCCGTCCGACTACGTCATCGCCACCGGAGAGAGCCACTCGGTCCGTGAATTCGTGGAAACGGCCTTTGCCGAGGTGGGAATGTCCATTCGATGGGAAGGCGAAGGGGTTGCCGAGGTCGGCATCGTCGAGACCATGCCCGAGGGCGCCAAAACCGCCGTTCGGGCAGGAGATGTCGTGGTGCGCATCGATCGGCGTTATTTCCGCCCGACCGAGGTGGACCGGTTGCTGGGGGATGCCTCCAAGGCGCAGGCCGAGCTCGGGTGGGAGCCCCGGGTGACATTTGCCGATCTGGTCAAAACGATGGTCCGGGAGGACCTCAAGGAGGCGGACAAGGACCGGCTCTGCGATATCGCGGGGTTTCCGGTTCCCCGGCACACGGAATGAACTCCATCCTATCGCCAGAATCACGCGTTTATGTGGCCGGCCACAGAGGTATGGTGGGATCGGCCGTACTGCGCCGGCTCGAGGCCGAAGGCTTCCGGAATCTCGTCACCCGCACCCATCGGGACCTCGATCTTCTCGACCAGCACGCGGTGAGGTCGTTTTTCAGGGCGGAAGCCATCGACTACGTGGTTCTGGCTGCGGCCCGGGTGGGCGGGATCCAGGCCAACGCCACCTACCCGGCCCGGTTCATCTTCGACAACCTGATGATCGAGGCCAACGTAATTCACGAGGCGTGGGCGGCGGGCGTCCAGCGGCTTCTCTTCCTCGGCAGCTCCTGCATCTATCCCAAGATGGCCCCTCAGCCCATTGCCGAGCGCGCGCTTCTCACCGGGCCCCTGGAGCCGACCAACGAGCCTTACGCCGTGGCAAAGATCGCCGGCATCAAGCTGTGCGAGGCCTACAATCGCCAGTTCGGGACCCGGTTTCGTGCCGTCATGCCAACCAACCTTTACGGCCCGAACGACAATTTCGATCTGGAGACCTCCCATGTGCTGCCGGCGCTGATCCGCAAGTTCCACCTGGGCCGGCTCGCACTGGAAGGGCGGCGGGAGGAGATCGAGAAGGACGAGATACGGTATGGGCGGATTCCGGACGGCTTCCGGAGCGCCCTCGATCTCGAGGCGCGGCATCCTTCGCCGCGGGTGGTGCTCTGGGGGTCCGGGTCGCCTTACCGGGAGTTCCTGCACGTGGACGATCTGGCCGAAGCCTGCCGGCATGTAATGGCTCTGGACGATGCCGCTCTGGACCGTCACACAGAACCCGGATGCTCCCACATCAACATCGGCACCGGCGAGGACCTGACCATCCGGGACCTCGCGAATCTCGTGGCCGGGATCGTCGGCTACGACGGAGAAATCGTCTGGGACGCGGCCAAGCCGGACGGCACCCCGAGGAAGCGCCTCGACATCGGGCGGATCACCCGTTTGGGATGGCGGCCCCGGATTGCCATCGAGGCCGGCATTCAGTCGGTCTATCGCCACTATACCGACAGCGCCGCGCAAGCGGAATAACCCCGAATCGCCCTCCGGTCCATCCGGGACGGGCGGCTGCAACGTTTGTCAAGGAAAGGGAGGACCATGACCAAAGCCGTTTCTGAACCCGTCGTTTCCGTGTGCCCCTCGGGCGAGGTGTTTTCACTCCCGAGCGAGGCGGATTTCGAAGCGGAATTCGAACGTATCCGAGGCCTTGCCGAGGCGCAGAGGGCACTGGGACGCGAGGTCGTCGTGGTCATGGGAGTGGGCTTCGTGGGGGCGGTCATGGCCGGCGTCGTGGCGGATTCCGTCGATCCAGCCAGCGGAGAGCCCCGGTTTTTCGTCATCGGCATGCAGCGCCCATCCCCACGCTCATTCTGGAAGATTCCCTACCTCAACCGGGGCGTGGCGCCGGTGGAGGCCGAAGACCCCGAGGTCGCGCCGATGATCCGCCGCTGTGTGTTGGAAAAGCAGACCCTTACGGCGTCGTTCACCTATGAGGCGCTCGGTTTGGCCGATGTGGTGGTGGTGGACGTTCAGTGCGACTACTTCAAGGAAACCCTGGGGAATGTCCGCCAGGGCCGCGCCGACATCAAGGCCCTGGAGGAAAGCCTCAAGGTCATCGGCGAGAAGATCCGTCCCGACTGCCTCGTTCTGATCGAGACCACGGTGCCGCCGGGAACCACCGAATTCGTGGCGTATCCGACCCTCAAGAAAGCATTTGAAAAACGCCGTCTGGACCATGCCGAGCCCTGCCTGGCCCACAGCTTCGAGCGCGTCATGCCCGGCCGGCACTACGTCGCCTCCATCCGGGATTTCTGGAGAGTCTGCAGCGGCGTCAACGAAACGGCAAGGACCAGGGTGAGGGACTTCCTGTCGGCCGTGCTCAATGTGGAGCACTACCCGCTCACGGTGCTGGACCGGCCCATCGAGAGCGAAACCTGCAAGATCGTCGAAAACGCCTACAGGGCGACACTCCTGGCCTTCATGGACGAATGGAGCCTTTTTTCCGAGCGCAACGGCGTGGATCTCGCGAAGGTGATCGACGCCATCAAGATCCGTCCCACCCATTCCAACATTCTTTTCCCCGGCCCCGGCATCGGCGGATACTGCCTGCCAAAGGACGGAGGACTGGGCGTCTGGGCCTACAACACCCTGATGGGGTTCGAGGACGACATCTTCAAGATCACCCCGCTGGCGATCGATATCAACGACACCCGGTCCCTTCACGTGGCGCAGCTCGTCCGGGACGCCCTCAGGGAAATGGGAAAAATCGTGGGCGCCTCGAGGATCGCCTTGTTCGGGGCCTCCTACCGGCAGGACGTGGGGGACACCCGCTACAGCGGATCGGAGCTGATCGTCCGCAAGCTGGCGGAGATGGGCGGCGAGGTCGTCGTCCACGATCCCTATGTCAAACACTGGTGGGAACTCGAAAAGCAGGACAGCTATCCGGCCCCCGGCCACTCCATGGCCCGTTTTTTCAGAAACCAGGACGGCCTGACCGAGACGGCCGTGCACAAGAACATGGCCGACGCGCTGGCGGGAGCGGATGCGCTCGTTCTCGCCGTCGGTCACCGGGCCTACCGGGAGCTTTCACCCGACGCCGTGGTGGAGATGGCGGGTCATCCGCTGGCGGTGATCGACGGCTTCAACATCCTCGACGACGACGACATCCGGCGATACTTCGAGCTGGGATGCGAGGTCAGGGGATTGGGCCGGGGACACGTCAACCGGCTCAAGGACGCAACGGCAGCCCGACGGACCGTCCCGCCCGGGGACTAGCGGGCACATGCTTTGGAGGAGCACATCATGCAGCGATGGATTTCACGAGCGGCCGGCATCATGCTGCTGGTCGCGGCGTTGACCGGCTGCGGAAACCGGGGGCTGGATCTGACGATCCGCTTCGATCGGATCGACGGGCTGCGGACGGATGATCCCGTCCTCCACGACGAGAGTCCGATCGGGAAGGTCACCGGTATCGCCTACCGGGAGGAGGGCGCCTTTCTCGTGGATATCGTCATCGAGCCCGATTTTACGGACCTTGCCACCGAACACAGCCGGTTTTTCGTCATGAACAGGCCCGAGGCTCCGGATCGCGGGGCCGTGGGGATGATCCGGGTTCAGGAAGGCGGCTCGCCCCTGGCCGACGGAGCCAGCCTTAACGGCATCAGCCGCCATTCGGCGTTGTTCGAACGGTTCGGCCGGGATGTGGAAGCCAGGGTGGCGGAACTGGCCCGGCAAGTGGAGGATTTTCTGGGAGGCCTGTCCACGTTATCGGAGAGCGAGCAGGCGAAGCGCCTGGAGGCCGAACTCGACCGGTTGCTGCAGGACCTTCAGACCATGGGGGAAGGCCCACGTGAGACCCTCGCCCGCGAAGTGCTTCCCCGCATTCGAGAAGAAATCGAACGTCTCCGGGAGGCCCTGAATCGACTGGGACGCGATGATGAAATGGAGTCCATCGAACAAAAGATGCGCCGGCTGGAGGGCGCAACCTCGGTCTGACGATCGCCGAGTCCCTGATCAAGGGTTGCCGGCGATGCATGCCCTGACCGATTCGAGGAGGCCGGGAAGAGCGCGGCGCACGTTTTCGGAGAGTGCACGTCCGGGGTCGAAGCATTCCCCGGTAACCGAGCAGAGCCACGCCTCCGGGCAGGCGCCATACACCAGCCGGGAAAGGACCAGCAGTGCCGCCGGTCGCAGGTCGTGGCCCCACGGCGGTGGAACAGTACCATCGGGGTGAATCCGCGCGCAGGAAATGTCGCCCGGCCTGCCGGCCAATCCGGCATCCACGAAAATCACCCGCCGGCAGCGGCTGACCTCCTCGGCCATCTCGGGTAGCAGTTGTCTGCAGGTAACGATGCCCGCCTCCTCACCGGGAGGCTCAGCGGTCAGCATTCCACCGATATGCCACCCCGCGCCGTCGTCGCCTCGATGCGGATTCCCGCAGGTAATGACCAACACCCTTCGATAGGGCGGCTTCTCACTGACGTCGCCCGGTTTCACCGCGATCCCTCGTATACTGTACGCCCATCCGGTCCCACCACCTGAACCGTGGCCCAGGGCCGATCCCAGGCATGGGTGGAGCAGCTCAGGCAGGGGTCGAACGCGCGTATGACGGCCTCGAGCCGGTTCAATGCTCCCTCCGTCACATCGCCGTTGAGAATGGTGCTGCGGGCGACCTGGCGCACTCCCTTGTTCATGGCGAGATTATTGTGGCCGGTGGCCACGATGAGGTTGGCCCAGATCATCAGGCCCTGTTCGTCCACGCGGTAATGGTGGATGAGCGAGCCTCTCGGGGCCTCGACGATACCCACCCCCTCGCTGAAATTGGGCTGGGCATGCGCCCTGATGCGCCGATCGACGATGATGGGATCCTTCAACAGCCGCTCGGCCGTTTCCAGCGCATAAAGAATCTCGATCAGCCTGGCATAGTGGTTGAAGAAGGCGCTGAGAACCGGCCCCCGCTCGAGCGACCTGTATTCGGCCCATTCCTCATCGGCCAAGGGCGTGCCGCACCCGTTGCAGACATTGAGCCGCGCGGCTGGCCCCACCCGGTATATCCCCTCAGGATATCCCATCGGTCTGAAATAGGGGGATTTCAGGTAGGACCAGGGTTCGACCGCCTCGGCCATGAACTCCCCATAGCGTTCGGGTTCGACCCGGTCGACCACCACCTGGCCCCGGGCGTCCACGAAACGCAGCCACCCGTCGACATGCTCGAGCGTCCCGTCCGCCGTCACCATGCCCAGAAAGAGGCTCGGAAAGTTGGCAAAGCTGCGGATCTCGTCCTTCAAATGGTCGAACCGGCGCTTGAACATGGCGATCGTCCGCAGGGTGATCTCCAATCCCTCCGGAATCCAGGTGAGCATCATCTGCCGCTTTTCCTCGTCCAGGGGCGTGGCCACTCCCCCCGGCACGACCCATGCCGGGTGTATGCGCTTGCCGGCAAGCGCCTCGATCATGGACTGGCCGATCTGACGGAGGCGGATGCCGTCTCTTGCCACCTCGGGGTGGGCGGCGAGAAGACCCAGCAGGTTGCGCTTGGAAGGGTCGGCATCCATCCCCAGCAGCAGATCCGGAGAAGACAGGTGAAAAAAGCTGAGGGCATGGGACTGGATCATCTGGGCGCTGCTGAGCAGCCGCCTGAGGGCGGCCCCGGCCTCGGGCACCCGGGTCCCGAGGATGCCGTCGCAGGCCTTGGCCGAGGCCAGGGAATGGCTGACGGGGCAGATGCCGCAGATGCGCTCGACCAGCGAGGGCATCTCGTAGAAAGGCCTTCCTTCGCAGAATTTCTCGAATCCCCGGAACTGGGTGACCTGAAAGCGGGCATCCGTCACCTTTCCGGCGCCGTCCAACTCGATGGTGATTTTTCCGTGCCCCTCGATGCGGGTGATCGGGTCGATGACTATCGATTGCGCCATGGTGTAACCTCCTCCGGGGCCGCGTGCGGCGTCCGCTCATGCTCCGAAACGGGTCTTGCCGGCCGGATCGGGAATCCGGCCCTCGAGCAGCTCCGCTACCAAAAAATGAATGGCATCCGCCGGCGGCGGACAACCGGGCAGGAAAACATCCACCGGGACGAATTCATGCAGCGGTCGAAGCCGGGGCAGCAGCCGTGGAATGTCCACCTCCGGCACCTTGGCGCCCAGCTCGGCATTTTCCACGTAGGCTCTCTCCAGAACGTCATCGAGATCGAACCGGTTGCGCATGCCCGGTACATTGGCCGTAACGGCACAGTCGCCGAAGGAGACCAGAATGCGGGACCGCTCCCTCAAGAGGAGGAGTTTCTCCCGGTCCGCGGTGCTCCCCACCGCCCCTTCCACCAGGGCGACGTCGATGGCTTCGGGGACCATGTGGACGTCGACCAGCGGTCCGTAAACGATCTCGATCCTGTCGGCGATGTCGATGAGCCGCTCATCCATGTCCAGCAGGGACATGTGGCAGCCTGAGCAGCCGTCCAGCCAGGTGGTCGCCAGGCGCACCTTTTCCATGATCGCACCTCCACGGTTTCTCGGTGTCGGTTCAGCGAAGCTCATCGCGGCGCATCAACTGAAGGTAGGGAAGAAATTCCCGGCGTTTCCGCATCTCCGAAACCGATCGTCCCTTCTCGGACAGGGCGCCGGTCGGGCAGACTTCAACACACTTTCCGCATCCGGTGCAGGTATCGGAAGTTCCCCAGGGCTGGTTCAGATCGGTGATGACCTGGGCGGCGATGCCCCTTCGCATGATGTCCCATGTGTGGGCGCCTTCGATTTCGTCGCACACGCGCACGCAGCGCAGGCAGAGCACACAGCGATTGTGGTCCATCGAAAACCGCGGATGGGTGGCGTCCACCTCGTGACGAGGATACCGGTATTCGTAGCGGACATGGGTCATCCCGAGGCGGACAGCCAGATCCTGAAGGTCGCAGTGCCCGTTGGAGACGCAAACCGAGCAGACATGGTTGCGCTCGCTGAAGATGAGTTCCAGGATCCGGCGCCGGTAGTCCACCACGCGCGGCGACTGTGTCCGGACGTCCATGTCCTGGCGCACCAGCGTGACGCAGGCGGCCATGAGCTTCTGATTTCCGGCGACCTCGACGATGCACAGGCGGCAGGCGCCACGCTCGGACAGACCGTCCAAATGGCAAAGGGTCGGGATGTCGATGCCGTTCTGGCGGGCGACCGTGAGAATCGTCTCGCCCTCGTTGGCACTGACATCCTTCCCGTCGATTTTGAGCGTCAGCGCCCGCATCGGGATGACGTCGGTGCGAGGGCGCTTCAAGGAAACGGTGTCGACAGGCGTCATGAGGCCTCCTCGGTGACGGGAACGCGGCAGGATCCGGCAAGACAGCGCCGTTCCTCGATGTGTGCGATGTACTCGTCCCTGAAGTAGCGCAGGGTGCTGAGCACCGGATTGGGGGAAGTCTGGCCGAGCCCGCAGAGGCTCGTGTGTTTGACCAGGTCGCAGAGCTCCTCGAGCAAAGTGAGATCGGCGGGCTTGGCCTCGCCCCGGGTGATCCGATTGAGCAGGTTGTGGATCTGCGCCGTCCCCACCCGACAGGGTGCGCATTTGCCGCAGGATTCGGACATGCAGAATTCGATGAAGAACTTCGCCACATCCACCATGCAGGAGGTGTCGTCCATGACGATCATGCCTCCCGATCCCATGATGGAGCCCACCTGCGCCAGGGACTCATAGTCGACCGGCATGTCGAGGTGTTGCTCGGGGATGCATCCCCCGGACGGCCCGCCGGTCTGAACCGCCTTGAACCGCCTGCCGTCCGGGACGCCGCCGCCGATATCGAAGACGATCTCCCTCAGCGGCGTTCCCATGGGCACCTCGATCAGGCCGGTGTTCCTGACGCGGCCGGCGAGGGCGAACACCTTGGTGCCCTTGCTCTTCCCGGTTCCGATGCCCGCGAACCAGGCGCCTCCCTTGCGGATGATGGGCGCCACGTTGGCGAAGGTTTCCACGTTGTTGATCAACGTCGGGCGACCCCACAGCCCGAATTCGGCGGGATATGGCGGCCTGGGCCGCGGCCGGCCGAGCCGTCCCTCGATGGACGCGATCAGCGCCGTCTCCTCTCCGCAGACGAATGCGCCCGCCCCCAGGCGTACCTTGACGTCGAAGTTGAACGGGGTATTGAAGATCTCCCGGCCCAGAAGGCCCATGCGCTCCGCCTGGGCGATGGCCGTGCGCAGCCGCTTGACGGCCAGGGGATATTCGGCCCGGACGTAGACATACCCTCGGGTGGCTCCCACCGCGTAGGCGGCGATGGCCATTCCCTCCAGGACCCGCTGGGGATCGCTTTCCAGAACGCTCCGGTCCATGAAGGCTCCGGGATCGCCTTCATCGGCGTTGCAGATCACGTATTTTTCCGCTCCGGGCGCCTTGGCCACGGTGGTCCATTTGAGCCCAGTGGGAAATCCGGCTCCACCCCTTCCCCGCAGACCGCTGGTCACCATCTCCTCGACCACCTCCCTGGGCGTCATGCTTCGCAAGGCTCGGTACAGGGCGAGGTAGCCGTCGGCGGCGATGTAATCCTCGATGCGTTCGGGATCGATTCTGCCGCACTCCTCCAGGACGATCTTTTGCTGCCGTTCGAAGAAGGCGGCATGTTCGGAGCAGTCCAGACGCGCGATCGGCGGTCCGCCCAGGGTGTCGAGCACCTCCGACACATCCCCCACCTGAACGTGCTGGTACAGAATCCCCGCCGGCTCGACGGCGACCAGGGGTCCCGCCGTACAAAGCCCAAGACAGCCGACGCCCTTCACCTGGCACCAGCTCTCCAGTCCGCGGCGGACGACCTCCTTTTCCAGGGCCTCCCGGACCACCCCGCTCTGGCAGGACAGGCAGCCGGCGGCAACGCACACGTTGATGTGATGGGTGTAGCCGGCCCGACGGTCCTGCTCGATTCTGGCGACTCCCTGGAGCTCTTCAAGCGTCATCGTCATGGCGTGTCCACCTCCCCAGTTTTTCGAGTACGGTCCCCGGCTTCAGCTTGCCGGCCACCTCACCGTCGAACACCCCTGCCGGGGCGAGACCGCAGGAACCCAGGCACCGCGCTGTGACGAGGGACAGGCGGTTGTCCGGCGTCGTTTCTCCCGGAGCGATCCCATGGGCTTCCTGGATGCTTTCAAGGATGCCGGAGGCGCCGCCGATATAGCAGGCCGTGCCCATGCAGATGACACAGGTATGTTCGCCCGGCGGCTTGAGGGTGAAGAAATGGTAGAACGTGGCAACCGCGTATACCCGGCTCAGGGGGACCTTCAAGGCTTCCGCGACGTGGCGGAGCGCGTCGAGATCCAGAAACCCGAAGGTTTCCTGCACGACGTGAAGGGTCTCGATCAGGGCATGGGGTTTGTGGTCGTGAAGACGCATGGTGCGATTGACCAGGCGCCACCGGCGGTCTTCGGCGGTTTTGGGGGGTGAGGGTTGAACGGCGCTGGCGGTCGGCATCGGTGAGCTCCTCCCGTTGAGGTTCGACGCGGATACCGTGACAGATCCGCCGTCTGCCCCGTGCCGTCGATATCGTACCGGCAGGACGCAGCGCGGACTGAAGGATGTTCATACCCGTTTGCAGCAAATTCCGTTCCCTAACAGAAGGCGAGGTTGCAGGGGCTCGGTCATCTGTACCGGTACGGGATCCAGCGGCCGACGCCACCGCGGCAGGATGAATGCAATCCTGCCGCTGCGTCCATTCCTTTTCCAGGGTGTAAACGATTCTGACAGCGCGATCGAAGCGATTCAGGAAGGGCCGGGCGGGGTTGGGCCGTCACCTGGAGGTTACAGCAACCGTCCACCCGGCGGAGACGTCGGTCGTCCCTCATTGCCGAGGAGGCGTCCGGGCGTGATGGGATCAGCACATTCCGCCGTTGACGGCAATGACCTGACCGGTGATGTAGGAGGCGTCCTCGGAGCACAGGAAACGAACCAGCCGGGCGACTTCCTCGGGTTTTCCGACGCGGCCCATGGGGATCATTTCCTTCAGGGTGTCCAGGGGAAGTTCACGGGTCATGTCTGTTGCGATGAACCCGGGAGCCACGGCGTTGACGCGGATGCCGAATCGTCCCATTTCCTGGGCGAGCGCCCGGGTGGCGCCGATGAGCCCTGCCTTGGCCGCCGAATAATTGACCTGCCCGCGATTGCCGGTGATACCCGCTACCGAAGAGATCGAGACGATGCAGCCCCGTTTCTGGCGGGCCATTTTCTTGACGACCGGCTTGGTGACGTTGAAGAAGCCCTTGAGGGCGACATCGATCACGAGATCCCACTTGGCTTCGGGCATCATCATGAAGAGGTCGTCCTGGGTGACGCCGGCGTTGTTTACGAGGGCATCCACCGTGGGCGTTTTTTTGAGCAGATCCTTCAACGCGGCCGCGGCGGCTTCGGAGTCTGCCACGTCGAAGCAGACGGCTTCTCCGCTGCCACCGGCGGTTTGGATCATTTCCAGTGTTTCCCGTGCCTGGGCTTCCCCGGAACGGTAGGTGGTGATGACGTGCCAGCCGCAACGCGCCAACTCGAGGGAAATGGCCCGGCCGATGCCGCGGTTGCCGCCCGTGACGATAGCGACGCTTTGGGTGGGAGTATCCGTGGTCATATGGTGCGTCTCCTGTCCTTAGATGCGTGGGATCGAAATCCTCGATTCCTGGTGATAGGCTCGGTATGGCGTATTCCCGTCCGTCGGAAAGAGGCCCTGCGCCTGCTCAGGAGTAAGCCTCATATCTACACCACTGCTCGGGGGCTGTAAACCCGGGGATCCGGCCTGGTTCGAACAGAGGATCCAAGGCGCCTGTTGCCTGCGGTGTTACGGATCCGGCGGGGCTGAAAACCGCTCCAGAGCGGGCATCAGTTCCTCCAGGCCGTCCGGCCCGATCCACCGGATCTCCGGATCGGCATTGAACCAGGTATACTGTCGCTTCGCATAACGCCGGGTATCCCGCTTGAGCAGGCGAACGGTTTCCTCCCAGCCGGTCCGCTCCTGGATGAAATCGATCATATGGCGGTAGCCGATGGACTGCATGGGTTTGAGGCTTGGTGAAAAGCCCTGGTCCAGAAGCTCCCTCACCTCCTCCAGCAGACCTTCGCCGATCATCAGATCCACCCGTCGGTCGATACGATCGTAAAGCCTCTCCCGGTCGAGCGTGAGTCCGATGCGGAACGCGGAATAGCGGGGAGATGCAAACCCATGGCTTCTCCTGAATTCGGAGATCGGCCTTCCCGTGGCTTCCAGAACCTCCAGGGCGCGCAGGGTACGGACCGAATCGTTGGGGTGAGTGGCGGCGGCAGCCTCGGGGTCGAGGCGTTTCAGCCGATCGAAAAGGCGATGCACGCCCCTTTCAGCCGCCTCGGCTTTCAGACGGCGCCGGATGTCGGGGGGGGCGGCGGGCGCCTCGAACAGGCCGTAAACGAGCGCCTTGATATACAGGCCGGTGCCGCCGACCACCACGGGCAGGAGGTTCCGCCGGTGCAGATTCGCGATGGCGGCGTCGGCCATGCGTGCATAGTCCGCCGCGCTGAAGCTCTGGTCCGGGTCGACCACGTCGATCAGGTGGTGCGGGATCTCCGACTGCTCCGAGAGGGTCGGCTTGGCGGTGCCGATGTCCATCCGGCGGTACACCTGCATGGAATCCGCACCGACGATTTCACCTCCCAGTCTCTTGGACAGCTCGATTCCCAACCGGGTCTTCCCGATCCCGGTCGGACCACAGACGATGACGATGCGTGGCAGATTTTCTGTTTCGGATGTCATTTCCCGCTCCTTTAACAGCCGTCCCATGCGCTGGCAACCCTTGACAGCCTGTGGATAACCGTAGCATCAGGCCGAAATGCCGCATTTCGGCCTGATGCTCCGGTTGCCGACGGTCCGCCAAACGGCGCGGACACCGTCGAGGCCGGCCATTGCGCATGGTTTCGAAGTGGTTTTTCGTGTTGACATCAGATCGCCTTTGCTATACGTAATCCCAAATCTATTTGTAGGCCTCCCTGGGAGTCTAAACGGCTGTAAGCCGAAAATATTTCAAGCAAAAGGAGGGTATCTTTAATGGCCACAGTTGAATTTCAAGGAAAATCGTTCAGCGTTGACGAAGACGGCTTCATCCAGAATTACGAAGACGGCAAGTGCGAGGAGTGGATCCAGTACGTGAAGGCCCAGGAGGGCATCGAGGAACTGTCCGAAGAGCATCGCAAGGTGATCCAGGTGCTTCAGGAGTACTACGAGAAAAACGGTATCGCCCCGATGGTCCGCGTTCTTTCCAAGGTGACCGGGTTCAAACTGAAGCACATCTACGAGCTTTTCCCCTCCGGACCCGGCAAGGGAGCTTGTAAGATGGCGGGTCTGCCGAAGCCCACTGGCTGCGTCTGATGGCAATTGCCTTCAAGGCATCCGGATCCAGTTGACGAGTTGAATCGAAAGGCCCTGCCGACCGGCAGGGCCTTTTCATCATAAGCGGCTGGCGATGGAAGAAATTACCGTCAAAACCAATTCCAGGACCGAGTTGATCGACATCACGGCTCAGGTACAGGTCGCTGTCGAAAAAATGGGGATCCAGGACGGCACCGTCGTGGTATACGTGCCCCATACGACCGCGGCGGTCACGATCAACGAAAATGCCGACCCGACCGTGAAGTCCGATGTGGTGAAGGTGCTGAACCAGGTCATTCCCTGGGAGGCGGATTATCGGCACCTGGAGGGGAATTCGGCCGCCCACATCAAATCGAGTCTCATCGGTGCCTCCGAACTCCTTCTCATCGAAAACGGCCGGCTGGTGCTGGGGACGTGGCAGGGGGTGTTCTTCTGTGAATTCGACGGCCCGAGACGGCGACGGGCCTGGGTCAAGGTTTTCTCCCAGGCCTGATCAATGCGCCACGCCAATGACCGGTATCCCGACATGAACGACGCTGAAGCCTACCCCCTGGATGAAACCGATCGCAGGATCCTCAATCGGATCCAATCCGACTTTCCCGTTTCGAAAAGACCTTACGCCGTGATCGCCGAGGAACTGGGGCTGCCGGAAACCGAGATGCTGGATCGGGTCCGACGCCTCAAGGAAGCCGGCATCATCCGCCGCATCGGGGGCAATTTCTCCCCTGAAAGGCTGGGGTACGTCAGCACGCTTTGCGCCGCGAAGGTTCCCGAGGATCAGGTGGAGACGTTCGCCGCCGTCGTGAACCGGTTTCCCGGCGTCACCCACAATTATCTGCGTGAATGCCCGTTCAACATCTGGTTCACTTTCATCGCGCCGTCTGCCGAAGAGATCGCGCAGAACCTCGCCGACATCGAAGCCGCGACCGGGGTCACCGGCATCCTCAATCTTCCGGCCACCCGGGTATTCAAAATCAAGGCAAAATTCAAGGTTTAGAGAAAAACCCCTCCTGGCGGCGCGACTCGGCGCCGCTTCTATTCCGGCCGATGGATTCGGGCGCCGCCCGGCAGCCGCCGGACTTTCGTGGAGGAGTGTCGATGGAAGACATCCAGATTGCGCTCGCCGTCGTCAACTCCGTGGTGGGTCGCATCGAGGACAACCTGATGAAGACCGATCGGTGGGCCCGGGCCGCACGGGAGGAGGGAGCCTGTCTCGTGTGCTTTCCGGAGCTCAATCTGACCGGATACGGGATCGGGGAGCCTCCTTGCCGGCACGCTCAGCCGGTGTCCGGCAGCGTTGCGGACAGGCTCCAGGCCATCGCCGAGCGGGAGAACATCGTCCTCGTCGCCGGGATGGCGGAGCAGGGGCCCGGTGGCCGCATATTCGCGGCGCAGTTGGTGGTTCGGCCGGGACGGCCGTTCGGGATCTATCGAAAGACCCACATCGCCCCTCCGGAAATCGGAAGGCTTGACGCCGGAGATGCGGTTCCGCTGTTCGATCTCGGGGATCTGCGTTTTGGCATACAACTCTGCTACGATGCCCATTTCCCGGGGCTGAGCACGAGAATGGCCATGGAGGGGGCCGATTTGGTGCTCATGCCCCACGCCTCGCCGCGCGGTACCCCACGCGAGAAGCTCGAGTCCTGGTCACGGCATCTGCCGGCGCGTGCGTTCGACAACGGAGTTTTTGTAGCCGCCTGCAACCCGATCGGCGGTAACGGTGAAGGTCTCGATTTTCCCGGTGCCGCCGTCGTCTACGGACCGAATGGCCGGCGCATCGCTTCCCGATGCTTTCATGGGGAGGGCTTGCTGGTCTGCCGGCTGGAGGCCAGTCTGATCGACCGGGTCCGGGGCCATCGGATGCGCTATTTTCTTCCCCACCAACGAACCGGCCTCTACCCCCCAGGTGGCGATGGCCCGGGTCCTGAAACGTCTTCCGCCAAGCAGAAACTATCGTCGAAAAAAAAAGGATGACGAGCGGGTGGAAACGCGCCCCCGCAGGTATCAGCTCTTCTGGATCAGGGATTGGTACCGCCGGATCGAGAATCCGATCCGGGTCCGGTCCCGCGGGCCAGGGTGCAGGGTAAACCCGAAGCCCGGCAGGGTATCGACAAGCGGTCTTCCCAAGAGAAAGTCGAGGGTGTCGGCCTTAGCCCCGAGCCTTTCCCTCAGCGTCTGCCGAAGGGCCGCATCGTAGGCCGTCATCTCCTGGATTCGCTGAGTGCACGCAGTGGATGAGGGATTTCGGTAAAGGTGATCCGCCATTTCCGAAACGGCGCTATAGGCACAACGGCGTTCGTGCTCCGAGATCAGGTCCCAGAGGCCGGCCACCTCTCCCAGCAGATCGACGCGGGTCAAACCGGGTTCCCGGGACAAGGCGGCAGCTTCCGCCGGGTCCCAGCATTTCTGAACCCTGCACTGGACCGGGCGTTGGTCGTAAATCCCGCAGGAGCGGGTCCCCGAATCGAAATACATGCATGACCAATCGGCGCCTTTTCCCCGTATTTTGATCATCTCCCGTTGCGACAGGATCAGGCAGCCGGTGAAATTGTCGTAGACCCGTTCTCCCACCCGGAGTGTCACGAGATCATGGGCGGGCAGCAGACCCTTTTCAACGGATTCACGGTCCGCGAGGTGAAGAGTGGGGCCGCCTTCACGGCAGCAGCTGCCGCAGCGCCGGCATGTATCGGCAGGTCCGGAAAGGCTGGAAGACAGGCGGGATGGGATGTCCATGGCTCTGGATTCGGCGAGCAATATAAGGGCCGCCCGGCGCGAAAGCCGGGCGGCCTTCCTAACGCATCAGGTCGCGGTCCCGGTCAGTGAACCGGTCCGCGGCCATGCTATTTTCAGGCTTTCGGCTTCACGCCCGCGCGGCCGTCGTCGCAGGCATCGCCGCCTTCCGGCCGGTTGTGCTCCGGATCGCTTGCCAGGGTGCAGACTTCCTCGCCGGCCGCTTCTTGCTCTGCGATTCCGCCTTTGGCCTGGGGAGGCGTGTACTCCATTTCCGCCTTTCGCTTCATGGCGGCAAAGCGCTCGATCACCTCCTGCTCCAGGGCTGCGGACAGCCGCTCGGCCTCTGACGGGAAGGTCTTCAGCAGCGAGGCATAACGGATCTCGCCACCGAGGAATTCCCTGAGACTGCCGTCGGGCTCCTTGGATTCGAGGATGAAGGGATTCTTGCCTTCCTTCCTCAGGTTCGGGTTGAACCGGTACAAGGGCCAGTAGCCGCTCTTCACGGCGAGGGCGGTTTCCTCCTGGCTTTTGCCCATACCGCGCTTGATGCCGTGGTTGATGCAGGGGGAGTAGGCGAGGGTCAGGGAAGGCCCGTCATGAGCCTCGGCCTCGACCAGCGCCTTCATCAACTGCTGCTTGTTGGCGCCCATGCCGACGCTGGCCACGTAGACGTAGCCGTAAGTCATCGCCATTGCGCCCATGTCCTTCTTGGCGGTCTTTTTGCCGGATGCGGCAAACTTGGCGACCGATCCGGTCGGCGTGGCTTTCGAGGACTGGCCGCCGGTGTTGGAATAGACCTCGGTGTCGAAGACCATCACGTTGATGTCTTCGCCGGAGGCCAGGATGTGGTCCACGCCGCCGTAGGCGATGTCGTAGGCCGCGCCGTCTCCCAGGAAGACCCAGTACGACTTCTTGGAGAAGAGCGTTTCCATGGACAGAATCTCGGCCAGTAGCGGATCGGCCTTGTGGGCCGGCAGAAGGGCCTTGAGCAGGTCGCCGTACTTCCGTGATCCCTGGGGATCCTTCATGTTGTCGAGCCAGCCCTGAAGGGCATCCTTGATTTCCTGGGGAATGTCGGCATCGACGGCTTTCCGTGCGAGGTCCGCCAGCTTGCGCCGCTGCTGCAGGGCGCCCAGAAACATGCCATAGGTGAATTCGGCCGGATCCTCGAAAAGAGAGTTGCCCCATGTCGGACCGTGGCCGTCCTTGTTGACGGTGTAGGGAATGCTCGGAGCGGATCCGCCCCAGATGGAAGAGCATCCCGTCGCGTTTCCGATCACCATCCGCTCCCCGAAAAGCTGGGTGAGCAACTTTGCATAGGGCGTTTCGCCGCAGCCGGAACAGGCACCCGAGAACTCCAGCAGGGGCTGCGAAAACTGGCTGCCCTTGACCGTCGTGCGGTTCAGGATGCTGTCCCGAACGGGTAGGGACGACGCGTATCGTTGGTTGGGAACCTGGGTCTCCATCTGGGTTTCCAGCGGCTTCATGACCAGGGCCGGCTTCTTGGCCGGACAGATGTCGGCGCAATTGCCGCAGCCCAAGCAGTCCTGGGTGAAGACCTGTACGCGGAAGCGGTAGTCCTTGAGTTCCTTGCCCAAAGCCTTTTTGGCTTCGAATGCCGTCGGGGCCTTCTCCAATTCCTCTTCCGTCACGAGAAAGGGGCGGATGGCGGCGTGGGGGCAGACCATGGCGCACTGGTTGCACTGGATGCAGTTGTCCATGATCCATTCCGGCACCATGATGGCCACACCGCGTTTTTCATACTGGGTGGTCCCCACCGGGAAGATGCCGTCGACGCTGAATGCGCTTACCGGCAGCTTGTCACCCTGCTGGGCGAGAATGGGGTTCATGACATCCCTGACGAACTCGGGGAGTTCCGCTTCACCGGCTGCACCCGGGACGCCGCCCGCGCTGGCCCAGCTTTCGGGGTAGTCGATCTTGACCAGGTTGTCGAGGGTGCGATCGACCGCATCCCAGTTCATTTGGACGATTTTCTCGCTTTTCTTTGCGAAGAGTTTTTGGATCTGATCCTTCAGGTATTTGATCGCCTCGTCGACCGGAATCACGTTCGCCAGCTTGAAGAAGGCCGTCTGCATGATCATGTTGATGCGCCCGCCCAATCCCACTTCCTGGGCGATCTTGACGGCGTCGATGTTGTAGAAATTGAGCTTTTTGCGGGCGATGGTCCTGCGCATGGAGGCGGGGAGGTGGGTCTCCATGTCCTCGATCGACCAGGGGGAGTTGAGCACGAAGGTGCCGCCGTCCTTGATCCCTTCCAGAACGTCGTAGAGATTGACGTAGTTCGCCTTGTGGCAGGCGACGTAGTCCGCGGCGTCGATGAGGTAGGTGGACTGGATCGGTTTTTTGCCGAAGCGCAGGTGGGAGATGGTGATGCCGCCGGACTTCTTTGAGTCGTAGGCGAAATAGGCCTGCGCGTACATGTCGGTGTTGTCGCCGATGATCTTGATGGCGCTTTTGTTGGCCCCCACGGTGCCGTCGGCGCCCAGTCCCCAGAACTTGCAGGCCACCGTGCCCTCGGGCGCCGCCTCGAACTTCTCGGGTACTTCGATGGAGGTGTGGGTTACGTCGTCGATGATGCCCACGGTGAAGTGGTTTTTCGGGTCGTCCTTGGCCATGTTGTCGAAGACGGCCTTCACCATGGCCGGGTTGAATTCCTTGGAACCCAGCCCGTAGCGGCCGCCGAGAATCTTCGGCATTCGGGCTTTTTCCATGAAGGCGGTGCAGATATCCAGATATAGCGGATCGCCGATGGCGCCCGGCTCCTTGGTCCGGTCGAGAACGGTCAGCTTGCCGACGCTGTCCGGCAGGATCTCGAAGAGATACTCGGGGGCAAATGGGCGGTAGAGGCGTACCTTGACCAGTCCGACCTTCTCTCCCTGTGCGACGAGTACGTTGACCACCTCCTCGATGGTTTCGCATGAGGAGCCCATCGAAATGATGACGTTTTCCGCTTCCGGATGCCCTACGTAGTCGAAAGGCCTGTAGATGCGTCCAGTGAGGTCGCTGACCTTTTTCATGTAGTCGGCGACGATGGCGGGCGTTTTCAAATAGTACGGGTTGCATCGTTCCCGGCCCTGGAAGTAGATGTCCGGGTTCTGGGCCGTGCCGCGGAGCTCGGGGCGTTCGGGATTGGCGCCGCGCGCGCGGAAGGCGGCCACGGCATCCATGTTGACCAGTTTTTTCATATCCTCGTAATCGATCATCTCGATTTTCTGGATTTCATGGCTGGTCCGGAAGCCGTCGAAAAAGTGCAGAAAGGGAATGCTGGACTCGATGGCGGCCAGGTGAGCCACCAGAGCGAGATCCTGGGCTTCCTGCACCGATGCCGATCCGAGAAGGGCGAAGCCGGTCTGGCGCACCGCCATGACGTCCTGGTGGTCGCCGAAAATGGACAGCGCATGGGCGGCGATGGCCCTGGCGGTCACATGGAAAACGCCGGGCAGAAGCTCGCCGGAGATCTTGTACATGTTCGGAATCATGAGCAGCAGACCCTGTGACGCCGTGAAGGTGGACGTCAGCGCCCCCGCGGCAAGGGATCCGTGCACGGCGGCGGCGGCTCCGGCTTCCGACTGCAGTTGCCGGACCGTCATGTTCTGCCCGAACACGTTCAGGCGTCCCTGGGCAGCCCACTCGTCGGCGATCTCCCCGATGGGGGACGACGGGGTGATGGGGTAGATGGTCGCAACATCGCTCAAGGCATAGGCCACGTGCGCCGCCGCTGTGTTGCCATCGATGGTTTTCATTGTCTTCGCCATTCGATTACTCCTTTGGGTGAATATTTGCGAGCGCCGCCTCCTCCCGAATGGACGGCGGCCTTTTGATCGCAAGGAAAATCAAACTGTACCGACTACTACAGACATGGTTTTTTGTAAAGCTAAAAGGTCCGTTAGATCAAGGCGGTGGAACGCTTTCCGACCCTAAAGCGCCGTCAGGATCGGCATCCCGCCGATAATGGACAGAGCAAGGCCGTCTACGGACGGTCGAGCCCTGGAGGATGAGACTGACGTGAATTGCCTTCGAGGATCGCAGGCGGTCGAAGACCGCCCCCCACGGCCGCAGGAATCCAGCAGCGCATCAAGATCAGGATTTTCTGCCGGGCAGACGGACCGTCAACACCGGAACGACGGATCTTCGGACCACGCGTCTGGCCGTACTGCCCATCAGGGCTTCGGTCATGCCGCCGATGCCGTGGGTTCCCATCACCACGACATCGAAACGGCCGGTGTCCACCTGCCGCAGGATCTCTTCCGCTGCATGGCCGTGGCTGGTAGTCATTTCATCCACACGCAGTTCACATTCGGGAGCGCTATCCTGCATTTCATTGCAGAAATCGGCCATTCGCCCCTTGATCGTGTCCAGAAACTCCGTGGAACGCCGCTTCTGAATGGCCGCCCAACCTTCCTCGCCGATGTAGTCCACTATCCGGGCGGTGGAGGCGGGGGAAAAATCCTCGACCACATGGAACAAGGTGATCGAGGCGCCGAACCGCTCCGCAATCGCCACGGCGTACCCGAAGGCATGACGGCTGTTGTCGGACAAATCCGTCGCGTACAGAATTCTTCTGATTTCGGGAATCATGGGGTCCTCCTGTAGACGGTGGTTGAAATCGCCTCCCGGCAAACGGCGGAAAACGTTTCGCCTCTTGAACGACTCTTCAGTGCCCCGGGTTCAGTCTTCGCGTTCGGTGAGCGCCTCCGAAAGGTGCAGGACCCGGATCCGGTCGCCCCGTTTCAGCACGCCCCCCCGCAGCTGCAGCACGCAACCCGGGCATTCCGTGATCAGCACCTCGGCACCGGTCGATAGCGCATCGTCCAGTTTCCGCGCGAGGATCTGGGAGGAGATCGCCGGAAACTTGCTCGAATAGGTGCCGCCGAACCCGCAGCAGGTCTCCTCCTCTTTTGCCCTGATCAAATCATAGCCCGCTTTTCGAATCAATGCCTGAGGCGCCTCCCGCTCCCCCATTCCCCGACAAAGATGGCAGGGTGCATGAAAAGTGGCCTTGGTTCCGGCGGGTTTGTCCTCGGGCGGAGTGAAGCCCAGCACGTTGTTCATCAACTGGCTGAAGGTCAATACCTTCCCGGCCAGGTGGCGCGCTCGACGGGCAAAGGTCGGCGAGTCGGCCAGGAGACGCGGGTAGCCGTTTTTGAGATGGGCGGCACAGGATGCGCAGAGCGTGACGACGTAGTCGCAGGACTCTGCGTCAAGAGCGGCGATATTCTGCTCGGCCACCTCGCGGGCGGCCTCCTTCTCGCCCATCATCATGACAGGAAGTCCGCAGCAGGACTGATCCATGGGAAAGGCCAGATCCGCTTTCCGATCCGCCATCAGGGGTACTGCCGCCTCCAACTGTTCCGGGTACACGAAATCCTGAACGCAACCCGAAAACAGGGCCACCCGCAGTCCGGCCCCGGAGACCCGGGGGCGCAGATCGGCCCACCGGTCCCGAAAGGGCTTCTCGGCGATCGCAGGGAGCAGCCGGAAATTATGCTCTCCGGCGAAGACCATGGGAAGGTGCCGAAGGTAGGGCGTGCCGCCGGTGGAAGGTTTCTGAGCCACCTGGGCCGCCCGAAGGAGCCCGTGAAAGAGTTTGCGGCTCCTCAGGACCTTTCCCAGCAGCAGGCTCTTGACGGGATGGCCTTCTTCATCCTGGATGCGCGAATGGACTTCCTTGATCAGCCGCGGCAGATCGATTCCGGCGGCACAGACCGCCTTGCAGGCCTCGCAGTTGATGCAGTTCTGGACCAGGTTTCGCGCTTTTCCCCTGCCGTGGAAGAAGTAGGTCAGGATGAGGCCGATTGCCCCGATGTAGATGTGACCGTATTGGTGGCCGCCCACCATCCGGTAGACCGGGCAGACGTTGGCGCAGGCGCCGCACCGCACGCAACGCAGCACTTGGGAGAACACCGGGTCTCTGGCGAGGGCCCGGCGGCCGTTGTCCAGAAAGACCACGTGCATCACCTTCCGGCCGTCCGGGGCGCTTTCGCAGTCGTTGGGGCCGGTGATCCAGGTCGTATACGAGGTGATCGCCTGCCCTGTGGCGTTTCTCGGCAGAACCTTGAGAACCTTGAGGGCGTCGGCGAGGGTGGGAACCAATTTTTCCAGTCCGACCAGCGCGACGTGAATCCTTGGGAGGGTGGTGACGAGCCGTGCGTTGCCCTCGTTGGTCGTGAGCCCGAGGGTGGCGGTGTCCGCGATGGCGAAATTGGCACCGGACACCCCCATGTCCGCCTCGACATACTTTTGTCGAAGCTCCCGGCGGGCAACCTTGACGAGCCTTTCGATCTCGCTGTCCTGCGTTTTGCCGGTCACCTCGGTGAACAGGTCGGCCACCTGGAAGCGGGAAAGATGAATGGCCGGCATCACCATGTGGGAAGGCCCCTCGCCGCGGAGCTGGATGATCCACTCTCCCAGATCGGTTTCGGTCACCTCCATTCCAGCCGCTTCCAAATGATGGTTGAGCAGCGTCTCCTCGGCGGTCATGGACTTTGACTTGACCACTTTTTCCGCGCCGTTCTCCCTTGCGATGCGTTCGATGATCTCGTTGGCTTCCCGGGCGGTACTGGCCAGGTGGACCCGGACCCCTATCGCCTCGGCTTTCTCCTTGAAGGTTTCGTAGAGCGCATCCATCCGGGAGATGGCCTCGTCTTTTGCTTCGGCAACAGACGCCACCAGCGCTTCGATGTCCATGCCCGAAAAGGCGTTGGCCCGGCTGTCCCGATAGGCCACCGCGAACCGGTCCATTGCATCCCGCAGAAAACGGTTGTCCAGGGCCTCCTTGACTTCGATGGTATAGGCCTTGAGATTCTTGGCGTCCTGCATCAGCGGTCCTCCACGATCAGGATGTGCAGTTCAAGGGGGCCATGAACGCCCAGTGCCAGAACGCGTTCGATGTCGGCCGTCCGGCTGGCCCCGGTAATGAATGCCGTGTAGCTGGGAGCCTCGGCCATCATCTCCCTGAGCTCGGGCTCCAGGTCCATCGCGGTCGGCCGTATTCGCCCGGCCGCGATGGCGGCCACGTGGATTTCGCTGATCATCGTTGCGAGCCGGACGGCCTCGCTGCTCGACTCGATGACCAGAGAGCCGGTTTCGGCAATGCCGTAGTCCGCCACCGTGAAGCCGATGTCGATGCCGGCCGTGTGGTTTCGCAGACTGTCCTTGACGACTCCGATGCCGCGCTCACCGCAGGCGGATTCTAGAAACCCGCCTTCCTCGGCAGGCAGGCCGGGGGCGGCGATCCATTTTTTCTGCTTGGCTTCGCAAAGATCGGTCGCGGCGTGGGAAAGCGGCGCCTCGCACCCGGAAGCCAGAAGCTGGCAGGCGTCCTTGCGCTCGCAAAGGTCCACCGCATAGGCCAACGCTTCCCGAACGGAGCCGACCTGGTGGACGGTGGCGGATACGGCTTCGGCTTTGGTTTTGAACTGAAGAATCAAGTCATGAGACGGGCACATGCGAAATATCTCCCGTGAGCAGATTGGGGGTGAAGCCGCTCGAACCGTTCCAATCCGGACAGGCGCGTCCCTCGGCTGCTGGCGCTCCATCAGCCGAGGGACACCGATGCCGTGAGGATGGTGCCCCACGGCTGATCGTGCCGGATGGACTCACTTGGCTGAAAGCAGCATGGCGCTGAGTGGATCCTGATACCCGAACGCATAAATGGCGATCAGACCGATTACGCCGACCAGGCAGCAGTAGTACACCGTCGGGATGATGGTCCTGCGCAGGGTAATGCCTTCCTGCCCTAAAAGCCCAACGGTCGCCGAGGCGGCCACGACGTTGTGGATGCAGAACATGTTGCCGGCTGCGGCGCCCACTGCCTGGAGCGAGACGACGAGCGAGCCGGGGATCAGGAGATTCTGGGCCACGCCGTTCTGAAAGAGGCTGAACATCAGATTGCTGACGGTGTTGCTGCCGGCGATGAAGGCGCCGAGCCCCCCGATGAATGGGGCGAAAAATGGCCAGACTTGCCCGACATTGGCAGCCACCCATTGGGCCATGGCAAGCGGCATGCTGGCGTATCCACCTGCATTAACACCGGAATTGATATAGACCCGCACCATGGGGATCGTGAAAATCAGCACGAACCCAGCTCCCAGGAGGATTGCGCTGGATTCCTGAACCGCCTTGGCAAGTTCTCCGCTGGTCATGCGATGGAGGTAAAATGTGATCGCAACCACGAAAATCAGAATGGCGCCGGGGAGGTAGAGCGGTTGCAGGGACCCACTGATGCCGGTTCCGAATATGTTGCTCCATCCGATCGTGACGCTCTGGAGCCATCCGCCGAGAGGTAGTTGGGGCAACCGGGTGAGCACCAGAACGACGGCGACCAGGACGTAGGGCGCCCATGCCAGGGCCAGATTCATGGGCTTTTTGGCGGTCAATGCCTCCAATTTGATTTCCAGGGCGCTCACCCAGCCCGGCTCCCATTCGGACCTCGGAGCGAAATCCCAGGTGTCCTTGGGGACGAGTATCCCCTTTTTGGCGGCAAGGGACATGATGGCAAGGCCGATCAGGGCGCCGATGAGGGAAGGAAATTCGGGGCCGAGAAAGACACCCGTGAACAGGTAGGGCACGGTGAACGCCAGTCCGCCGAGAATGGCGAACGGAGCGATGGAAAGGCCTTCACTCCAGGATTTGTTCCGGCCGAAGAAGCGCGTCATCATGACGGTCATAAAGAGCGGGATGAAGGTGCCTGCAATCGCATGCAGCAACGCACTCTGCGCGGTGATGAGCATCAGATACTGGTGGAAGTTCATACCCGCCTGAGCCAGTTGGGCCGTCAGCTCCGGATTTTCGAGGCCGCCCTTGACGCCGATCAGGATGGGGGTGCCCACGGCTCCGAAGGTGACCGGGGTGCTCTGAATCATCATCCCGATCATGACCGCGCAGAGCGCCGGGAAGCCTACCGCGACCATGAGCGGAGCTGCGATGGCGGCCGGGGTGCCGAAGCCGGAAGCGCCTTCGATAAAGGCGCCGAAAAGCCAGGCAATCAGGACCACCTGCACCCGCCGGTCTTCACTGATGCTGGCAAACCCGGAGCGGATGGCCGTAATGGCCCCCGAGTGTTTGAGGGTGTTGAGCAGCAGGATGGCACCGAAAATGATGAACAGAATGCTCGCCGTGAGAAAAATGCCCTGGATCGTGGAAGCCGCCACGCGGACGGCGTCAACCTTCCAGAACGTGACGGCGAGAACTACTGCTACGATGTAGCAGATGGGCATGGCCCGCTTTGCCGGCCAGCGGAAGCCGACCAGAAGCACTGCGGCGGTCAGGATTGGCATGACTGCGATCAAAGATTGAAGCCCCAAGCTCATTTGTTACCTCCTTGTCGATTCAATGGGTTGGTAGTGGGGTTGGAGGGGCCCCTACGGTGTCGCCGATCCGTTTTGGCGGATCAGGTGAATATTGGTCATACCAATCACCTTAATTGATGAGGAAGGCCGACGTCAACGATTAATTTCATAGGATCTGTAGAAGGTTTCTTGCTTTCATCAATTTAATATGATACGGGTTGATACAGAGAGTGCAGGAATGTGACGCCTGCATATTCATTGGTCATACCAATACAAACCAACGCCAATCTCACACATAGAGGGAAAAATGATCCGGAAAACCGTGTTGATGGAACTGAGAAGGATCGTGGGCGGGAAGAACCTCTTGACCGACGACGCCGATCGGGTGACCTATTCCTACGACGCTGCCGTATTGGAGCCGGTCCTTCCTTCGGCCGTGGTGCGCCCCACCAGCAGTGAACAACTCGGCAAGGTCGTCGGGCTCTGCAACGAGAACAGGATTCCGATTACCGTGCGAGGGGCGGGCACCAACCTGTCCGGCGGCACCATCCCAATCCCCGAAGGAGTTGTCGTTCTCACCAACGGCATGAACAAGATCCTCGAGATCAACGAGGCGGATATGTACGCCGTGGTCCAGCCGGGAGTCGTCACCGCCAAATTCGCCGCGGCTGTCGAAGCCAAAGGGCTTTTCTATCCTCCGGACCCCGGGAGCCAGGCAGTCTCGACCATGGGAGGAAACGTTGCTGAAAACGCCGGCGGGTTGAGGGGACTCAAATACGGGGTGACGCGGGATTACGTGATGGGGTTGCACTTTTTCGACGTCAACGGGCAGCTTGTCAAGACAGGATCCCGGACGGTCAAGTGCGCCACCGGCTACAATTTGACCGGCCTCATGGTGGGGTCCGAGGGCACTCTCGGGGTGTTCGACCAAATCATCCTCAAGCTGATTCCACTGCCGCAGCACCGGAAGGCCATGATGGCGATCTTCGACGCCGTGGACAAGGCGTCGGAGGCGGTGGCGGCCATCATCGCCAGCCGGATCGTGCCGGCCACCCTCGAGTTCATGGACAATTTCACGATCCGGGCGGTGGAGGATTTCAGCCGGGTCGGGTTGCCCACCGAGGCCGCCGCGCTGCTTCTGATCGAGGTGGACGGACATCCCGGCCAGGTCGAGGAGGACGCAGAAAAGGTCGAATCCATTTGCCGCGAAAAGGGCGCGACGGGCATCCGGGTGGCGGCGGACGATGCAGAACGCGACAAGGTCTGGGCTGCCCGAAGGGCCGCCTTGTCCGCCCTGGCAAAGCTCAAGCCCACGCTGGTCCTGGAGGATGCAACGGTTCCCAGAAGCAGGATCCCTGAAATGGTCAAGGCCATGCAGTCGATCGCCGCGAAGTACGAGTTGTCCATCGGAACATTCGGCCACGCCGGCGACGGCAACCTGCACCCCACGATCCTCACCGACAAACGAAACAAGGAGGAGTGGGAGAGGGTCGAGAAGGCGATCGATGCGATCTTCGACAAGGCCCTTTCACTCGGCGGCACCCTGTCCGGGGAGCACGGGACCGGCATCGCCAAGTCCCGTTACCTCGAAAAGGAGACCAGCCGGGCCACCATCCTGTTCTCCCGGAAAATGAAGGCGGCGCTGGATCCGAACCACATCCTCAATCCGGGAAAGATCATAGGAGGGTGAGATGGCCGATGTGAAGGAACTGGTCAAACTGATGCGGGATCTCGAGGATCAGCTCGTGGTATGCATGCGATGCGGCATGTGCCAGTCCGTCTGCCCGGTGTTCGAGCAAACCGGCCTCGAATCCGACGTCGCGCGCGGCAAGCTGGCCTTGTTGGACGGCCTGATGAAGGACATGTTCGATGATGCGGAAGGGCTTCAGTCACGCCTCACGAAATGCCTGCTGTGCGGCTCCTGCACCGCCAACTGTCCGAGCGGTGTAAGCGCCACCGAGATTTTCATGAAAGCCAGGGCCATCCTGGCCGGTTATATCGGTCTGCCGCCCGCCAAACGGCTGCTGCTGAGAGGGATGCTTGCCCATCCGGGGCTGTTCGATCGGATGACCGAGTGGGGGGCCCGGTTCCAGAAGCTGTTGACCCGTCCGGTCAACGACGTTCTCGGCACCTCCTGCGCGCGGCTCGCATCTCCCCTGCTGGGCGACCGGCACTTTCGCTCCTTTGCGTCGGTCCCGTTTCACCGGCGCCAGGCGGCCATGTCCACCTCCGCCGGAAACAGCGGTCTGCGGGCCGGATTTTTTGTCGGCTGCCTGCTCGACAAGCTGTATCCCGACCTCGCCGACGCGGTGATCCAGGTGCTCTCGCACCACGGCGTGGGTATTTTTCTCCCAGGGAATATGGCGTGCTGCGGCATTCCGGCGGTGTCCTCCGGTGATACCCGGACCTTCGAACATCTCGTTCGCCACAACATCGACCTGCTGGAAGGCGAACCCTTCGATGTCCTGGTCACGGCATGCGCCACCTGCACGGCCACCATCAAGGAGGTATGGCCGAAGATGATCGGTGAGAAAGACCCCTCCCTGAAACGCAGGGTCGACCGGTTGGCGGCCAAAACGATGGACATCAGCCAGTTCATGGTATCGCGGGTCGGCCTGGGCCCGGCTGCCGAGCCCTTCGAGGACGCGGAGCCGGTCACCTACCACGATCCGTGTCACCTGAAGAAGTCCCTGGGCGTGTCGGCGGAGCCAAGGTTGCTGATCCGTGCCAATCCCCGCTATCGGCTCGTCGAAATGCGGGATGCCGACCGCTGCTGTGGGATGGGAGGCAGTTTCAATTTGCAGCATTACGAAATTTCCTCTAATATCGGCAAACTCAAGCGGGACAATATCGTGGCCACCGGCTGCGGGACCGTTGCGACCAGTTGCCCGGCATGCATGCACCAAATATCCGACGCCCTTTCAAAAGCAGGGGACCGAATCCAGGTGAAACACCCTGTGGAGATATATGCGGAGGCGATCCGCCGTCATGACACCGCTAAAACCGATTAAACCCAAACGGATCTCCGACCAGGTATTCGAACAGCTCAAGGAATTGATCTTCAGGGGAGAATTCAGGGCAGGCGAGAAAATCCTGACCGAACGGGAGTTGTCCGAAGTATTGGGCGTCAGCCGAAGCTCGATCCGCGATGCGATCAATCGATTGGTTTCGATGGGGCTCCTGGAACAGAAGCAGGGGCTGGGCACATTCGTTCGCACGCCGGAATCCAGGGAAGACGGCCTCCTGGCCCAGGCCATGGAGTCTCAGGACGCCACGTTGGAAGACCTCCTGGAGGTGCGGATGGGGATGGAGTGCAATTCCGCCGCGCTGGCCGCCCAGAGAGCCGTCGAAAAGGACATCGAGTTTCTGAGAAGAAGCCTCGAGGAGATGCGCTCGGAAATCAAGGAAGGGCGGCTCGGCACCGAAGCCGACGTCGCCTTTCACATGGCGATCTCATTCGCCACCCGAAATCCGATTCAGGTGTATCTGATGAGGACCTTCTATGATTTCCTATTTCACGGCATCCGGGAAAACCTCCAGCATCTCTACAAGACCCATGAGTACATCGAAGCCACCATCTCCCAGCACCAGGCCATATTCGAGGGCATCCAGGCCCACGATCCCGACCGGGCCTTCCAGGCCATGAAAAATCATATCGCCTTTGTTCTGGATTTTTACAGGAAACAGGCCGCCCGGACCGACTGAGAAGCTGACCGGAGCTTTTTGAACCCCCCGCCGTTGCGAATTTCCCAGCGCGTGACCCCGAAGGTCCAAGTGCGGACGCCGTTCGCATGAATCCTTGCAGGATCCCGTTTGCAGTTTCGATTTGCGGAAGGAGAGGGGGATCGTCCTACGGATCAGGCGTCGCATCCGCGGCTCGACATCGGCCCGAGAGCCCCGGATGCGACGCGGGAATTCCCGATAGCCGCGCGCTGAAGAAGTCGTTGCCTTTTTCGTACACCAGGATGAAGGCCGGGAAATCCTTCACGGTAATTTCGAAAATGGCCTCCATCCCCAATTCGGGATATTCCAGGGTGCGAACATTCGTGATGCACTCTTTTCCCAAACGGGCAGCCGGGCCGCCGATCGAGCCCAGGTAGAATCCACCGAACTTCTTGCAGGAATCCGTGACCTGTTTCGAGCGGTTGCCCTTGGCGAGCATCACCATCGAGGCTCCTTCGGCTTGGAACAAGGGGACGTACGGATCCATCCGGGCGGCGGTGGTGGGTCCGAAGGAACCCGAGGCATAGCCTTCGGGCGTCTTGGCGGGACCCGCATAATAGATGATGTGATTCTTGAAATAATCCGGCAGGCCTTCTCCACCGTCGAGGCGCTCCTTCAGCTTGGCATGGGCGATATCCCGAGCGACGACGATCTTGCCGGTCAGCAGCAGCGGAGTCGAGACGGGGTAGCGGCCGAGCGTTGCCCGGATCTGCTCCATGGGCTGGTCGAGATCGATGGAAACCGCGTCGGTCGAAATGCCTCCGGGTTCGGGCAGGTAGGTTTCCGGATGCATCTCCAGCTGTTCGAGGAAAATGCCGTCGGCCGTTATTTTGGCCTTGATGTTGCGATCGGCGCTGCAGCTGACGCCCAGGCCGATGGGGCATGAGGCGCCGTGCCGCGGCAGACGGACGACTCGTACGTCATGGCAGAAATACTTTCCCCCGAACTGGGCCCCGAGGCCGAGTTCCCTGGAAATGGCCAGCAGTTTCCGTTCCAGATCGATATCCCGGAAAGCGTGCCCCAATGGAGTTCCGGAGGTCGGCAGGCTGTCGAGGTATCCCGCGGAGGCGAGCTTGACCGTCTTCAGGGTCAGCTCCGCCGAGGTTCCTCCGACGACGAATGCCAGGTGGTAGGGTGGACAGGCCGCTGTCCCCAGGGACTTCATCTTCTCGGTCATGAATTTCACGAGAGTGTCCGGATTCAGGACCGCCTTGGTCTCCTGGTAGAGATAGGTCTTGTTGGCGGAACCGCCCCCTTTCGCGATGAACAGGAACCGGTAGGCGTCTCCTCCCGTTGCGTAGAGCTCGATCTGAGCCGGCAGATTGCAGCCGGTGTTTTTCTCTTCGTACATGGTGAGAGGGGCGTTCTGGGAGTAGCGCAGATTGCATTGGGTGTAGGCGTTGAAGACGCCTCTTGAGAGGGCTTCCTCGTCGGCGTCCCCGGTCCACACCTGCTGCCCCTTTTTGCCGATGATGACGGCCGTGCCGGTGTCCTGGCACATGGGGAACTCCATCTCCGCCGAGATGACGGCATTTTTGATCATTTCCAAGGCGACGAACCGATCGTTCTCCGAGGCTTCGGGGTCGTCGATGATGCGCCTGAGCGCCTCGAGGTGGGCCGGACGGTAAAGATGGGAGACATCGCGAAAGGCCGTCTCAGCCAATAGCGTCAGACTCTCCGGTGCTACGGTGAGAACCTTCCGGCCGTCGAAATCCTTCAGGGCGACAGTGTCGCGGGTCAGCAGCCGGTAAGGGGTCGGGTCTGCTCCGAGGGGAAACATTTCTTGAAACTGGAATTCCGGCATGGGTCGATTTCTCCTCTCATTTGCGGGTGCGTTATCGGCCTCCGGGGACCACAGGGCGGATGCCGACGAGCCTGAACTATAAAACCTCGACGATGTGGCTTGAAAAATCAAGATGAAATTGGGTTTGTCGTCTTGTGCAGCGGCGGGTCGCTATTGCAGCTTGCCGTTTTCGGACAGATCGACGATGGCATCGGGATCGAGCAGGTGAATGGCCCGTCCGTCGACCCGGATCATTCCGGCCTGGGCCATCCGGTTGAAGATTCGTGAGAGGGTTTCGGGTATGGTTCCGATGATGCTGGCCAATTGTGCCTTGGTGATGGTGAGGTCGATCAGGTCCTCGCGCCCTTGTTCCTCCGCAAGATACAACAGGTAGGCTGCCAGACGCGCCGGAACCTCCTTGAGAGAAAGGCCTTCGATCTGGAGGGTGAACTCCCTCAACCGATTGGACAGGATTGCCAGCATGTTCATGGCCAGTGACGGCTTTCGATGAATCAGGTCCACAAACGCCTTGCGGGGGAAAAAGAGGAGCCGGCTGCTGCGGAGCGCCTGGGCGCTTGCCGGAAACGATAGTCCGGCGAAGACCGCCACCTGTCCCACCGGTTCGCCCGGGCCCAGGATGTGGAGAATTTTCTCCTTTCCGTCCGGCGAAACCTTGAAGACCTTGACGGCACCTTCCACCACGAGGAAAAATCCCCTGCCTTCCTCCCCGTCCGAGAAGATGATCTGGTTGCGGTCATATCGATGATCGCTTGAAATACGTCGAATATCCTCAAGCTCCTCCTTGGACAGTCCCTTGAAGAACAGTACATTGGCGATCAGCTGCTGGACGTCGGGCGGCATGGTGGCTCGATTTTTCCTCTTGCGGTCTTTCCGGTTTCCGGTAAAGGGGGCTTTCAAGCGTGTTTTAGAGCAGAAATAATGGGTTAAGTCAATTGTTACCCCTCCTTTCATGATGCCGTTTCAGCAAGCGAATGAGATATAACTTGTTGACATGCAATCAGGTTCGCGCTAAGTAGAAGGCAGTTCTCACCAGCCCAGTGTCAAGCTCCCGCTCCCAGCTTTTCGTCCCCGATGAGTATTTTTTATCAGGGCTAATCGACGGCATCCGCAAGTGACCGCCTCGATGCCGTGGTGGCGTTTGGAATGGAAAGCGGATCATGAAAAAGACACTGATTGCCGGATCACTGGTCGTATTGGGCGTTCTGATCGCCTTCCCGCTGTTCAGTCTTACCTACTATACCATGGTGCGCACCTCCACGCCGGAGTTCTGTGCTTCCTGTCACGAAATCAAGCCCGCGGTGCGGGCATGGCAGGCGTCCACCCATGTCAACAACGCCCAGGGCTTCGTGGCCGACTGCATGGACTGCCATCTTCCGGCCCCCCATGACACTTTCAACTTCTTCTTTGTCAAGACCTATCACGGCGCCAAGGATGTGGTGAAGCACTTCACGATCGAGGAATACGATCGCGAAAAGAACCGCCGGGCCGCCTATGATTCCTTCACCAACGACCAATGCCAGAAGTGCCATCGCAATCTGCTGAACATGCCGGACAACCGCGGAGCCATGCTGGCCCACCGGTCGGTCGTTTATGCCCGGACCGGATACGAGAAGAAGTGTGTCGACTGCCATTACGACCTGGTCCACGACGACAAGCAGGCGGTCATGTATCGGCAGTATCGCCGACTTCCCTACCAGGCCAAAGGGCTCAGGCTGGAAAAACTCGGAATATGACCGTTGAGCATCCCACACCGGAAACCGAAAGGAGTCAGGCAATGAGAACGTCGCCTCTTGCAATGATCATCGGGCTGTTGGCCGTCGCCCTGGCGATAGGCGTCGGCGTACCCCAGGCCGATGCGCAACAGCCCAATTTCCCGATGGTCAAGGAATACCGCATCGAGCGGAGCGTGCCGCCGGAGGCGGTCGCCTGCATCGAATGCCACAAGGAGACGACTCCCGGGATCTTCGCGGACTGGGCCAGGAGCCGGCATGCCAATGCGAACATCTCCTGCCTGGACTGCCATCTGGTCCAGCCCGGTGACACGGACATCGCCAAGGGGCATGATCAGTATTACAGCCGCTCCGACATGCCTTACGGGGAATCGAAGTACAAGGTGCCCGTCGCATCCATCGTGACACCGAAGGATTGTTCGCGGTGCCATCCCGACGAGGTGACCCAGTACAGCAAGTCGAAGCACGCCAATACGATCGAGATCATGTGGAAGATCGATCCCTGGCTCAACAAGGGCATGAACTCCGACAACGAACGAAAGACCGGATGCTATACCTGTCACGGCACCATCGTCAGCGTCGACGATGACGGCAACATCGATCCGGCCACCTGGCCCAATGTGGGGGTCGGCCGTCTGAACCCGGACGGCAGCAAGGGATCCTGCACCTCCTGCCACACCCGGCACCGGTTCTCGGTGGCGGAGGCCCGGATGCCCGAAGCTTGCGATCAGTGCCATCTGGGGCCGGATCATCCCCAGATCGAAATCTACGAGGAGTCCAAGCACGGCACGATGTACCATGCCTACAAGCACGAGTACAATTTTAACGCCGCCGGAGGGACCTGGACGCCCGGAGTGGATTACCGTGCCCCCACCTGCGCCGCCTGCCACATGTCTGGGTCCGGGAAGGTGTTGACCTCTCACGACGTGACCGAGCGGCTTTCCTGGGAAACCCAGGCTCCGCTGACGGTCCGGCCTCAGGACTTCGAGGCGTTTCCGGCGCAGACGGACTGGAAGGTGGAGCGGGACAAGATGAAGGCGGTTTGCGCGCAATGTCACGGCGCTTCGTGGATCGATGACTTTTACAGCGGATTCGACCAGGCCGTGGAGGAATACAACGAGGTCTACTACAAGCCGGCCAAGCAGAAGTTCGACGAACTCAACGAAAAGGGCCTCCTCGACCCGACCCGGTTCTTCGACGAACGGCTCGAAGTGGAGTTCTATGAACTCTGGCATCATGAAGGCCGCCGCGCCCGCATGGGCTCCATGATGATGGCCCCGGACTACGCCTGGTGGCACGGCTTCTACGAGGTCAAGCTGCGTTACAACATCTTCATGGAGGAAGCCAACCACCTGCTGGAAACCGGTGAAAAAGCCTATGTAGCGGAGGATTTCCCCAACGCTACGGGCGACAAGACCCGTCCGCCGAAAATTTTCGGCGGCCAGAACTAGCGCGGCCCACCGCGGGCTCCGCACTCCACCCCACACTCGCGAGCGCGCCCGGAATTCGGAAAGAGTCCGGGCGCGCCTGCTCCCCCCCGACGCCCCTCCGCTGTCCGTATCTTCGATTCGGAGGATGAGCCAGAAAAAAAATGTCTTATGTTGACCTATGTCAAAGATTCCCCGGGCAACCTGAGGTAAACCCGACACATCTCGCTATACCAATGGACGTTCGGCACATCGCCCGCATCATTCAATCAAAGGAGGCAACCATGTTTTGTTTTCAGTGTGAACAGACGGCAAAAGGGGAAGGCTGCACCAAGCTCGGCGTTTGCGGAAAGACTCCGGATACCGCGGCTCTTCAGGACGTATTGATCCATACCGTCCGGGGGCTTTCCGTGGGGGCGGTTGCCGCCCGCAAGGCGGGTGTGTACGATCCGGCCATCGGGCCGTTCGTCTGCAAGGCCCTGTTCTCGACGCTGACCAATGTGGATTTCGACCCTGACCGGTTCGTACCGATAATTCAGAAGGCAGCGGCCTACCGGGACGAGATGATCGCCAAGGTCGAGGCGGCCGGCGGATCGGTGGATCAAAGCCTGCCCGCGGTTACCTTCAAGCCCGAGACTACCCTGGATGCGCTGGTTCGCCAGGGGGAGGCCGTGGGGGTCAAATCCGTTTCCGGCGTGGATCCGGACATCCTTTCCCTGCGTGAGCTCATCACTTACGGGGTCAAAGGGCTCTGTGCCTATGCCGATCACGCGGAGATCCTGGGTCAGAAGGACGACGCGGTCTACGGGTTCGTCTACGAGGCCATGGCCGCCACGATCGATCCCAAACTCGGCGTCCAGGATTACGTGGGGCTGGCGTTGAAGACCGGGGAGGTGAACCTGCGGGCCATGGAACTCCTCGATGCGGGCAACACCGGAACTTACGGACATCCGGTGCCGACCAAGGTTCCCCTGGGCCAGAAGAAGGGTAAGGCCATCCTGGTGTCCGGACACGACCTCAAGGACCTGGATGAGATTCTCAGGCAGACCGAGGGCAAAGGTATTTACATCTACACCCACGGTGAAATGCTGCCGACCCACGGCTATCCGGCGCTCAAGAAATACCCGCATTTCTACGGCCATTTCGGCACGGCATGGCAGAATCAGGCCAAGGAATTCGCTGCATTTCCAGGCGCGATCCTGATGACCACCAACTGCATCCAGCGGCCCCAGGACAGTTACAAGGACAACCTGTTCACCACCGGGCTGGTGGGGTGGCAAGGCGTTCAGCACGTGCCGGGGCCGGATTTCACGCCGGTCATCGAAAAGGCTTTGGAAATGCCCGGGTTCACCGAGGACGCGCCGGGCAAGGAAGTGATGGTCGGCTTTGCCAGGAACGCCGTGCTGGGAGTTGCCGGTCAGGTGATCGACGCCGTCAAGAACAAGGCAATCCGCCACTTCTTCCTGGTGGGCGGATGCGACGGCGCAAAACCGGGCCGGAGCTACTACACCGAATTCGTCGAGAAGGTGCCTTCGGACTGTGTGGTGCTCACCCTGGCCTGCGGCAAGTTCCGGTTTTTCGACAAGGACCTGGGCGATATCGGCGGTATCCCGAGGCTGCTCGATGTCGGGCAGTGCAACGACGCCTATTCGGCGGTGAAGATCGCATCGGCCCTGGCGGACGCCTTCAACTGCGGGGTAAACGATCTTCCCTTGTCCCTGGTGCTCTCCTGGTACGAGCAGAAGGCGGTTGCGATTCTGCTGTCCCTGCTCCACCTGGGCATCAAGGACATCCGGCTGGGACCGAGCCTGCCGGCTTTCGTTTCACCCAATGTACTGAACGTTCTGGTGAAGAATTTCAATATCATGCCCATCAAGACGCCGGACGAGGACCTGAAGGCGATTCTGGGATAACGCGTCAGCGAGTCCGGGTCCCGCGCGACGGGGCCCGGCCGATCCGCCCTGGACCTTTTCGTCCGGCGGGAAACGGATCCGACGATCGGAGGTGGCTATGAAATGCCCAGGGCAGGACATGCAGTTCTGGAAACCCGGAGACATATTCGAGGTTCAGTGCCCCAACTGCGGGAGGATCGTCGAATTCTTCAAGGATGATACCGCCAGACGCTGCGGCGGATGCGGCCACCGGTTCGCCAACCCCAAGATGGATTTCGGCTGCGCGGCCTATTGTCCTTACGCGGAACAGTGTCTGGGGGATCTGCCGCCGGAACTCGTCGCCCAGCAGGAGAACCTCCTCAAGGACCGGGTCGCCGTTGAGGTAAAGCGCTTCTTCGGTCGGGATTTTCGGCGAATCGGACGCGCTTCGCGCGCTGCCAGGCATGCGGAAAACCTGGCCAGAGCCGAAGGCGCGAAGATTGCCCTGGTGCTGTCGGCCGTCTATCTGAACGAAGTCGATGCCGTGCCCGACGACAAGGGAGACAAAGGTGTCGCCGGCGAGAAAGCCGCCGAACGGATTCTCCGGAAGGCCGGTGCGGGAGAAGCCATGATCGAAGGCGTCCTAACGGTTCTCGAAGAGAAACCTGCGGTGGATGCGAAGGCATCCCTCGAATCCCGGATCGTCAACGATGCTTTGATCCTGGCTGAAATCGAAGCCACGGTGGGGCGGGGCCCGGGCAAGACGCACGGCATGGGAGAGGGCGATGACGGACCGGTGCTTCTGACGCGGTCCGGTCGCGAGGAGGCGGAGCGGCTGCTGGTGTCGGACGAAACGAATTGAAAGGGCTGGAATCCTCGGGATTCCAGGCAGGTGGTGAGCATGAAAGTGATTCGGAAAATCATCGAAATCGACGAAGAACTCTGCGACGGATGCGGGCAGTGCGTAACCGGGTGTGCGGAAGGCGCGCTGGAAATCGTGGACGGTAAGGCGCGCGTGATCTCCGAAAACCTCTGCGACGGACTGGGGGCCTGCATCGGGGAATGCCCGACCGGTGCGCTTCAAATCATCGAACGGGAAGCGGATCCTTTCGACGAGGAGGCGGTCGAGGCGCTTCTGGCCAGGCAGACACCCGACGCACAACCTTTCCCCGTGGGCGGATGCCCCTCGGCCGGGGTGAAACTCTTTGCCGCCGGCGCTCCTTCCGCCGTTCGGGACGATGCCGAAGCGCCGGCATCAGCACTTGGCCACTGGCCCGTCAAGATCCGCCTCGTCCCTCCCAACGCCCCGTTTCTCAAGGGCGCCGATCTGCTGGTGCTGGCCGATTGCAGTGCTGCGGCGTTTCCCGCACTTCATCAAAAGGCGCTCAAGGGGCGGGCCGTCCTGATGGGCTGCCCGAAGTTCGACGATGTCCAGCTTTACATCGACAAATTTGCGAACATTTTCTCCCATTCCGGCATCCGCCGCATCACCCTCATGCGCATGGAAGTGCCCTGCTGCGCCGGCCTTTTGGCCATCGTGAAAAAAGCCATGGAAAAATCCGGCGCCGATCTGCCGGTCGAGGAAATCGTGGTCGGCGTCAGAGGGCAAATTTTGTCCGATCGCTCCTCGGCCCGGCCGTCGTCCCGCGGATGAGCACTCGATGACGCCCCGTCCCGGCTCGCCTTTCTCCGGGGCCTCCCGTGATCAACGGGAGGCCTTTCTCATCCCCTGTGCGGGGATTGAAATCGATCTCATATTCTGCTAGAGTTTCATTGCGTTTGCTCTTTTCGGTCTCGACCGGATCGAAATCATCGGCCGACCGTTCCCCACAGATCCTGCCCAGAGGGTTCCACTGGCGCTCTTCCCCGTGATGGTTCTTTGAGACAATAGTGTATCATGGTGTTTCAGGCCAGCCGGCCGGCCTGAAAAAGACCATTAATACAAATGATGACAGATGGATATTCACACATCGGCCCGGCCCGGCTATCAGAGAAGTGTATCGCCGGGAACAGCGCGCCGCTTTGGGGCGCGCGGCAGCCGCTTCGTATTCCGGCGCTTTTCAGGGATGGGCGTTGTGGCACAGGACTTGAAACATTCCTGCGGATGGATGACAGCCGACCCAAGGAAGGTGATTTGCTTGAAGCCCTGTGATGAAAATATCCAACGCACCCTGGAGCTGGTGGCCCGGATGATCGCCTTGGCCGACAGCGGCGATGCCGAGCGGGAGGACGTGGGATGCGGTATCCTTTACGGCATCCTGAGAGATTCGGCGTATCGGATTGGACGACTCGCCGAAGAAGAGAAACGAATCCATCAGGCCAAGGGCTGGTGGAAGATCGAATCGTGAAATGCGGCGGCGCATCCACCGGAGGGCCGGCGGAAAGGCGGCCGCGGCCTTCAGACCGATGACCGAACCCAATCCAAAAAGGAGAAAACAATGGCGGAAAGAATGGAAGTCTACAAATGCGACCTTTGCGGCAATATCGTCGAGGTGCTCCACGGTGGTGAGGGAGAATTGGTTTGCTGCGGCGAGGCGATGAAGAAGATGGTCGAGAACACCGTCGACGCGGCAAAGGAAAAGCACGTTCCGGTCATCGAAAAAGCCGACGGCGGCTACAAGGTCAAGGTCGGATCCGTTGCCCATCCGATGGAGGCGAAGCATTGGATCGAGTGGATCGAGTTGATAGCCGACGGGAAAGCCTATCGGCAGTTTCTGAATCCCGGGGATGCGCCGGAGGCTTTTTTTCCGATCGACGCCCAGGAGGTGACAGCGAGGGAATACTGCAACCTTCACGGGCTTTGGAAGGCCTGAGTTCAGGCGAACCTGTTCTCGAGCCGGACGCCCCGGAGCCGATGTGCCATGGAGATCATCGGGGCGCCGGCGCGAAACCGTCGGGAGGTGACGTCATGGCCGTATGGAAGTGTTCGAAGTGCGGTTACACGATCCAGCAGGAGAAGCCTCCGGAGCCTTGCCCTTCCTGCGGCAACTCGTGCGAATTTCTCAACGTCACATGCTACACGCCGGAGTGCGAATCGGAGCGCGTCGACAAGCGGATCCGGTAGGGGAGGACGTTCTCATGGCCAAGGCGCTGATCGTTTATGGAACCCGCACCGAGGAAACGCGGAAGATTGCGGAGTTGATCGCGGAAGGCATCCGCTTCGCCGCCCATGAGGCGGTGCTCGTCAACGTCAAGGACGTCAAGTCTGAAAAGGATCTGACAGGGTACGACGCGTACGTGTTCGGCTCGCCCACCTACCATGGGGATATGATGCAAAGCATGAAGACGTTTCTGTTCCTCGCGGAGAAGGCCGAACTGGAGGGCAAGATCGGCGGCGCCTTCGGCGCCTTCGGCTGGAGCACCGAAGCCCAGGACCGCATTTTCGAAACGATGAAACACATCTTCAGAATGAACATGGTCGATGGACCGCTCCTGCTCAAATCGAGCGCGCTCGGCGGCGGCATGAGGATGGCCCAGGACTACGGACGCACGATCGGAGCGAAACTGTCATAGGATCACAGCGATTTTTGTGCGGGAACGTTCCCCCCATCATTCAAAACCGGAGAAGGAGGCAATCATGTCCACACCGCAACACTGCCCTGGATGGGAAAATTTCCGAAACCTCAAGTCCTTTACCTGCAAATGCCCGGAATGCGGAACGGAGATCGAAATCTTCTCCGATGAGTTCAACCGGCCTCACAACTGCAAGTCCTGCGGCAAGCCCGTCGACTTCAGCCAGTGCGAGCTGACCGGGGAAGCCAGGAGCACGTCTCCGCGCTGAAGCATCCGCCGGTTCCGAAAACTGCCTGCAACCGGTTGACCGCGGAGCGCCAAAGCCCGCGGACAACCGGAAAGGATGCGTATATGCTCCGACTCAGACCGGCGCCCCAAGCCGCCTGATATCGAAAATTTTGCAAGTCTGTTGTTGACCGCGAAGATAATAAAATGATGCGCTTTGACGACTTGTTACGGCTGTATCAACGTTCGGCGGCGAAAGGCTCTCTCCGGCCCTCTTTCTGACTACGAGTGGAGGAATCTTCCATGGACGTTGCAATGCTCTCCCGGCTTCAGTTTGCGGCTGCAACCGCATTTCACTTTCTGTTCGTTCCTCTCACCCTGGGGCTCTCCTGGCTGGTGGCCTGGATGGAGACCCGGTATGTCACAACCGGCAATGACTCCTACCTGAGGATGACCAAGTTCTGGGGAAAGCTTTTTCTGATCAACTTCGCCCTGGGCGTGGTGACGGGCATTACCCTCGAATTTCAGTTCGGTACCAACTGGTCCCGGTATTCCGCCTATGTGGGAGACATCTTCGGCTCGCTCCTGGCGATCGAGGCGACAGCGGCTTTTTTCCTGGAATCCACGCTCATCGGGGTTTGGATCTTCGGCTGGCGGAAGCTTTCCAAAAAGGCGCACTGCGCGGTCATGTGGCTGGTGGCGTTCGGGTCCACCCTGTCGGCGGTCTGGATTCTGATCGCCAATTCGTGGATGCAGCATCCGGTTGGGTACACGATCCGAAACGGCCGGGCTGAGCTGACCGACTTCTTCGCCGTCGCCACCCAGAAGTTTGCCGCACTGATGTTCATACATGTGGTATCGGGAGCGTTCGTGCTGGCCGGGTTTTTCGTGATGGGAATCAGCGCGTATCACCTGCTCCGCCGGCAGCACGAGGATATCTTCGCCCCGTCGTTCCGGATCGGGCTGGTTTTCGCGCTGGTGGCGACGCTGGTGGTAACGGTCGAAGGCGACCTCCATGCCAAGGACGTTGCCGAAAAACAGCCGGCAAAGCTCGCCGCCATGGAATCCCTCTGGGAGACCACCCGGATGGCGCCCGTATCGCTTTTTACCCTTCCGGATATCGAGAACGAACGGAACGCCGTCGAAATTCTCCCCATTCCGGGCCTCCTCAGCTTCCTCGCGCATGGAGATCTGAACGCGCCGGTGAGAGGGCTCAAGGACTTTACGAGAGACGAGCGCCCCCCGGTGCTCCTGACGTCTCTGGCATTCAAGGGAATGGTCGCGCTGGGCACCTACTTTCTTCTGGTCACCCTTTTCGGACTCATCCGGTGGAAGACCATCACCGGGAACCGGTGGTACCTGAAGCTCATGCTCTATTCCATTCCGCTTCCCTATATCGCCAACGAACTGGGATGGATCGTCACCGAGGTCGGCCGCCAGCCATGGATCGTTTATGGGCTGATGCGAACCAGCGATGCCGTCTCCCCGGTGGCCGGGAGTCAGGTAGCGGTCTCCCTTGCCGCGTTCATCCTTGTCTACGGGCTTCTGGGGCTTGCCGGCTACTATCTGATGTACCGAAAGGTCGTCGCCGGCCCGGAACCTGCGCGGACGTGAGCCGAGAAAGGGTAGAAATGCACCGGATGGCGGCCCTTTGCCGCGCCAAATGCCACTCGATCATCTGAGCAGGGGGTAAAATGGATCTTCAAGCCATATGGTTCTTCCTTTGGGGTTTGCTGTGGGCGGTTTTTTTCATGACCGACGGCTTTGACTTCGGCATCGGCACCCTGTTGCCTTTCCTCGGAAAAACCGACCAGGACCGGCGGGTCATGATCAATTCGCTGGGGCCCTTGTGGGACGGCAACGAGGTCTGGCTGATTTCGGCCGGCGGGGTGACGTTCGCGGCGTTTCCGCTGGTCTACGCGGTCATGTTCTCCTCGTTGTACACGGCGCTGATGCTCATTCTCTTCGCGCTGATCCTGAGAGGCGTTTCCTTCGAATTCCGCGGCAAGGTGAACGACCCCCGGTGGATCCGGATCTGGGACGCCTGCATCTTCGTCGGCAGTTTCCTGCCGGCGCTGCTGTTCGGCGTGGCCTTCGCCAATATCTTCAAGGGGATTCCGATCGACGGCAGCGGAATCTTCCAGGGAAACCTCTTCACCCTGCTCAACCCATACGGCCTTCTGGGTGGGGTGCTGTTCGTTCTGCTCTTCCTCCAGCACGGCGCCCACTGGCTGGCCATCCGCACCACGGGCGACCTCCAGGCGAGGGCGGTCAAAACCGCGGGCGTCCTCTGGCCCGTTCTGCTGACCGCCGCCGTGATATTTCTGCTCGCCACCTGGTTTGCCACGCCGTTGTATGCAAACTATCTGGCCCACCCGGTCCTTTTCGTCGTCGTCGCCGCAGCGGTCGCCGGCCTGCTGGGCATCCGCTTCTTTTTGTCCCGGGGGGCCTATTTCAAGGCATGGTTTTGCTCCGCGGCCACCATTGTCTCATGCACGTTTTTCGGCATCATCGGGCTTTTCCCCGCCATGCTGCCGTCGAGCATCGATCCGGCTTTCAGCCTCACGGCGCGAAACGCCTCTTCCAGCCCCCTGACACTCCAGATCATGCTGGTCGTGGCCATCGTTTTCGTGCCGATCGTGCTGGCCTACCAGGCCTGGGCCTACAATCTCTTCCGGGACAAGGTGTCCCCTTCTCATCTGTCCTACGATGACGCCTACTGAGAGGCAAAGGAATCTATATGAAAAGAGAGACATGGTTGCTCCTCCTGCTTCTGCTCATCGCGGGCGTTGTCTCGATGCCAGCGGTGGGTGCGGAACAGGAGAAAGGCGCCGAATTCATCGATCTGGATGGCGGCAGCTCCGGAGTGGTGCATTTTCCCCATCGCGTCCACCAGGCGGTGGTGGAGGACTGCATGAGCTGTCACAGCGATTTCCCCCAGAAGCCCGGGAGCATCGACGCGCTGAAAGCCGACGGAGTGCTCAAAAAGAAGCAGATCATGAACCAGCACTGCACGGCCTGCCACAGGCGGATGAAAGCGGAAGGGAAAGAGACCGGACCGACGGGGTGCACCAGCTGCCATCACAAATCGGGTTGACCGGCTGACACCTTTTTCATTGCGGCAGGGCGATGCCGCCGGCCGGTCCACTACCCTCGAAATGGAGGTTTCATGCTTGTCCTTGGACTCCAGGGCAGTCCGCGCAGAAAGGGGAACACCCATTTTCTGCTCTCGACCTTTCTATCCGAAGCGGAAAAGCTGGGCGCCGCCACCCGGATGCTGGAGGTAGACCGGATGAACATCGTGCCCTGCAAGGAGTACGTGGTCTGCGAAAAGCGCGGCTACTGCCCCATCGAGGATGACGTTCGCGATGAAATCTATCCCCTGCTTCGCGAAGCCGATCTCATCGTGGCGGGGACGCCGGTCTTCTTCTACAACATGACGGCCCAGCTAAAGGCGGTCATCGACCGCTGCCAGGTTTTCTGGTCCCGCAAATACCGGTTCCACCTTCGGGACCCCAAACACCGCGTGAAGCAGGGAATCCTGCTTTCCGTCGCCGCCACGCGGGGAAAGAAGCTTTTCGACGCGATTCATCTGAGTCTGCAGAACTTCTTCGATGCCGTGGATGCCCGGTACAGCGAGCATCTCACCTATCGTGGGATCGAAGGCCCGAAGGACATGCGCGCACATCCCACGGTGCGGGAGGACGTCCGGAGGCTGGCCGAGAAGGTGATCCTGCCCCTCATGGGGCGGCAGCGGGTCCTTTTTGTCGATCAGACCGGAACCGGCGCCGGGCAGATGGCGGCCGCGGTCGGGGAGGACCGATACGGCGACCGCTTTGAATTCGCGGCAGCCGGCTTCGCACCGGCGGACGCCCCGGATCCCGCCGTGGTGGATGCCATGGCCGGAATGGGTCTGGACGTCGCCTTCCGGAAACCCAGATCCATCGAGGAGGTTCTGGCGACGTTTGCACCCGACCGGTGCATTTTCGCAGGCGAGGTTTCCGGCAAGCCACCGGAAGGGCTGGGAGCGCCCGAAACATGGCGGTGGGATGCCGGCCTCTCCCTGAACGATCTGCGCGACCGGGTGGCGCTCAAGGTCGACGAAAGCTTCGCCCGGGTTCCGGAATGACCGTCGAACGAAGTTCTTGAAGCCACTGGGCGGACCGGATATGATCAGTTGCGCGGAACCCATTCACCCAAGGCTGCTTCCAGCCGAAAACGCATTGAGAGGAGGAAATGATATATGGACAAGTGGGTATGCACCATCTGTGGCTATGTTTACGATCCGGCGGAAGGGGATCCCGACAACGGCGTCGATCCCGGCACGGCATGGGATGATGTGCCGGATGACTGGGTCTGTCCGATTTGCGGCGCTCCCAAGGACGACTTCGAAAAGGAATCGTAGCCGCTGACGCCAGCCTTATGGTTTTCGTCAATGCCCTTTTCACCGGAAGCCCGGAGGAAAAGGGCATTGATTTGGGGCTTTCCTGAATTAGTGTCCATCTGCGGATGAGACTTTGAGCAGCTATCCAACCAACGAAGAGAAGCAGGGGAAGAGCAATGCAACCGATCGAAATCGCCAAAGGAATTTACGAAGTGGGTGTGAGGGACTGGAACGTCCGGGATTTTCACGGTTATTCAACCTACAACGGTACCACTTATAACGCCTTCCTCGTGGTGGACGAGAAGATCGCCCTCATCGACACGGTCAGGAAGGAGTTTGCGGATCAGATGATCGCCAACGTGTCCCGGATCGTGGATCCGAAAAAGATCGACCTGGTCGTCAGCAACCACACCGAAATGGACCATTCCGGAAGCCTGCCGCAATTGATGCACAGGATCGGCGACGACAAGCCCTTGTACTGCTCCAAAATGGGGCACAAAAATCTCCTGCGGCACATCCCCTCGAAGTACAACTTCAAGCCGGTCGGAAGCGGCGACGAGATCCGTCTGGGCTCCCGGACCCTCATGTTCCTGGAAACCCGGATGCTGCACTGGCCGGACAGCATGTTCACCTACCTCAAGGAAGACCAGATCCTCTTTTCCAGCGATGCGTTCGGACAGCACTACGCGGGGCCCGAGAAGTTCGACGACGAAATCGGAGATGCCGTCATGCCCCACGCCAAGAAGTATTTCGCCAATATTCTGCTGCTCTATGCGCCGCGGATCCTCAAGCTGCTCGAGGACATCCGAAAGATGGGCCTTTCGTTCAAGATGATCTGTCCGGACCACGGGGTGATCTGGCGAACCGATCTGAATAGGATCATCGACGCCTACGCTTCCTGGGCAAGGCAGGAGACCGTCAACAAGGCCCTGGTGGTGTACGACACGATGTGGCACAGCACCGAACGGATGGCCGAAGCCATCGTCGACGGCCTGGCGTCGGAGGGCGTTCGCGCGACCCCCTACGATCTTCGCCACTCCCACCGCAGCGACATCATGACCGAGGTGCTGGATGCCAAGGCGATCGTGGTGGGCTCGCCGACGCTGAACAACAACATGTTCCCGACGGTGGCCGATTTTCTGATCTACATGAAGGGCCTGAAGCCTCAGGGCAAGCTTGGTGCGGCCTTTGGCTCCTACGGCTGGAGCGGCGAGGCGGTCAAACAGGTCCAGAGCGAACTCGAGTCCATGGATTTCCGTATCGTCGAACCGGGACTTCGGGTGTCCTATGTTCCCGACAGCAAGGATGCCGAGGCCTGCGAAGCCTTCGGACGGAAAATCGCACTGGCCATGAAGGAATGAGCGTGGACGAGCAGGGGAAAACGCCTCCCGTGAAAAAGAGGGTACCCGTCCTCGACATCGCCGACTGCACCCTGTGCGGGGGGTGCTTCGATTTGTTTCCCGAGTTGTTCCAGTTGAACGATGCCGGCTATGTCGAGGTGGCGGAATTGGAGTGCTATCCCGAGGCCGACGTGGAGGAGGCGATCAAATACTGTCCCCAGAGGTGCATCCGCTGGGAGGACATCGACTGAGCGAACGGCGGCCTTTCGACTTCGCAGGGCCGGCCGGGGCACAGCGCGCGGTTTACAGGGAGATGAGATGAGGAGGTCGGAATGAAAAAGGTGGCCATGTTCGTCTTCAACGGCTCGCCCATGTGCTTCGTTCATGTACTCCTGAACGCGCTCGACATGAGCGGGCGGGGAGAAGAAGTCCGCATCGTCATGGAGGGGGGAGCCACGAAGCTGGTCCCGAAGCTCGAAAACCCCGGTCATTCGCTTCACGCGTTGTGGAAGAAGACCAGGGACAAGGGCCTCGTGGCGGGCGCCTGCCGAGCCTGCTCCCGCAAGCTCGGCGTTCTGGACGCCAGTGTCCAGGCCGGGCTGCCGCTTCTGGATGATATGAACGGGCATCCCGCAATGGCCGGCTTTCAGGATGCCGGTTACGAGATCGTCACTTTCTAACAATCGCATTTTGCCGGTAAACGTAATGGACTACGATCGCATCACGCGCAGAGCCATGCGGAATCATCTCGAGAGGATTCTCGCGGGCAGTGATTTCGACGCCGTCCTGAACGAGATTTCCCGGATGCCTGCACGACGGGCCGTCAGCCCCGTCATCGGACTATTCTGCCACAGGGAGGCCCTGGTGCGATGGAGGGCCGTATCGGCATTCGGGGTCATTGCGGCAGGTCTGGCCGAGCGGGACATGGAGTCGGCCAGGGTGGTCATGCGGCGGCTCATGTGGACCCTCAATGACGAGTCCGGCGGCATCGGGTGGGGGGCTCCGGAGGCCATGGGCGAGGCCGCGGCGAGGCACGCCCGCATCGCCGACGAATACGGTCGTATCCTGCTGTCCTATGTGCGCGAGGATTGCAATTTCCTGGAACACCAGATGCTTCAACGGGGCCTGCTGTGGGGGATCGGACGGCTTGCCCATTCCCGGGCTGATGCGGCGGCTGCCGCCGGCCCCTTTCTCGTGCCGTTCCTCGAATCCGGCGACCCCTACCATCGGGGCTTCGCCGCCTGGGCGCTGCGTGCTATCACCGGCGCCCGGGGCCGGCGGCGGGTGAAGCGCCTGGCCGCCGATACGGCGCGGATCATGTTTTACTGGAACGGCGAGCCTCATCCCGTCACCGTGGGACAAATGGCCGAAGGCGCGCCATCCGGACCCGCGGGCGATGCGGTTTCAAGGGGATTGGAATGAAGTGGACGCTCGAGGCTGAAAACGCCATTGGAAAAGTACCCTTTTTCGTCAGAAAGAAGGTGCGTGAACGGGTCGAAAGGGAGGCATCGCTCGAGGGCAAGGAGGTCGTCACCCTCGAAGAGGTGACCGCTACCCAGAAGCGCTACCTCGCCGGGATGGAATCGGAGATGCGGGGCTACCAGCTCGATGTCTGTTTTGGCCCCGGTGGGTGTCCCAACCGGGCCGTGAGAGCGGATCGGCTGGTCGATCGCATCCGGGAACTTCTGGAAGGCGAAGACCTGATGGGATTTCTGAAGAACACCGTGCCAGGCAAACTGCGCTTCCATCACGAGTTCCGTGTCGGCGTGGCGGACTGCCCGAACGCCTGTTCGCAGGTTCAGATCAAGGATGTCGGCATTCTTGGGGCTTGCGTGCCCCGGGTGACCGCCGAAGCCTGTACCGCCTGTGGGGCTTGTGAATCCGCCTGCCGGGATGACGCGATCTCGCTGAATCCCGATCGGCCGGGCCCGGAGCTGAACGACGTGCGGTGCACGAAATGCGGCAAATGCGTCGAGGTGTGCCCCTCTGGCACCCTGGCGGAAGGGCAGCGAGGATACCGGGTTCAGCTGGGAGGCAAGCTTGGCCGGCACCCCCGGCTTGCCGTCGAACTGCCCGGTATCCACACGGAGGAGGATGTCCTCCGCGTGCTTCGAGAGTGCATCGGCTTATACAAGCGCCGCAGCCGCAATGGACGGCGGTTCGCTGAACTCCTCGAAACCGCGGATCTGGAGGCATTCGCAAAGAACGGGTCCTTTCCGGATTGAGCCGGGGTGAACCGCCGCCTGCGTTGACTTTATGGCGGCCGGGCTTATGGTCCACCCATGGATCCGGGTTTCGGCGTACGCAACTCCGGGAACCGGAACTCATCTCGATTCCAGCTGAAAGGAGGCCGTTTCATGAGCCGTGATTTGTCAGCCGGTGAAAGCCGCTGTCTCAACGACGAAAAAGACCGTTTGCAAGAGGAACTCAGCCAGTGCGATTTCTGCTCGTCGAGCCTGGAGGAGCATCGGGCCTGTTACGTGGAGGTCGCCAGGGAAAGCGGTGAACGTTCCAAGACCTGTTTGTCCTGAAAGCCAACTGGAACCGCTCATCGATCCGCCCCGCTCATTCCGAATTCATGCAATCCGTTTCAGGCGGACCCAGCCCTTCCGGAGAGGCTCGACCTCGATCCGGAATGCCCGGGGCCCGGACCATTGTCGGGCCCCTTTTACATGTTCGCCGCGGACAGGGCTGCTGTTCCGAAGAAAGGCCCCCGGACGGGGCATCGACCGCATTGAAATCGAGGAGAATCCGAATCGTGACGAAAAAAACCTTTGTCATTCCCAACATCAGCTGCGGGCACTGCGTGAATGCCATCAAGACGGAACTTTCCGAGATCGGGGGGGTATACTCCATCGAAGGCGATCCTGCCAATCGAACGATCGACGTCGAATGGGACACCCCGGCGACCGAGACGGCCATCCGGGAAGCGCTCAAGGAGATCAATTATCCGGCCCAGTAGCGCCCGAGGATCGGGGCCGGGATCGGCAGCGCGTCATGGGTGAAGGGGGAGTCGTTCGACATGAGCCAGGGGGGAAGATCGTATCTGCTGCCCATAAAGGGGATGACCTGCGCCAACTGCGCGGCTGGAATCGAGCGGCAGCTCAACCGCCGGACGGAAGGGGTGTCGTCGGCGTCGGTGAATTTCGCCTCCGAGCAGGCCGAGGTCCATTTCGACGAGACGGGAGACATCCAAAAGGTCATCGCCTCGGTTGAAAAGGCGGGGTACGGCGTCCCGGTCGAAGAAGTGGACATGCCGGTGACGGGCATGACCTGCGCCAACTGTGCCGGGAATATCGAGCGGGCGCTCAAGCGGCGCACCCCGGGTGTGGTGGATGCCGCCGTCAATTTTGCCTCCGAGCGGGTAACGGTGCGGTATCTGCCGACGATGCTGGATGTCGAAGACATCGTTTCCGCCATCGAGAAGGCGGGCTACGGCGCTTTGCCGCCGCGAGGAGGCGACATCGAGGGGGATGCCGACGCGCGCGCCGTCAGCGGCCACATCCGGACGCAGACCCTGAAGTTTGCCGTCGGAGTGGTGTTCACCCTTCCCCTGTTTGCGCTCAGCATGGCGCGGGATTTCGGCATGATCGGCGCCTGGAGTCATGCCCCATGGGTCAACTGGCTCTTCCTGTTTCTGGCGACGCCCGTTCAATTCTATACCGGTTGGGACTACTATGTCGGCGGTTTCAAGAGCCTCCGCAACCGCAGCGCCAACATGGACGTACTGGTGGCTCTGGGCTCTTCCGTGGCTTATTTCTACTCCCTGGCCGTTCTCGTTCTGCCGGCGCTGGGAGGACATGTCTACTTTGAAACCTCGGCCGTCATCATCACGCTGATCAAACTGGGCAAACTGCTCGAGGTCCGGACAAAAGGAAAAACCGGCGGGGCGATCCGGAAGCTGATGGGCCTGCGTCCCAGCACGGCGACCGTGATCGAAGGCGCGCGGGAGATTCAGAAGCCTCTCGAACGGGTTCGGGTCGGCGACATCCTACGGGTTCGGCCGGGTGAACGCGTGCCGGTGGACGCCACGGTGATGGAAGGCGCTTCCACCGTGGACGAATCCATGCTGACCGGAGAGCCCATACCCGTGGACAAGTCTCCGGGAGACTGGGTCGTCGGCGGAACCATCAACGGTGAGGGACTGCTGGACATCCGGGCCGAGAAGGTAGGGCGGGATACGGCCCTCGCCGGAATCATTCGGCTGGTTCAGCAGGCGCAAGGCAGCAAGGCGCCGATTCAGGCCCTCGCGGACCGGGTCGCCGCCGTTTTTGTTCCGGCGATCATCGGGATCGCCCTGGTGACTTTTGTCGGCTGGTGGGCGGCCGGCGGCGATTTCGTTTACGCCATGATCCGAATGGTGTCGGTACTCGTCATCGCCTGCCCGTGCGCGCTCGGCCTCGCGACGCCGACAGCCATCATGGCCGGAACGGGAAAGGGAGCTGAAAGCGGAATCCTGTTCAAACACAGCCAGGCGCTCGAGAAGGCAACCCGGCTGAAGACCCTGGCGTTCGACAAGACCGGAACTCTGACGATCGGCAAACCCGCTGTGGACGGCCTGTTCCCTGTGGACGACTTTGCCGGCGATCCCGACGGATTCCTGCGTCTTTGCGCTTCGGCCGAAAGGGGTTCCGAGCACCCCCTCGGAAGGGCCATCGTCGCTCATGCCCGCGAAAGAGGTCTCACACTAGTGGACCCCGCTCAATTCAAGGCTTCCGGCGGAGCCGGCATCGAGGCCCGGGTGGAGGGACGGCTCGTGAAGGTGGGGCGGCCCGGATGGCTTGAGGATACCGGCGTGGATCTCGCCCCGGCCGCAAATGAGATCCGGCGCCTTCGCGCAGGAGGGAACACGGTGATGGCGGCTGCCGTCGACGGGCATCTGGCCGGGCTGGTTGCCGTTGCCGATGCCCCGAAGGAGGAAGCTGCCGATGCCGTGCTTCTGCTGAAAAATCTGGGGTTGCGAACCGCCATGCTGACGGGCGACAATCCGGAGACGGCTCAGGCCATCGCCGGCCCGCTGGGCATCGATCGGGTCGAAGCCGAGGTCCGCCCCGAGGAGAAAGCCGAGCGGATTCGAGGGCTTCAGAATGAGGGAGGTTTCGTGGGCATGGTCGGCGACGGCATCAACGACGCACCCGCGCTGGCCCAGGCGGACGTCGGATTCGCCATCGGCACCGGAACGGACGTGGCCATCGAAACCGGAGACGTCATCCTTGCCAGCGGCAACCTCATCGGCATCCCCCGGTCGATCGAGCTGAGCCGGGCCACCATGCGCACCATCCGCCAGAATCTCTTCTGGGCCTTCGGCTACAACGTCGTACTCATCCCCGTTGCCGCGGGAGTCCTCCATCCGTTTGAGTCGCTGCCGCACTTTCTGCGTCAGCTTCATCCCATCCTGGCCGCGTTTGCCATGGCCTTCAGCAGCATTTCCGTGGTTTCCAACAGTCTGCGGCTCTACCGGAGGCGATGGAAGCTCTCCCTGGAATCCGTGCGGCGGGGTTGACGGCGGGGACCGCCGTTGCCGCGCACTGCCGGTGTGTAAAAGAAGTGTGTACGTCCTGACAGGGGGAGAAATTGGTTTATATTCAGTGCTGGGCAAGGAACCCGTGCCGAATCGGATCGGGAGCTGCTGCCTGCCGACCTCCCTTTGTTTTCGAGCCGGACGCGCTGATCAGGAGGAAGACGGGAGAAGGATCGACGGAGGACGATATGAGGGCCATTCCAATCGCTGCCAGCTACACCGCCGCAGAGGAGATTGCCAACAGCATCACCCACGGCATCGGTGTCTTGCTGGCGATCGCGGGAACCGCCGTGCTCATCTCGTCGGCCTTGCGCGACGGCGGTCCATGGCACGTTGCCGGAGTGGTCGTCTTCGGTGTAGGGATGGTGCTGCTTTACGCTTCTTCCATGCTGTATCACAGCATCCACAGGCCTAGAATCAAGGCCGTCTTGAGAATTCTGGACCACTCGGCCATCTACATTCTGATCGCCGGGACCTACACCCCGTTTACGCTCGTGAACCTGCGCGGTTCCGGCGGATGGGTGCTTTTCGGGGCGGTCTGGGGGCTTGCCGTGGTCGGCATCCTTCTCGAAGTGGCGGGTTCCCGCCGCTTGAGAGGTATTTCCCTCATCCTGTACCTGGCGATGGGCTGGTCCGCCGTTGCGGCCTTCAAACCGATGATGGCGTCGGTGGCACCGGGTGGCCTGGTTCTCGTCCTCGCCGGCGGGCTGGCCTATACGTTGGGCATCGTATTCTACGCCTGGCACAGCCTGCGCCACCATCATGCGGTCTGGCATGTCTTCGTACTGGCCGGAAGCGCGTGCCACTTTTTTGCCGTGCTCCATTATGTCGTTCCCATCCCTCTGCCCGTTTAGAAGGCCGGGGATCAAAGGGCGCCTTGGGGCTGAGTCCGTTATGCAGGGGCAGGCAACGAGGTTTGCGAAGATGAACGCCTCCGGGTTCGCTCAGGGGCGTTATGAACGAGGTTGTGCAGATGGCCCCGGGACTCCTCTTCGCAGGAGCCCCGTCAGTTTTTCGGAACCAGCATCACCGGACACTTGGAGTGGTTCGAGACCTTCCGGCTGACGCTTCCGAACATGATGCCCTCCAGGGTTCCCATTCCTCGGGTCCCCATCACGATCAGCTCGATATTCCGAACCTTGGCGACGGAGAGGATGGCCTCGGCCTCCGGGCCTTCGATCAGATCTTCCGTGATTTCGACCGTCGTGTCCCCCACCTTCTGCCTGGCATCTTTAAGGACGGTCTCCCCGCCCGCTTTCCGGCGGGCGACCAGTTTTTCGAAGTCTTCATACCCCAGCATGTCGGATGTTTGCGGATAGGCGTGGACGATCCACAGAGTCGCCTCGAAGGTTTCAGCCATTCTCAAGGCATATTCCAAAGCGGCGACACTGTGGGCGGATCCGTCATAAGCAACCAGAATGCGCTTGAACATGCTTTCCTCCTGTGGTGTGGTTACGCTTGTCGGCTTGAAGATTCTCCTTCTCACGATCGGCGCCTTCGAGGCCGGTCCGGGCAATCGCGCTCCTGAATTTCACGGGCGGGACCCTCGAAAGGCTGCCTTGGCGACAGGCGTCTGCCTTTTGTCATTCTGGTGCCGACCTGGTGAAGGTGTCAACTCGCTTCCCCGAACCCTGTTCATAAATGGGGTTCATTGGATCTCATCGCATTCATCAATTGTTGAGGGGTTGCAGTAATGCCAACTTCCTGATAATCCGATTACACCTATATCAGACCAGCGTTTTCAATCACGGGAGGAGGAATGATGAACGGTATTGGAAGAGCCGGGTGGGTGGTGAGCGTTGCCGTTGCTCTGACAATTGCTTCGGCTGTCATTCCGGTGAGCGGGGCCGATCCGGGAGAGGCGCTCATATTGGCGGCGAGCCAGGGCGATCTCGAAAAGGTGCGGCAACTGCTCGCAAAGGGGGCATCGGTCAACGCCGTCGATTCCGAAGGGTGGACCCCGCTCATGAAAGCGGCATTCGAGGGACACGTCGAGATCGCCCGGGAACTGATCGCCCGAGGCGCGGACGTCAACGCCAAGGAGAACGCGGGGTGGACTGCCGTGATGCAGGCCGCCCAGTTCGGGCATCTGGAAATCGTCAAAATGCTGGTCGATCAGGGCGCCGATCTGAATGAAAAAAGCGTCAACGGCTCCTCCGGGCTCATGTTCGCGGCCGCCAACGGCCACGGGGAAATCGTCGCCTATCTCCTGGCCAAGGGCGCCGATGTCAACCTCAGTGACCGGCTTGGCCGGACGGCCCTGATTCTGGCGGCTTCCCAGGGCAAAGCGGACATCTGCCGGCGGCTTCTGGAGGCCGGCGCCGACCCGAAAGCCAGGAACACCTCGGGCCGATCGGCGCTCGAAATCGCGGAGCGAAACGGTTTTCAGGACTGCGTGGCCGTTCTCAAGAGTCCCTGATCCGCATGGCGAAACCTGCCGCAGCTCCCCAACAGCTGCGCCAGGTGGGATATCAACCGGTGAATTCGATGCCGAGCAGGCTCATATCGTCATCGAGGTCCGAGGCATCCTTCGATGCGCGGGCCTGATCCATGACGCCTTCCACCAGGCTGTCGATCGGAGCGGATGCCCGCATTCGTACGTGCTGGTAGAACCGCTCTTTTTTCTCGCGGTCATCCTCGGCTCCGAAGTTGTCGATCATGCCGTCGGTGTACAACAGCAGCCGATCTCCGGGTATCAGCCGCTTTTCAGCCTGGCTGAATGGAGGGGCCATTCCGGTCCCGATCACGGTTCCATGGTGCTCGAGGACCTCCATCGCTCCGCCTGCCTTCAAGACGATCGGCGGCACGTGTCCTGCATTGCTATAGATCAGGCGGCCCGTTCGCACGTTCAGGGAGGCGTAGGCGATGGTGAAAAAGCAGTCGAATCGGCTCAGGGGGAACGCCTCGTCGAGCCGGTTCAGGACGGCCTCGGGGGAAAACGGCTTGCCGGTAAGCCGCCCGCGGTTGCTGAGACTGGCGAGGAACTGCGACACGGTGACGGCCACCAGGGCAGCGGAAACCCCGTGGCCGCAGACGTCCAGAATATAAACGCAGATCCGGTCATGGTCTTCCACGTGGATCTGAAAGATATCGCCCCCCACCTGGCGGCAGGGGTCGAATCTCCAGGCGGTTCGGATGCCGTCGATTTCCGGAGCATGGTGGGGAAGAAGGCTTTTCTGAATCTCCGACGCCGCCTGGAGGTCCTCGTCGATCTGGGACTGCTTGCGTTCCAGCTCACGCTTCTGGGTTTCAATCTCGGTGATGTCGTAGATGATGACCAGGATCATCTTCCGGCCCTGGAAATGCACGGGACGGGCGCTGAATTCGAGGTACTTGAGGATCGGTTTGCCGTCGAGGTAGAAGATTCGCTCCAACCGCTTCCGGTCGACGGGCACCTGGTCGGTGAGCATCTGAATCAATGAGCGCCGCAGCACGCAGAACCTGCACTGGGAGGTCTCTCCGCAGGGCCGGTTTTCCTGAACCGCATTGACGCAACCGCTGATCTGGCCGAAGGAGTGCCCTGCCAGCGGCTCGACGGCCCGGTCGAAAAGATTGAGGAATCCACTGTTGAACTGGTGGATTCGTAGGTTTTCATCCGCAATCAGCACCGCGGAGTTGATGTTGTCCAGCAGGAGATTCAGAAATTCGTTCGATTCCCTGAGATTGTCGAGTTCAGCCCGCATTTCGGTCCTTTGCCTGGTCGTCGACTTCAAGCCGCCCTGGATTAGCCTTCTCTTCTTTAAGACGGATTTGCGCCGGCGTCAAAGGCGTTCTTGCCGTTGCCCCGAAATGGCGAGCCCCGGTTCCCGCCCGTCTCCCCGGGCGCGGATGCCCGGATCGGCGGTCATTCGTTCACCGTGAACTTCCATGCGCAATACCAATCATCGGGATGGGGATCCGGAGGGCAGCCGATGCACTCGGTGTGAATCCGGGGGTCGATGGTTTTGGCGAAGTAGGGGTACTCCACGAGCCCGGCCGACTTGCAGGGGTAGTCGGCAAGCCCTTTTCGCTTCCGGGCCGCCTGGACACGGCAGTCGTTCATACGAAAGATCATGCAGCGGTCGTCCACATCCTCGAAGGATTGGACGTTGATGACAGCATACATCCGAAAGGCGATGGCCTGCTTGAGGGCGGATAATCCGCCACGGTCGGGCAGGTTGAGCAGCGCTTTGATCCGGACGGCCTCGAAGGGTGAGAACCGCCCCCAGCAGGTGTCGTTGCAGCGCTTGGCATCCACCATGCCGAACCGCTTTTCCACGGTCTGGAACCAGATGCCGTCGTTGGCAAGCCAATTGACGCCCACCGCTCGAAGCAGTTCCAGGAGCTTTTCCCTCGGCAGGCTGCGAAGGACCGACGGTATTCCGTCCTCGACCGCAAATCCCATGGTTTTCCCGAGACGGCCCATCTGGTTGGCGACGCTGGCGTTCCAGACATCCTCCTCGATGGCCAGTGCGTTTTCGCTTCCCAGCTGGTAGTCGACCTGCGCCATCCATTGACCGTAGTGCACCACGATGCGGTGCAGGGCGTCCATGAGAAGGGCAACCAGCAGTTCGGAGGGTGCGTTCTCTAATGTAAGTGAGGAACTGGCCATCGGGTGTCTCCTTCCGGAATGTCAGTGAAGAGGATCAACAACCGCTGCGGCGATCGAGCGGCCGAAGTGGGTCCATTCGAGCCGGTTCAATCACGGTCCTATCCCTCACCGGTTCACGGTGTCAACCCTCTCACCTGCGGAAACGACAGGCCGGTCACCTCACTCTTTCATCGTCGCCGCCTCGTACTCGTCCTCGGAAATCTCGATCACCTCCGATTGCTTCAGGGTGACCCGGTTCTTCGAAACGGTGTCCTTGAAGCGGAAAGAAGAACACCGCTTCCGTGGCGGAAGCGGTGTTCGTTACCCATGCCGTCCGGCAAAGCCGCACCGGTCGGCATTTGGGGGGGTAAGCCTATCGGCAGGCCGCTACGCGGCCTTTTCCCAGGATTCGACCTTGACGCCTTCCTCGACGTCTTCCCATCCCGAGATCATGGCCTTGATGTGGGCGGTGGCCGTGTGCCCGGTCGTCGTCATATAGATGTGGACGATCAGAAAGCTTAAGATCGCGAAAGCACCGGCAATATGGAGGAGGGCCGTCAGCTTCAGGGACAGTCCCATGATTCCCCATTCCTGCCAGGAATTGTAGCCCCAGTAGAGAAACCCGGTGAGCATCTGAATCGGCAGCAGGGCGGCCGCCAGGGCCAGGTAGGTCAATCGTTGCAGCGGGTTGTGCTTGGCATCCTTGCGCTTGGGAAAAGGGTGCGGTTCGCCGCGGAATATCCCGACCAGGTAGAACCGGACGACCTCGAACATCTTCCGGGTGGTCGGAATGTACTGCTTCCATTCGCCGGTGGTGAACACCCAGAAGACAAAGAAGGCGAAGGCGACCAGCCACGCGAGACCCAGATAGTTGTGAATCCTTACGGCGGTGTCGAAACCCAGCAGATGAAAGCTGCCGTGGGCTTCGAACCCGGTGACCAGGAGCACTGCGATGAGAGCTGCCTGGAGCCAGTGCCAGAAGCGTTCGTATCGGGTGTAGAGATAGACGGGGACCATGTTTTTCATGACTCAGTGCCCTCCCTTGCGGCCGTTGCCCTTCGTGAAAATCCGGCCCATGCCGTGAATGGCCACTCCCAGCGTGGCCCCGAGCACCATCAACCAGCCGATGTTGTCCAGCCAGCCGCTGCGGTCCCTTCCAGGCATGTAGACGCCCGGGATGCCGGCCATGCGGCCGTCCTCACGGGAATGGCATTCGGTGCAGGCCACCGTGTTTTCCTTGGGGGCCACCATGTGGGTCGTGGGAAACACGTAAGTCGTATCCACGAAGTCGAATTGCCCCGAATAGGGCAGTCCGTTGGCCGCCTGACCTCTCGAGATCGCATCCTGCCAGTCCAGGGTCTTCCAGTAGCCGTTGGGGCCGGATAGCAGGGGCGCCAGCAGGGTCTTGTTGATCTTGTCGTAGGGCTGCCTGCCCCGGTGGACCTTGAACGGATGGATCCGGCTGTCGGCATCCGATGGGTCGCCTTCGGGGTAGGACACGGCCACGATCTTTCCCGGGTCGATCGGGTCTGCGTCCGTCACCGAATGGATGACGCCGTTGAACCAGAAGTACTCCGGTTCGACGTTCTTCTCCCAAGTGAACCGCCCCTTGATGGTCATGTAGTCCTCCCGGCCGAATTCGTTTTCGATCGAAAAGGGCTTGCCGTCCCTGAGCTGGCCGGCCTGGGACCAGTCCCAGCTCATCTTGGTGGGCAGCTCCCGCGCCATGGCGGGGATGTGACAGCTCTGGCAGGCGACGCGATCCGTGTGGTCGTTCGCCTTGGATCCTTCCTTGTGAGGCGTGCTGCTGTGGCAGGACTCACAGGTGATCTTTTCGGTCAGATCGTCCTCGATCAGGCTTTTTCGGTCGGACGCAGCCGGTCGCGTGTAGACCCGTCCCGCGATATTGTGAAGCCGCGTCGTGTGGCATCGCACGCAATCGAAATTCTGGCCGTCCACGCCCATGTGAACGTCGAGCGCCTTGGTGGGCCTGGCCAGGGACGTGTCCAGATCCCCGTGCTTGACCCCGTCGCCGCCGCCGCCGGTAAAATGGCATCCACCGCAGTTTTGCCGCTCCGGCCGTCCGATATCATGCGCGGCTTCCTGGAGTTCGGCGCGGATTTCAGCGGCGATGGCCAGTGAGTCCTCGTCTCCCTCCGCGATGAAAGACCGGAGGTCCTCGTCGGCCTCGTCGAAGTTCATTTTCTTCCGGCTGTGGCAGTTGAGGCAGTTGATCCCGCTGTCCGTGGTCTTGCCCCATCCGGGATGGCAGGACATGCACCCAGCATCCTGCATCCGGTTGGCCGAAATGCAGAAATTATTCAGCGAATGGGCTGCCTTGCCGAATTTTGCGTCTTCCGGCCCGGTAGACGCCTGCCATGACCAGTGAATGGTTTTCCTGAATTGATCGGCCGCCTCGGAATGACAGGAAAGGCAGGCTTCGGTGATCTCCTTGCCGGATGTGAATTCCTGCCGTAGCGCGGCATGCTTGCCGTGGTCCGTCGTGTTCCAGTGTTCGAAGGACCGGGTCGCCTGATGGGCCAGCGTCCGCCCCGGCGCGGTGTCGTCCCCGCCCTGGGAAGCGATGCCGGGAAGCGCGGCCGCCAGGACGGCCGCCGCGGCTGCCAGTGGTATAAGGCGGATCAGATGATTGACGATAAGAGTCATGTCGAGTTACCCCCCCCAGGGTGTTCGAAGCGACATATGGATAATGAAATGATCCAAAGCTTACTTCGGGATTGTCGACGACGGCAACCTCTATCGCCGATGCTTGGAGGATGCCGCCGGCGCCCTTGGTTCAGATCTTCGGCGGCGTGATTTCGTAGCCGCCGTTCTTCTTGAAGGCCACCTGGGCCTCCAGGTAGTACACTTCCTTGAGTTCGGGCCTCAGATCCTTGACCATGTAGTAGGATTCGCCGCTTCTGGCTCCCGTGCTGCACACAAAGACGAGGGGCAGGTTGGATGGCAACGTTTTGATTTTCCCCTCCAGAGTGTCCACCGGGATGTTCACTGCCGTCCTGAAGCTTCCCTTGGCGAATTCGTCTGCATCCCGAACGTCGACCAGGTAGATGCTCTCGGGTCTCTTCTCGATGATTTCCCTGAAGGCCGCGATTTCGATGCTGCCTTCCTCCTTGCCGGCCGTGATGGCGGCGGTGGCGCCGGATGCACTGTCGCCATTGTGCGCCTGCCAGGCCGGATATCCCGCCGCGAACACCCTGACGTTCCGGTAGCCCAGATCGATGGCCTTGGAGGCCGACTTGTGGCTGAGCTTGCAATCGAGGCCGCCGCAGTAGAAGACCAGCAGCTTTTCCTTGTCCGTCGGCAGCTTATCTCTGAATTGGTCGAATTGGGTGTCGGGGATGCTGACCGCACCGGGGATGTGGCCCTTCTCATACATGGGGCGCCTGGGGCGGGAGTCGACGAGGACCATATCGGCGTCGGCTTCGATCTGCTGCTGAAGCCATTCGACGGAAACTGCGGCGTAGTTGCCAGGGACTTCCATCCATCCCGGGAATCCCTCGGCAAACACCTTCACGTTCCGGTATCCGAGCGCCTCGGCCTTGTAGGCGGACTTGTGGCTGAGCTTGCAGTCGAGTCCCCCGCAGTAGAAAATCAGCAGGGCATCCTTGTCGGCGGGCAGCATGTGGGCGGACTTGTCGAACTGGCTGTCGGGAATGCTCATCGCCATCGGGACGTGCCCTTTGACAAACATGGGCTTGAAGGTGCGGGAGTCGATGATCATGACATCCCCGTCCATCGGCACCTTGGCATACTGCGCGACGAATTGAGCGTCGACGATGTCATGGAACTTCCAGTTGTCCTCGACGGCCGCCGATTCCGGGGACGAGCCCTGCCGGCTGGATGCGCAACCGGCTATCCAGAAGCCAAGCAGGGAGAAAATGGCTGCAAGGGCAAGCAGTTTTCTTGTTTTCATTGCTTTCTCCATCTGTTTTCATCGGGTCGGACCGGATGAACCGGTACTGGATCGAAGCGACCTCCGGCGTTTCTCACTTGCAGGAGGCCGGCGTCGGGGAGTCCGAGGCATGGGCATGCAGGTACGTGAAGATGTCGAGAACCTCCTCGTCGGAGAGCTTCGCCCACTCTTCCTGGCAGCCGAACTGTGAATGATCCTTGGCGGTATAGAGCTGCTTCCACTCTGCCTGGGTCTTGGTGTTCGGGCTGATGGGCGGGGTCTCGGAACTCGCTTCCCCGCGTTCGAAACAGGACTTGTAAACCTTCCGGTAGGTATACTTTCCCTTGCGCTTGTTGCCCTCATCCATGGCAAGGACGCCTCCCACGGCCGTAAAGACGAACATGACAGCTACTATCGACAAAATCATTTTCCGAAACATGGATACCTCCTCGAAACCGGTTTTCCAGGCGGGTCCGCCTGTGGGTGATCGGTCCTGTTCTTACCCCCCCGGACAACGGGCCCGGATGGCAGGACCGGGTTCGATTCAATCAAATGAATCCATGGCAAGGTGCGTGCCATGCGGCATCCTGACGTCGTAATGTTGAAAAATATTTGAAAAAACGGGATGTTAATTAAAGGTAGGCGATGAGGCGCGGGAAGGTGTTACCCTGCCGTTAACGTTAACGATGTTAATGTGTTAACAGTTCAGCGAAGCGCTGATCGATCGGCGGACCGGGCGGGTGATCCGCCCGGATTCGCCATTCGGAAACATGGTCATCCTGCTGTCGATGTTCCGACGTCTTGGGTCACGGATTCGGCGATTTGCGGCAGCGCGCGCCGAATCTGCCGGATTGCCTGGCGGATGCGGTGCTCGTTTTCCACCAGGGCCAGCCTCAGATATCCTTCACCCTCTTCACCGAACCCGATGCCCGGAGCGACGGCGACGTTGGCCTTTTCCATGAGCTGGAGGGCGAAATCCATCGAGCCCATCCGGTCGAACGGCGACGGCAGCTTGACCCAGACGAACATGCCCGCTTTCGGCACCTCAACCGGCCAGCCCAGACGCTCGAGGCCGTCGCAGAGAATGTCGCGGCGGCTCTGGTAGCGCTCGATCTGAAGTGAAACGTCCGGCTCGCAATGGCGAAGCGCCCATATGCCCGCCACCTGAATCGGGGAGAAGATGCCGTAATCGTAGTACCCTTTGATCCTGGCGAGCCCCCCGATCATCTCCCGGTTGCCCACGCAGTAGCCCAACCGCCAGCCGGCCATATTGTAAGTCTTCGAAAAGGACCCGAACTCCACGCCCACCTCTCGCGCGCCGGGGACCTGCATGAAGCTGGGTGCCCTGTAGCCCTCGAATCCGATCCTCGCGTAGGCGAAGTCCTGCATCACCATGAAACCGAAGCGCCGCGCGAGTCTTACGACCTCCTCGAAGAGTTCGAGAGAGCCCAGGGCTGCGGTCGGGTTGTGCGGGTAATTGAGAATCATCAGCTTGGGGCGTGGATAGACGTTTTCACACATCGTCACGATGCGGTCGACAATGACCCGGTCTTCTCCCAGGGGGATGCGGATCACGTTCCCGCCGGCGATGATGGCGGCGTAGATGTGTACCGGGAACGCGGGGGCGGGCACGAGAACCGTATCGCCGGGTCCGATCAGGGCCAGGCACATGTGGGAAATCCCTTCCTTGGAGCCGATGGTGCAGATGACCTCGGTTTCCCCGTCCAGTTCGACACCGTAATCCTTTCGATAGGCCAGGGCGATTTCGTTCCTCAAGTGTTTGAGGCCGTCGGCCACCGGGTAGCGGTGTGTTTTCGGGTCTTCGATGACCTCGCAGAGCTTCCGGGTTACGATTTCCGGCGTCGGATCGGCCGGATTGCCCATTCCGAGATCGATGACGTCGTCTCCCTGCCAGCGTTTCCGCATGCGCATCTTGTTGATCATACCGAACAGATACGGCGGCAATTGGCCCATGCGGCCCGCCAATCGGATGGCGTGGATGTCGTTCATTGCCTGCTCCTTTTTGCCGGTGTCTGCCCCAAACAGAAACCCCGGGTCGTCGGTTTCGGCCCGGGGTCGTATTCGAGCGCCGCGGGCCGTTTCATCCAGCCCGTGGCGAGGTGGCAGCGATATGGGTCTCAAGGGCTGCCGGCCGTCGCCAGGACTGGGCTCCTGGCGGCGGCAGCAGCGTATAGATAAAAGCGTTGTGGCGGTGTCGAATTCGGCATCATTCTGGTCCGTTCCTTGCTTGACCGGAGAATAGAGTGCCCGTGTGCCGGTGTCAACCACATTTGTAACCCTTTCGCTCCGGTGGGACTCTCAAGGAGAAAACGCAAGGGCGGGCAGGGAGGTTGCTTCGCCAGATCGGAGGATTCATGACAAGACCCGTATCGAGAAGAGCGTTTCTCAAAGCCGGACTTGGGGCCGCATGCGCGGCGGCGGCCGCTCCCGCGGTATGCGCCGCCGGACCGGCGCCGAGAGACGGGCATCTGGCAACCCTGATCGATGTCAGCCGCTGCATCGGCTGCGGGGCCTGCGTCGAGGCCTGCCGGGAGAGCAACGCGGAAAAGTTCCCCGATCCCCGGAAACCGTTTCCCAGGATGTATCCCAGCCGTGTGAAGGTGTCGGACTGGTCGGACCGGCAGGAAGTGGACGACCGGCTGACCCCTTACAACTGGTTGTATATTCAGCATGCGGAAGTCACGGTGGAGGGCGAAACCCGGGAGATTACCCTTCCCCGTAGATGCATGCACTGTGTCAACCCGCCTTGCGTGAAGCTTTGCCCATGGGGCGCGGCGCGGCAGTATGCCAACGGGATATCGCGCATCGATATGGACATGTGCCTGGGCGGAAGCAAATGCCAGGCCGTCTGTCCCTGGGACATTCCCCAGCGCCAGACCGGAGACGGCCTCTATCTCGATCTGCTGCCCGGCTTTGCGGGCAACGGAATCATGAACAAGTGCGACCGGTGCTACGACCGGGTCGCCCGGGGGAAAACACCCGCCTGCATCGAAGCCTGCCCGGAAGACGTCCAGACCATCGGACCGCGGAAAGAGATTCTGGAAAAGGCCCGGATCCTCGCCGGGGAAATGAACGGCTACCTGTACGGGGAGAAGGAAAACGGGGGGACGAATACGATCTATGTTTCGCCGGTTCCGTTCGAACAGTTGGGAAGGGCCGTCGACACCGGCCCCGGACGACCTCATTTCGACCCGGTGGAGGACACCATGGCCGATGCGAATCGACTGGGGACTGCCATGCTCATCGCCCCGTTGGCAGGGGTGGCCGCCGCCGCCGGCAAGGCGTTTCTCGCCGTCCGCAGGCGGTCCTCGGACCCCCGCCGTGAAACCCGATCCGATAAGGAGTGAACTGATGCGTTCCACACAGGTTTCGGAGTTTTCTCCATGGCTTCACCGTTTTTTTGTCGCGACGGTGGGGCTCTTGGCCCTGACCGGTTTCGCTCAGATGCCGATCTTCAAACGGTACTACATTGCAGACCTGCCCGGACTGGGATGGTTGTCCCAGTATTTCCTGACCCACTATCTGCACTATCTTGGGGCCGTCATTCTGCTGGCGATCATGGCCTACGCGGTTGCCGACCTGCTTCTGACGCAGGCGGGCCACCACCGGGCGACGGTCAGCGGGTGGGTCCAGGCGGCCTTTCTCGCCGGGCTCGTTGCAACGGGAGTTCCGCGGGTCATTAAAAACTACGAGGGATACTACCTCTCGGAGGGTTGGATCGTGTTCCTGGATATATTTCATCTGGCCATGGCCATGGGGTTTCTGACCTGCGGAACGTTCCGGCTGCTCGCCGGAAAGCAGTGGACAACCCGGCGCTGAATTTCTATAGAATGGGGGTGATTGCGATGAAGGAAGTGTTGATTCTGGTGGCGGTGGTCGGCTTATGGTACCTGCTTCAAGCCGTCATCCTGCCCAAACTCGGTATTCGTACCTGAATGAGCGACGCTTGTCAGGTGACAAGAAAAAAGTCCGATGTCCAAGCCGATCCCAAGGGAAAAGATGGTCCGTGACGAAGATTTCGATCTGATTCAGGCCATCAACGCCGGCGAAGTGGATCGATTTCACCAATTGGTGCAGAAGTATCAGCGGAAACTTTACAACTTCGGGCTGCGGATGTGTGGGGAAGCCAGGGATGCCGAGGACCTCGTCCAGGACACGTTCATGAACGTGTTTCGCTTTCTCGATGGATTCCGGCATGAAACCAAGTTCAAAAACTGGCTATTCCGTATCGCCACCACGGCCTGTCTCAAGAAGAAGCGAAAAAACCGGCAGGCGCCGGAGCGTGAACTGTCCATGGAGGAGCTGGCCGCCGAGGTTGATGCCTGCCTTCCGGACGACGTTCCCGAATGGGCAAAGCTTCCGTTGGAGCGTGTACTGAACGGCGAACTCAGCAAGACTTTGAAAACAGCGATACTGGAGTTGCCGAAGCCCTACCGGATGATTGTCGTGCTTCGGGACATGGAGGGGTTTTCAACCGCTGAGACTTCTGAAATCCTCGGTATCTCGGAATCGAATGCCAAGGTGCGGCTGCACCGGGCCCGCTTGTTTCTGCGACAGAAACTGAAAGGCTACTACGACCATGCCCCACCATGACCACGATCACGACCGGTGCATGGAGTTGTTCGAAAGGTTCTCCGAATATCTGGACGGCGAACTGGATGCTTACGAAAGGCGTTCCATCGAGCAGCACATCCGGGCTTGCTGCCACTGTCACATCTGTTTTGAAACCCTCAAACGGACGGTCGATTTTTGCCGCAACAGTCCGGATGTTCCCGTTCCCTCCGCCCTGACCGACCGCCTGAACCGCCTTATTCAGGATTTGGCTCGAAAACCGTAGGCGTCGTCCTCGGTGGAGAGTCTCTCCATTGGCGTGCTGCGCACACCGATTTCTTCGAACGGAGGCGCATCGTCCCGCTACGGGGAATGAGATGGGTGAAAACGCCGGGCGACGAGATAGGTGCACGCCGGATGGGGAGGGGCGGTCGAATCGAACGGGTCACCAGGGTTCAACGATGATTTTGGCGGCCTCTTCGGGTGAAAGGGTCATCCGGTATCCTCGCACCTTGACATCCATGTCCCGGCTATCGGCCTCCACCTGAAGCACCTCGATCACACTGCCCGAGGTAATGCGCTTGTCCGCGAGTTTCTTCCCCACGCCTCCCCGGCCCTTGATCTTGAGAATAGTGCCGCGACGATCGGGTGCGAGGTCCCGGAGCGGTATGGGATTCCGCTCATGGGCCGTCATCGCCTCGTGCCGTTTCATAAGATCCTCCATGCAGGAGGCGATGGAGTCGCCGCAACGGGGGAAGCCGCCGTTCTGGCTGCAGTGACTGCGGAATCCGTCGATCAGGGCGCTCCCTCCTCTTGGGCAGATATCGATGAACTCGACAAACCGGATCAGCCGATCGATGATGTCGCGCGAAACCGCGTGCTCCATCTTGCAGGCCGCTTCCGAAGCCTCCGATTCATCCACGCAAAGCACCTTCGTGAAGAAATCCATCAGGGCTTCGTGACGCCGGACGACGTCCTCGGCGAGGTGGGTGCCGCGCGGTGTCAGGGTGATCACGTCGTAGGGGGCATAGTTGATGAAACCCTTTTCCGAAAGGGATCGCAGCGCCCCGGTAACCGAGGAATTGTTCACCTTGAGGCTTCTGGCGATATCTTTCGCCCTTGCGGCGTGCTTTTCCTTTACGATGTGGTAGATTGCCTCGAGGTAGTCCTCCATGCTGGCGCTGAGTTCTTCGGGTTCGCTCATGACCTTGGCCTTGTGGGAGTTAAAACATTTAGGAACGCCAAAGAGTATACGGAATCCTTCGAGGGTGTCAACGGGTATTTGGCGCCATCTGCACGGAGTTGACCCTCCGGTAAATAACCGCTATGGGGGATGCAGTGGGCCGTGCGGCCAGGCGATTCAACAAGGAGGAACCCCGTCATGAGGAAATATTTTTCCGTCGCAGCGCTGATTCTCATCCTGATGGGGCTTCCCGGCCCCCGAAACGCAATGGCCCAGGATGCGCCCCGCGTGAAGTTGAGCACCTCCGAAGGCGACATCGTCCTTGCGCTTTATCCGGACCGCGCCCCACTGACAGTGGACAATTTTCTGCGGTATGTGGAGACGGGTTTCTACGGAGGGACCGTATTCCATCGCGTCATTCGCGATTTCATGATTCAGGGCGGGGGGCTGACCGCGGATCTTCAGCGCAAGGCGACCCAGGAGCCGGTCCGCAATGAGGCGGACAACGGCCTGAAAAATCTGCGCGGGACGGTCGCGATGGCGAGAACCCAGGAACCGCATTCCGCCACCTCGCAATTCTTTATCAACACCAAGGACAACGGATTCCTGGATTACCGGGAAAGCTCCCCATCCGGATGGGGTTACTGCGTCTTCGGCAAGGTCGTTGAAGGCATGGACGTGGTGGATCGGATCGAAGGAGCGAAAACCACCACCAAAGGCGGATTCCGGGATGTTCCCACGCAGCCGGTGGTCATCGAGGGCGGCGAAATCCTGCGTTAGGGATCGATCCCATCCAGGAGGGGCGTCTTTTGGCCCCTTCCTGAGTCTTCACGTCGGTGATTTACCGCCCCCAACGCAAATACGCAGCGGCGGGATCGACAACCGCCTTGCGCCTAATCTCAAAACGCTTTATTATCAATAAATTGGCACTCCGCACGGGTCTTGACGCGTCCGGCTTTTCATTGGGGGAGCAGGCGGCCGATGCCAATCTCGGGAGTCAGATGAAACAAAAAGGTCTCAACCGGAAGGTAGGGAGGAATCAGCCCTGCCCCTGCGGCAGCGGGCTCAAATACAAGAACTGCTGTCTCAAGACGGGCGCTCCGGAAACGGAATCGCTGACGGCGGCCTACCTCAGGCGGTACAATATCCGTTTGAAGCAACCCCACGACGTGGAAGGAATTCGTGCGGCCGGCAGGCTGGTGCTCGACACGTTCGCCGTCATCGAACCGCTGATCCGTCCCGGGGTCGCCACCGACCATTTGAATACCGTAATTCACGAATTCACGGTCCGGCACGGAGGAATCCCGGCGCCGCTCAACTACCGCGGGTTTCCCAAGAGCGCCTGCATTTCCGTCAACGAGGTGATCTGTCACGGCATACCGGGAGAACGGGTGCTCGAGGAGGGGGATATCGTGAATGTGGATATCACGACCATCCTCAACGGCTACTACGCCGATGCCAACCAGACCTACTTTGTCGGCAGCCCGAGTCCCGACGCCCGCAAGATCGTGGAGGTGGCCCGGGAATGCCTTCGCAAGGGCATGGAAATGGTTCACCCGGACGCTCATCTGGGAGACATCGGGTGGGCGATCCAGCGGCATGCGGAAAGCCGGCGCTGCTCCGTGGTGCGCGAATTCGTCGGGCACGGCGTCGGATTCGACTTTCACGAGGCGCCGCAGGTTCCCCACTTCGGACAGAAGGGAACGGGCGTCCGGCTCGTGCCTGGAATGGTGTTCACCATCGAACCCATGATAAACCTCGGCAGGCCCGACCTTAAAATCCTGTCGGACAAATGGACCGCCGTGACGCTCGATGGCTCCCTGTCCGCTCAATTCGAACAGACGATCGTGGTGACCGACGACGGTTGCGAGAGCCTGACCGACTATCCGCTTTGAGGTATTGGAAGGACTTCCCATGATTTCCGTGGATATCCCGGGTCATCCCCATATCCGGTTGGACCACCTGGTCCTCGACTACAATGGGACCCTCGCCGTTGACGGCGTCCTCGAACCCGGCGTGGCCGATGCCCTGAATCGTCTGGCCGGGGAGCTGACGGTGCACGTCGTCACCGCCGACACCTTCGGCAAGGCCAAGACAGGGCTGGACGGCGTCGAATGCCGGCTGTCGATTCTTCCTCCGGGCGCCCACGACGCCGCCAAGCTCGATTACGTTCACCGACTGGGAGCAGGATCCACTGCGGCCATCGGCAACGGCAGGAACGACCGGTTGATGCTTCGGGCCGCTGCATTGGGGATCGCGGTAATCCTTCGGGAAGGAGCCGCGCGCGAAACCATGGCGGCGGCGGATATCGTCTGCACGGGCATCCTTCCCGCCCTCGAACTTCTCCTGTCGCCACTGCGGCTCACCGCGACGCTCCGAGCCTGAATCTCCCGGCGGTCGTCACTCGAGCGACAGTCGAAGTTCGCTGCAAGGCCGTTCGAAGGGACATGGAAACGGACGGCAGGATCGGTGGGGATTTCCGAAGGGCTGATCCAGGCGAAGTGTCGGGTTTGTCACCCTCCGCGTTTGACACAGAAGGTCTTTACGAAGCGGGTCAGCGCATCCAGATTTTGCGAGCGGTTGCCTCGGAAGCGGATCCCCACCTCGAACTTCTTTCCCTCCATCGGTTTGGCGTAAATCACCCTGCCCTTGAATACAATGGGGAGTTTTTCCTTGTCGAGAGTGGCGAGTCGAATATATGGGCAGGTAACGAGGTCGTAGGTTTCCATAAGAAGACCGCCCTGGCTGATATTCAAGGCCCGGCCGGTCCCGCGGGTTCCTATGGTTCCTTTTTCGTCGAAGCAGGTGAATGCCACTCGGGACGTGGTGGAGAGTCTGGGATGCGAGCGTTTTTCGATATATGCGTTTGTCATGAACCGCCCATATGATGGCCGACAGGATCCCGGATTCGATATCCGAATACACGGAACCGGTATCATGATGAAGGCTCCCCGAGGTTGCCCTCGCGGAGAGAAATGAATTTAATGCCTTTCGCCCCACGCATCAAGGGGAAAAGCGCCGGAGCGGCGGCCCCGAGCGCTTTGCTGTCCCATGGCCGAGGGGCATGGGACGGTTTGCAGACACAGGAGATCCCATGCGCATTCTTCTGGTGGAAGACGATCGCAAAATCGCCTCCTTCATCGTCAAGGGTTTCAAGGCCGCCGGGTTTGCCGTGGACCACGCCGAAGACGGAGAGACGGGTCTGGATCTCGCCCTGAGCGGGCCCTATGACGCGGCTGTCGTCGACATCATGCTGCCGAGGCTCGACGGGCTTTCCCTTATCGAACGGTTGAGGCGAAAGAAGGTGGATACGCCCGTCATCGTCCTGAGCGCCCGGGATTCGATTCAGGACCGGGTCAAAGGCCTTCAGACCGGCGGTGACGACTACCTCACCAAACCCTTTGCCTTTTCCGAGCTGCTGGCAAGGGTCCAGGCGCTGATCCGCCGGGCCACCGGCGCCTCGGAGCCTACCCGTCTCACCGTGGGCGACATCACCATGAACCTCATCACCCGAGAGGTCACGCGGGCCGGCCGGCGCATCGAGCTACAGCCGCTGGAGTTCTCCCTCCTGGAGTATCTCATGCGCAATGCCGGGCGTGTCGTGTCCAAAACGATGATCATGGAGCACGTCTGGGACTACCACTTCGATCCCCAGACGAACGTGGTGGAGGCGCGGATCTACCGTCTCAGGGACAAGATCGACAGGGGGTTCGACCGCAAGATGATCCATACGGTCCGGGGGGTGGGGTATGCGCTTCGGGCGGATGATTGAACGGATTCGCTCACTCGCCGTCCGGCTGACGCTTCTCTACGCGGGCATCTTCACGTTTTCATCCTTCGTCGCCTTCTTCCTTTTCTACTATCTGATCATCGGGGTGATCCGGGATCGCGTGGACCAGGATCTCATCCAGCGGGTGAACGCCCTGTCGGTGATCATGGCCTCCGACGGGTTCGCGGGCGTTCGGGAAGCCGTCGTCCTTGAGGCACAGGCGGCCGGCGAGAAGAAGCTCTTCATCCGGCTTCTGTCGCGGTTCGGCACCGAATTTTCCTCCTCCAACCTGGCCTACTGGGAAAACATCGGCATCGATGGCGAGGCCATCCGCAGCCTGCTCCTGGAAAACCGGCCCGTGTTCGAGACCGTCAGGTTGCCGGAGCAGGATCATTCGGTACGGATCGTCTACGGCGCCATCGGCCCCGGCATCATCATACAGATGGGCCAGTCCCTGGAAGGCCATACCCGCGTCCTCAATGCCTATCGGCGCGCGTTTGCCGTCATCCTGCTGATGCTGATCCTGCTTTCCGCCCTGATCGGATGGTTCATGGCTCGCCAGGCGCTGGCCGGCGTCGGCCGCATCTCCCGGGTTGCCCGGCGGATCAGCGACGGCGACCTGGGATCCAGGGTGCCGGTGACCCGCCGGGGAGACGAAATCGACCGATTGGCCGGAAGCATCAACCAGATGCTGGACCGGATCCAGGCCCTGGTGACCGAGATCCGAGAGATGGGGGATAACATCGCCCACGATCTGAAGAGCCCGATCACTCGAATCCGGGGGATGGCCGAAGTCACCCTCACGACGGCTGCTTCCATGAGCGACTACGAGCAGATGGCCGCCAGCGTCATCGAAGACTGCGACCGACTGCTCGATATGATCCAAACCATGCTGGACATTTCACGAACCGAAGCGGGGGTGGCCGACCGGAGAAGCGATCGGCTGGACCTGGGTGCCCTGGCCGGGAGTGCCTGCGAGCTTTTCAGGCCGTTGGCCGAGGACAAGGGACTCGATCTGAAAATGGAGGTCCCGGGGCCGGCATGGGTGCTCGGCGACCAGAGGATGCTACAGCGCATGATCGCCAACCTGCTGGACAATGCCATCCGCTACACTCCGAGGGGAGGGGCCGTCCGGGTTGCAGTACGGGGGGCGTCCGACGGTGAGGTTTCCCTGGTGCTGGAAGACAGCGGAATCGGGATCGCACCCGCCGATCGGGATCGGATTTTCGAGCGGTTCTATCGAGTGGATCCCAGCCGCTCCCAATCCGGGGCTGGACTGGGCCTGAGCCTGGCAAGGGCCGTGGCCCGGGCCCACCAGGGCGACATCCTCGTCGACAGCACACCGGGGAAAGGAAGCCGTTTTACGGTCGTTCTGCCATCGACCGGAGCCGGTTAGCGCACCGGCCGCCACCGATCCGGTCGGCACTGCCACCGCGGTTGGGGACAGGTCCCACTTCCCAAATTGTGTACGGCTGGACAACAGATGACTTTTTGATCATCTTTAAATCATCTTCCCGTGATGTTATGGCCTTAATATGCCACCGGAAATGAATGGAATACGGGCTTACCCGGATCGAAATTCAACGGAGGTGACCGAATGAAAAAGCGAAGAAATGCAAGTGCATGGGCATTGGCGGCCGTCCTCATGGCCTTTTCCCTGATTTACGGCGGGACCGTGGGGGCGGCCGTAAAGGATTCCGAGACGCTCATGGTACCGGCCAACTTCAGCGAACTGGCCGAGAAGGCCAAGGCCGGGGTCGTCAATATCCGGACCGTCAAGACCGTCAATGGCGGAGGACCGGTTTTCCGGCACTTCTTCCGGGGACCGTTCGGCAACGAGGACCCTTTCAGGGACTTCTTCGGCGGCGGCCCTCAGCGCGAATTCAAACAGAGGAGCCTGGGATCGGGATTCATCATCAGCAAGGAAGGCTATATCGTCACCAACAACCATGTCATCGAGGATGCGGACCAGATCAAGGTGCGTCTCTATGACGAGAGGGAATACGACGCGGAGGTGATCGGCAGGGACCCCAAGACAGACCTCGCCCTGATCAAGATCCAACCCGAGGATCCCCTGTCGCCGCTGGAGTTCGGGGATTCCGATTCACTGCCGGTCGGCAGCTGGGTCGTGGCCATCGGAAGCCCCTTCGGACTCGAACAGACCGTTACGGCGGGCATTGTCAGCGCGAAGGGACGGATCATCGGTTCGGGTCCCTATGACGACTTTATCCAGACCGACGCCTCGATCAACCCGGGCAACAGCGGCGGGCCGCTTCTCAATCTGCAGGGAGAGGTGGTCGGGATCAACACGGCCATCGTTGCCAGCGGTCAGGGGATCGGTTTTGCCATTCCGGTCAACATGGCGGCCGGTATCATCGACCAGCTCAGAAACACCGGAGAGGTGAGCCGCGGCTGGCTTGGCGTGGGAATTCAGAACCTCACCCCGGAGCTTGCCGAATACTACGGCATCGACCGGAAGGAAGGCGTTCTGGTCACCCAGGTGTACGAAGGCGACCCCGCGGATCAGGCGGGCATCAAACCCGGCGATGTGATCGTTTCGCTCAACAACGAGCCGGTGAACGACAGCCGGGACCTTTCCCGGGGAATCGCCAATGCCGGTGCCGGAAAACCAGCCAAGCTGAGCTATCTTCGGGCCGGGAAGGAAAAGACGGTCGAGGTCACGCTCGGGAAACGTTCGGAGTCCGAACCCGGGGCCGTTCAACCCCAGTCCCGACCCGATGACCTGGGGCTTCAGGTACGGGAAATCGATCCGGAGCTGGCCGGTCGGCTGGGGCTGGAGGACGATTTCAGGGGGGTCGTGGTAACCCAGGTTTCACCGGGCGGTAAGGCGGCCGGAGCCGGTATCGAGGCCGGCGACGTGATTGTCGAGATCAACCGGAAGCCCATCAAGTCCCTCGAAGAGTATCGAGAAGCCATCGAGGCGACCAGCCCCGGCGATACCGTTCAGTTGCTCCTGCGGCGGGGGCAGGGCGGCCTGGTGGTGGCCAAGATGACCCGGTGAAGGCCCGACGGCGAATAAGCCTGTCGGGGCGCTTCGACCCTGCGGCGAACCCACCTTGCCGTTTGCGGCGTTGAAGGGAGGCCGGTGAATCGGCCTCCCTCTTCGCTTTCCGCCTACCGGCCGATTCCTGGGAGCCACAGGTAATAAAACCCGGGCAGCAGGTTCGCTGCCGGCACCGCGGGGCCGAGATTCACCAAGGGACCGGTTCCAACGGTTCGCGCCTCGGCCGTATTGTAGATGGTATCCTCCGCGTGTTCGTCCCTCCGGTACACGATCAGGCGAGCGGAATCCGTCAGTCCGCCGAGGGAGCGGGCTTCGGCCACCGCGTCCTGCAGGTAGCCAACCGAGTCAACCAACCCCAGCGATTTGGCCTCCTCCGCCAGGAATACCCGCGCCGTCCTCACCGTTTGGAGGGCATCTTCCGAAAGACGGCGATGGCGCTTCAACAGCGTGATGAAGCGTTCTCCCATCCGGTCCGTCAACTCCTGAAACAGCAGCGCCTCATCGGCGGTCGCCGCCCGAAAGGGAGAACCCATATCCTTGTTCTCGCCTGACTTGTTCACCTCGATTCCGACGCCGATCTTGTCGATGAGGCCGGTGACCTTGGGCCTCAGAAACAGCACCCCGACCGATCCGGTCACCGTCGTGGGATGGGCGATGATGCGGTCGGCGGGAAGGCTCACGTAATAGCCGCCGGAGGCGGCCACATCCATCATGGCCGCGACGAGCCTGACGCCGGTTTTCTCCTTGTAGGCGCTCAGCTCGTGATAGAGAATGTCGCTTCCGGTTACCGTGCCGCCAGGGGAATTGATCTTGAGAACGACCGCTTTGATGAGGGGATCCTTTTCCGCGCGGCGCAGCCGTGCGACCACTTCCTGGACCGGGCTTGGGCGGTCTCTCAGGAGCCCCTGCCTGGGCATGTCTGTGATGACGCCGTCCATGACCAGGAGCAGAACCTTTTCGCGCGCCGAGCCCTCCAGCGTCACTTCCTGAAACGGCCGGGTCCGGTCCGGAAACAGCGACACGCTGGGCGCCACGCAACCGGTGAGGACCAGCGTCATGCAAAGCCAGACCCATGCGTACCGGCGGCATACCATTCGATCCTCCTTTCAAGGCTCTTGGGGAAAAACGAGCTGATCCAGGATGAGCCCCCAGAATCCGCCTCCACTGCCGGCAAAGTGCCATCCCAGGTGGGAGAGGCATCGTCGACAGACGGCGACCCGCCAATGATAACCTGGAAACCAGGTAAACTCTCTCGAATACGCGCCCACCGTACCGCAGCCTTCCGCGTTTGAAAAGCAGCCGATGGTGAACACCAATCCCGCCGGATTGGCGAACGTGTGGTGGTGGCTGCCGTCGACGGGAAGTCGGTCCTCAAGGTGGGATACGATCGCGAGACATTGCCGGCACCGGATATGGGGGTCGATGTCGGACGTCCCGGTGGCCGGCTCCGGCTGCGTATGGATGCGGCCTTCGGGAGGCCGGCCGGTATCCGGGGTTCTGAGGCACCGGACCGTCGCCCGGGTCGTGAGCAGCGCTGATGCGGTCCTTCCGATATCCCAACCTCCGCGGTTTGCCCCTGGCAATTCGGTCGGAAACGTACCGGCCGTTTCCCCACTATAAAGTCGCAAGCGGGCCCGGGCAACTTCAAAAAATGGACGCGATGCCGCGTGGTCGGCCTCGGTCGCCGCCCTCCGGCGGCGGGGTTTACCTGCGGGGAATCTGTCTTAGCATTCCATCAGCGGGAACCACCCGAAGCTGGAAATTCAAATGGAGGATCCAATGGAAAACCAGGAAGATAAAGAAATTCGCGAAGAACTGGACTGCCAGGTCACCGTCTACGACGGCTCCTGGATGACCTGTGACATGATCGACGACGATTCCGAGGACTGATGTCATCGCGTCTGGCGGAAAGGATATCCTCATGAGCGTACTCGTATCCAAACCGGCGCCGGACTTCGAGGCGCCCGCGGTGATGCCGAACGGGGTCATCGAAGACCGATTCCGGCTTTCGAGCCTCAGGGGCAAATACGTGGTGCTGTTCTTCTACCCGCTGGATTTCACCTTCGTCTGCCCCACCGAGATCGTTGCCCATGATCGGCGCATGGCGCAGTTCAGGGAGAAGCAGGTGGAAGTGATCGGCGTGTCCATCGACTCCCAGTACACCCACTTTGCCTGGCGCAGCATGTCCCTGGACAACGGCGGCATCGGCCCCGTGCAATTTCCCCTCGTTGCGGACATCCGGCATGAAATAGCCCGCGCCTACGGTATCGAACATCCTGACGGGGTTGCCATGCGCGCTTCCTTTCTCATCGACCGGGAGGGGATCGTGCAGCACCAGGTGGTGAACAACCTGCCGTTGGGAAGAAATGTTGATGAAATGCTGCGGATGGTGGACGCCCTCCAATTTTTCGAGGAAAACGGAGAAGTCTGCCCGGCGGGGTGGAAAAAGGGAGATATCGGAATGAAGCCCACCGCGGAAGGCGTCGTCGGCTTCATGTCCTCGTGGGGGGAAAAACTGTAAGGCACTCCCCGTGCCCGAACGGAGCCGGCTACCGGAAGCGGCCCATGTTGGGGCGCGCAAGCAATTCCACGGGGCCGGAAAGAAATGCCTTGAGTCGCTCGGCCATCGTTGCCACATCCCTGGCTCCGCTGATGTGCCGATAGAGCGTATGGCCGTATACGAAACTCCCCGAAAAAAAGGCTGCATAGCGATGGAAGCGACGGAGAGCGACGGTCTCTCCGAAATGGCGGACCAGCCCTTCCAGCAGCGATAGCGCGGACTCCAGGTAGGCGCCGGGACCGGGATCGTATCCCCGCGCCCACCGGGCGAACACCCAGGGTTTCGCCAGCGCCAGACGGCCCAGGGCAACTCCGTCGCATCCCGAGGCCTCGATGAGACGACGGCAGTCCTCCCGGGTGAACACGTCGCCGTTGCCGATCACCGGTATGTCGACCGCTGCCTTGACATGCGCGATGTAGTCCCATCGGGGAGGCCGCGTTCGCCGGTCCGGCGCGACGCGGGGGTGGTAGGTGAGCGCATCGGCCCCCGCATTCTCGAAGCGTTTGGCCATTTCGGCGGCCCCATTCGGATCCTCCGACCAGCCTGTTCGGAATTTCACGAAGAGCGGAATGGAAATCGCCCTTCGCACGGCGTCGACAATGGCTTCGGCCCGATCGGGCGTTTTGAGCAGTGCCGCCCCGCAACCCCTTGAGCAGACGGCGGCCACCGAGCAGCCGAAATTGATGTCGACCCCGAAGAATCCTTCCGCTTCGATGCGGCGGGCTGCGCGGGCCATGGATGGCGGATCGCATCCGAAAATCTGGCAGACCACCCCAGAAAGATCCTCGCCCGTGCGCCACATGAACCCACCCTGGGGCTGAGGGCCATTTAAGACCGACGAGGCCCAGCACATTTCCGAAAAGAGGAGTCCGTGGCCTCCGAAGCCGCTCACCACCTCCCTGAAGGCCGTATTGCCCAGCTTGGATAGCGGTGCGAGGAAGAGGCGCCCGGGGACCGCCCTGCCGCCCACCCTCATGGGTGAGGCCAGAAACGTTTTCAACTCCGGGCTCATGAGGCTCCGGTGCCGATCGGAGAAAGCCGGCACTGGTAATGCAGATTGAAGTCGTCGTTGGGGAACGGGCTCACCTCCACCTGGTCGAAACCTGCCGCCTCGAGGAGATCGACGGCCTGTTGCCGGCCCCACATCATTCCGAGTCCGAGCCCGCCGTTCACACGCCCCACGGGCATGCAGTGCATCAGACTCACGGTATACAGGAATGCACCCATGGGGTGATCCGCATTGGAAATTGGATCCGAATGGGCGGCGATATCGATCATGGAGAAGATCCCCGCAGGAGCGAGCATTTTCCGGATGCTGCAAAGCGCCTCCAGGGGAGCCGTTTGATCGTGGATGGCGTCCAAGGCGATGATGTAGTCACACGTACCCTGGAATCGTGGGAGGTCTCCCAATACGACGGCATCCTGTAATTCGAAGTCGGCATTTGCAATTCCCATTTCGAGCGCGCCCGCCCTGGCTTTCGCGATGGCGGCCGGGTCGACGTCGACGCCGATGAATCGGCTGTTCGGGAAGGCTTTGGCCATGACATGTACGGAAACCCCCTCTCCGCACCCGAGGTCGCAAACCCGGATTCCCGACTCGAGCCGTTCGACCAGTCGGCCACGATCGACAGAGGGCAGGAAATCACTGACCAGAACCCTGCGGTGCTTGGCGTTGGAGAGTTCGGTCATGAAGGCCTGAAAGTCGGTATACCGGGAATAGGGAACGCCGTCTCCGGATTTGAAGGCGTCGATAACCGCCTCCATGACGGTGCGGGTGAGCAGAGGGATTTCCTGGCAGTAGACGGCCAGATTGGCGCTGCCGGCGCTTCGGGTCAGGCACGCCGCGTGGTGTGCGGGCAGTTGGTACAGGACACCGCCCACCGCATCTCGTTCCATGTGGACGATCCCCCCGGTGCCCATCACGCCCAGCCACTCCCGGACGTAGCGTTCGTCGAGCCCGGCTTTCAGAGCGATGGCAGCACTGTCGGCCGGCGCCTCCATCGCCGCCATGGCTTCGAAAAGGTCGGTGCGGTAGCCGATGGCGATTGCGGCGGTCAGAGCACCGCCGTTCAGGATGTCCGCCATGCGAGCGGAAAACGAAGGGACGTTGGATTCGGTGTTCATGCCGCATGATCTCCCGCTGGATATGAGCGTTCCGGCACGAGTGTATGCCGCATTCGTCCTCGGGAATCAATACCCGGGCGCAGGCGGCCGGCTCCTCCTGTCCCGCCTATCGATATATTTGCTCGAAGAGCCGTTCGGCAAGCTCCTCGTCGAGCTTTTTCAATATCTTGTATTCCTGAAGCGCCTGGCCCCGGTCGCCGTTCTCCAGATCGAGCAGTGCGATACGGTAGTGGGCCGCTGCGAGATCCGGGTCGATTCGGAGTGCGTCCCGGTATGCGGAACGGGCCTTGTCCGCCACGTCGAGGTCGTCCCAGACGAGACCGATGGCGAGATGGGCGGCGGCATAGTCGGGATTGATTTCAATGGCCCGTTGCTGGGAGTGAAGGGCCTCGCTGTGCCTTCCGGACCGATGATAAACGATGCCCATCTGGTGGAAGGCGGGAAAGAAGTCGGGGTTGATCCGGATGACCGCCTGATAGGAGGAGATCGCCTCTTCGGTTTTGCCGAGGTTTCCCAGGGCCACCGCCATGTCGAAGAAGGCGGGAATGTAGTCGGGATCCACCCCGGCGGCTTCCCGGAAGAGTGCCACGGCTTCTTCGAGCTGGCCGAGTTCGATGTAATAGCGCCCGAGGTTGTACCGGGCGACCGGGTTGTCCGGTTCGGTGCGGATGGCTTCCCGATAGGCCGCGATCGCCTCCCGGGGCTGGTCCAATCCCACGTAGCAATGCCCCAGGCCGTACCAGGCCTCGCTGTCATCCGGCGTCCGTTCCGTGGCGGCCAGGTAGTAGTCGAGCGCCTCCTGGAAGTGCCCGCTCATCGCGAAACGCAGGCCGGTGCGGCACAGGGATTTCACCAGTTCGGGATCGTCTGCGGATTTCCGATAGGTCCACTCCGCAATGGGGATCGGCTCATCGCTGTCCGCCAGTTCGATGACGCTTTTGCCGGCAACGGCAAAGTTGAGGTTCTGGCCCTGTCGGGACTGAAAGGACACCACGCCGATCACCTCTCCCCTGCGGTTGACGACCGGGCTGCCGCTGGACCCCATCGAGATGGGGGCGGACATCTGGAAGATGTCGCCGGCGCCGGGGATCTCCCGGATGGCGGAAACGATCCCCTCGCTGACCGTCTGTTCGAGTCCAAGAGGTGTGCCAACGACGACGATGCGCTCGGCAACGGGAGGCACCTCCGCGGTGACACGGATCCATCGCATCGCCTCCGGCGGAATGTCGACGGAAACCTTGATCAGGTCGGCATCGGAATTTTCGGCCAGCACCCGTTCGATCGGATATCGCTCGCCATCGGCCGTTTTCACCGCTGCGTGAAACGCGCCATCCAAAACGTGGTGGCTCGTGATGAGATGGCCGTCGGCATTGATGAAAAAGCCGGTTCCAACGCCAGTCGCCTTCATGTTCCCGTCATAGGTCTGCACCGCCACCACAGCCTTCTGGACGGAGGTCACCAACCGGTTCAGGCGGTCGCTGCCGGGGTCGTTCCAAACCGGAGCCTGAAGGCAACCCGTCAGCAGAAGCCATCCGGTCAAGGCGGCAAGCGTGGGGGAACTGGATTGAATCACGGCGGCGACCTCCGATCCGGGGGCGGAGCCCCGCTGGATGCGGAATGAAGGTGGCTTCTAATGGGTGCGCATCACGCGGATCCCATCAGCCCTGTTTATAGCCGATGGTCCTCAGCAGGCTTTTGCGTTTGGCGATGTCCTCCTCGGTTTCGATGCCTTTCGAGGCAAAGCCGTCGATGACCCCCATGATGCCCCGTCCCTGGTCGGTTTGGGCGACGACGACCTGAACCGGGTTGGCCGTTGCGCAGAAAACGCGGCAAACCTCGGGGACGTTCTGGACGGTGTTGAGAATGTTGATCGGGTACATGTCCCTCATGAAAAGGATAAACGCATGGCCGGTGGACAACGCGTGGGCGTTCCTGCGGGCGAGTTCCACCAGGGCCTCGTCCGTGCCGGTGTGGCGCACCAGACAGGCATCGGAGGCCTCGCAGAAGGCCAGGCCGAACCTCGCCCCCGGGACCGTGCAAACGACAGCCTCGTGGATGTCCTCCACCGTTTTGATGAAATGGGACTGGCCGAGAACGAAATTCAGGGATTCCGGATTATCGATGGTGACGATGCTGAGTTCCATGATGACCTCCTGGTTTGAACTGGGCTCATACGACTTTCAGAACGTCATAGTGCCGGCGAAAACCGTCGTCTGCACTGCGATCCCGCTTCATGGCGTCGGGTAGCGCCTCCATGATGTCCGTGGCGGTAATGCCATCCGGCCCCTTGGACCGGGCCGCCAGGTCTCCGGCTGCACCGTGGATGAAAACCCCTTTCCGAACGGCTTCCGGAAACGGGTGACCCAGACCGTGCATGGCTGCGATGGCCCCGGTGAGGACATCCCCGGACCCGGCGGTGGCCATGCCGTCATTTCCGCTCAGGTTGATATAGATCCGGCGGTCCGGCGTGCCGATCAGCGAATGGGCGCCTTTCAGAACGATCGTCGCTCCCAGGCTCTCGGCGCAGTCCTGGAGGATGGGGATCGGGTCTGACAGCACCTGGTCGGTTTTCATGCCCGAGAGCCGGGCCATTTCGCCCGGATGAGGGGTGAGCGCGGTGGGAAACCGGCGCGCCTTGAGCAGTTCGGGATTTCCGGCAATGGCGGTGATGCCGTCGCCGTCGATCACCACGGGCCGCTCGATGGCCGCCACCAGCTCGCGCACCAGACCGGCCGTCTCCTCGTTGAGGGACAGGCCCGGTCCGATGACCGTCATGTCCGTTGTTTCCGCCGCCGCCAGAAGCGCGGCGCGGTTGGCGGCGGAGATCGAGCCGGTTGCCGTTTCCTGCTGGGGCATGAAGACGATTTCCCGTCCGCGCACGGCCAGGACCGGCGCGATGGATTCGGGAACCGCCAGCCGTGAGTATCCGCCCCCGGTTTTCAGAAACGCCATGGCGGCCAGAACCGGCGCGCCGTAGTATCCCTTCGCCCCCGCGATGAAAAGCGCGTCGCCGAAGCTGCTTTTGTGTCCCCAAGGAGAGCGGCGGGGCGTTCCTGAGGGGTCATTGATCTCGATCCGCAGGTGCTCCGATGCGGTCAATTCCGGCGGAAACGAGATGTGAGAGACGAACAGGCGACCGCAGTGATGAAAGCCCGGATAAAGGAGATTGCCCGCCTTGGGAAGGCCGAAGGTGACGGTGAAGGCTGCCTGGATGGCCGTTCCCATGACACGCCCGGTATCCCCGTTGATGCCCGACGGGATGTCCACACTCAACACCGGCGTGCCGGACCGGTTGATCCGATCGATCACATCGGCGAACATGCCGGTCACGGGCTTGGAAAGCCCGGTTCCGAAAATGGCGTCCACCACCCCGTCGGCATCGTCAATCACCGCCTGAACCCTTTCGGGATCCGGCGCCGTCTCGACGGGGATCGACAGGTTTTCCAGCAATTCGTAGTTGAGCCTCGCCGCACCGCGGTAGCGGGCGGGATCCCCGACGACCAGCACTGAAGCCATCCCGCCGTTCGAGCGGATCTTACGGGCGACGACAAAGCCGTCGCCCCCATTGTTGCCCGATCCGCACACCACGGCAAACCGTTTGCCCTGTATTCCGAGTTCATCCGCCAGCACGCGGAAGGCGGCGAGGCCGGCGTTTTCCATGAGCAGGATTTCGGGAATGCCGTGCCGCTGGATGGCGGTGCGATCCATTTCCTGCATTTCGGAGACCATTGCCACTTTCATCGGAATCACCTCCACCAGCGGGGTTGCTTCTTGTTCGGGCTTTATCTTACATAGGACCCCTTAGCGGATCAAGTAGCGGTGCCGCAGACGGAAGAGGAAACCGAGATTCGTCGCGCAGCGCATGGCACCGGATCACATCTTGACAAACCCCCGGCGGATCCGGTAGAGACACAGGTAACCCGACACCTTTTCGGAAGGATATGTCTTCATGGGCGTTTGTATATGGCACTGGTGGTGGCGTTCCGCCTGAAGTTGTCCACCGCCGGCAGAAAACGACAATCAAATCATTCCAGCCGTGGGCAGCTTCAGCGTTCAGCTGAAGGCCCTGCGGCATTTCGATCCAAGCCAGGGCCTCCCCGGAGTCCCTGGCTTTTTTTGTAACCGGTCGGAAAACCGGCCCCATCGGAGGAGAGGAAGATACCGGCTGTGGGTGGAATCAAGCTGATGTTGGGAAACGAGGCGATTGCCAGAGGGGTGGTGGAAAGCGGATGCTCGGTCGCTACTTCCTATCCGGGAACCCCGGCCTCGGAGATTCTGGGCTCGGTCGCGAGCCAGGGCCGTGGCGAAGGGCTGGCCATGCACGCGCAGTGGGCGGTCAATGAAAAAGTGGCCTTCGAAATCGCTTATGCCGCTGCCATGAGCGGACTGCGGGCCATGGTCAGCATGAAGCAGGTGGGGCTCAACGTCGCATCGGATCCTTTGATGAGCGCCGCCTACATGGGGACACGGGGCGGGTTCGTCGTCATCTCCGCGGACGACCCCGGACCCCATTCCTCACAGACCGAACAGGACAGCAGGATGATGGCGATGATGGCCAAGATTCCGGTCCTGGATCCCGATACGCCCCGTCAGGCCAGGGAGTTGGTCAAGACCGCCTTCGCCCTGTCGGAACGGTTCGAGATTCCCGTCATGCTCAGGCCCACCACCCGCGTATGCCACGCCCGGCAAGATGTGCCGCTCGGTCCGGTGGATCGCGAGCTCCGCCGTCCGGCTTTCGAAAAGGATCCAACCCGTTGGGCCGCCACGCCGAAGTTCCGGCTTCGGCTCCATCAGGAATTGGAAGGCAAGCTGGCGAGGCTGGCCGAGGCACCGGAAACTTTTCCCAAGCTTCAGAACGGCGCCGCCGGAAAACGCGCCGTGGCGGCCTCAGGGGTCGCCGCCGCCCATGCCCAGGACATCCTGAAGGACCTGGGTTTGTGGGACGAGCTGCCGTTTTACCAGATTTTCCAGCCGTTTCCGCTCCACACCCGGTTCATCGGAGAGGTGCTGTCACGGCACGAGTCCGTGCTGGTCCTGGAGGAAACCCTTGGCGTGATCGAAATGCAGCTGGCCGATCGAAGCCGGGTGCGAGGAAAAATGGACGGGACGGTTTCGCGGGTTGGAGAGCTCGACCCCGAACGCATCGAAGACCTCATCGCCCGGTTCGCCGAAAGAAGCAGGACGTCCGTTCCGGTCGCGACGCCACCGGGCCGGCGGCCCACGCTTTGCGCTGGCTGCCCGCACCGCGCCACTTTTTTCGCTATCAAGAAAGCCGCCCCGCGGGCCATCTACACGAGCGACATCGGGTGCTACACCCTGGGTCTCAACCTGGGAGCGGTGGACACGGTGTTGTGCATGGGAGCGGCCGTGAGCCAGGCGGCCGGCTTCTACCATGCCTACAAGGGCGAAGCCAGGCCGCCCGACATCATCGCCACCATAGGGGATTCAACCTTCTTCCATGCCGGCATCCCGGCGCTGGTCGACGCGGTGACCCAGAGGGTCCGGTTCGTCCTGGTGGTACTGGACAACCGGACCACCGCCATGACCGGAAATCAGCCCACGCCGGCCTCCGGGGTCGACGTCGCAGGCGAACCGCTTCACGCCGTCGAACTCGAATCGATCATCAGGGGATGCGGGATCGGATTTGTCCGCGAAGGGGATCCCTACCGCCTGAAGGACATGACCCGCCTGATCCGGGATGCGGTCCGTTACAGCCGTGAAAAGGGGCCCGCGGTCGTGATATCCCGCCACCCCTGTCTTCTCGACAAGCGGAGCCGGGAGCGGGCCCGGGTCGCACTGCCGCCACGGGTCACTGAAAAATGCGACGGTTGCCGGTACTGCGTGGACCACTTCGAGTGTCCCGCCCTGGTGCCGGATCCGGCCGGCACCCGGGTGGACATCGATCCGGCGCTTTGCAGCGGCTGCGGAGTGTGCATCGATGTCTGCCCCAGGAATGCCATCGTCTCCGGCGCAGGGTCGACGAAAACTGGAAACCCCGGGCCGGAGCAGGAGGCGCCATGAACCAGACCACTCGTCAACAGATCGTTATCGCGGGCGTCGGCGGACAGGGCGTTCTCTTCGTCACGCGCCTTCTGGCCGAGGCCGCCATCCGTCGCGGGCTGCCGGTTCTGACATCGGAAACCCACGGCATGGCCCAAAGGGGCGGATCGGTCGTTTCTCATCTCAAGATCGGCGGGTTTGCCAGCCCGCTGATCCGGACCGGAGCCGCCGACGGCCTTCTCGGACTCAAGGCCGAGTCGCTGGACCATTTCGGCCGTTTCCTGAAACCCGGCGCATGGGTGCGGCTGAACGGACCGGCAATCGGCATCGAGAGCCCGCGTTCCCGCCGGGTCGATGCCGAGACCCTGGCGGCAGGGTTGGGCAATCCAAGAGCGGTCAACCTGATTCTGCTGGGATTTTCCCTCGGGGTCGCGGAAGGGGATCCGGAGCCCGGCCTTTTCTGCACCGAGAAGGAGATCCAGGAGGCCCTGACGGACAGCCTGGGTAGGGCGCCCGATCTGCTCGAGGCCTCACGGGCCGCTCTGGAGGCCGGTCTTTCCGCCGGCCGGCGGGGGGGGAAGACCCGCACCGTATGAAAACACAAAGGGATCCCAGCTCCGTTCCGGGGGCTTGCGGAATCGAACCCTAACCCATGGAGGATGGCATGAAACGTCGCCCCGTTATCCTGTTGCTTTTGTCCGTGCTGGCATTGACCGGCATTGCGATCACCCCGATCGCCGCCAAGCCGATCCAGCTGAGCTACGCCAATTTCCCACCCGCACCGACCTTCCCCTGCATCCAGATGGAACGATGGAAGGCCGAGGTGGAAAAGCGCACCAACGGCCAGGTCGTCGTCAAGACCTATCCCGGGGGCACCCTGCTCGGCGCCACCGAGATGATGGACGGCGTCATTGCGGGGCAGGCGGATATCGGCAACCTGTGCATGGCTTACCAGCCGGGGCGCTTCGTACTGACCAACCTGACCAGTCTGCCCGTCGACATCCCGGATGCGCGAACCGGCAGCCTCGTGCTGCTGGATATCTACGAGAAATACAAGCCCCGGGAATTCGCCGGCGTCAAGGTGCTCGCCATGTTCACCACCGCGCCCTCCAACATCATGTCGAAGGTGCCGGTGCGGAGTCTGGCCGATCTCAAGGGGCTCGAACTGCGGGCATCCGGTGTGCCGGCCATGTGCCTCGAAGCCTGGGGGGCCAGTCCGGTGGGCATGCCCAAGTCCGACTATCCCGAAGCCTTGCAGAAGGGGGTAATCGAGGGAGAGCTCTCCTCCCTCGAGTCGCTCAAGGATTTCAAGTTTGCCGAGATGTGCCCGTTCACCACCATCACCAACACGGTGATCTACCCGTTTGCCGTGGTCATGAACCAGGCCAAGTGGGACAGTCTGCCGACCGACGTTCAAAAGGTCATGGAAGATCTCATCCGGGAGCAGTCGGAGTGGACCGGCCGGTACATGGACGACCACGTGAAGGAATCCGTGGAGTGGTCGCAGCAGAACCACAATCTGGAGCTCATCACGCTGGATCCGGCGGAAAAGGCCCGGTGGGATGCGCTGCTCGAGCCCGTGAAGGCCAGAGGCGTGGCCGAGGCGGCGGCGGCGGGTGTCGACGCCGAGGCCGTGATGGCCGACATCCAGGCTGCCATTGAAACCCACACCAAATAACGGACCGGGGCGGCATGCTGCACTACCTCGAAAAACTGGTGCATGGAATGAACGGCCTCCTCCTTTTCCTGGGAGGAGTATGCCTCGTGGCCATGATCGGGTTGACGAGCGCCAACATCGCTCTTCGCGCGGTCTGGGCGCCCGTCACCGGCACCTACGAACTGATGGCGTATGCCGGGGCGCTGGCCGTTGCCTTCGCGCTGGCGCCGACCCAGTCCCGACGGGGCCATATCGCCGTGGATGTTCTGGTCAACCGCTTTCCGCATCCCGTGCGCCGGCTGCTGAAGGGATTCAATGACCTGGTGTGCACGGTGTTTCTGTTCGTGATCGCCGTCCAATTGGCCCGGAAAGCCGCAGGCTTCTGGCGCACCGGAGAATTGTCCGAGACCCTGCGGATCGGTTTCGCCCCCGTGACCCTGGCCGTGGCACTGGGGTGCGCTGCCATGGCCCTGGTGTCCCTGCTGGGTTTGCTGCGCAATCTGGCGTCCGGCGACGGAGTCAGGCGATGAGCGAGGCGATGGTTGGGGTATCCGGCATCGGCCTGCTGCTGTTCGTGCTGTTCTTTCTGGGCATGCCCGTCGGGGTGGCCATGGCCCTGGTGGGCTTCGGCGGCTTCTGCTATCTGGTCTCCTTCCAGGCCGGCCTGCATATGGTCAGTTCGGTGATATGGGATACGTTTTCCAAGTACGGGCTGACCGTGATCCCGCTGTTTATTTTCATGGGGCAGGTGGCTTTCTATTCCGGCGTCAACGCCAAACTCTACACGGCCGCCTATAAGTGGGTCGGGCACATCCGGGGCGGAATCGCCATGGCGACGATGCTGGCCTGCGCGGCTTTTTCGGCCATCTGCGGGTCCAATGCCGCCACCGCCGCCACCATGACCGCCGTGGCCCTTCCCCAGATGCGCAAGTTCAACTACCATTCCCGGCTGAGCACCGGCACCATCGCCTGCGGGTCCACCCTCGGCGTGGTCATTCCCCCCAGCGTGGTGCTCATTGTCATCGGGCTTTCCACCGAGCAGTCCATCGCCCGCCTGTTTTACGGCGGTATCGGGGCCGGCTTGCTGCTGACGCTGCTGTTCATGCTTTCGGTGGCTGCCGTCTGCCGCCGGCATCCAGACTGGGGACCCGTCGGGCCGAACTTCAGCATGCGGGAGCGCCTGGATTCACTGAAAGGCGCCCTGGAAATGGTGGTGCTCTTTCTGCTGGTCATGCTCGGCCTCTTCTTCGGCGTCTTTACTCCGACCGAAGCCGGGGCGGCGGGCTCCTTCCTGGCGCTGACCATCGCCCTGGGGCAGGGCCGGCTTTCCTGGAAGGGCTTCGTTTCGTCGATCGGCGACACCCTGCGGGTCTCCTGCATGGTCATCCTGATTGTCGCGGGAGCCATGATCTTCGGCCGATTCCTGGCGGTGACCCGGATCCCCTTCGACATCGCGGAGTGGGTCGCGGGGCTGAATATTCCCAGGGCAGGAATCCTGGCGATCATCTTCCTGATCTACGCCGTCGGAGGGGCCGTGATGGACGCCCTGGCGTTGCTGCTGATCACCATTCCGATCTTTTTTCCGGTGGCGGCCGAACTCGGCTACGACCCCATCTGGTTCGGAGTGACCATCACCGTCGTGACCACACTGGGCGCGGTAACCCCGCCGGTGGGGGCAACGACTTACGTGGTGGGGGGCATGGCCGGGGACGTCCCCCTGGAAGACGTCTTCAGGGGCGTGGCCTACTTTTTGCCGGCTTATGTGTTGTGCGTGATTTTTCTGATGCTCTTCCCGGGGCTGGTGACGTTTTTACCGGATCTGCTGAGGTAGGCGGGAAGCATGTCCGGGAATTCTCAACCACGGGATGAAGTGGATACGGGATCCGGAAAGCCGGGGCGCCGTAGCAGGCGTAAAAGATCTTGACTCATTGATTTTAAACTGATATCAGCTCGCCCTAAAGCTTGGATCACAGACACTCTTCAAGCGGAATCTCCTTTTGCGGAACCGGAACCGGAACCGGAGTGATTCAGGCGGACTATGAGCCCGAACCGCATTGCGAAGTCTGTGTGAGAAAATGTAGCCTCCCACGGGTGCGGTTCGGGCTATCTTTTTCCTTCCGCGGTTCAACCGCCGATCGCCGACATCCGGCTCTGCGGTCCCAGATGGCAGGCTGCCGATATTCCATGGCGCTCCGGCTTGGCTCTCGCCACCTCCTCGAAGACCCTTCTGATGGATGCGTCCGAACCTCCTGCACGGATCAGCGTTTTCAGATCCGTTTCCTTGTCGGAGAGCAGGCAGGCCCTCAGGCCGCCGCTGGCCGTGAGTCTCAGCCGGTTGCAGGTGCCGCAGAAATGATGGCTGATCGGACTGATAAACCCGATCTCCCCCTTTGCCCCGGGGAAGCGGTATCGTTCGGCCGGTCCGTCGCCAGGCGAATGTTCCACGGGGATCAGTTGGCCGATTCCCCCGACCCTCCGGCGGATTTCGTCCGTGGAGATGTAAGGGTCCGTTTTGAAGCGGAGGGTCCCGATCGGCATATACTCGATGAAGCGGATATGAAACGGATGCGTGAAGGAGAGCGAGGCGATCTCCTCCAGTTCGTCATCGTTGATGCCCCGCATGGCCACCGCATTGATCTTGATCGGGGCAAATCCGTGCTTGTGGGCGCCCTGGATGGCATTCCACACTGTTTCGAAGGCATCCACGCCGGTGATGGCCTTGAACCGATCGGGCCGAAGGGTGTCAAGACTGATGTTGAGACGCCGGATGCCCGCCGCCCGTAGGGTGTCGAGAAAGCCGGAAAGCCGCAGTCCGTTGGTGGTCAGCGAGACATCCGAAAGCCCCTCCATGCGTGCGAGCCGCTCGAGGAATTTCCCGATACCCTGGCGGACCAGGGGTTCGCCGCCGGTGACCCGCACCTTGTTGATGCCGAGAGACATTCCCACCCGCAGGATCCGGTAGATCTCCTCGTAGCGCAGAATGTCGTCATGTGCCAGCCGCGGGACCTTTTCCGCCGGCGTGCAGTAGATGCACCTGAAGTTGCACCGGTCCGTCACCGACACCCTCAGGTAGTTGAGCCGCCGATGGTGGCTGTCCGTCAGTTGAGATCCGCTCATGTCATGCTTCCTCGTCGCTCGGCCGCCGCTCCGCAGGTTCAGGTGGAAGCGGCCTCCACTCGGCCCGGGATCCGGAACTTTTCCCGGTATTCCGGTATCTCGATTATGGGAGGGCGTTCCACTCCTGTCATTTCGAACACATCGGGGACGATATCCTCCTTGATCAGCTTGTACTGGATCATGTGATCGTAGAGGTCCCGCTTGAGTTCCAGTATTCCCAGCCTTTCGATCCGTTTCAAAAAGGTTTTGATCACCACGAAAGCCATCCGGCCGAGGGCCTTCGTATCCTGATTTCGATGGACCCTTTTCTCCAGGTCGACCTGCGCTATGACATCCAGCCCCCACTTTTCACAGATATCCAGGATCATGGCGGTTTCCACCCCGTAGCCGATGGGGAAGGGTATTCTCTCGAAAATTTCGCGGTAGCCGGCATATTCCCCTGACAGCGGCTGGACGATCTGGGTGAGTTCGGGAAAGAACAGGGCGAAAAGCGGGCGGATGACCAGTTCCGTCACGCGTCCTCCGCCTGTCGGCCGGATCTTGTTTTTCCCGATGGCAATCGGCCGATCATAGAACGCTTTGGTGTACTTGATATGGTCGTGTACCAGCAAGGGGCCCACCAGACCGTAGGCGAAACGGTGGTGGATATTCTTGATGTCCGCGTCCAGATAGACAATGATGTCGCCTCGGGCGATGTAAAGGGCCTTCCAGAGGTTTTCCCCTTTTCCGCGGTAGCACTTGTAGGCGGGCAGGATGTCGTCGGCGAGATGGACTTCGGCGCCGAAGGACCGGGCGATCTGGACCGTGTCATCCGTTGATCCCGAGTCGATCACCACGATTTCGTCCAGTAGCGGAAAGCGGCTCATGAGCTCGCTTTTCAGGATCACGATTTCCTTGGCGATGGTCCTTCCTTCGTTCAGGGTCGGAAGGCACAGCGAGACCGTCAGGTTTTTGCGTTCCTTCAACTCGACCAGTCGGGCCAGATCGCGGAATGCGCTGTAGTGAAAAGTGTTCCGGGTCAACCAGCCGTCAGACATCGCACACCCCCTCATCGATGGCCTTGATCACCCCGATGATTTGGGCGATGCCTGTGAACATGGGGTCGATTTCCATGCTGGCGTCGACCTGATGGTAGTTTTCGCCCCGCGTGAGCCCCAGGGTGACGGCGGGAATCTGCTTCGACAAAAAGATGGAAAGTTCCGATTCGCTGGGTTCGCCGACGGGTTCGATGTCCAGCGCGTGCATGACTTCACCGGCAGCCTTTACCAGGGGGTGGGTGTATGGCAGCCGCGCGGCATTGACATTGCTCACGGTTTCCAGGGTCATTTCCACGCCGTATTCGTGCCCGATACCCCCGACAATGTCCTGAATGTGGCTGAAGATCTCCTTGACCATCCGGTCCGAATCGCTGTGGATCTCGAAACCGAGGCTGGCATCATAGGCGATGATGCCGTGCTTGAGGCCCCCGGCGATCTTCCCGATGATGACGCGGCACCGGGGGCGTTGGGGAAGCCGCATCTCCAGGATGTGCGTGATCACCTCGTGGAGGATCAATATGGCGTTGGGCCTGAAACGATGCCCCAATCCGTGATCTTCGGATATCCGGCAGTCGACCTCGCACCGGACCATCCCGTCGGAGTAGTAGTTGAGGCGGCCCAGCTCGACGCCTTCGACGACCACGGCGCCACGGATCGGCCGTTGCCAGGTTTTCAGGAGATGGCGGATCCCCCTCAGGTTCCCTTTGCCCAGCGACTGAATGACGCCGGCGAGGACGATGTCGGATCGCAACCGGATTCCAAGCCTGCGGAGGATTTCGGGAAAGGAGGCCAACACGCCGACGCCCACTGAATTGTCCAGAACGCCGGCCCCGATGACGGAATTTTCCAGAACGGTGTAATTGTGGTCGACGTCCTTGCCATAGTAGGTGTCCAGGTGCGCGACCAGCAATATGTGAGGAGCTTCGGGGTCCGTGCCCCTGATCACCCCGATGGGGTTCCGGTAGCCGTCGGTGGTGCACTCGTCGGCCTGGTAAGCCGCCAGGCGGTCGAGAAATTTGACGGTCCGGCGTTTTTCCTGAAATGTCGGCGACGGGATCTGGCCGATCAGAACGATATTCGCCAGAATCGTTTCCCGCATGTCACGGAGGATCTCGACCATTTCCGGGAGATCCCGGAGATAGGTGTTCATCGGTTCCTCCCCTCTTCGGAATCGACCCTTCAGGGCTGCTGTCAAATCCAGTATTTCGGTTCGGCGAAATCCAGATCGACCGATCGATCGGAATCCGTGGCTCCGGGCGCCGGCTCGTGATCCGCGGCGCTCCGGCCCGCTAAGCCCTGTAGAAATCGCAGATGGCCTCGCAGAGGCCGGGAATGGTGTAGGCTTCCGCGGTCAGGTGGACGGTGAACCCGAGCGCACGTGCGGTATCGGTGGTGATGGGGCCGATGCTGGCAACGGTCACCCCCTCCATCAACGCCTCCAAACGTTCCGGCGGCAGCAACGCCTTGAAATTCTTCACAGTGGACGAGCTGGTAAACGTCACCATGCTCACGGTCCGGTTCTCCAGGGCCTCGATGAGCGAATCGGACCGGTCGGCTTCGATTTCGGTGTGATAGGCCGCCACCTCGTCGACCTCGGCCCCTCGTTCCAGGAGCGCCGCCGGGAGGATGGCCCGCGCCTCCAGGGCTCGGGGCAGCAGGATCCGCCTGCCCTCGATCGGAACGTTCTCGAAGGCGGCCACGATGGACTCCGCCCGGAAAGTCTCCGGAACGATATCGCTTTTCAGCCCGAATTCCAGCAGCCGCTCGGCGGTGGCCGGCCCGATGACGGCCGTTTTCAGATGCCCGAGAGCCCGAACGTCCAATCCCTTGGCCATCAGCCGCTCGAAGAAGAACCGGACGCCGTTGACGCTGGTGAAAATGATCCAGTCGTAGCCGGCAAGCCGCTCGATCGCCATGTCCATCGGTCCGCCGGGTGCGGGGGGCTCGATCCGGATGGTGGGGACCTCGAGGCAGTCCGCTCCCAGGTCGGCCAGCCGGCGGACCAGGTCGCTTGCCTGTTCGCGTGCACGGGTCACCACGACCCGCTTTCCGAAAAGCGGCCGGTTCTCGAACCACTGCAGGGAAGGCCGGAGGTTCACCACTTCTCCCACGACAATGAGGGCGGGCGCCTTGATGCCGGCAGAGCGGACGGCTTCCTCGATGGTGGCGAGCGTTCCGGTGACGGTTCGCTGCGCCGGCGTCGTCCCCCAGCGCACGACGGCGACCGGGCGCTCCGGAGGCATGCCGTTGTCGCGGAGGCTGCGGACGATGGCCGGGAGATTTTTGACGCCCATGAAGAACACCAGGGTCCCGATGCCGGTGGCGAGCGCTTTCCAGTCGATGGCCGATGCGGTTTTCCCGGGATCCTCGTGGCCGGTGACAAAGGCGACCGAGGAGGTGTAGTCCCGGTGGGTCAGGGGGATGCCGGCATAGGCCGGGCCGGCGACCGCCGAGGTGACCCCCGGTACGATTTCGAAGGGGATGCCGGCGGCCAGGAGCGCTTCGGCTTCCTCGCCGCCGCGTCCGAAAATGAAAGGGTCGCCGCCCTTGAGCCGGGTGACCACCGCGTGACCCATGGCTTTTTCCACCAATAAGGCGTTGATGCCTTCCTGGGAGAGCGTGTGCTCCCCCCCCTTTTTCCCGACGTAGACAAGTTCGGCATCCGGTCGAGCGTGCTCGAGGAGCGCCGGGGCGGCCAGGTAGTCGTAGATCACCACGTCCGCCGTTTCGATGCAGCGCCGGCCCTTGACCGTAATCAGGCCCGGGTCGCCGGGGCCGGCTCCGACAAGATAAACTTTGCCGCTCATGAGAGATCCGATTCCTTTTGCAGTTCCTTGAGAATGTCACCTGCTCCCATGGACAGGACGGCCTCTGCCAGCTCGAGGCCGATGTCGGCCGCCCGATCCATTGGCCCCATCCGGCGGTCCTCGACGACACGACGGCCTGCCAGGTCCGCCACCAGCCCGGTCAGTTCCACCGATCCGCCGCGGACCTTGGCATGCCCGGCTATGGGCACCTGACATCCTCCCTCGAGCCGGTGAAGAAAGGCCCGTTCGGCCGTGACGGCCACCCGGGTTTTCATGTCCTCCAGCGGGGCGATCAGTTCCTGAACCCGTTCATCCGCCGCACGGACCTCGACGCACAGGGCGCCCTGGCCGACCGCCGGCAGCATGACGGTTTCATCGAGCACTTCCGTGATCCGCGACTCCAGGCCGAGCCGGCGGATCCCGGCGGCGGCCAGCACGATGGCATCCAGGCCCTCGGTTTCGAGTTTGCGCAGCCGGGTGTCCAGGTTGCCCCTCAGAGGGTGGATCACGAAGTCCGGCCGCCGACGGCGCAGCTGGGAGGCGCGTCTCAGGCTGCTGGTGCCGATTTTCGCACCCTCCGGGAGATCCGAAAGCCCTCGGGCCGTTCGGGCGATCAACGCATCCTTCGGATCTTCCCGTGGCGGCACCGCACCGATCGTCAGTCCCGCCGGAAGCTCCGAGGGCATGTCCTTCATGCTGTGGACGGCAATATCGACCCGGGAGTCCAGCAGGGCCTCCTCGATCTCCTTCACGAACAGCCCCTTTCCGCCCACCTTCGCCAGCGGCACGTCGAGGATCTTGTCCCCCTGGGTTTTGATGATCTCCAATTCGACGCGCAGCCCCGGATGATGGTGCTCAAGGGCTGACTTGACCCAGTTGGCCTGCCACAGCGCCAGCTGGCTGCCCCGGCTTCCGATGACGACCCGTGTTGCCATCAGTGGCCGCACCCCGCACAGCTCGAGGCCGAGCATCCGCCGCAGGAGGAGGTGGCGGCGGTGGATTTGACGGTCTGGCCTCCCGCGCCCTTGCTGTAAAACGAGCAGGCGGAAAGCTTCCGGCAGATACGCTTGGAGTCGCAGGCCGCGCACGTTTCGGGTTCCTCGCTGCCGAGGACGAGATGTTCGAAGGTCCGGCCGCAATCCTGGCATTCATATTCGTAGATGGGCATGGATTCATACTCCTTTGGGCAGGCATCTGCCTGCACTTTTCAAATACTCGACAATTCCCCGCGTTACACGGATTATCCGCGTTCCGGGTAGAGCACCCGATCCACCAGCTCGCACAGCATGTGGGCCATCAGAATGTGCGCTTCCTGGATGCGGGGGGTGGACTCCGACGGAACGCTCAGCACCAGGTCGGCCGCCTCCGCAAGCCTTCCTCCCGGCCCGGTCGAGGCCAGGGTTCGCAAGCCTTGATCGGCTGCGGCGCGGATGCCGCGAACCACGTTCTCGGAGTTGCCGCTCGTGCTGATGCCCCAGGCAACATCGTCGGGCCTCGCCAGGGCGCGGATCTGCTTCTCGAACACCTCGTCGAAGGCGTAATCGTTTCCGATGCTCGTCAGGACGGAGGCGTCGGTCGTCAGGGCGATGGCAGCCAACGGAGGCCGTTCGATCCGGAAGCGGTTGACGAATTCGGCGGCGATGTGCTGGCTGTCGGCCGCACTGCCGCCGTTGCCGAAAATGAGTATTTTGTGGCCGGAAGCAAGGCAGGCGGCCAGCATGTCGACGGCAGCCTTCAGTCGATGCCGGTTCGTCTCGACTGCGAGCCGGCTTGCCTCGAGGCTGGATTCCAATATTCTCTCGATCTGATTGTCGATCATAGCCTATTATCGTTTCGATGGAAATGGCGTCAGGAGGCCTCCCTGGCCGTATCCAATTCGATCTCCGCGATCTCCTTTTCGCAATTTGTCCCCAGGTCTCTTGCCCTTCGAAAGGCGTTCAGCGCTTCGGATTGTTTTCCCGCCTTGCGGTAGAGCTCAGCGAGGCGAAGATGATACAACCCGATGCGGGGGTCGATTTCGACACTCTGCCGGCAGAAGGTGATGCAAATGTCGATGTTCTCGCCCTGATCCGAATAGAGCCGTCCGAGGGAGGACAGGGATGCGGCATCGAACGGATTGATCCGGACCGCCCGCTTCAGGTGCGCGAGGGCGCTTTGTTGATTTCCGAGCCGGTCCTGGATCTCTCCCAGTAGGCGATGCGGTTGGGACGATTCAGGCTCCAGAGCCGCGGCCTTCTCCAGGTAAGGCACCGCATCCTCCTCACGGCCGAGTTCCACCAGCAACTTTCCCGTTTGGAACTGAATCTCGAAAACATCCTCTCCCTGGGGAGCCGCTCTTTCGAAATATTCCATGGCCTTTTCCGGCGAGTTCATCAGCAGGTGAACGAGACCGGCATTGTAGACAGCGGTGAACTCGGACGGGTCGGCCGTGATGGCGGCCTCGAAGGCCGCCAGCGCCTGATCGTACTCCTTGCGGATGCCGTAACAGACGCCCAGGCTGTTCTGGACGTTCGCGTTTTCAGGATCCAGGGCGAGGGCGGTCTGAAACTCGGCCAAGGCGGCATCGACCTCTCCCCTCTGGTAGAGCATGTCGCCGCTGACGTTGAGGCTGACCGCGTCGAACCGGGCGCTGCTTCCGGGTCCGAAAAACGCAGCGTGGTGAACGGCTTTTTCGGCATTGCGAATCGTCTGCCGGGGGGTGAAATCGTGAAAGGGGAATACCGCCACCCCGGTGGTGACCGTTCCTATGCCAAGCCGTTCCACCGAATCACGAATGATCTGGGCCGCCCGGTCCCCGTCTTCTCCGTCGGCTCCCGGGAAAACACATCCGATCAGGTCGGATTCGATAAAGCTCCACCGCCCGCCCCGGGCCTCGATGACGGTGGATGCGACGCGCGCGGCTTCGATCGGATCATGACCGTCTTCCGTGTTGTCCATCGCTTTTCCGGGCATTGAATCGATCCGGGCGGCGACGGCGGCGAAGGTCTTCTCGGACCGGACGGCCGCCAGAGCGGCATCGATGAAGGCGTTGCCGACGGGCCGGTCTGGAAAGGCCGCCGTCAGGGCCGCGATGTCGGGCTTGCCTTCGGAGGGGCTTCTACGGTCCGGAAAGGCATCGTCAGGAGGGCCGGGCTGGGGCCACGGCATGAGAAAGGGCTGGACGGTGGTCAGGTCTCTGGATTTCACGGTCGGCTGTCTGGTCATGCTTCAACCCAATTGTCGGAATGCAGTGTCAAGTATGGAAAAGTCGGCTTCGGTCAGCGTCCGGACATCGATGGTGAAGCGATCGTCGGCGATTCGCCCGATGATCGGCGGATCAAAGGCGCGCAGCGCTGCTTCCAGCGCGTTGGCGGACATTCCGGGAATGGCGACGGCCAGACAGCGGCTGGGAAGATCCATCAGGGGCAGCGCACCCCCGCCGGTTTTGGAGACTCCCCGGGTCAGTTGAACCTCCCAACTTCCGCCCCCTGCGTCCCGAAGCAGTTCCGCCAGGCGGGCGGCCCGGTGCTCGAGCACGGCGGTGTCCATGGTGATCATGGCAAGCGTCGGTATTTCGGACACCGCCCGGGGCTCGTCCCGGTATAGCCGGAGTGTTGCCTCCAGCGCTGCCAGCGTCATCTTGTCGATGCGCAGTGCCCGGGTCAGGGGATTCAGACGGATGCGCTCCAGGATATCACGGCGCCCGACGATCAGGCCGGCCTGGGGGCCGCCCAGCAGCTTGTCGCCGCTGAAGGTGACGACATCGGCCCCCGCGGCGACGGACTCCTGAACGGTGGGCTCCTTGGACAGTCCGTATCGGGAAAAATCCACGAACGTGCCGCTGCCGAGGTCCTCCATGACGGGAATGCCGGCGCTTCGGCCCAGGGCGACCATTTCGGAAAGGGATACGGCCTTCGTGAAGCCGACGATGCTGAAGTTGCTCTGGTGCACCTTGAGAAGCAGCGCCGTGTCGCTGCCGATGGCCTGTTCATAGTCCCTGAGGTGGGTCCGGTTGGTCGTGCCGACCTCCCGAAGCCTGGCGCCGCTTTTGGCCATGACGTCGGGGATTCTGAATGAGCCTCCGATTTCGACGAGTTCGCCGCGGGAGACGACGACCTCGCGCCCGTGGGCAAGGGTGTCCAGGCACAAAAGCACGGCCGCGGCATTGTTGTTCACCACCATTCCGGCTTCGGAACCGCTCAGTTCGGAAAGGATTCCTTCCACCGCCGAGTACCGCGAGCCGCGTTTGCCCGCCTTGAGATCGTATTCCAGATTGGAATACCGGCCCGCAATCCGGCGGACGTTGTCGATGGCCGCCTCGGCCAGAAGCGAGCGCCCCAGGTTGGTATGGACCACGACTCCGGTGCCGTTGACGACACGCCTCAGGTTGGGCTTCATGGCCTCCCTCGCCATGGCCGCCGCAGTGTGCAGAACCGCGGATTCCGACAAATCCTTCGCGGTGACGCCGGCCTCACCGTCGATCAGGGCCGACCGGAGGTCGTCCACCACGCGGCGTACCGCGTCCGTGAGAAGCCGCCGGGGAATGCCGGCGAATCCCGCATCATGCTCGGCCCGGCTCATGACGCGATCCACGCCGGGAAGCTTTCTGAGCAGCGTTTGTCTGTTTTTGGAATCGGGCACGGTTGGTTCCTCAATGCCAGCCAGCTCAAAATAGACCTTTTATCATTAAAACTTCAACTATTTCAATTGTTTTTCTTTGAAAAGCCCATTTTTGGCTTTCGTGCACGCCATCGATGGGATATAGGGCGCCTGTAACGCTTTAGGTGTCGAACCTGCAATCCCCGAGGTGGAACCCCCATGATGAACTCTACCGAACGCATCGTCTTTCCCCTGGATGTGCCGTCCTCCGATGAAGCCCTTCGACTTGCCGGGCATCTGGCCGGCTCGGTCGGACTTTTCAAGGTCGGACTGGAGTTGTTCATCCGATCCGGACCTGAAATCGTGCGACGGATCCGCGAGCAGACCGGAACCGGGATCTTTCTGGACCTCAAGCTTCACGACATTCCGGAAACCGTCCGGCGCGCCGTGGCCGCCGCGGCCGACCTGGGCGTCGAACTGATCACGGTTCATTGCGGGGAGTCCGGACGAATGCTGGAGGCAGCGGTGGCTGGAGGAGGCGGTCGTACGAAGATTCTGGGAGTGACCGTTCTGACCAGCATTTCCGAAAGCGATCTGAGGGTTGCGGGCGTGTCGGCCTCCCTGGACGAGCTGGTGCTGCGGCGGGCGGAGGCGGCACGAAAGGCCGGTCTGGCGGGCGTGGTATGCTCCGGGCGGGAGGCCGGGCGGATCAAGGCGCGTTGCGGGCCTGGATTCATCGCTGTCACGCCCGGCATACGCCCGGCATGGGAAGGCGTCGGCACCGACGATCAACAGCGCGTGATGACACCCTTCGAGGCGGTGCGGAACGGAGCGGACTTTCTGGTCATCGGCCGGCCCATCCGGGATGCAGCGGACCCGAAGGCGGCCGCGAACAGGATTTCAGTGGAAATTCAAGAGGCCATCGAGAGCATGCCTTGAAGTCGCCGGCCCGACGGCATCTCGTTTCGATCGGGGGCCTTCAACCGCCGGCCAGGATCCGATAGATCGCCAGGATCAGGACGGCGACGGCGAGCCCCAGCGAGAAGATCGCCTGATCCCGGTTGAACCGGGGCGGCATGTCATTCACGGTCCAGCCCGAAGGCGGAATGGAGGACGCGAACGGCCAGTTCGGCGTATTTTTCCGTCACCACGCAGGAAATGCGGATTTCGGAGGTAGAAATGAGCCGGATATTGATGTTTTCGGCGGCGAGGGCCGAGAACATGCGGGAGGCAACTCCGGAATGGTTCTTCATGCCGACGCCGATCACCGACACCTTGGCGATCTCCGGATCGCCGAGCACCGCCTGGGCGCCGATCTCCGCCGCGACCTTCTCCTCGATTTCCATGGCCTGCTTGAATTCGGTCTTGGGGACGGTGAAGGTCAGGTCCGTCTGTCCCCCGGATCGCATGTTCTGAATGATCATGTCCACCACGATGCCCGCCTCGGAGATGGGCGAGAATACCTTCGCTGCAACACCCGGCTGATCCGGCACTTTCTTGAGCGTGATCCTGGCCTGGTTCTTGTCGCAGGTGATGCCGGAGACCACCAGGCGCTCCATGCTGGCTTCCTCGTTGATGACCATCGTACCTTCCTCCTCGCTGAACGACGACCGCACGTGCACCGGCACGTTGTATTTCTTGGCGAATTCGACTGAACGGATCTGGAGCACCTTGGCGCCGAGGCTCGCCATCTCCAGCATTTCATCGTAGGAGATGTGCTTCATCTTCCTGGCCTTCGGGCAGATGTTGGGATCCGTCGTATAGATGCCGTCCACGTCGGTGTAGATCTCGCAGGTATCGGCATTGAGCGCCGCGGCGATGGCCACCGCCGTCGTATCCGATCCCCCCCGGCCGAGCGTGGTGATGTTGCCCGCGGGGTCGCATCCCTGAAATCCGGCCACCACGACGATTTTCCGCTCGTTGAGAAGCGCCCGGATCCGCTCGGGCACGATGTCCGTGATGCGGGCATTGCCGAAGCTGTGGTCCGTGTTGACCCTTGCCTGGTACCCGAGAACCGAAGCCGCCGGGTAGTTCATGGAATCGAGGGTCATGGCGAGCAGCGCCGCGGTGGTCTGTTCTCCGGTCGCCAGCAGAACGTCGAGTTCCCTGCGGTTCGGGGCGTCGGTGACCTGGCGGGCCATCTTGAGAAGACCGTCGGTGACGCCCGACATGGCGGAGATGACGACCACCACTTCATTCCCCCGGTCGAAGGTCTGCGCGACCCGTCTGGCGACATTCCGTATGCGGTCCAGATCGGCAACCGATGTACCGCCGAATTTTTTTACCGTCAGCGTCATGATGCCTCCTTCCAACAAGAATCGCACCCCTTTAGCAGATTCACAGGGCCAAGTCCATAAGCCGTGATTTCGATCCGGCGCGTCTCGTCTTCGAGGGCAACCAGCAGAACTTCGAGCCGTTCCAGGTCTCCAAGAGACCCCATGCGATCTGGCCACTCGACGGCGACCAGCGCCCGGCGGTCCAGGAGTTCGTCGATTCCGATATCCTCCAGATCGGCGGCCTCCAGGCGATAAAGGTCGGCGTGAACGAACGGCAGCCTGCCGCTGCCGGGGTAGTCGTTGACCAGTGTGTAGGTAGGACTGGTGATGGGGATGTCCCCGGGTACGCCGAGTCCCCAGGCCAGACCCTGGGCGAAGCATGTTTTTCCGCTGCCGAGCTCGCCGTCCAGCAGGATGATCAGCGGCTCCCGGACCGCCTCGGCGATGCAACGGGCGAGACGCCGGGTTTCCGCGGCGCTCCGGCAGATTTCGACCCGGCTCAGCGTCTCCATTCCTTCATTGCCCCTTCAGCGATTTCATCGTTGATCGAGTTGGATGACCATCTCCCGGACTGCGGCTTCCACTCCGATGAAAAGTGCCCTGGATACGATGCCATGTCCCACTACGCAGTCCTCGATTTCCGTGATCCGGGAGAGTTGCGCAGCGGCCGAATAGGTAAGACCGCATCCCGCCGTGATGCCGAGCCTTAGCTTGGCCGCCAGTTTTGCCGCATCCACGATCCGGTCCCGCAGCCGCCGCCGGTGGGTCTCGTCAACGGCGGTGATGTAAGCCCCGGTATGAAGCTGAACGCCGTCGGCATTCAGGCGGTGTGCATTCTTGACCTGATCGGGGTCGGGCTCGACCAGGATCAGGACCGGTATACCGCTGCCCTGAATGCTGGCGATGATTTCACCGATTTCCCGCTGGTCGAGGATGAGATCGACGGTCGATGGACTCTGCTGACCCGGCGGGGGATCCATCATCAGCGTTACGGCGTCGGGTTTGACGTCGAGGGCCAGCCCCATCATTTCGGAGGTGGGGCTCATCCCCAGAACCAGGCGGCCCTGGGTGATTTCCCGGAGGATTCGCAGGTCCCGTTCACTCGATTCAGGCCGGTCCGGACGGTAGTGTACCGAAACGCCCCGGGCGCCGCCCAGTTCGGCCAGCACGGCCGCCGCCGCCGGATCCGGGTGGCTGGTCCCGGTATGGTTTCGAAGCGCGGCCACCCTATCCAGGTTTACGATCAGTCCCGGCATGTGAAAACCTCCTGGGCTGGGTATGAAATGTCGTTGCGGCACGGGTGCTGCCGATGCCGCCGGATTCGGCCCGGTCCCGTCAGGCCCGGGACCGGTGGATACGCGCGAGAATTTCCTCGGTTTTCGCCCACATGCGGTCCTCGGCTTCCGGAGACTGCTCGTGGTCGTAGTCGAACAGATGGAGAATGCCGTGGACCAGCAGCTCTTCCAGGCGGGCCTCGAAGGGGATGCCGGCGGCCTGGCTCTCCCGACGGCAAGTCTCCGAGGAGATGACCACGTCCCCCAGCAGGGTGGGGTTGAGTTCGGGGAATGCGCCGTCCCGCATGGAAAATGCGATCACATTGGTGGGCCGGGGACGGTCGCGATAGTCCCGGTTGATCTCGGTCATCTCGGCGTCGTCCACGATGGAAAGGGACAGCTCTCCGTCAGGACAGTCCAAGACGTTTAAGATGAGCTGCGCCGTTTTCCGAAGTCTCCGCAGGTCGATCGCTTCCTGGTTTTGGCGGTTGTCGATCCGGATTTCCATCCCGTTGTCTGCCTTTGACGTTGGCTGCCGATTTCCGCTCCGGGTACTCCACCCGATGATGGTGAATGCCGGTGAGAATCCTGTTGAAAACCTTGGCGATCTTGTGGATGTCCTTGAGGGTCAGCTCGCAGTTGTCCAGCTGACCGTCCGAGAAGATCATGTTGACGAGCGTCTGGACCATTCCCTGAATCCGGGACGGTGTCGGGTTTTCGAGGGTTCTGGAGGCGGCTTCCACCACGTCCGCCAGCATGACGAGGCCGGCTTCCCGAGTCTGCGGTTTTGGGCCGGGATAGCGGTAATCGGACATCTTCACATTTTCCTCACCCTTGAGGGTCTTGGCCTTTTCGTAGAAGTAGCGGATGAGGCTCGTTCCGTGATGCTCGCAGATGGTGTCCATGATCACGCGGCCCAGCTTGTGCTGTCTGGCCATTTCTACCCCGTCCTTGATGTGGGCGATGAGGATGAGCGCGGACATGGAGGGTGCGAGCTTGTCGTGGCGGTTCCGGCCGCTTTGATTCTCGATGAAATAGGCGGGCTTCTTTATTTTTCCGATGTCGTGATAATAGCCGCAGACCTTGGCCAGCAGGGGATTGGCGCCGATTTCCGATGCGGCGGCCTCGACCATGCTGCCGACGATGACCGAATGGTGGTAGGTTCCAGGGGCCTCGATCATCAGCTTTCGCATGATTGGCTGATCCAGATTGGCGAGTTCCAGGAGTTTGATGTCGGAGGTGTACCCGAAGGTGATCTCGGCCAGGGGCGCTATGCCGGCTGCCAGGATGCTGGAGAAGAACCCGCCGATGATCCCGAAGACCCATTCCCATCCCAGGCGCGGGAATTCCATGTCCGCATGGTAGACGGCAATCGCCGTGATGACCGCCGCGTTCAGAAGGCCGGTTTTCAGCCCCGCCTTGGCGAATACCTTACGTTCCCGGCAGTCCTGGACCCAATAGGCGCCCATGGCGCAGCTCATCATGGCGAAGACCACCATGTCGAAACTGCCGTTGAAGATGATGGCGAGGCCCACGGACAGGATCAGGGATGCGTGCAGCGCCGTCTGAAGCCCGAGAAACAGGCAGATGAGCATCGCCGCCGCGGCCATGGGCGTGACGTAGCCGACCGTCATGACCGTCAGCGGGATATCGGCCCTGACGGTCAGGGTCTGTCCCAGCGATGCGGCCACTTCCCCGATTACCAGGAAGAAAACGATGACCGACGCGACGAAGAGAAGGTCCCGGTTGGTGGACATGTGGCCGGTCGGCTTCAGCTGGAGGTGAAGCATGTAGGTGGCGATGAGAAGGCAGACGATCAGAAGCGCGGCGCCGATGCTGGTTTCCACCACCTGCCGGTTTTTCAGCTCGTTTTTCAGGGCGTTGAGTTTGAGCAGCTGGATGTCGGCGATCCGTTCGCCCTCCCTCAGCAGCATTTCGCCCGCCTTGATCTTGTGAAATACCGGCTTGACTTCCTCCACGGCGGCCCGTCTCCGTTCTTCCGTTTCGTGCCGGTTGAGCGTGATGTTGGGCTGAAGCAGGCGTTGGGCCAGGTCGATCACCAGGTTTTGCCAGGTGTAGTCCATGTGCTCGACGAGGGGCAGGGCGATTTCCCGCGTAGCGGTGCGGGCCTGGTCCAGGCTGAAGAACCGGTTGAAGTCCCGGACCGTTCGCTCCGCCCCCGTCCCGAGTGTTCTCAGGGCGATTCCCCGCTCGGACAGCCTGAGCGGTATATCCTTGTCGGTGACGATGCCGCGGCCCATCACCTCTCCGAGCGTCCGAACCACCAGTTCGGAAATCGCCGGGTCGAAGCGGGCGGCGACCAGCGCCTTGAAAACGCCTTCGTCGAGTTCGATGCCCAGGCGGGTTTCAAATTCGGGTTTCGAATCCCACAGCGCCTGGTGAAGGGTTTCCTCGGCGTCCACCTCCGGCCGAAGCGCCGGATCCGCTTCCGTACCGGCCGCGGTTGTGCCCTGCGGGGCGGTTTCCGAAAGTCCTGGCGGTTCGCGCCTGAATGCGGCGATGGTCTGCTGCATCGATTCGAATGCCCTCTGGACGGCCGTGGACAGGGCGCCGGCCAGGTAGGGATCGTGGTCGTAAACCGTCAGGACGCTGTTTTCGGCCTCCTGGCGGTTGGCCTCGGTTGCGTTGGTGTCTTCGACCAGGAAGTCCTGGGGAGCCTTGACGTCCCGCTCCGCCACATCTCCGGGAGCGTAGTCGTTGTCGGTGATCATGAGGCCCGGGTAGACGATGACGAGGAAGGCGGCGGTGATCAGGATCAGAAGAACCCAGGGGACCTGTGGATCCTCGCTGACCCGGCGGGTCAAATGGCGTATGTTTTTTTCGATCCTCATGGCAGGCGGTGGTTGGCAGAGGGTCCTCGATCGAATGCCCGTCAGGGGGCGGGATCGATGGAGGCCTTTTTCTGCTCTTCCAGCTCCTCATAAGCCCGGATGATGTCCTGGACCAGACGGTGCCGCACCACGTCGAACTTGGAAAAGTGAACGATCCGGATTCCGACGACGTCCTGGAGGATCCTCGACGCCTCCACCAGCCCGGATGTCTTGGCGGCCGGCAGGTCGATCTGGGTGACGTCGCCGGTGATGACGGCCTTGGAGTTGAATCCGATCCGGGTGAGGAACATCTTCATCTGCTCCGAGGTCGTGTTCTGGGCTTCGTCGAGAATAATAAAGGAATCGTTCAGGGTCCGGCCGCGCATGAAGGCGATGGGGGCCACCTCGATGGTGCCCTGCTGCATCAGGCTGGACACCTTTTCGAAGCGCATCATGTCGTGGAGCGCGTCATAGAGAGGTCGAAGGTAGGGATCCACCTTCTCGGCCAGATCTCCCGGAAGGAACCCCAGCGCCTCTCCGGCTTCGACCGCCGGCCGTGTGAGAATGATCCGGTTGACCTGCCCCTTGGAGAGCGCCGCCACCGCCATGGCCATGGCCAGATAGGTTTTTCCGGTGCCCGCGGGACCGATTCCGAAAACGATGTCGTGGCTCCGGATGGCATCGATGTAATCCTTCTGGGAGCGGCTTTTCGGGGTGATGGTGCGCTTCTTGGAGGTGATGTAGACCGCATCCAGGAATATATCCTTCAGGCGGGCCCGGTCATCCGACCGCAGGACGCGGATGGCATAATCCACATCGTTCGGATAGATGGGATAGCCTTTCTGAAGCAGTCCATAGAGCTGCTCGAGCAGGTTCCGGGCGAGGGCCACATTGATCTCGTCGCCTTCGAGCAGCACACTGCTTCCGCGGGTGTGGAGGTGGATGCCCAGGGCCGCCGCGATGCGGTTCAGGTGGCAGCTCTGCTGGCCGAACAGCTGCTGGGCCAGCGTGTTGTCGGCGAAGGAAATTTTGGACAGGTGATTGTCCTGTTGATTTTCCATATAAATCGGTTGCCGGGTGTCTCGATTAAGCCAACCGGGCTCATACCACATCTGATTCAGGGAATGCAAATCACCCGTGCTGGCATTCATCGGAACCGCCCGGAAGTATCAAACGGTTTCAACCTTTTGAATTCATGCAAATTGACAACCGTCACGTATCGGTCGTGACGGAGGGGGCCGTCACAAAAATGGCTTGACGCACCCCGGGGGCGATGCTAATCCGTGTCCGTCCGAAATGGCCTTTTTTGCCCTGATCGGCGTTCTTCGCGGGTTTCCGGCTGCGGCGTACCGGAGTACGCCTCACCGAAAATTCATGTGTGGCCTCGATCAGAACCAAAAATCCTCATTTCTGAGTCGGATACGCTCCTGTCCGAATGACAATCGTGGATGGGCTCTGATACAGCCGCGGATTCGCCATCCTTTCATCCCGGGTGCGTGACGGGCCCGCCTTCAGCCATCATCGGCCTTCGGTCCGGTCCATGTGAAAGGCCATCATGAACGCTCTGGACATCATCATCGGTGTAATCCTGGTTTATTGCCTCGTGCGGGGGATCTTCCGCGGTCTGATCGAGGAGGTGTCCTCCATCATCGGCGTTCTGGGGGGGTTCTATGGCGCTTTCACCTATTATCCCGAAGCGGCGAGGCTCCTGGGCCGCTGGATCTCCAATGACGCCTATGCCAATATCGTCGGGTTCCTGATCATCTTTGCGCTCGTCGTCATCCTGGTGGGCATTCTGGGCATCGTCATCAAATACCTGATGAATATCGCCTCCCTCGGATGGGCGGACAGGATCCTCGGCGCCGGTGCCGGGGCATTGAAAGGCATCCTGATCGTGTCCGTGCTCCTGGTGGCATTGACCACCTTTCTGCCCAAAGGGGCCCCGGTGATCCGCGAATCCATCCTTGCCCCGAGGGTCACCGTGGTATCGGAAGCTCTCGCGAGGGTCGTGTCCCAGGAGATGAAGGCGCAGTTCACCACCAAAATGAAAGTGTTCAAAGACGCGTGGAAGAAGAAAAGCTGACGTCCCGCTCGCCATCCCTGTATGACATCATCGAACTCATCCGAACCCTGAGGGGCGAAAAAGGCTGTCCCTGGGACCGGAAACAGACTCCCCGAAGCATCACGGTTTACCTGATCGAGGAGCTTTTCGAGCTCGTCGAGGCCATCGAATCCGGTAGCATCGAAGACGTCCGGGAGGAGCTGGGGGATGTTCTCTTTCAGGTCCTCTTCGTGGCTGAACTCTACTTGGAGAAGCGGCATTTCGATATCGCGGACGTGGTGAGCCGGAATCTGGACAAGATGCGGCGCCGGCATCCCCATGTCTTCGATCACCGAGAGGTTTCCGGGATCGATGAAATCCGGCGGAACTGGCATGCGATCAAGCAGTCGGAAAAGAACGACCGTCCCCGCGGCTCCGTCCTCGATTCGGTTCCCGCCGGCCTGCCGGCGCTAATGCGGGCGTATCGGGTCGCCGAGCGCGCCGCCCGCACCGGCTTCGACTGGAACGACCTTCCGGATGTGATGGAAAAAGTCGAGGAGGAGTGGGATGAATTCAAGGCGGTGGCCAGCCTCCCCGGGAACGCCGGAAGCGACGCCGTTGCGCTCGAATTCGGCGACATTCTGTTCACCCTCGCCAATGTGGCGCGGTTTGCGCGCATCCACCCCGAAACGTCCCTGTCGGCGGCAATCCGCAAATTCGAGAATCGTTTCCGATACATGGAGAACCGGGTGGCGGAAGCTGGCGGGACGCTCGAGGCCCTGACGCGCGAGGAACTGGACCGGCATTGGGAGATGGCCAAGGAAGCCGTATCGGCGCGTGCGAATCCTCCGGGAGAGGACGATCCGTCCGCCGAATCCAGCTAATTGCCCGTGGCGGCAATGACCACTATGGTTTTTCAGGAGTGTCGGGCTTTCCGGTTTCCTGAAACCGGCGGACCAGATTTTCGACGCGCTCCAATTGAAGGCGGCATTTCTGCTTCATCACTCCATTTTTCAGCACATGGTAGACCAATTCACGGGGCACCCCGGCCCCCCCCGCGGGATCGGGCGGGCGGGTCGTTTCCCCCCCCGGATCCCGACTTTCCCTGATATCGAGATGGATGATTCGTTCCACGACCTCCGCCGTCACCCGTTCCTGAACCATCCGCCGCTTGTCCGGCGCTGAAATCGCCTTTTCGAGATTGTCCGCGTCGATGGCGTTTCCCTGCCGGCGCTCCATCCGCCGCTGGAGCTGCCGTACATAATCGCGCAGCACATTGTGGATCTGGTAGATGGGAATTTTCATTTGGTGTTCGACCACCGCATCGGAACCATTGGCGGATACCGCCGAGACTTCCTGATCAGTCGTCAAAATTCCCTGCCGGGCCTTTATCCGGCTCCAGTGCGGCGGCCTTGTCCCGGATCTTTTCGGGCGTCCAGTCGTCAGGCGATGCAATCCGCTCCGCCTTGGGTCCCGGGTCAAAGGAGCCGGCCTCGAGGATCCCATCGACCACCAGCGGCGCCGTGTCCGCCGAATTGAAAACATTGACGATCAGGTCATGGGCGAAGGCCCGCACCCGCTCGACCATGCGGTCCCGGATGGCCCGGGGCTGGCCCAGAAGATGGTTTTCGAACGGCAGATTGAGCTTCTTGTAGTTGCCCGCGGACCAACCCTTCTCGCGGGCAAAGGCGGTCATTCGAGTCCACATGGCTTCGTCGACTCCTTGTCCTTCCACCTTTATGAATTCACCGTGCTCGTCCAGAATGGCATTGCCGTAGTCATTGACCTTGAGGCCCCAGGAGATCATCTGGAGCGCGGTCGCCACGTTCGCCTTGGTCGTCCGCGTCCGGCCGGCGATCTCGCGCAGCCGTTCCGTGCTGTTGCCGGAGGTCCCGTGCTGGGCGCCGGAAACATTGAAGGGAGACAGCACCTCGTGAATGCGGCGGGTCAACTCCACCTGGATGCCCTGGCCGCTTGCCTCGATCCCGTGGGTGGTGCCGTTGTTGAGCGCTATCCAGTCGGGGAAGATGCCGTGGGCATTCAGCCCCTCGATGAGAAAACGGGCGTCGTCGGGCGTTGACAAACCGAATTCGCCTTTGATTTCACCTACCTCGGTTTCACGGCCGGCCCAACTCGGGATACTGTCGTTGAGCTCGATATTGGCCAGAAGGTTCATGTCGTCGCGCATGTGGGAGGCGTCCACGGCGATGGAGGTCATTCCGGCCTCGAAAAGAGTCGGGATTTCGACCCTGGCCGGCGCGATGTCCTCCGGTTTCTTGATGCCGTAGTGGTCGGCATGAATGGCGACCGGGACCGTGATTCCCAATTCGTTGCACGCAGCGTTCACCTGCCGGGCGATGTTCCAGAAGTTTACGGCGCAGTAGGCATTGGCGCCGCCTTCCGATCGGGCGATCTCGATGATCAGGGCCGCGTTGGCATCCTGGGCGGCCAGAAGCGCGCCCCGGAGGACGAAATTGCTCCGGCCGTTGGCGGCCAGCGCGACGGCCTGCCCTTTTCTCAACATGGCCCGGTCGATGTACTTTCCGCTGACGATCAGGGCCCGTGATTCCGGAAAGAGTCTGACCACGTTGGGCGGCCGGCCGACTCGCAGTGCTTCCTGATAGGTCTTGGACTGGATATCAGGTGCTGGCATGGTCTCCTCCTCGTAATGGGTTGAATTCTCGGTTGGGTTTCCATCTACAGGCGGCGGTTTCGGCATGCAGGGGCATCCGAATCCTCCTTATCGGAGATGAGGCGTGAAATCAACCGCGCGGCGGGGAGATCCGCGGAAGGTGCGCGCTACTCGGAAGACGATGCGGAGGATGACCGGATGCCGTCGACGATCTCCATGACGTCAACCCGGAATTCGGGCGGGGCCATCAGGTCCGCCCAACCTTTCTGGAACTGGAACAGGCCGTCATAGGCGGTGTCCTGATAGGAGCGCACGCGGTGGGGGATGCCCCGCTCCTCGAGAACGGACGCTATGACCTGGGCTTCGATTGCATTTTCCAAAACCACGATTTTGATGTATTCGGTTGTCGTCATCATGTCGTCCACTGGCGTAAACCGCGTGCCGGCAAAAGCATGACCCTGCCGGAGGGAGCCGATTTTCCGGAGTCAAGCCGATTACGTAATGCAGAATCACCCCTCTGGCAACCCGGTTGGCCGGCGCCGGATGCGGTGGGGGGAATGAAAGACCCATCGTCAGGCGGGACCGCCATGGCCACCGGCTGATCAATGCAACCGCGGGAGGATTCGGATGTTGATGAAACTGAAGCGGGAATCGGTCGCCCGGTGGGGAAGGGCAATGCTGGCTTCCGGCCTCACCCACGGCTCCGGGGGCAATCTGAGCTGCATCGACCGGGCCCATGGCCGAATTGCAGTGAGCCCTACCGGGGTTTCGTGCGGAGACCTCGCCCCGGAGGACGTCGTGGTGATGGACGAGGACGGCCGCGTGATCGACGGCCGACTCGAACCTTCCAGTGAATCGGCATTTCATCTTGCGCTCTACCGACACCGGGAGGACATCGGCGCGGTCGTTCACACCCATTCGGCCCACGCCACCGCAGTGGCCTGCCTGGAGCGGGATCTGCCCCCCGTCCATTATCTGATCGGTTTCGTCGGAAACAAGGTTCCCCTGGCGCCTTACGCCACTTACGGATCCGAGGCACTCGCGCGCGGCATACTGGAGACGATCGGCCGGGATTACAACGGGGTTCTCCTCGCGCACCACGGCGTCGTAACCGTGGGCAAGGACCTCGAGACGGCCTTCGCGGCATCCGAGGCCGTCGAGTTCGTTTCACGCGTCTACCTGCTTGCCAGCGCGGCCGGAACTCCCGGATCCCTTTCCGAGGCGGAAATGGATCGGGTCATCGCGAAGTTCAAGACCTATGGGCGCCGACAGATCCGACGCGGCTGACCGGAAGGCCGCGAGGTCCATTGCCAAACCTTCCGGATCGATCCGGATCGGCCCCGATCAGCCCTGAACGTCGATGTTTCCCGGATACCGCTGGGCAGTGGCGCTGTCCACGCAGTTGTCCAGTTCCTCCTGGGTGGCTTTCCTGGGGTCCTTCAGCGCTGAAAACGGGCAGATGAATTCGTTGCCCTCCATGTCCCTGACCCTTACGTAAACTTCCTGTTCTGACGCCTGTTTCATCCCTGGGCTCCTCCTGTTGGGTTCTGATGCCGGCTTCTCCGCGATGCCGACCTAGATGGTAGAATAGGCAAGCACGGACGCTAATCAAGTCAGCGACCCGCGGGGCCCTGACGGACCGGCCTTCAAGAAGCATTGACAGCAGTTGGGGTTGCCTTACATTGCCGGCACGCGAGACAGATTTCGAGAAGAATACCATAACCCGCCGATGGACGACCGAGGAGGTCGGATCCCACAGCACAAGAGGAGGTTCTTCCCATGCAGAAGCAACACAAGTTTTCCATCTGGTACCTTCTGATCGCCATATGGGGTGTTTTGCTCCTCCAGAACCTTCTGTTTTCCGTGTTCGCCGTCGAGACGATCCCGTACAGCCGATTCCTGGAGCTTCTCGGTGAGGGGCGGATCAAGGACGTGGCCATCACCAGCAACCAGATCCAGGGACACTTTCAGGACAGTGAAGGGGGGCGTCTGTTCAGAACGGTCCGAGTGGATCCGGAAATCTCTGCCCTGCTCGAACAGCACAACGTGCAGTTCAGCGGTGAAATCGAGTCCACCTTTTTCAGAGACCTGCTGTCCTGGATCATTCCCATCTTCCTGTTCTTCGGGATCTGGGCGTTCATGATGAAGCGGATCGGCGGACAACAGGCGGGATTCATGACGCTTGGGAAGAGCAAGGCGAAGATATACAAGGAGGAAGGTGTCGGGGTCACCTTCGAGGACGCCGCGGGGGTCGACGAGGCCAAGCAGGAACTGGTGGAAATCGTGGATTTTCTCAAGGAACCCGAAAAGTTCACCCGGCTCGGCGGCAAGGTGCCCAGGGGAATTCTTCTGGTGGGGCCGCCGGGAACGGGAAAGACCCTGCTGGCACGCGCGGTGGCCGGAGAGGCGGGGGTGACCTTCTTCAGCCTGAGCGGCTCCGAGTTTGTCGAGATGTTTGTGGGACTGGGGGCGGCCCGGGTGCGGGACCTCTTCGAGCAGGCCAAGAAGCAGGCGCCGTGCATCATCTTCATCGACGAGCTGGACGCACTTGGAAAGGCGAGGGGCTTTGGCGGCGTCGGAGGCCATGACGAGCGTGAGCAGACCCTGAACCAGCTCCTGGTCGAGATGGACGGCTTCGATCCACAGGTCGGCGTCATTCTCATGGCCGCCACCAACCGGCCCGAAATCCTGGATCCCGCCCTCCTGCGGCCGGGCCGGTTCGACCGCCAGGTGCTGGTCGACCGTCCGGACAAGGCCGGGCGGGAAGCCATTCTGAAGGTACACCTGAAAAAGGTCAAACTGGCCGATGACGTCGATCCGCAAAAATTGGCCGCCATGACGCCGGGGATGACCGGGGCGGATCTGGCCAACCTTGTGAACGAAGCCGCTCTTCTGGCCGTCCGGCACGACCGGCAGGCGGTCGGCATGGCGGAATTTACCGAGGCGGTCGAGCGCATCGTGGCCGGGCTGGAGAAGAAGAACCGGCTGATCAACCCCAAGGAGAAGGAAATCGTGGCCTACCACGAAATGGGCCATGCCATCGTCGCCCTGTCGCTTCCCGGCACGGACCCGGTTGAAAAAATATCGATCATCCCCAGGGGAATAGCCGCCCTGGGCTACACGATCCAGCTTCCGACCGAGGACCGGTTCCTGATGAAGAAATCCGAGCTGCTCAACCGCATCGCCACGATGATGGGGGGACGCGCCGCCGAGGAAATCGTCTTCGGAGATGTGTCCACGGGCGCACAGAACGACATCCTCCGCGCGACCGACACGGCCATGAGCATGGTAAGGGAGTACGGAATGAGTGAAAAGCTGGGACACGTGAACCTGGCTCGCCAGAACGCGGTCTTTCTGGTGGGGCGGCCGCCCGAGCGCGGCGGAGAATACAGCGATACCACGGCCAGGCTGGTGGACGAGGAAGTCCGGTCCGTGATTGCAGGCCAGTACGAGGTTGCCAAGGGAATTTTGGAACGGCATCGCACCGTTCTGGACGAGGGGGCGAAGCTGCTGCTGGAACGTGAAAAGATCAGCGGGAAGGAGCTGCGGGAGCTCATGGCCAAGCGCAGGACGGGCGATACCGTCCCGGCGTGAGGAAACCCCCAAGGAGGCCGCATGCCGGCAACCCCCGACGAAGACGGCCGAGAGATAGCCGGATGGGGCACGGTTCCGGGAAGGACCCGTGCCCCATCCGTATGGTTTTCCTTCAGAACGAGGTCAGGTTGAAAGCGGTGCTTCCGTAATGCCGACCTACTCGGGATGGCACTCGACGCAGCCCACGGGACCGGTCCGCATCAGTTCGACGGTTCCACCCGTGTACCTGGCCTTCTTCACCGTATCCCGATTCTTGGCGTTGATGTCCCGATGGCAGTCGCGGCACATGACATGATAAGCATACTTGTAGTAGCGGATGCCTTCCTCGGTGTATTTCCCGTCTTTGACTGCGTTTTCTGGCGCTTCGGTCAGATCGTGGCACCCCGATGCGGAACAGGTGTCCAGGATGGCGTGGTACTCCCATTTGTGATGACAGGTGTCGCAGCTGTAGGTCATGTGGCGCGAATGGGGAAAGTCGACCGCGGACCGCGTCATTTCGACGCCGCCGGGCGCTCCGAGGCTGAGCATCCCAACGGGGAAGCACAGGGAGTCCTCTTCGTCGATCTCTTCGATGAATGGACCCGCGGCGATCACCCATGCACTGCTCAACAGAAAGAAACCCACCAGACACATCACAATGAGACTGCGTTTCGACATCCTTCTTTCCTCTCTCTTTGAATTTTATCGATATTTCAGTGTGTTGCCGTTTTAGATGGGGGCCGGTTCGATGATGTCCAGCGTGCCGGGTGTTACCGCCGGTGCCGATAACAGCCCACTCGCTTAGCATAAAACCCAGAAAAAGTAATCAAAAACTTGGTGTGTCCGGCGGCCCCGGATTCAAAGTTGACCTTGCGGACCGCCGTCCGATAAGAAGTGGTTTCCGGCAGAATCACAAACCCAACCGAGGAGCGCTTCTTCATGACGACTTCACCCGCTGGTACCCATCTCGCCGGATCCGACTATCCGGGCAGGATCCTTCACGGAGACTTCAGCACTCATCTCAAAAAGCGTCTGGTGGAGCTGATCGGTCTGCTGCGGTCTCTCGACCCCGTCGGAACCCCGGTCATGCCGTATATATCGGCCTGGAAGACCGCCGATAACCGGGACATCTGGTACGAATACGCCGGCCGGCGCTTTCTCGATCTGCTCGGGTGCGGAGGCGCGGAGCTTCCCCGCGTTTTCCGCCGCGCCGTCGTGGACCAGCGGGTCTACCGGGTCGTCGACGTGCAAAGCGCGATCCGCCGGGAGGAGATCAGCGCGGACCGGCTGGACGAGGATCGTGAGGTGCTGCGGGCGGCGCATACCTCCGACCGCGGCATCGATGCCGTTTACCAGGTGCGCCTGCCGGACGGTGGTACGGTCTGGCTCAAGGACCTTGCCACCGTCGAGATCCACCGGCAGGATCGGCTTTGCCTGTCGGTGGGCAACCTGACGCCGGTCACCAAGGAGATGCGCTCGGAGGAGGAGCGCATCGAGCGTGAGCGCCTCCAGGTATCCCTGGAGGTGGCCGGCGCCGTTTGCCATGAACTGAACCAGCCGATTCAAGGAATTTCCGGTTATGCCGAAACCTTATTAAGAGAGATGGGTCCCGGAAGCCCGGGATTCCGGAAGGTTGAACGGATTCAGTCCATGGCCGATCGAATGGGGCGCATTACCCGGAAGCTGATGAAAATCACAAGGTACGAAACCATGGATTACCTGAAAGGCGTCCGAATCGTCGACATCGACCGGTCGAGCGAAGACTGCTGAGGCGGCATCGGCTGCCGTCGAACGGAGGTTGTCAATGGGGTCGGATTCGGAACGGCCGGTGCATCAGGAGCGCGGCCGACGTTCGGATCGGGATTCTGAGGCACCGGGCTCCCCTGGCGGTGCTGCGCCGGGTGGCAGGCCCGCCCCGCCCGATGCACCTGAGGGCAGTTCAGTCATCGCCGATGACTGGGAGAACAGCCTGCTTTGCGGCGATCCGGACTGTTTCGGCGTGATCGGGCCCGACGGCCTCTGCAGGGAATGCGGAAAACGCGTCGGCGGTGCCGAATCGCGGCCGGGCCCGGATCATGGATCCCGATGACGCCATTTTTTTCTTGTCAATCTCCGACCGGGCTGATAAAGGAGCCCCCTGTTTGTCCAACGTGACCGCCCCCTGGCGGTCTTATCGTGTGGTGGGGTTCCCGAGTGGTCAAAGGGAACAGACTGTAAATCTGTCGGCGATGCCTTCGGAGGTTCAAATCCTCCCCCCACCACCATCCTCCCCCTACCTCCGTCCCCATCGTCTAGCCCGGTCCAGGACACCGGCCTTTCACTTCTCGGATCAAATACCCAGATAAGCCTCCCGGACACTCGGGTTGGCCGCTAAGGCCGATCCCGTTCCCTCCTGGACGATCCTGCCGTTTTCCATCACATAGCAATAATCGGCGATCTTCAAGGTCTGGTGCACATTCTGCTCCACCAGGAAAATGGTGAGCCCGCGGCCGTGGAGTTCCTCGATGACGCGAAACATTTCTTTCACGAGTAGTGGTGCCAATCCCAGACTAGGCTCGTCGAACATAATCAGTTCGGGATCTTGCATCAGGCCCCGGCCAATAGCCACCATCTGCTGCTCGCCGCCTGACAGGGTTTCGGCGCTTTGTTTTTTTCGTTCCGCCAGAACCGGAAAGAGTTCGTAGACCCAATCGAGGTTCCGCCTGCGCTTCTCACGCGCACGTTTCACATAGGATCCGATGATCAAATTCTCCTCGATGGTCATTTTCCCGAAGAGCTGCCGCCCCTCGGGAATCAGGGTGATTCCAAAATTCGCCATTTCGTCGACGGGTCGAGCCGTAATGTCCATCCCGTTATAGAAAAGGCGGCCTTTTGTAACCGGCAGGAGTCCGCAGATCGATCGCAGGGTCGTTGTTTTACCGGCTCCGTTGGCACCTAACAGTGCGACAATGCAGCCTTTTTCCACAGTCAGATTGATATCCCAAAGGATTTGGGTATCTCCGTAACTTGCGGACACGGAATCTATTTCCAGTATGTTCATGCCGCTGATTCCCCCAAATAGGCCTGGATGACCGCCGGATCCTGCGTGACTTCTGCGGGTCTCCCAATGGCGATCTGCCGACCGAAATTCAAGACCACCACCTGGTCGCTGATGTTCATGATCACGCGCATGATGTGTTCGACGATGAGAATACTGATACCGCGGTCCTTGATTTTCAGAATCAGCTTTATAGTCTGGTCGGCTTCCGCGGGGTTCAACCCCGCCACCACCTCGTCCAAAAGAATCAACTCCGGCTCCAGGGCAAGGGCCTTGGTGATTTCAAGTCGCTTGCGCCCCGGAAGGGTGAGGCTCGCAGCCGGATCATGCGCTCGTGGAGCCAGGCCGGTGAACTCGAGGATTTCCCACGCATGGCTCTCCGCACCCTTTTTGGTGGGATATCGGCAAAGTGAGGCCACCAGGACGTTATCCAGAACGCTCAATCCAGGGAATGGCTTGACCACCTGAAAAGTTCGACCGATGCCCATTCTCGCGAGGGTGTACGGAGGAAGCCCGGTGATATCCTCCCCCTTGAAAAAAACCTTCCCGCGGGTCGGGGCGTAGTATCCGCTGATCAGGTTGAACAGCGTTGTCTTTCCTGCGCCATTGGGTCCGATAAGGCCCAATATGTCCCCCTTGTTGACGTCAAACGACACCCCGTCGACCGCGCTCAGTCCGCCAAAGGTTTTGGCGACGTCGGATAACCTCAGTATCGACTCAGTCATTCGAGCTTCCTTGTGTTGGAGGTCTGTCAGGTTGCGCCCCGACCGACAACCCTTTGCGCAGAGGATTGCGGCCATGCAGCCGACCCGTAATGGTGCCCAGAATGCCGTTCGGCAAAAAGACGACGGTAAGCGCGATGACCGCGCCCAGAATGATGAGATACAAAACCTGGTACTCGGACAGATAGGCCCAGAAAATGGTCTTGAACGAAAAAACGATCACGGCCCCGATCACCGGCCCGAAAAGCGTGCCGAGACCGCCAAACACCGCCATCACCATGGCCTGGTCGGTGATAATGTCGGCCAGAACCGAAGCGGGGTCGATGAATGTTATCCAATATGCGTATATCCCTCCCAGGATCCCTGCGGGTGTGGCCGACAGAATGAAGGCCTGCATTTTGATCCTGGCCGGATTCAACCCGAGGGCCATGGCTCCGGACTCGTCCTCGCGAATGGCTTTCAATTTCAGCCCGAACGGGGCCCTCTCGAGTAAAAGCCACAACAAAAAAAATGTGGCTACCGCCACCGACAACATCAGGTAGAAAAAGAATATCGGGTCGAGAAACGGAGGAAGACGCATACCGTCCGGACCGCCGGTGATATCCAGAACCAAGGCGACCTGCTGTACCGCCAAGGCAAGCGCCCAGGTCGCGATTGCGAAATAGGCGCCCCTGAGCCTCAGAGTCGGCATGCCTGCCAGGAAAGCGGATGTTGCGGCAAATAGGCCGGCGACAGGCAATGTGGCAAAAAATGGCCATCCGGACCGCATCATCAAAATCGCGGTTACATAAGCCCCGGCACCAAAAAAAGCACCGTGGCCGAAGTTCAAATATCCCGCGTAGCCGGCCATGACATCCCAGGTGATGGCCAGGCCGATCCACATGAACAATTCGGTCACGATTCTCAGGAAGAAGGCGTCCTTTATGAATACCGGGATAAGGGCTGCTGCTCCAATAAACAGCAAAAACCAAAGAATGGCACGGCGCACAGGTTACACTCCTTTCCCGAACAGCCCCTTGGGGGAAACCAGAAGAACCGCGTAAAGCATGATGAACACGGCCAACAGCGTGTAACCGGGATCGAAATAAATCAGGAAAAAAGACTGAACGAGCCCTAGAAGGAAAGCCGCCCACGGCACACCGGGAAGAAACCCCATCCCGGCAAGAACGACCACAAAAAAGGAGAACACCGTATATTTGCTACCCATTTGCGCGCTTATTGAGAACATGCATCCAATAATGACGCCACTCATGGCGCTGATGCCCACGTAGATACCATAGACCCACGAGTTGGTTTTCCTGGCGCTGATGCCCATGAGGCCCGCGGCTTCCTTGTTTTGGGCCAATGCCTGGATCGCCAGACCGAAGTCTGTCCGCTTCAGAATCCAGTAAAGCGCAGCGGTAACAGCGATGGCGTAGGACAAGCCAATCAATCGGATTACCGGAACCGTCACAAAGAAATTGCCTTTCACGAAGGTAAAAGACCCGGACGCCATCGCCGATGGGATTGAACGGCTGAAAAAGCCGAACACGGTGAGACCCAGGCCTTTGAAGGCTATCGCCAGGCCGAAGGTGAACACCAGGGCCATCAACAGCGGATTTCCCTTTTTACCGCTCAGCACCCGGTAAATCACGGGCTGAAACAGGTACCCGACCGTTCCGAAAACCAAAAACACAACGGGCAAAAGCAGAAGGGGCTCCACGCTGGTCCATTGGCTCAGGTACAACCCCAGAAACGCTCCCAGCATGATCCACTCGCCGACAGCGAAATCGATGATGTGCATCACGCCGTAGGCCAGTGAAAATCCGATGGCGATGGTGATGTAGATCCCGCCGATGAGAAGTCCGTCCACTAGTGCCTGAGGCAACAGTAACATGGTATCCCGCCTCGATTGAAAATGAGGTTGTTTGATAAGTGAAGGCTCACTGCGGTCTTGGCCCTGCAAGCCGAAGATGGAAGACCGGTTCTCCGATTCCTTCCATCTTCGGCTGATCGGTCCCGGGCAGCGCTATCTTTGATCCCAGGGAGTCATAGGGTATTGGGGGTCACTCTCGGCGTCGTCTTTCGGACCAACAATCACGGGTTTTCCTTTCAGTATCTGAACCGTCATTGGCGTAAGGCCGATATTGGCATGGTAATATTGACCTTCTTCCGCGAACTTCAGACGTCCGTAGAATGTATTGATGTCCAATTTCTCAATGGCTTTGACGAGGTTCTCCCGTTCGGTTTCGTCCAGCGGAGGCTCCGCTTTGATCTGGCTCAAGGCCGCCTGGAAGGCGATGCCTGCGGCTGTCGATCCGGCCTGCGTATAATCGGCCGGCACCTTGAAAGCCGCTTCTGCATCCTTGGCGTACGAAGCCGCATCCGGCCACAGATAATCTCCTTTGGCGTGCACCATTTCAGTCCAGACGGATGCGCCGAAAACCTGCTCGGCATTCTGGGCGAGAGCCTCGACAAAAGCAGGCTCTGTCACGCCGTAATGCATCAACAAGGCCTTGGGAGTGTAGTTGATCTGGATCAGGGCTTTGACGAGATTGATCAACTCTTCGTCATGCCCGCCGAATGCCACCAGGTCCGGCTTCAACGCCTTGGCAACCGACATGAAGGACATCAGGTCCTGGCCTGCAGGAACAATGTTGAATTTCTTGATTTCGATGCCGGCTTTTTCGGCCGCATCCCTGAATGCTTCGGCCGTAGCCTTCGAAAAGGTGTCGTTGGAACCCAGAATCATGGCGCTTTTGGGCGGTGGGTCAAGGGCGGCCAATGTTTCAATGGGACTGGAACCGGTGTAATTCACCGGCGGGATGGTTCCGAAGGTATAGTAGAACTGTTGCAGCCAGATCAGTGGAGATTCTGCCGATCCGGTAATCATTGGAATTTTGTACTTTTCAAGAACCGGCGCCGCAGCGAGAGTCACGCCGGAAGAATAGGGGCCGAGCACAAAATCCACTTGCTCCTGAGTGGCCAGCCGCTCGGCGGCCGATGCACCTTGATCCGGCTTGGATTGGGCGTCTCCGTAGAAAAGCTGAACCTTGAATTTCTTGTCATTGATTTCTATTCCACCGGCGGCATTGACGGCCTGGGCCCAGAGATCATACCCTCGCTTGGTGACATTGCCACCCGTGGCAAGATCTCCGGACAAGGAGGTGATAACGCCGACTTTGTAAAAATCCCGTTCCGCGAAAGCTGCCGGAGACAGGGCTGTCAAGAACACGAGAATCAATACCATGGTGAGGATTCTGTTCATGAAACTTTCTCCTTTTCGGTTGCGTGGGTTTTTAGGCACTTTCAGTTTTGGAGGAATCCGAGATTCCGCGGCACGGGGTTTACTTCAGTGCTCGCCCAAGGCGACTCGCCGATGATCGCCTCATGGCGCCATTCGATGTCGACCCGGGAATCATCTGAATACCAGGTATCCGATGCACTGGGCAGTGATGAATTATGGGTTGTGGCGTTCAGGTATGGCTGCTTTTACAGGCATGCCCTTACCAATGAAAAAAATCTCTGGGAGGCTTTCCAGGTGTTCGCACCGTCAGGCAGTCCTGAAAATCGAGGGCGCCGTCCACCGGAATGGCGCCATAGTAGCGATCATTTACGCTTTATCGCAAGGTTTTTTTCGTGGCAGCCTTCCATTCGGTTCGAGTGTGGCGTTTTCGGTTGGCTATTCGATGCTTTCCGGGTTGGAAAGGTATCGAATTGTTTTTTGGAACTCATGTCAAAACGCGCTGGACCACATAATTTTGTTTCTTGCATAATGAGGCCATTTGTGCCTAATTTTTAGCACGTTAATACCTCACCGGGGTGCCGGTTCGGGGAGCGTCTGCAATGTCGTCGCCGATTCCGAATCAGTGATCTCTTGAATCACCGCGGTATTCGAAGGGGTAGCGGGCACAGGTCAAATCCTTGGTTCAGGCTCTATTCCTTTCGATCTTCGTAAGACATGCTTTCTTTCGAGGCATTGCCTTGCCCCACTCACCGTCTGTAGTCAAAGATACGGCCTGCCAACTGCCCGAGTTAGCCATCACGGCTGGCACTGCCGGGTGCCGCCTGTCCGCAGCCAGCAAAGCCCCGGGAATCGTGCCATGCCTGCTGCGGGTCGAGTCGTCTGGTGGGGTAGGGGAAGGCTGTCGCGATCCGGGGCACGCCGCATAGAAGAACCGAGGAGATCGACTCATCCAACGAACGCATCAAAGGAGCGAATCAATGAGCATCGCGCAGACCAATGAAGCACTGCAGAAAATCCGGTCAGAGGTTATCTCCGCAGGGGTGGCGAGTGCCACCTCTTTTTACGTGGCGTCCGCGCAGGGCGCCATCGTGCGTGATGTCGAAGGCCGGGAGTTCATCGACTTCGGCGGCGGGATCGGGGTGATGAACATCGGCCACTGCCACCCGAAAGTCGTCGCGGCCATCAAGGCGCAGGCCGAAAAATTCCACCACACCTGCTTCATGGTGAATCCTTATGAGGTGGCCGTCCGGCTGGCCGAAAAACTCTGCGGGGTGACCCCCGGCGATTTCCCGAAGAAGGCCATATTCGTCAACAGCGGTGCTGAAGCAGTCGAGAACGCGGTCAAGATCGCTCGCTATTACACCAAGCGGCCCGCCGTCATCGTCTTCGAAAACGCCTACCACGGACGAACGCTGCTCACCATGACAATGACGAGCAAGGTCAAGCCTTACAAATTCGGCTTCGGCCCGTTTGCACCCGAGATTTACCGCATGCCCTTCGGAGATGTTGTCGGACCCGCAAAGCTGAAGGACTTTTTTCTCCAGCACGTGAATCCGGAAGCGGTGGCCTGCGTCGTGGCGGAGCCGGTGCAGGGTGAGGGCGGGTTCATCACCCCGCCGGCGGGGTACTTCCAGGAACTTGCCGCGATCTGTCGCGACAACGGAATATTGTTCGTAGCCGACGAGATCCAGAGCGGGATGGGGCGCACGGGCACGATGTTCGCGATCGAGCACTGGGGGGTGGAGCCCGATCTCGTCACGGTCGCCAAGAGTCTGGGGGCTGGGATGCCCATTGCCGCCGTCGTCGGGCGCCGTGAGATCATGGATTCGGTTCACCCTTTTGGACTAGGAGGCACTTACGGGGCCAACCCGGTGGCCTCTGCCGCAGCGCTTGCCGTGCTGGAGGTTTTCGAGACGGAAGGTATGCTCGAAAAGGCCAAGGCGCTGGGGGAGAAACTCAGAGGTCGTTTCAACATCTGGAAGGAAAAGTTCCCCCTTATCGGCGAAATCCGGGGCCTGGGCGCCATGTTGGGGTTGAGTCTGGTCAAGGGCGAAGGGCGCGAGCCGGCTGCGGACGAGGCCAAGAAGCTTGCCCTTTACTGCCTTGAGCGGGGCCTGATCATCCTGGTGTGCGGCACGTATAACAATGTCGTGCGGGTGCTTGTTCCCTTCGTGATCACGGATGAGCAGCTGGAAAACGGCCTTCGGATTCTGGAAGACGGTCTGGCTGAAATCTCCAACTGATTTTCATGGTCGCCATTGTGGATTTGCGGATTACCAAAGCGGTCCATTAGGGATCAGTGAGGTTGTCAGGGCTGAGACTTTTTAGGAAGGGATTAAAAATGGACGGATTCTTCGGCAGAATTCTGACCGTCGACCTCGATCGTCAAAATTATCAGATAGAGGCTGTCGACGACGACATCTACCGCCGGTTCTTAGGCGGCAAAGGGCTGGCATCTTATCTGCTCTACGAACGAAATGAGCCGGGCGTGGATCCACTCTCACCCGATAATCACCTGGTTTTCGCTACCGGTCCCATCGCCCAGAGTTCCGTATGGGGTTCCTGTCGGTATGGAGTATTCACCAAAAGCCCCCTGACAGGGTTTTACGCCGAGTCCTATTCAGGCGGCAGGGCTCCGGAAGCTATGGATGCGGCTGGCTATGATGCCGTACTCGTCAAAGGCCGAAGCGGCCGGCCGGCCGTTTTGACCATTCACCCTGATGGCGTGGATTTCCATGAAGCCGGGGATCTATGGGGAAAAGACACTTTCGAAGCGGAAGATGCCGCTTTGGAACGATTTTCCGATGCCCGTTACCGGAAAAGGGGGGCTGTCGTCATCGGGCCGGCAGCAGAAAATCTGGTCCGATTCAGCGTCATCGAAAACGACTATTGGCGCTCGGCCGGACGTGCGGGCGTAGGCACCGTCATGGGGTCCAAAAATTTGAAGGCGCTGGTATTTCAGGGAGATCGCAAACGGCCCATCCATGATGCCGACGATCTGAAAGCCTTCTCTCGCGACATCATGGAAACAGGAAAGGAGAGCCCGGCCGCCAAAGCATACAAGGGCATGGGCACGCCCATGATGGTCAAGGTTTTGAACGGCGCCGGCGCCTTCCCCACCCGGTATTGGACTTCAGGCAGTTGCAGCCACTGGGAAAACATCAGTGCCGAGGCCCTGCATTCGCAATGCGAAGTCAGGCCCAACGCCTGCCTCAAGTGTTTTATGGCCTGCGGCCGGATGACGACCGTGAAACATGGACGGCATGAAGGACTCAGACTGGAAGGTCCGGAATATGAAACGATATATGCTTTCGGAGGCCTGTGCCTGGTAGATAGTATCGAGGAAATCTGCCACTTGAACGATATCTGTGATCGTTTGGGGATGGATACCATCACATCGGGCAACCTCTGTGCATTCGCCATCGAAGCGGTCAAGCGCGGCAAGGTAAGCTACGACATCGATTATGGTGACGTGGATGCAATTGCCGACCTGCTGCGGAAAATCGCTTACCGGGACGGAATCGGTGATATCCTTGCCCAAGGCATAAAACACGCCGCCAAGACGTGGGGGCTCGAAGACATAGCGGTTCACGCCAAAGGTATGGAGCCGGCCGGCTACGATCCGCGGGTTCTCAAAGGCATGGGCCTGGCCTACGCAACTTCCGATCGCGGCGCATGCCATCTGCGGGCGACATTTTACAAGCCCGAACTGTCCGGAATGATCCCCCCCGACCAAATCAAGGACAAGGCCGCCCTGTTCATCGAATTCGAAGATCGCCTCACCGTGTTCGACGCCCTTGTTCTATGCCGTTTTTACCGCGACATGTACGACTGGTCACGGTTGGGGACCATGCTTTCCGCAATATCGGGGCATGATGCGGAGCAAGCGACGCTTGTCGGATGCGCCAGATCCATATCCAATATCGTTCGGCGATTCAATATTCGTGAAGGGTTGACATCGGATGACGACCGGTTGTCGAAGGGGTTGTTCAAGAAGGTGCATGAAACGGGTCGCTGTCTGACCGAGGAAGAGATGAATTACATGGTAGCGGACTATTACCGCCTGCGCGGGTGGGACGAGAAGGGAATACCGGTGGAGTAGAATTTTGCGCATCTCCCTATGCGTGCCATTCTCCTTTCCTTCAAGGTTACGGGCGGGCAAAATCCGGGATGCGGAAGCGTTTGCGGTAGGCGCCCGGCGACAGGCCGGTGGTGCGCCGGAACAGGCGCCGGAAGAAGGCCGGGTCCTCGTAGCCGACTTTCCAGCTGATCTCTTCGACGGGCGTCTGCGTCCGTTCCAGCCGGCGCTTGGCATCTTCGACCCGCAGGCGTTGAACGTAGGCGATGGGAGTGAGACCGGTCGCCTTCTTGAAGCGCCGTTTAAAGGTGCGCCCGGCGATCCGCGAGCGCTTGATCATCTCCTCCACGGGATTGGCGATGGAGAAATGCGTGTCCAGCCTCGAGGTGCGGCGCTGACCACGAGAGGGAGGCACCTCCGAACAAGAGGCGCCTCCCCATGACACAGGGGGTAAAGGCGAAAGACGAAAGGCTAAAGGCGCGAGGTGCGAGGCTCGAGGCGCGAAGTTCGAGCAGAAAAATAGGCGTAACATCAAACGGGTTCACGACTCACGGTTCACGACTCACGACTCACGGCTCACGGCTCACGGCTCACGGCTCACGGTTCACGGTTCACGGTTCACGGTTCACGGTTCACGGTTCACCATTCGTTCCGGGCAGATGCACCAGCACCTTGACAGCGTTGGCCGTTCATCTTGCATCCCCTTTTTTTGCCACTAGGTTCAAAGCCAGGTTCCCCGGCCTCCGTGGCGGCCTCCGGTGCTGCCGGTTGGCTTTGGCGGGCCGGCTCCGGGAGGGTTCTCGGCGTTCACCACGGCATGGCCGGGGGCAAGGAAGAGAATCTTCGTCGGGCCTGGAATCAGGCGGACGGAGAGTAGGTGGCAAGAAACCTGTCAAGGGAGGTTGCATCATGGGACGGATCAACTGGGAAACCGACTTGAACCGTGGACTGGAGTCGGCTGCGAAGCGCCGCAAGCCGGTCTTTCTGGACTTCTGGTTCGACGGCTGAGTCGGCTGCGCCGCCATGAATACGGGTCCGTATTCACATGAAAAGGTGCAGAATTATCTGGAGGAGGAATTTGTCCCGGTCAAGAGCCAGTGCTTCTGGGACAAGCGCACTGACGAAATGAACCGGTTCAACGTCTCGTGGACGCCCACGCTGGTGGTCCTCGACTCGAAGGGAGGGGAGCACCACCGGGTAGTCGGATTCGTGCCGGACGAGGACTTCCTGGGGCACCTGGCGCTTGGGAAAGGGAAGATCCACTTCGATCGGTTCCGCTTCGAGGAGGCGATCAAGGCATTTTCCGATGTCATCGAGCATTTCCCGAACGCGGGCATTATTCCCGAGGCGATCTACTTCCAGGGGGTCGCCCGGTACTGGAAGACCCACGACGCAAAGGAATTGCGAAAGCTCCACGATGCACTGGTCGAACAATTCCCCCGGAGCGAGTGGACGCGACGGGCGGGACCATACGGTGAAATTTCACTTTGATCCAACGGAACAACCGCTCCCGGGTGTTTGAGAGCGCCGGTCCAAGCCGGTTGTTCAGCGGCAGCACCGGGGAGGTCGCGTGCCCATGCACGCACTTCCCCGGCTTTTCCAAGTGGTTCCATTCCTTGGAGCGGCAACGGGAGCAAGACCTGTCCCCACCAACGCGAACGCTGTCGAGTACGACGTCGATGGCGGTACACGATATCAGGTGGCGTTTTCCCGGCTCGGCAGGTCTTCCCCTTTGACGACGAATGGTTTGATATCGAGGATCGGTGTGCCGTCGATCATATCCATGCACCGCACGCGAAGCACGTTGCCATGCCGCTCCAATACTTCCAGGACCGACATGCCGATGGGGTTCGGTCGGTTGGGGGAGCAAATACTGAACACTCCCAACGGCTGATCCCGGTGAGGCGGGGTCTGTTTCAAGAGATTCCGCGAAAAGGGGGGGCTGCCGTGGAAGTGGAACAACACCACGATGCGCTGTCCGGCAGTGATGTCCGAGAGCCCTTCGGTATAACCGGCGTCGATCACCAGGGTGCCCTCCACATCCGATAAGGTCCAGTGCCGCGGAATGCTGTCGGCCTCCGCGTAGGCGGTTCCAATCGGTTCGAAGGTAATCTGCATGCTGTTTTTCCCAGTGCCTTTCCGTTGGATTTATTCTTTCCGCTGGCGGGAGGACAACAGCGAGCCGTGAAGGACTATCGGCGGTTCGCCCCCACCACGACAAATGCTCCCTGCCCGTACCCGGTGCGAAGCGGCTCGATTTCGCGGGCTTCCCCCGGTTTTCCCGACAATGTCTGTACCCAGGTCAGATTCTTGAATCCAATGTCGCAAAGCAGCTGCTCCACTTCGGCCGACGCATAGAAGGTCGCTTCACGATAAAATTCGCTTTCGGCCTGATGCGCCCGGTAGTGCCGGCCGAGGCCGCTGGTACGGTCGATGAATCCGGTGACGAGTCTGCCACCTGGCTTCAGGACGCGGTAGGCCTCCGACAGCATCGCGGCGGCGTCGTCCACGAAGCAGATCGTGGTGACGCTCAGCGCGTAGTCAAAACTGTGGTTCGGAAACGGCAGGGCCTCGGCGGCACCCTGAACCACCAATATGCCTCTTTGGGAAGCATATTCCAATACTTCCCGGGCTGGATCGAGGCCGATCCGCACGCCCAACGGTCCGGCGAATCGCCCTGTGCCGACGCCGATGGAGAGCCCCAGCCCCCTCAACGGCAGCAAGGCCCGGACGGCCAGCAGCTCCGAGTGATAGGCCGCCGCATGCCGAACGAACCAACCGTCGTAGCGGCGGTGGTGACGGGAGAATGAAGTCGATTTCGGCATGGCTGAAGCAGTTCCTCAGAAGCCGCGATTACGCGCACGTTGTCCTCGGGAAGCGCGGTGGTGACCCGCATGAAACCGGAGCCCAGGACCGGATCCCGCAGTGTTCCTGGAAAATCGCATCGTGAACGTCCAAGATAAGAAATATATCTCATCAACAATACAGCCTCGCGACGCATTGGCAATCCAGATCCGTCGATGATATAGGAATCAACGAAATGAATGAAAGGAGGATTTCAATGAGCGATCGAGTCCGCATCTACGGAAAGTCGGGATGACCCTACACGCAAAAGGCCCGTGAGGCCTATGACGACCACGACTACTTCGACGTGAAGGCCGACCGCCGGCACATGGAAGCCATGCTGAAGGCTTCGGGCGGAGAGCGCCAGGTGCCCGTCATCCTGGAGGGAGAGAAGGTGACCATCGGCTTCGGCGGCACCTGAGGCGTCTGACGCTTCGGCTGGTTCAGCCGAAAATGCGGATAGGCGAAAATCATGCGTCCCGGAAGCAATTCGCGGCGCAAGCCATCCGGCTCCGGTCACCCAATGCCCGACATTTCGCTGGCGTTGGTGACGGATGCGAACCGGTGGTGTTGGCTTCCATGTTCCATTCTCGATGAAATCGGATACGTCGATAAAAATGGAAAATACCGATAAATTGGCTGTCCTGATCGACGCGGAGAATGCGCAACCCAGCATCGTCGAAGGGTTGTTGGCGGAAATTGCCAATTATGGAACCGCCAGCGTCAAGAGAATCTATGGCGATTGGACGGGACCGGGTCTCAAAGGATGGAAAGAGGTTCTGCTCCAGTACTCTATTCAGCCAATGCAACAATTTGCCTACACAAAGGGAAAAAACGCCACCGACAGCGCAATGATCATCGACGCGATGGACTTGTTGTATACGGGGAATTTCAACGGGTTCTGCATCGTATCAAGCGATAGTGATTTTACGAAGCTCGCGTCGCGGATTCGGGAATCGGGGTTGCTGGTCTATGGCTTCGGTGAGAAGAAAACCCCTTCCGCCTTTGTTTCGGCGTGCGACAAATTCATCTACACGGAGGTCCTTCGCGCGAAAATCGACGACGACAAGCAGATCCTCAAGAAATCCGCCAAAGAGCTGAAGCAGGACACCAAGCTTGTGAACCTGTTGCGCAATGCGGTGGAAGCGTCATCCGACGAAAGCGGATGGGCTCACCTTGGGCCTGTCGGCAGCAATATCGCCAAGCAGTCCCCCGACTTCGACCCGAGGAATTACGGCTATGGAAAGCTTGGAGAACTGGTGGCTGCGACAAAGCTTTTTGACTTCGAGGAAAGGCAGATCGGCGACACCAACTCAAAAGCGATTTTCATCCGTGACAAGCGGAAGAAATAATCCGCACTCCCATATCCTTCGGATGCGGAATCCGACCCTCTTATGATCCTCCTTAGAATCCTCTCGGCAAATCGGTTGTACCCCCACATTCGAGTCGAGCGCCCGCCCCGGTCTCGGGAATGAGCCGGAACCTACGTCCTGGCCCTGCGGCCCCGGCCTGTCTTTTTCCATCCAGGCTATCCCACTGCGCCTTGACGGCCCGACCGCGAAGGTTACCCTATTTCTGGTTCGGACACCCTTGTGTCTGAATGGCCATCGTGGATGGACGCTGCCCTGTTGCCCGTAACGTGATTCTCATGGATGGGCAGGTTCGTTTCGAATGGAAAGGACGTGTTCGACGCCATGCCTTTATCCCAAAATGCACCCTCGCCGGCGAGCGACCCCTCTTCTCGAGATGTGCGCGGCATTGTCGAGGAGGTCTATCGGCGCGAATCGCGCCGCGTACTGGCCACGTTGATCCGCCTCCTCGGTGACTTCGAGCTCGCCGAGGAGGGGCTTCACGACGCCTTCGTGGCGGCGATGCTGCAATGGCGGCGGGACGGCGTTCCCTCCAACCCGCGTGCGTGGCTGATATCGGCCGGGCGTTTCAGAGCGATCGACCGGATCCGTCGACGGGCCCGCTTCGATGCCTCGCTGGAAAAGATCGCCGACCGGCTGGAGACCGACCGATCCGACTCTCCGGACCCGACCGAAAACGCCATCAAGGACGACATGCTTCGGCTGGTGTTTACCTGCTGCCACCCGGCGCTGCCGCCGGACGGGCAGGTCGCCCTGACACTCCGCGAGGTCTGCGGTCTCACGACCGAGGAAATCGCCCGCGCCTTCATTGTCGCCCCCGCCACGGTGGCCCAGCGCATCGTCCGCGCCAAGGCCAGGATCCGGGATGCCCGCATTCCCTATGAGGTGCCGGATGCAAGCGAACTTCCGGAGCGCCTGGACAGCGTGTTGCGAGTGATCTACCTGGTGTTCAACGAGGGATACTTCGCCTCGTCGGGGGATGCGCTCACGAGGCCGGACCTTTCGGAGCAGGCCATCCGGCTCGGGCGGCTGCTGGTGGAAATGCTTCCGGACCCCGAAACGGTCGGGCTGCTGGCGCTGATGCTGCTGGATGAATCGCGGCGAGCCGCCCGAACCACCCCGGAGGGAGAGGTCGTTCTGCTCGAGGACCAGGATCGGCGGCTGTGGAACCGGGACCAGATCGACGAGGGAGTGGCCCTGGTGCGACAGGCACTGTTGTCGGGGCGGATCGGTCCCTACACGCTTCAGGCGGCGATCGTCGCGGTCCACGCCGAGGCGCCCGGCGCGGCCCAAACCGACTGGAGGGAAATCGTCGGGTTGTACGACCTGCTGCTCAGGGTGGAGCCGTCCCCTGTGGTCGAACTGAACCGTGCTGTCGCGGTGGCCATGCGCGACGGCCCCGCTGAGGGGCTCGGCCTGATCGATTCGCTGTTGGAGCGCGGCGAGCTGGCGGAATACCCGCTCGTTTATTCGGCGCGCGGGGAGTTGTGCCGCCGCTTGGGGAGAGTCGCCGACGCACGGAGTTCGTTTGAAAAGGCGCTTTCCCTCACGCACCTGGGACCCGAACGCCGCTTCCTGGAAAAGCGCCTTGCCGCACTGCCGGACTGAAGACCACGGCCTGCGGGGCGGTTGTGGGACCGCGGAATTCCACCCCTATCGGCGGGCTGTTTACATCCCCGTTCCATCCCCAAGAATCCGATGTCGATTTCCCGCCGTGCCGTACGACTACAGTTCAGAACAGCGATGAGAGCGCTGATGGAACGCTGGAGGAGGTGACCGATGAAATACCTTTGCCTGGTTTACAGCGAGGAAGACAAGTTGCACAGCCTGCCGGAGAGCCCCAAGGATGCCGAATGCATGGCTTACGCCGAGTCGCTTCGTCAGAGCGGTTATCTGATCGACGGTCAGGCACTGGAACCCGTTCGGACCGCCGCCACCCTCCGCGTCCGGAACGGAAGGCTCTCGGTCACGGACGGCCCTTTCGCCGAAACCAAGGAGCAATTGGCGGGCTTCTATCTGATCGATGCCAGGGACCTGAACGAGGCCATTCGGGTGGCCTCGAGGATCCCGCCGGCGCGGGTGGGCAGTATCGAGGTGCGTCCCGTCAGGGAACTGAGACCGTAACCCAATGAGGTGATATCATGCGATTTATGATCATAGTGAAAGCAACCAGGGACTCGGAGGCCGGCATCATGCCGGAGGAAGGTCTTTTTGCCGCGATGGCGGATTACCACGAAGAGCTGCAAAAGGCGGGGGTGCTGCTCGACGCCTCGGGGTTGCAGCCGAGCTCGAAGGGTTGGCGCATCCGGTACTCGGGGGGAAAACGCAGCATCATCGACGGGCCATTCCCCGAAACCAAGGAACTCATCGCGGGCTACACGTTCATTCAGGTGGCGTCGAGGCAGGAGGCGCTGGAGTGGAGCCAACGGTTTCCGAACCCGGCCGGGGAAGGCCGCCAGGCCGAGATCGAGGTCCGCCAGCTTTACGAACTGGAGGATTTCGGCCCCATCGAGGCGATCGAGCGCTTCCGCAAGCTGGAGGCGGGTGCCGGCGACCCGGCATAGCAGCCCGGCCGGAAACGGCATGGGCGACCCGCACACTTCAGGCCTGTGAACGACAATGCCGGCCTCCCTGCAAATGGACGGGAGGCCGGCATCGGCTTTTTTCCGCGTTCGATCCAGCGGGTGGCTTCGGCGAAGATGGAAGGCGTTCCGCCGGCGACGACGGCAGGACCCGCAGTGTTCGGAATCGGCCCGATGCTACTCCGCGCCCTCGGCCACGGCGAATCCGCTCTTCCCCAGACCCGTTGCCGAAGATGTCCCGGCGATGCGCGCCAGGAACGTATCTCCCAGGCGCTCGATATGATCGGCGATGTTCTCGAAATAGTTCAGGTGAATCTGCTCTTCGTCGATCACGGTCTCGAAGATCTTCATGGTGGTGCTGTCGCCGTTCTCGCGGCAAACCTGAAGGAAGCCGTTGTAGACGTCGATGGTGTCGTCTTCCAGCTTCGAGTCGAAGGGGAAGATGCCTTCGACCTTCTGGCCCTTGACGACCGGTTCCGCAAGGTCGGTCGTGGGCTCACCGCCCAATTCCTTGATGCGTTCGGCGAACATTTCCGCGTGGCGCATTTCGTCGATCGCAATCAGTTTGATCTTGGCGGCCAACTCCCCGTAATCCATGTCGTCCAGGTTGTAATGCTGGTTCATGTACTGGCCGATGGCCTGCAACTCCATGGCCCGGGCCTGGTTCAGCACCTCGACGACCTTCTTCTTCCGCTCTTCCTTCGTGGGCTTTTCGTCCATTGTGCACTCCTTGTCATGATATGGGTTTCATGATGGGAAAACCGTCCGATCCGCCCTGGCATCGGCTCCGGTAAAGGCTCCTCGTCATCCGTGACTCAAACCTCCAGCCAGATGTCCGCTTCGCCGCCGCAGTGGGAGCACACGGCATGACCTTTGGTTTTGCCCATGCCCTTGGGGACCGGCCTCGGGGTCTTGCCGGCCGCTGCGTCGGCGTCTTCAAGGGTGCACGTGATTACCATTTCAGCTTCGTTGCCGCAGTTTTCACACTCGCAGACGTGCTTGAATTTTTTTTCAGCCACCGTTTACCTCCTTGCATGAATGAGACCGCTGGAGCGGGGATACGCCCCACCGGCTGAACCAAGACAATGCCCATTCCTTACCCCGCGGAACTCAACTTTTCAAGAGCTGTGCGAGGACTCACACCACCGTCGGAAGAAATCGCATGACTTACGCCCCCCGCCGGTAAACGATTTCCATTCCCTCATATAATCCAGCCTAAATGATAATTATTCTCATAAAATAGATTTTATTTTGAACTGTCAAGGTATTTCCCAACCTCCTCCGGGCAGCCTTCTCACACTCGGGAAAAATTCAAAAAAAAATATTTAATAACTTGACAATAAAGGTCGAATTATTTAGTGTATGAAAAGTTTCAATGCAAAGCATATGGTTTCCGCTAAGGTTCGAGATCTTCGCTTGTTTCAGGTTGTCGTATCCATCATCCCTCAATCAGACAGCATCATCTCATTATCCCGGCAAAATGGTTTGCAATATCTATGGTTGAACGCCCAGGAGAAAATTATTCGGTCAAGGATGCGCACATCGCCGACGCAGTCGAGCGAAGCCTGCGCTCACTTGGCCACCTGATGCGGATTCACACACACCAGTTTGCCCGAAAATACGGGCTCACAGGTCCGCAGCTGGTCCTGTTGCGAAAAATTCCGCCGGACGACGAGATGTCGGTCGGCAAGCTGGCCGTCGAATCGAATCTCAGCCAGGGCACGATCACCGGAATCGTGGACCGGTTGGAAAAGCTTGGCCTGATCCTGAAGTATCGAAGCAAGGAGGACAGGCGGAAAGTGCTCGTCAAGCTCACGCCGTCCGCCGGTCTGCTGCTCAAGCAGAAGCCGGAGCTGTCGCGTCACCGCGTGGCCGAAACACTCCAATCGCTTCCCAGGCAGGAGCAGATCAGGATTCTCGAAACACTTCAGAAGCTCGAAAAACTCATTGGAGGAGCCGATTGAAAAGCGAAGCGACGACCGAGCCGGAAACTGAGCATTGCCCGGTGCCAAGGGATCCAGGCGGCAGAACGCCCGCAGTATGCAACAGGCATCCCGGCGCACCGGGGCCCATCGACGATTCCATCCGGGGAGAAGGGGACTTGAAGAAATGACGGAAAAGGTTCTGGTCAAAAATCTGTTCAAAATTTTCGGCCCCAATCCGGAGCGAGCCCTGAAGTTGATCGAAAAGGGGCTGACCAAGGAGGAAATCTTCGAGAAGACCCGGCTCACGGTCGGCGTACGGGATGCCAATTTCAGCGTCAACGCCGGCGAGGTGTTTGTCATCATGGGGCTTTCGGGTTCCGGGAAATCCACCATCGTCCGCATGCTGAACCGGCTGATCGAACCCACAGCCGGGGAAGTGTTTGTCGACGGCCGGAACGTTACGCGGATGCAGCCCGATGAACTGGTTAAATTCCGGCTGCACAACATGAGCATGGTTTTCCAATCCTTTGCCCTGATGCCCCACCTGACCGTGCTGGACAACACGGCATTTGGCCTGGATCTGGCCAAGGTGGACAAAAAAAAACGTACGGAGCGGGCCATGGCAGCGCTCGAACAGGTGGGGCTCAAAGGATGGGAATCCTCCTATCCTTCCCAGTTGAGCGGCGGCATGCAGCAGCGCGTCGGACTGGCGAGGGGGCTTGCCGTCGACCCCGAAATTCTCCTCATGGACGAGGCGTTTTCAGCTCTCGACCCTCTGATCCGGACCGAAATGCAGGACGAACTCCTCAAGCTCCAGGACGAGCAGCAGCGAACGATCATATTCATCTCCCACGATCTCGACGAGGCGCTTCGCATCGGAGACCGGATCGCCATCATGGAAGGCGGCAGGGTCGTACAGGTGGGGACTCCCGATGAAATCCTCCAGAATCCGGCGGACGACTATGTGAGGGCCTTTTTCCGAGGCGTCGACCCCACCGGCGTCATCACGGCCGGGGACATCGTCCGGGATACCCATCCGACCATCATCCGGGCGAAAGTCGGCAGCCTGCGGGCGGCCCACGAAATCCTGAGCGGAAGCGATCGCGACCACGGTTACGTCCTCGACACCAAGCGGCGCTTTCTCGGCGTCGTGTCCTCCGATTCGCTTCGGGAAGCCATCGAGAGCGGCAAACCGGACAATCCGCTGGCCCAGGGATTCATCGAAGGCGCCACCGCGGTCAATACGACCGATTCGATGCAGGACATCCTGCCGGCGGTCGCGTCGAGCAGTTGGCCGGTCCCGGTGGTGGACGAGAACAACGTCTACAAGGGGGTCGTGTCGAAGAACCGCTTCCTCAGAACGCTTCACCGGACCGAGGAGCAGATCTCGGGGGAGTCAGCCGCCTGAAACGGCCGCCGGATCGCCCGTGCTGCCGAACCCACAATTTTGGAGATTGGATATGTTTGATCACAAGGTCATTCCACTGGACATATGGGTGTCTCAGGCCGTCGACTGGCTTGTGGACAATCACCGGGATTTTTTTCAGGCCATCAAGTGGCCGGTGGACCAGACGCTGTCCGGATTCGATGCCGGTCTGAATGCGCTCCCGCCCGTTGTCGTCATCCTGGTCGTGAGCCTGCTGGCCTGGCGATACTCGGGCAAGACGCTCGCCGTCTTTTCGATCGTCGCCATGACGTTCGTGGGGCTTCTCGGCCTCTGGTCCGAAACCATGACGACGCTGGCCATGGTACTTTCCTCGGTGGTCTTCTGCGCGATCGTCGGCATTCCGCTTGGCCTCTGGGCCGGCCGCAGCGACGCATTCGAAGCCGCCATCCGGCCGGTGCTCGATGCCATGCAGACCACTCCGGCCTTTGTCTATCTGGTGCCGATCGTGATGCTGTTTTCCGTCGGCAACGTGGCCGGCGTCCTGGCCACGATCGTGTTTGCGCTTCCGCCCATTATCCGTCTGACCAGTCTCGGCATCCGCCAGGTGCACCCGGAATTGGTGGAAGCGGCCCTGGCCTTCGGGGCCAACCGGGGCCAGGTGCTCACGCGGGTGCAGATTCCGCTGGCAATGCCCACGATACTCGCAGGCCTGAACCAGACCATCATGATGGCGCTCTCCATGGTCGTGATCGCCGCGCTCATCGGCGCCGGCGGCCTGGGCTCGCCCGTGATTCTGGGGCTCAACACGCTTGACATCGGCCGGGCGGTGATCGGCGGTCTGGGGATCGTCCTGATCGCCATCGTGCTCGACCGGATTACCCAGTCGATGGCGCGAAAGAAATAAGGCGCCGAATCGGCGGGCGGTTCGGCGGGGGTTTTCGGGCCTGAATCGTCAACTTCAAACCCACTAAGAAGGAGGAATCATGCACACTTCAATCAAAACGCTACTGATCGCCCTTGTCTGCATGGCGCTGGCCGTACCGACGGCAATGGCGGCGAACGATAAGCCGGGTGAGGGGGTCACGGTCCAGCCGGGCCGCGCCACGTGGAACACCGGTTTCTTCAATGAGGCGCTCGTCCGCCGTGGTCTGGAATCCCTGGGCTATACGGTCAAGGCTCCCCAGGACCTTCAGAACCCGATTTTCTACAAGTCGGTCACCCTGGGCGACGTGGATTACTGGGCCAACGCCTGGTTTCCGCTCCACGATGAACAGCTGCCGAAGGATTTCGACGAAAAGGCCGAGGCTGTCGGCTACATCGCCGAGTCCGGAGGTCTTCAGGGATATCTCGCCTCCAAGAAGGAAGTGGAGAAGTTCGATATCAAGTCCCTCGACGACTTCAAGCGGGACGAGGTGAAAAAGGCCTTCGACACCAACGGCGACGGCAAGGCCGATCTCACCGCCTGCCCGCCGGGATGGGGGTGCGAAAAGGTGATCACCTACCACATGGAAGCCTATGACCTCCATGATCACGTCAACGCCATCACGGCCGGGTACGAGGCCGGAATGGCATCGGCCATCGGAAGCTACCGGTCCGGCGGGCCCATTTTCTTCTACACCTGGACGCCCAACTGGACGACCTACAAGCTGAAGCCCGGCGAGGATGTGATGTGGATCAACGTGCCGGAGATCAAGCCGATGGAATCCGAGAAGCCCTTCGTGGACAAGATGACGGTTTCCGGACTCGATGGAGCGGTTTCGGACCCGATAAAGCTGGGCTTCGTCGTGAACGACATCCGGATCGTCGCCAACAAGAAATTCCTTGCCGACAATCCGGCGGCCAGAAAGTTCTTCGAGGTTTTCGAGCTTCCCTTGGATGATATCAACGCGCAGAATACCCGGATGGACGAGGGTGAGAAATCCCAGGCGGACATCGAGCGCCACGTGGACGAGTGGATCGCCGAAAACCAGGAAAAATGGAACGGATGGCTCGAGGAGGCCCGCAAGGCTGCCATGTAGCCGTCCTTCCGTTGACCATTCAACGGCGGGTTTCGACGCCCGTCAAGTCGAACGCCGGCAGGCTGCTTCCCCAGCGGGGCCGCCTGCCGGCTCCTGCCACCCGCGCCCCTGCTCGCGGACTCGAGCTCAAGCCAAGGGCGGCAGCCATCCAAAAGTTCGTTGTCGCCCCTTACCCCGCAACAGGCACAACGCCGATTGCCTGCCAAAAACACGAGGGTTGCCCCTATAATAGGTCCGGTGTAGTGCTGTGAAGATGGATCTATGGGGCAAAGCCCCTCAAAAAATCCGCCGTCACGTGTAACCTTCGCGGGTCCGTATCGTTATAAAAAACAATGGAAGCCTACGCGTCGTTCTATTCCGAGAACCGTGGACGGGTGCTGGCCTATCTGCTGCGCCTGACCGGCAGCTACCCGTTGGCCAGCGACCTCGTGCAGGAGAGCTTCACGCGCTACCTGGCCCGCTATGGCCGCAAAGTCGCCAACCGCTCCCTGCTGTTCACCATCGCCCGGAACGCCGCTCTCGACGCCGTCCGGAAGAGCCGCGAGGACGCCATCCATGGCGAACCCGCGGCGCCCCGGTCTGGCGATCCGGAACACCGGCTCATGGAAAAGCAGGCGCTCGACCGGGTGACAGCGGCCATCCAGCGGCTCGAACCGGTCGACCGGGAACTGATCGCCCTTCTGGCGACCGAGGCGTTTTCCTACCGGGAGATCGCCAAACTGCTCGACATCACCGAGGCCAACGTCAAGGTCAAGGTGCACCGCGCGCGCCTCAGGCTGAGGACCCTTCTCAAGGACGGAGATTTGTGATGGATTATCTCGCCAGCATGTACATCGACAACGAGATGAACCTTGAAGAGAAAAAGCGGTTCGTGGAAAAAGTACGTTCCGACGGTTCGTTCTATGCCCAAACGCTGGAACTGCTGGAACAGGAATCCTTGCTGAGGGAGATTCCGGCGCTGCCGGTCGCGGCATTTGAAAAATCCCGGCGGCCGTCGTTCCGCATGACCGTTGCAAACTTTTTCAAGCCATTCAGCTATGCCGCCGCAGGGTTTGCCGTCGCCGTACTGCTGTTTTTCAGCTTTTACGACGCCCCCGCCACCGCCCCGCAGTGCGCCAACCGTTTCGTTCTCTTCGAACCGGCTGCCGGTCGGGTGGAACTGACCGGCACCTTCACCGGCTGGCAGCGGGTTCCCATGCAGCAGGTGGGCGACAGCGGCTACTGGGAGCTCACCCTGCCGCTGCCCACCGGCGAGCACCGCTTCGCCTATATCCTGGACGGCAAGCACCGGATGGCGGACCCCACCGTGCCCGCCAGTGAAAGGGACGATTTCGGCGGGGAGAACTCCATCTTGAACACGGAGGCCGCCATATGAAATATCTCCCGGCGATGGTCGCGGCCATGGCCCTGATGGCGGGCTGTGCCAGCCACTACCAGCGTGTTCAGGACGATCGGGTCTTGATGTACCTGGAACGAACGGAGGCCGAAAGGGTTTCGCTTGCGTCCAGCCTGGACGGCTTCGCGCCCCGCGAGGCCCGGAAGGAGGGTGGCCGGTGGGTGGTGGGCCTGCCGGCGGACCGGGTTTTCCGCTACTTCTACCTCCTGGACGGCCGGCCCTTCGTCCCGCCGTGCCGATTGAAGGAAAGGGACGACTTCGGCTCCGAAAACTGTATTTTCGATCCCCGCCTGTAACCTTTCCGCGTCTTCCCCGTTTTACGTTCAAACGATCCATTCCAACCCACGAGGAGGCATCATGAAATCCATTGCCGCGATCATTGCCGTTGTTTGCGTATTTTGCCTGGTTCCGCCGGCTTTTGCCGACGACGCACCGGGTCTTTCCGAACAGGCCCGGCAAAGCGTCGAACTCCAGGTCCGCGAAATGAGCGCTCAGGGCGTCCCCGAAGCTCAGGCCCGCGAGATGCTGACCCAGATGGTCCGGAGCCGGTTTCAGGAGCAAAACCGCGTGCGAGCCCAGCAGGTGGTCATGGAGGCCGCCCGGGCGGGATTGCCTACCGAGCCGGTCATGAACAAGGCCATGGAGGGCATGGCCAAGCAGGTCCGGGAGCAGAATGTCGTCGCCGCCATGGAAACGGTGCGCGACCGTTACGCCCATGCCAACCGGACGGCCAGATCCCTGACCGACGATGCGGCGGTTGCCGGCGCCCTGACCGGCTTCATTGCCGACAGCATGGCGGCCGGGATGACGCCCGAGGATGTGGAGGCGGTGGCGGCGCAATTGCAAGCCAGGACGCAAAACCGCCAGGAAACGCGCAACAGGGCGGAGGACGAGCATCTCGCCATTCAGACCCTTCAGACCGTACGCACCACGGCCAGGTTGGGTATGCCTTCCTCCGACGTGAGCGACATCGTCTGCCAGGCCTTGCGGAATCAGTACACCTACCGGGAAATGAACCAGCTTCGCCATCGATTCGCGAACCAGGCGGCCCAAGGGGCGACAGGCAAACAGATCGCCGGCCGGCATGCGGCCTCTATCGGAAAGGGTGGCAACAGTGGTGCTTCAGGCGCGGGCGGATCGGGCGGTTCCGGAGGCGGTTCCGGCGGTTCGGGAGGCGGCAGCGGCGGTTCCGGAGGCGGTGCCGGTGGGTCCGGAGGTGGATCTGGAGGCGCCGGTGGTGGCTCCGGCGGCTCGGGTGGTTCGGGTGGCGGCTCGGGTGGTTCGGGTGGCGGCGCTAAATAGGGGCGCCCAGGTACGCCGAGGGGTCAAGGAAACAAAGGGGTCCAGGTAGCAAAGGGGTCCAGGGGTCAAGGGGTCAAGGGGCCGAGGGGTCAAGGAAACAAAGGGGTCCAGGGGTCAAGGGGTCCAGGGGGCAAGGTAGCAAAGGGGTCCAGGGGTCAAGGGGTCAAGGTGTCAAGGCTTTGATATTTTACGGGTTTTCTTTGAAGGTGGCCCCTGTTGTGTTTTTGCATCGCACTCAATCCCTTGATCCCTCGGCCCCTCGACCCCTCGGCCCCTTGACCCCTCGGCCCCTTGACCCCTCGGCCCCTTGACACCTATATCCCTTTATTTCGATCCCAATAGCGGTTGGAACTCTAACGAAACCATTCCGTTGATATCCTTCCTTGTGCCGCGGTCTTGTCAATCGGTTTGCTGTCCTTCCTTGTGTTCTCTTTTCTTGTGCCGCTCCTGGTTACCCTTGCCCTGGCCTTCACCCTTGACCGCCTCGACCCGCTCGCGCTTTTTCTGCCTGATGGCGTCACCTGACGGCTTCGCATTTTCCTCCCGCATGAACCTCGCCTTCGGGTCGGCTTTTTGGTAGGCCTTCTGACTGGGTTCCTTGTTTCCTCCTCCCCCGCCGCCGCCTTTGCCGGCAAAAGATGCCTATGGCGTTATCGCCAGACAAATCGCGGCCAGAATCGTGATAATGATTTTCATGATGTCTCCTTTCCCGGTTCCATCCCGGTATCCCCTGGATTGCGAAAGCGTCATGCTCCGCATCGAGACCCCGGCATCGGTCTGACAATGCCCTTGTATTGATTACAAGAGTCCTCCCATGCTGACAATGGGTGGAAACCCGCATTGAGCCGGATGGCCGATCCATTTTGCCCAGTAGCATTCGGACATTTGCAATCCTGAAGGAATATCCCATCGCGTTCTCCCGCAATCTCTGGCATATTTGCTTTTCTCGTGATCGGAAGCTTTCCATGAAATACATCCCCGCTACGCGAATCGACTGGTGGCTCACGGGGCTTTGCCTGGGCAGGGCAATGGGCCAGACCGTGGCCATGGTCTATGCCGGCGCCCTGCCGATACTGCTGAAGGAATGGGAAATGTCCGCGGCCGTTGCGGGCTCCATCACCAGCGGCTACCAGATCGGCTATGCGGTTTCTCTCCTGGTCATCTCCACCCTTGCCGACAGATTCGGATCGAAAATGCTCTACATCGCCTCCACTGTGGGCGGGGCGATCCTGGCGATGGCGTTCGCCGTATTCGCAAGGGAGTATTTCTCGGCCCAACTCCTGTACACGCTTGTCGGACTTGCCATCGGCGGGAGCTACACCACCGGATTGATCCTGGTCACCGAACGCTACCCCTCGCACCGGCGGGGCATGGCCGTCGGGTTTTACATCGCGAGTTCCCCCTTGGGATACGTGATGTCGCTGGGGCTGAGCGGACTCACCCTGCCCCTGGGAGGCTACGCGCTATCCTTCTACGCGACCGCCATCGTGGCATTGGCGGGAGGCGTCCTCTCGTGGATCACCCTGGCCGGTACGCGCGATACGGTCACGCCGCGCCGGAAACAGCAGAGCTTCCGGAAGGAGGTGCTGGGCAACAGGCCGGCGGTGCTGCTCATCACGGCTTACACCCTTCACTGCTGGGAACTCCTGGGGTTGTGGGCCTGGACCCCCGCCTTCATGACGGCGTGCCTGGTTCGGCAGGGATCGTTGGGACTGACCGCGGCCGGCCTTGGGGCCTATGTCGCCGCGGGTTTTCATCTGGCGGGCCTCGTGGCGTCCTTTACCATGGGCGCCCTGTCCGACCGGGTCGGCCGGGCCGGCGTGATCGTGGTCATGGCAAGCATCAGCACTCTTTGCTCTCTATTCTTCGGGTGGACCATCGAGCTGCCTCTGATGACCGTTCTCGCGATCGGCATCGTTTACTCCTTCGCGGCTCTGGGCGACTCCCCGGTGCTTTCCGTGGGCCTGACCGAAGTTGTGTCGCCCGCCTATCTGGGCACCGCCTTCGGGCTGAGGTCCCTCTTCGGGTTCGGGGCCGGCGCCATTTCGCCCGTCGTCTTCGGCGCCGTTCTGGATTGGACCAACCCCCATGGAATAGGCCAGGAATACTACGCAAACTGGGGATGGGCCTTCGTGATCCTGGGACTTCCGGGATTCGGCGCCGTCTGGGCCGCGCGTTCTCTGAATAAAAATTGACATTTCGGGATATGCTGCTTCCTTCCGGACCCGGCCGACGGGGTCCGATTTGCAATCCGGGTCGGACGACCGCATCTTTCCTGACGGATTCACATCAAGGAGGTGCCGTATGCCTAAAATCGTCCGCTTTCATGAAACCGGAGATGCCGAAGTGCTTCGGCTCGAAGACATGCCGCCCGCGGACCCCGGTGAAGGGGAAGTCCGGCTGAAGGTGGAAGCCATCGGCCTCAACCGCGCCGAAGTGATGTTTCGCCGGGGAATGTATCTGGAGGAGCCCCGGCTGCCTTCCCGAATCGGCTACGAAGCCGCGGGCATCGTGGATGCCGTGGGGCCCGGAGTGCACGGCGTGAAGATCGGCGATCGGGTCAGCACCATCCCCTCGTTTTCGCTGAGCCGCTACGGGGTCTACGGCGAAAGCGCAGTGGTGCCGGCCCATGCCGTGGCGGGGTATCCCTCAGCGCTTTCCCCGGTGGAGGGCGCCGCCATCTGGATGCAGTACCTGACCGCCTATGGCGCGCTGGTGGACGTGGGGAAGCTTCAGGCGGGCCAGTCGGTGTTGATCACAGCGGCGAGCAGCAGCGTCGGCCTGGCGGCCATTCAGATCGTCAAGTCCATTGGCGCTACTTCCCTGGCCACCACGCGCACGCCGGAAAAGGAAGGCTTCCTCCTGGAGGCGGGGGCCGATCACGTGATCGTGACCGATGAGGAGGATCTTGCGGACCGCGCCAAAGAGCTGACGGGCGGCAAGGGCGTCGAGCTGATCTTCGATCCGGTGGCCGGATCCTTCCTGGAGAAGCTGGCAAAGGCCGCGGCCCCCGGAGCCGTTATCTTCGAATACGGCGCCCTGTCGCCCGATCCTGCGCACTTCCCGCTGTTCGACGCCCTGGCCAAGAGCCTGACCGTGCGCGGCTATTTGTTGTTCGAGATCGTCAATGACCCGGACAGACTGGCCGCGGGTAAGGCGTTCGTCACCCGGGGGCTCGAGTCCGGAACCCTCAATCCCTTGATCGACAGCACGTTCCCGTTGGAGGAGATCGTCGCCGCCCATCGCCGCATGGAGTCCAACCGGCAGAAGGGCAAGATCGTGGTAACGGTCGGCAGGTGATGGATCAAGGCGATCCACGGCGTTTTACTGGATGGACGCAGCGCCGTGGGCGGACCAGGTGGAATTCCGCTCGGAAGAACGTGATCTCCGCATGCCGCCGGCCGCCGGTCAGGCCCGCTTCCCGCCGTCGGGTCTCCCGTATACGATGGCGCGGTAATTGTCCGGATCCGTGTCGCCCTCCGTGCTGAAGCAAAGGAGGACGGAATCCCGGTCTAGGCGGATCCGCTCCTTGATTCCGGCAAGCGTTCGGTCTGCCGCGAGGCGGCAGATCAGGCCGATCCCGACGGCGCCCGATTCTCCCGAAACGATCGAGGGATCGTTGCCGAGGGGCCTGGCGAGCCGCCGCATGCCTACCACGGCGACGTCATCGGAACAGGACACGAATCCGGCCGCGAAATCCCTCAGGACCTTCCAGGCAAACGGGCTAGGCTCCCCGCAGGCCAGCCCGGCCATGATGGTATTGAGGTCTCCCTTCACCGCTTTCGGCGTGCCGTCGTCGGCGAGGGCGGATTCATACATGCAGTTGGCCTGGTGCGGCTCCACGATGAGAGTCCTCGGGCAGGCGTCGCCAAGGGTGTTCGCGTAGTAGCCCAGAACGGACGCCGCCATCGAGCCGACGCCGGCCTGGAGAAACAGATGGGTCGGCGTTTCGAGGCCCTTTTCCCCGAGCTGCTCCAGCACTTCCCGGGCCATGGTGGTGTAGCCCTGGACCACCCAGGCGGGAACCTTCGCATAGCCCTCGAAGGCCGTGTCCTGGACCAGGTGCCAGCCATTGTCCCTTGCCGCCGCCGCAGCCATCCTGACGGCGCCGTCGAAATTGCGATCCGTCACCCGAACCGTTGCGCCTTCCTGTTCGATCGCCGTCACCCGGCTGCGAGCGCTCCCCGCGGGCATGTAGACCACGGACCGGCATCCCAGCAGGGAAGCGGCCCAGGCAAGCCCCCGGCCGTGGTTTCCATCCGTGGCCGTGACGAACACCATGTCCTCGAGCCGCACGGCGGCTTGCTTCAAGTCGAGGAAATCGACGTCCGACGGCTCCAGCCCCAGCTTTTCGCACAGGATCCGTGCGAGGGCCCACGTGGCCCCCAGGGCCTTGAATGCCTTGAGGCCGAATCTTGGCGACTCGTCCTTGACGTAAATGTTCCGAAGGCCGAGACGGGCGGCAAGCTCCGGCAGGCAGTGCAGCGGAGTGGCCCGGTAGCCGGGCACGGATCGATGAAACCGGAGGACCGCCCGGACGTTTTCCGGCTTTAGCGCATCCGGGTAGTCAGGGGCTGTCTTTTTCGGGAATACCGCCTTGATCGAAGGGCTGTCCGTCATCTCGCACCTCTTTCGGGCACCGGCTGATGTTCAGGTCGGCAGCCTTTTATCATTTTCGGGACTTATATAAAAGCATAGGGGTCCAGGTGTCGAGGGGGCGAGGGGGCGAGGGGGCGCAAAAGGCGAGGGGTCGAGGTGTCAAGGGGTCGAGGTGTCAAGGGGTCGAGGGGTCAAGGGGCCGAGGTGTCAAGGGGCCAAGGGGTCAAGGGGTCCAGGTGTCAAGGGGTCCAGGGGGCGAAGGGCGGAAGGGGGAGGGGCCGAGAGATCCAGGGGCGGAGGGGCCGAGGGATCGAGGGGGCCAGTGAAGTGCTGAATTCCCGACAGGGTTCGCCGCTCAGGAGAATTCAGAAAAAAAAATTGATACAGGATCATGGCCCCTTGATCTTTGAGCCTATCGATCCTTTGTTCGATACCGATACCGATACCGATACCGATACCGATAGCGATACCGATAGCGCTATCGATACCGATTGAAACTCCCCGATGAGGATTTTCTGGTCAAGCCACGAAGGGCATGAAGTAGAAATCACAACACTTTTCTTGTTTTTTCTTCATGAACTTCATGCTCTTCACGGTTCAAAATGAACGTTTTAGGAGATGGTCATTCTTGATTATTCCCATTATCTTGCGCAATGCGGGGGCTTCCCTGCCGCCTATTTCAGAAGCGCGTTCTGCACGATTCCCAAACCCGTTACCGCCTGAAAACCGGCCAGGATCAACAGGAGAACATTGTTCGCCAGGTGGATGACGGGCAGAACGTTCGATTGATTCCGGTTGCGGTCCATGCGAGTCCCGGTAATCCAGGTGACCAGCAGGACCGGCAGGATGAGCAGCCCGATCCGGAAATGCAGGCTCTCCGTGAAGACTTTCCCATAGGTCAGGTAGGTGACGGCCAGCCCTCCCAGGGCGCCCGCGGCCCAGACGATGACCACGATCTTCCCCATGGCCACGTGGCGGTTCCACTGAAATTTGGTGTTCATGCCAAGGTGCCGGGCGGCGAACCTCGACAGCCCGAGCGCCAGAACATAGATTGCCAGCAGGGCGGTCAGCCCCTGCACGATCGGATGAATCCACAGCAGCATGGGTCGCCTCCTTGTCGTTTCCGGTCAAGCCGGATGGTGTACACTCTTTGGCGAACGCTAATGACGGTCGATGAGCGTTGCAAGCGGGATGACAAATGGAAAACCGGTATGAAAAATGGGGGCCGCGAAAGGTAGTGGTCGTGGGGGCCGGCGCGGTCGGCGCCACGTTTGCCTATGCACTGGCCCAGAGCGGACTGGCCGACGAGATCGCCATGATCGACGCCAACACGGGTCTGGCCAGGGGGCAGGTCCTCGATCTCTCCCACGGCCAGCCTTTCTATCCTGCCGTCCGGATTCGGGTCGGCGGCCCGGAGGACTATGGAAACGCACGCCTGGTGGTTCTCACCGCGGGGGCCAAACAGCGTCCGGGTGAAAGCCGCCTGGAGCTGCTCAAACGCAACGCCTCGATCATCGAGGCGATTGTCCGGGAGATTGCGGACTCGGGTTCCCAGGCCGTCCTGGTGGTCGTTTCCAACCCGGTCGACGTCCTCACCCGGGTGGCGTTGGAGGCCACCGGATGGCCGCGAGAGCGGGTGATCGGCTCGGGAACCGTCCTGGACAGCGCACGGCTCCGATTCCTGCTGGGCCAGCACTGCGGCGTCGATGTGCACAACGTCCATGCCTACATGCTGGGCGAGCACGGAGACAGCGAATTCGCGGCATGGTCCATGGCCCATGTCGGCGGCATGCGCATCGACGCCTACTGCGAGGTCTGCGGCGGATGCGAGGACTGGCAGGGGGTCAAGGCGGAAATCGAGCGGCAGGTCCGCGAAAGCGCCTATCACATCATCGAATACAAGGGGGCGACCTCCTACGCGGTGGGGCTCGCCCTGGTAAGGATCGCCGGAGCCGTCCTCCGCGCCCAGAAGAGCGTCCTGACCGTTTCCACCCGCCTGTCTGGAGAATACGGCCTGAAGGACGTCTGCCTGAGCGTTCCATGCGTCGTTTCGGGCGGCGGCGTCGAACGCATCATCCGGGGGCGCCTCCCGGACGACGAAAGGGATGCGCTTTCCGCCTCCGCGTCCATTCTCGACGCGGCCTACGAAGCGCTTGGATCGTAATCATTGGGGAATACCGGGATGCGGAAATCAGCAGCGAGGGGCGGGCAGCGAGTAGCGAGTAGCGAGTAGCGAGCAACGAGCAGAAAGGCGATAGCAGCGAGCGGAAAGCCGCGAGTCGCGATCAACTAGAAGCGAGGAAAGGGGCTTCAACGGAGCCGGAGGAGGATGGATCCTAAATTCGATTTGGCCGGACACTATAGAAATCTATTGTATCCTGAAGCATTCCGCTCCAGGTTCCGGACTTCTTCGGGGAACTCCGTCAGGAAGGAGAAGTCTTCGAACTCGAATCCTGGAGCGACGGTGCATCCCACCAGGCTGTAGTCCCCGGTCGATTCGGCGGCCTGGAACAGCCCTCCGGCAACGACCGCGGCGTAGCCCGAGGACGGGCCGAGGATCTCCTCCCGCGCCGTCGTCCCGTCGAAGATCACGAGCCGCAGCGGAGATCCTTCGTAGAAGTTCCAGATCTCGTCGTGCAGCACCCGGTGAAACCGGCTGATCTGGCCCCGGCCCAGCAAATAATAGATATGGGTCACCGCCCGCCGCTCCGCGCCCGCGGCGGAGGATTTCACCGACTGCGCCGACTGGTAGATCCGCCGGTAATAGCCCCCTTCCGGGTGGGGAGCCAGATTGTACCTTTCAATCAGATGTTGCATCCGATCACCTCGTAATGAATGAATGACGGGCGGCGATGCCCTTTGATTTCAGGCAATTTTCGGCGATGGCCTGGAAAATGCCGTATTTGAAATCGCCGAACATAAGGTGAAGCACGGGCTTTGATTGACGCCGTCCGGATGAACACGAGTATGGCGAATCAGAGGTGAAATCAAGGCCACGATTTTTCGTGCTTTTCGGGCTCGCTTGGTCATTGGCGGCGCTGCGACCGGGCACGCCTCATCTCGCCCCGTCGCAGGCCGATAATCACAGCTTCAATGAGGCCGGAGCAGAACTGCTCCGGAAATTGAGCTACCCGCCCCGTCGGGTGAGTAAACTCATTGCTTCAATGAGGCCGGAGCAGAACTGCTCCGGAAATTTTCGTCGTTGATGGTAACGTTGCCCCACATGAGATGCTTCAATGAGGCCGGAGCAGAACTGCTCCGGAAATTTACTGAAGGAGAGTTTGGCTTAATCCCAAACGTATTGCTTCAATGAGGCCGGAGCAGAACTGCTCCGGAAATTGGACCGGCCCGCCTTTTCGAGCCCGCCAGTTTTCGATGCTTCAATGAGGCCGGAGCAGAACTGCTCCGGAAATTACGGGCTAAAACGGTGGGGCCAGGTCGTGGCGGACCAGCTTCAATGAGGCCGGAGCAGAACTGCTCCGGAAATTTCCAGGCCGTGGCCGCGCTCATCCGCTGGCGGGTGGCGCTTCAATGAGGCCGGAGCAGAACTGCTCCGGAAATTTCCCACTCCTGCATTTTCCCTGTTTCGGGGTCGATGAGCTTCAATGAGGCCGGAGCAGAACTGCTCCGGAAATTCTCCCGGCCAAGCCGGGCCGTCTAAGTGTGTGGTGTAGCTTCAATGAGGCCGGAGCAGAACTGCTCCGGAAATTTACATGTCCCATGACGCTTGGCTCGGTCGTGAGGGACGCTTCAATGAGGCCGGAGCAGAACTGCTCCGGAAATTAAGGTGGATTCTACCGACTTGAAACGAACGCCCCACAGGCTTCAATGAGGCCGGAGCAGAACTGCTCCGGAAATTGTGGCCGGCCTCACGCAATGCCAGGTGGCCCACCCGATGCTTCAATGAGGCCGGAGCAGAACTGCTCCGGAAATTTGGCCGCCGGTCCGGACTTTTGCGGCACCGGCACCAGCTTCAATGAGGCCGGAGCAGAACTGCTCCGGAAATTCGCCTTCCACGGGCACGATCTCCGATGTCTTGAAAAAGCTTCAATGAGGCCGGAGCAGAACTGCTCCGGAAATTCAGGAGCCCGATTTCCTCGGACATGGGGACCCCGCTGCTTCAATGAGGCCGGAGCAGAACTGCTCCGGAAATTGCAGGTCCAGGCGTTCGATCAGCGGCAGCCGCATTAGCTTCAATGAGGCCGGAGCAGAACTGCTCCGGAAATTACCCGAGGACGGGGCCCGGGTGTCCGCCGGCAAGGTGCTTCAATGAGGCCGGAGCAGAACTGCTCCGGAAATTGGCTTTGCCGGAGAAACCCCATGACATTGACCCCTGAGCTTCAATGAGGCCGGAGCAGAACTGCTCCGGAAATTCTTTCTGCCCTCTCCATATCCTCCCGTATCAATCCCTGCTTCAATGAGGCCGGAGCAGAACTGCTCCGGAAATTTTTCCATCCCGTCTCATCGCAGGCATGTTCCAAATCCGCTTCAATGAGGCCGGAGCAGAACTGCTCCGGAAATTTGGTCAATGGTGACATGCAAGGTGACATGCAAGTAAGCTTCAATGAGGCCGGAGCAGAACTGCTCCGGAAATTGAGTCAGATCGGATAAGCAACCCATCTTTTACAAGCGCTTCAATGAGGCCGGAGCAGAACTGCTCCGGAAATTTATCGGCAAAAAATCGGGCAAGCGGAAGAAAACGATTGCTTCAATGAGGCCGGAGCAGAACTGCTCCGGAAATTTTCGGAGCCGTTACCGGAGATGCTGTGCTGACCTTGCTTCAATGAGGCCGGAGCAGAACTGCTCCGGAAATTGCTGCTGGCCCTGGCAAGTCCCATGCGCTGAGGATGGCTTCAATGAGGCCGGAGCAGAACTGCTCCGGAAATTGCCCAGAGAGCAAAAGAACTCATACCGGAACTATAGCTTCAATGAGGCCGGAGCAGAACTGCTCCGGAAATTCCAACTGGTTGTCAATTATGGACGGCGACCCCCATTGCTTCAATGAGGCCGGAGCAGAACTGCTCCGGAAATTCCCGGAAAGTCTGATAACGAACTTGCGGAAATGGCGCTTCAATGAGGCCGGAGCAGAACTGCTCCGGAAATTCCCTGCAGCCCCCGTACCACCTCGCGAAACTTTTCGCTTCAATGAGGCCGGAGCAGAACTGCTCCGGAAATTCACAAAAACGGCTGCAAACGCAGCCCTTATTTATTTGCTTCAATGAGGCCGGAGCAGAACTGCTCCGGAAATTACAGCTCTTGAGGTATCGACGCCTAACCCTGCCTCGTGCTTCAATGAGGCCGGAGCAGAACTGCTCCGGAAATTTGGGCTATGTACCACGGTGATTGCGTTGAAGTGATGCTTCAATGAGGCCGGAGCAGAACTGCTCCGGAAATTAAAAACTTTCAATCCGGTTTCAATCCCCTTCACTATTGCTTCAATGAGGCCGGAGCAGAACTGCTCCGGAAATTCATATGTAACAGCCATCGAAATCGACATCGAAAACGGCTTCAATGAGGCCGGAGCAGAACTGCTCCGGAAATTGCCGGGGAAGACCTGGACGAACCACGCCGAGGCGCTGCTTCAATGAGGCCGGAGCAGAACTGCTCCGGAAATTCACTCGTTTCCGAAAGACATGCAGACGGTGACGGTGCTTCAATGAGGCCGGAGCAGAACTGCTCCGGAAATTGAAGGATTACGACCTCAGCACGCTCATCATGAACACGCTTCAATGAGGCCGGAGCAGAACTGCTCCGGAAATTGAATTCGAGCCCGTCCATCTCGGGCATGCGGAGATCCAGCTTCAATGAGGCCGGAGCAGAACTGCTCCGGAAATTGGTTGCCGCAACCGCTCTGACGGAACAAAGCGACCAGCTTCAATGAGGCCGGAGCAGAACTGCTCCGGAAATTTGAGCAGCTCCACGCGGCGTTCCGGAAGGCGGGCCGGCTTCAATGAGGCCGGAGCAGAACTGCTCCGGAAATTGTCGTCGATGAAGGGGTTCCGGAACACCTTGAAATGCCGGCTTCAATGAGGCCGGAGCAGAACTGCTCCGGAAATTGGGATGAAAAGCCCGAGGAAACCGAGCGGCATTTAAGAGCTTCAATGAGGCCGGAGCAGAACTGCTCCGGAAATTTGAAAGACGAAGCGTCAGACGCCTACCTACAAGAGGCTTCAATGAGGCCGGAGCAGAACTGCTCCGGAAATTACTTGGGATTTTGTCAAGAAGCACAAGAACCCTACAGTGCTTCAATGAGGCCGGAGCAGAACTGCTCCGGAAATTCTTCGGTATCGGGGCGATGCTTTCCCACGAATTAACCCGCTTCAATGAGGCCGGAGCAGAACTGCTCCGGAAATTGGCTGGAAACGGCAACCCCTATGCGGAAATCTACTAGCTTCAATGAGGCCGGAGCAGAACTGCTCCGGAAATTCAGACCCCACCGTTTTTTCTTCCACCCATTGGAACGCTTCAATGAGGCCGGAGCAGAACTGCTCCGGAAATTCTATTTTTTAGGTTTTAATCATCGGCGGGCTATCCAGCTTCAATGAGGCCGGAGCAGAACTGCTCCGGAAATTGGCAATGAGACGGGAAGCCGCTCGTTGGGGGAGGTTGCTTCAATGAGGCCGGAGCAGAACTGCTCCGGAAATTAAAGTGTGCCAAGACTGTCCTATCTCGTCGATGCTGCGCTTCAATGAGGCCGGAGCAGAACTGCTCCGGAAATTGCGCGCCCGTCCGTCGGCAAAACGGCCCTCATGCTGCTTCAATGAGGCCGGAGCAGAACTGCTCCGGAAATTTTCCCGAAGGCGGGTATGAGTTTGCCGACAAGGGCATGGAGCTTCAATGAGGCCGGAGCAGAACTGCTCCGGAAATTGGAGAACTTGAAGAGTGAGTTGAAGTCGAATCTAGGCTTCAATGAGGCCGGAGCAGAACTGCTCCGGAAATTTGCGGGTCTTGGTGGTGAGGTCGTTCGCGCTGTAATAGCTTCAATGAGGCCGGAGCAGAACTGCTCCGGAAATTACCGCCCTCGCAATCCTGCGATCATCAAGGGCTGGAGAGCACGTGTGCGAGCGGTTATAAAACAATGTCGCTTCGATGGCCACACATTTCATTTGAATTGCCTCTTTCCTGAAAAAAACCAGATTTTCAAAGATCTTATAGCCTGCGAGCGCTGCCCGGGATTTCTGCATCAACGAACCGCTCGCGTGGCACCGGCAAAAAAAGAATCACACGATCACCGGTTTTCTTTCTATCGGCTCAAAACGCTTCCCCATGCTATCGACCCTGATTTTGACGCTCTCGGCCGGTCCCAGGTCAATGATCATCACGTGGTCTTCCGAGTGGTTGATGATCTCCCCCAGGGCGGCCGACATTATGAGGACCTTTTGCCGACTCAAGCGGCACTGGAAAACCGACAATTGAAGCCAGTCCCCGAAACCCTTCATGGTTTTGTAGACCTTGCGCCAGCGCTTCGGATTGCAAATGTCATAGCAGACAAGATATGCGTGTTCCATTGCCCTCACCGGGTCACGAAGTTGGGGAATCTGGGGATTTCACCAGCAAGATATCGGACCAGGAGCCTTGCCTGAACCTCGAACAGGCGCCGATAGCTGATACGGTACTTGAAAATCGGATGCGTCACCTCCTGGGACATCCGTCGTTCAAAGGTGGCGATCAGGCCTTTGCGTCCCCCGGGTTTCAGGTTGCACCCCGTGGCCGTCGTTATGAAGTCACCCGGCTGGACCTCGCCGTTGTTGACTGCCGTGATGACCGTCGAATCGGCCACCAGGGGCCGGAAAGGCTCCATCATGTCCAGCGCGAGCGAGGGGCGGCCGAAGCGCATCTGGTGATAGAATCCCCGGTAGGGGTCCAGTCCCACGGCCGAAAGCACCATGGTCCACTCTCGCGTCAGGAGCGCGTAGGCAAAGGAAAGCAGGGCATTGATCGGATCTTTCGGCGGCCGGCGGTTGCGGCCGTTGAAATCGAAACCGCTGGCCACGTCGCGTTTGTCTGCCGCGATCATCCCGATGAAGCTTTCAAAGTAGCGCCTGGCGGCGTTTCCTTCCACTCCCAGTAGTACGGGCATGGTTTCCGTCCGGCTCGCCTGGGCCACGTCGTTTTTCATGCTGACCAGCAGGGGCGCCGGCGCTTTCTCGTCTTCCGTGTCCATGCTTTTCCAATTGCGGCGCAAAAGCGTGCGGCAATTGTGGATTTTGGCTGCCACCAGCTTCCTGGCCAGCCGCAGACACGTTTTCTCGTTGAAGCTGGCCTGGTATTGCATCGTGCGGGTGAGCACGTTCTTGTGCCCCGTGCCCACGGTGTGCCCCATGAACCACCCGCCGTAGCTCATGTAGGTGACCGGGATGTCCCGGCGGAAGCACTCGTGCAGGGCCGGCGTGCTGATGCCGGCATGGCCGAAGAGCACCACCTGGGAAGTGTCCATGTAGCGCGCCTCGGCCACCCGCTCCCGCTTTTCCTCGATCATCATCTGATTGCCGTCCTTCTTCACGTAGCTCCCCTGAGCCTGAACATACAAAGGCAAGGCGTCCTGGACCCTGGGGTAGATGGCCCGAATCTGATCGGCGCCGTGATTCAGAAAGCCGATCTCGTCCGGCAGGCAGATGCCCACCAGGGAGCAGCGCGGACATTTGGGGCTGTCTGCCAGCGGTGGGGGCGGCTTGAGGCTTTGACTTTCTCTTCGCAGACCTTCGACCGCATCCAGGGTTTCTTTGACCAGGACCTCGTCGAAATCGACCTTCACTCGCTCCCGCGACCCGGCAAAATAGAGAAATCCATAGTCGGACCGGAAGCCGTGCTCACGAAGCAGCAGCCCCTGCGCGCAAACCTGGACGCGCTCGGGCGCATAGGCTCCCGCCGCCACGTGTGGGCGTTTTCCTTTCTTGTAATCCACCGGTTGAACACCGTCCCCGTCGCCTTCCACGAGATCGATTTTGGCGGTCAACCCAAGCGCTTCAGAACTCAGATAGACCGAGCGGGCGTGGATTTCCTCCGGTTCCGCCTCGTGACATTCCGGCAACTTTCCCGAGGCTTTGTCGACGCGCTTGTGCCGGATGGCGCCTTCCACGGTGTCGGCATTGTGCACGAACTCCCCCTGTACCCACATCAAGTATGCCAGGCGAGGGCAGTAGACGTACTCGTTGAGAATCCGCACAGGGATCAGAGGGGCGGTCGGATCAGCGTGGGCTATCATTGGATACCTTTTCTATGAAAATCCATGGCGCCTTTCAGTCGTCAGACAGAACGAATTGCACGCTGCCTATGCGATTTCGCGGCCTTTCTCCAATTCAGACTTCCCTATGATGATGCTGGTCTTGGCGATATGCTTTGATGTGTGTCTTCACTCTTTCAGCCAGTCGACGTATGATCGTTCATTTCTTTTCTGGGTTTACCTCCCACACCGCGCCGCGCCCCCTGCCCGAGAGTTTCACGACTCCTTCCTTTTTCATTGCCTGAAGTACCTTCCTGGCAAGCTGTGGGCTGGATGCCGGAACCATGGCAAGGATCTCGGAAAGCGTAAACGGCCCTACCTGATCCATGACGGCTTGGCGCAGCAGGTTGCCTTTGGTGGGGCGGCCCAGGGCATGTTCGACCCTTTGGGAAAAGTCGCCGTAGGCCTGCCGCAGGACGGAGAGAAAATAATTCCACCACGGGTCGATCTCGTTGTTTCCCTGATGCCAGCCGGCCGAGCAGCGAGCAAGCACGTTGTAGTATTCCTCCTTGCGGTCCTCCACAAGCCGCTCCAGGCTGATGTAGCGGCAAACGAAATACCCTTCCTGCATCAGTAGAAATGTTGTCAGCAGGCGCGAGACGCGCCCGTTGCCGTCGCGAAACGGGTGGATGCAAAGCAGGTCGAACACGCAGGCGGCAATTAGCGTTAGAACCGGTATGTGTTCAATGGCGCGTAGTTGCATATAGTTATCGCAAAGCGAATCCACGGCGCGCGGAGTGTCTTTAGCTGATGTGGGCACAAACCGAACATGCCGGTCGCCGCTCGGAAGAATTTCGATGATCTCGTTGTCGCGTGATTTGTACTGACCGGCATCGCCGGAAGCGCCTCCCTGTGCCAATGCATGGAGCTTGCGGACGACTTCGGATGAAAGCCGTACCCGGCGCTTTCGGGTAAAGATCCAGTCCAGGGCCTTGCGGTACCCGGCCAGTTCCTCCTCGGGCCGATCCAGCGGTCGCGTTTTCCCCAGTACGACCGGTCTCAATCGGTTGGCGGCAACCGTCACGCCCTCGATGCGGTTGGAGGATTCAGCGCTCTGAATCACGGCCTGTTCGCGCAGGGCCTCCAGTACTTCCGGCCGCTGCCGCAACCACATCTCCTGCTGACCACGGGCTTGCATGCACTCGCCCAGCAACCAGACGGTGGCTGGCAGCATGCTCAGGGATTCAAACCTTGTGGTGGTTAAATTTGACATATCAGAAAGATATCGCACTAATTAGCCTATTGATAGCCAATTAAATTCTTAGGTAGCCTATTATACTGCTGTCGGGGTCGCTGTTGGCCGGCATGCCGATTTTCAATCGACCGCCGCGAACCTACTCGGCCAACATGCCGCGCAAGAGTGTAAATGCGCGCATGATCTGGATGTTCACCTGGATGGCACGGCTGCTGCGCAGCACACTGGATAGCATGGCCACACCCTATTTTTTCGTTCGGGACCGGCGGTGTCGGTTTCAGCCTCGTTGGCAAGAAGTTTCCTCCTCAATTGTCCAGATCGGCAAGCGCCCCGTGTATTCCGCGCCAGGTTACAGAGCGAACTTCCAGGCTGAGCGGGACCGGGGTGTTCGCGGGACCGTCGCAGACGACCAGGGACCTGGAGCGGACGGAGTCCGGGATCGACGGCACCAAGCGCGCAATGGGGCGGGCATCTTCCGGCATCGGGGTTTGGGTGGCCTTGGCCTCGATGAGAACGATGCTCCTGTTTCCGTTGTCGACTATGAAATCCACCTCCAGCCCCTGTCGGTCCCGGAAGTAGTACAGACCCCGCTCCAGCCCGCGGCCCAGTCGGAATTTGAGGATTTCCGAGGCCACCAGGCTTTCGAACAAGGCCCCGCGAAAAGGGGATTGCGCCAGCGCCGCTTCGTCTCGAATGCCCAGGAGCGACGCGGCCAGACCGCAGTCTGTGAAATAGAGTTTGGGGGTTTTGACCAACCGTTTGCCGTAGTTTTCATACCAGGGCGCCACCAGGATGATCTGCCCGGTGATTTCAAGAATGTTGAGCCACTGGCCGAGGGTCGGGACGCTGACGCCCAGGGGCGCGGCGAGATCGGTTTTGTTCAGCATCTGGCCGCAGCGGGTGGCGAGCAGGCCGATAAATCGCCGGAAGGTGACCAGGTCGCGGATGGCGGCGATGGCGCGGACATCACGTTCCAGATAGGTCAACACATAGGAGCGGAACCAGATATCCGCGATCTCGGGCGCTGCGAGGGCTTCGGGAAATCCGCCCAGGAAGGGGGAGACCAGAGGACACTCCTCGACGGAAAGAGGCAGCAGCGAGAAAACGGCGGCACGTCCGGCCATGGACTCCGAGACACCGCGCATCAACGGCGCCTCCTGGGAACCGGTCAAAAACCAGAGCCCCTTTTTTTCGGGATCCGCGTCGATCCGCGAGCGGATGTACGGAAACAGCTCGGGGAGGTTCTGGATCTCGTCGAGGATCACGGGAAGGGAAAGCGCGTCGAGAAAGGCCCTGGGATCGGCCCCAGCACGCGCCAGCACGTCCGGATCTTCCAGCAGGACGTACTCATGCTCCGGATAAAGATGGCGCAAGAGCGTCGTCTTGCCGGAACGCCTGGGACCGGTCAGCAGGACAGCCGGGAAGCCTTTCGCGGCCCTTGTGATTTCGCTTTCGAGGATTCTTCGGAAATATTTCATGTGACAATTATTAAGTGTAACTTTAGAATTGTCAATAATTGGATCCTATACCCGAGGCTGATGCCCGATTAATGACTATGCTTCTTCCCACCGCACCGGCACAGCGGGCAAACTCCCACTGCACCCACATTATGTAGGCCAGACGAGGGCAGTAGACGTACTCATTGAGAATCCGCACGGGGATCAGAAGGTCGGTCGGATCAGCCGGGACCATCATTGGATACCTTTTCTTTGAAAATTCAAGGCCGCCTATCAGTCGTCAGACAGAATGAATTACACGCTGCCTATGCGATTTCCTGGTCTTCCCCCAACTCAGGCTTCCGTATGATGATCTATGCCTTACCGACATGCATTAACGAGGGTCATCACCATTTCTGCCAGTCAACGAATGATCGCTCATCTCTTTCCTGGGTTTACTTCCCACACCGCGGCGCGTCCCCGGCCCGTGAGTTTCACGACTCCTTCCTTTTCCATCGCCTGAGTACCTTCCTGGCAAGCTGATGGTTGGCTACTGGAACCATGGTAAGAATTGGCCTTGCGGTATGCGACTGGTTCCTCTTCGGGCGGATCCTGCAGTCGCGCCTTCCCCAGCACTACCAGTCTCAATTGGTTGGCGGCAAACGTCACGCTTTCGATGCAGTGGCGCAAGTTGGTCTCAGTCCACAGCTCCCAAAAGCCCAAGGCCATAGTGAGAACCATACCCTAAACATAACGGTCCCCTGACCGGCCTCGCAAAAACCAACTTAAGCGCAAAACCACAGTCAACGGGTGGCGCCGGGCCTCTGCGGCGCACCCGAACGAAGTGACGCAAACGCAAAATTTCCGCATTTTCTTTAGGGTCGATGATTTCTATCCGGAGTGGTGCCTGCAAGCCGCGAGATTCCAGTTCGGCTCTAACTTGCCCTTTAAGTGTGTTACGGCCTTGCTTTTTTGTATAGCGAGGCGGGACAAATGGCGTGATGCTTCTCCACTGGAAAGAGCTCTTTGACGGACCGACTATATGGCGCAGGTTGTCACCGTATACACCAGCAACGGTGCAAAGATCATCGAGCGTGCCTGAGCTAGCCAAGGCCAGCCGCAAGGGTCCGATGCCGCCCTTGGTATAGGTCCGGCGGATGTCGCGTACTGCTTGTTGGGACGCTACATCGAGGCCCATGGGCGCCCAGATCAGGATATGATCCAGATGGCCGTCGTCATCCAGGTCCAGCGGCAGGATGTGGGCATGTTCATGGGGGCCACGGAGCGGTTTTGCGTCTTCATCGCGGCCGATCAGGGCGGCGGAAAACCCGGTGTTGTTCCGAGTCGCGAAGCTGACCAGGGCGCGGTGCAGTAGTTCGGCCTGAGGCAAGGTGCGCACAATGGACGGCAGGGCGTGGTTGTTACCGCCGGCGGTGGTCATGGACATCAACATGGCTTCGACAGGTTGGGCTGCAATCCCGGCAGGACGCGGGCGGGGTGCGCCGGCTTCTAGTGCATCCGCCGGGCGCTGATAAAAGACCCGGCGGCTGCCGGGCGGTTGACTCCAGCCGTGCTTGCGCAGCCAGGAGGTTTCCACCTGCAGGCAGGCGATCAGGTCCGGGGGGTACTGGGACGCGATTTGATCGTGTTGGGCGAGGACTTTTTTGTCTTCTTTTGTTGGTTTTCTTTTGGTGAGATCCACTTTCGGCAGCGAGGATAATGCCTGAGCAATTGCGCTCTGCCGCCATTGGGCGTAGCTGTTTTCATCCTGGATCGCCATGAGCGCTACTTGTTCCCAGCCGGGCGAAGGCGGCGCGTCCGAAGGGTGGCAGTCAAAGCCTTCCGGCAGGTTCTCGGTCGGCTGCGCCAGGCGCGCGGCGATCCAGCTTTCCGAGCGGCCCAGGTAACCCAGACGCACGGCCAGGGTGGTGAACAGCTCGATTTCTTCCGGCGACAGTTCCACATCCCAGGTAACTGCCAGGACGCCGCCGTTCACTTGCGCCCAGGTGTCGAATACCATCGTGGTATCTTCGCGTTTGTTTTTAAATTTGGCCAAGGGCATATAGTGCCGGCTGTGCGCGCCGGCAGCCGGCGGCAGGATATAGGTGGGCAGGACTCCGGCCAGTTTTTGGATCAGGGCACGGCCGGTTTGACTCGGCCCGTCGCCATTCCAGAGGCCGGAGGCGTAGCCGGCGGAAAGAAATGCCCGTAAAAGACGCCAGGGGGACGGCGGCCATTCGATCAATCCTTCGTTGACGTGGTGGCCCCAAGGCGTGGCGTGATAACGCCGGCCGGGGAATTGTAAAAGCAGCGTTTGCATGGCTTAGCCCTCGTCTTTATCGGTTTCATCTTCGGATGCTTCTTCCGTCTCCTCTTTGCCCTTCTTCAGTTCGTCGTTGTAGGCGATCTCGGTCACTGTCATGAGAACCTTGCAGGCTGCGATCACTGGTTTGAGGGCCGACGCCAGTTCGGCAAGCGCGGGTAAAGTAAAGCCTTCCGGTATTGCTGCGGGTAATGATGTGTTGGCAGCACACAGATCGCAGGCTGTGCGCAACCGCAGGTTGCCGTCGATTAGGGCGCGCAGCTTGTAGAGGGATAGGAGAATAAGAAGTTTTTCCACCTCAGCCCCCAACCCGTATCCGCGGATCTGCGACAGATCAAGATTGACATAAAGTGTGATGCGCTCGGCCGTGAACTCGTCGCGGGCAAAGGGAACATTGCCGAAGCCGGTTTTGGTCTCTCCGGAGGGGTTTACGTGATCGTTCTTTACGCCGCCGGAAGCGGCGATGCGCACGCCGTCGGCCTCGATAAAGGCCGACAAGGCCCGTGCCACCCTGAGCCGGCCGCCGGCCAAATCCTTCTTCGCGAGGAAAACGCCGTGCAGCAGCGAGCCGATGTCGTATTTTAAAAGCACCTTGGCGAACTTGCGCCGATCGATGGGACCGGTCTCCAGTACTCCCAGCTCACTTTTCAGGGTGTCGAGAAAGGCTTTATCGGAGTTTTCAAGTAAATAGGGGCTGTTGAGCCGATGGGATTCGAGGATGGTGTCCGTTAGAAAGCCGCCGTTGCGCGAGACTCTTACGTGGGAGAGGCCGTTGAGCTCGGATTTCAACTGCTGCCTGGCTTCATCCCAGCATGTCAGCTCCAGCCGATTGGCCATGCTCTGGGCGCTCTCCACCAGAAGGCAGGTCCCATTGGAGGTTTGAAAGGTCGCGGCCCCCAGGCCTGGGAAGCCGGTGGGCTGGAAGCGGTGCCCTTGCAGGGGGACAAGGGGGATTTCGAACAACAAACGCTGTACCTGGTCAAGGGGCGAAAGATCGATGCTCATGATGTTTTCTCCTTTAAGCTATTAGCGTCCAAGCGGCGAAGAAAATTGGCCGCAGTCTGTTGGGTTATGGGAAAAGCCAGGGCCGCCGCCCACAGGCGGGCGATTTGCGGTCCTGAAGCGGCAATGCGCACGGTGGTTTTAACCCCGGCGGCCAGCAGGCGTTGCAGGGCGGCCCTTACGGCCGAAGGAATGTCACCGCTTTCGAGGCGGCGGAAAATGGCGGCATCGGCACCGATGGTCCGGCCGTCCGGCAAGGGCCACGGCAGCAGGGCCAGGCGCACGGCCAACCAGGCATCGTCGGGATAGGCATCATCGGACGGAGATGCGGCTGGATAGTGGTTGGTGGCCCACTGTCGGGAGTCGAGTGCCATCAGGGCGCGGGCGAGCTGCATGGTGCGGTCAAGATCCACTTCTCCGGCCAGCAGCCGGGCCAGATCGGACGGATGGGTCGAGGCCTTCCTCGCAGGTGACAGCGGCAGGCGGCGTTCTCCGCCCTGCCCGGCCTCGACCAGCCGGCGCTGGACCAAGGCGATGGCATCGTAGATGCCTTTTCGTCCGGCCAGCACGACCCCTGGGTCGTTTTGAATCCTGGCATGGCTTCCGGTTCCCGAAGTTGCGAAACGGTTCCCGTCGAGAGGCAGCCAGTGGCGGCGCACCGGATCGGAAGGTGGGCCGATTCGTGGGAAATCCGACGCTTGCAAAGCACAGGCAAGGCCGAGCCTGAATGCTGCGGAGCCGTCATCGGCGGCCTGGACCCATGCCGGACGCAGACGGGGGATGGGACCGGCTCTCAAGCCGGTTCCCGTGCGCAGGACGCCTTCAACCTCAGCCATGGCCGCCAGGACCGATTGCCAGCGTAGGCTTTCATCCGGGTGATGGGTTACGGCAAAGAGGGTGTCGGACAGGCGCCTCGTCACCAAATCCAACCGGGCTGGAGCATATTTTGTGCGCGATTCCCGGCGCAGGCGGCCAAGCCAGGCATCTAAATCGTCAAGGCAGGAAAGCTGGTTCGAAGAATGATTAGGTACACGAAAGCGGCCAAGTGGAACGGCAAGTTTGCTCTGGCCGTTGCGCTCGATATATCCATAACGCTGGAAGGCGGTGATGCCGCGGGCAGATCCAAGGCGGGCCACAGCCCGGGCCAGATCGAGAGGTTCCTGGGCAGCGCGCGCTCCAATCTGGACCCGCCCTTCGGCCAACAGCCGCCGCAATTCAGTCAGTGTTAAAGGCTGTGACCAGAGCGGCATCCATTGTTCGCCTCGGGCGCTTTCGTCCGACTGCGCGGCGCTGGCATAGCCGGCCCCTTGGGCGCTGACCACAAAGGGTGCAGCTGCACGCGTCTGTTCCCTGGCTCCAAACCTGCGCGTCGCATGGGCCGTAAAAAGGACAGTACCTTCCATCATTAAAATGAAATCCACTGGATTGAGCAGACTTTCTCCAGTCGGCCCGTTGCCGCTGTTGGCGCCGCCTGTCATCCCTGGCAGGTACTGGCCCACCGCGCAGCCGGATTGGCAGCCGGTTGTGGGTGCACCCCATAGCGCGCCGCTGAACCATGGTCGGGCAACATGGCGCGGACTGCAATTTTTTGAAGAAAGATCGAAGACTTCGTTGAGCCGTTGCAGGAAATTGTTGGTGAAGTCGAACCTGCCGTCATTACCGCCGGTGCCTAATAATGCCGGATACTGAGGAAGACCGTTGTCTCCCAAAACCATAGCCGCATCCATCCATTCCCGGTGCGGCCCGCGCCAGGCGAGCCGGATGCGCGGTATGAGCTCCCCCTTCTGGAGCTTAAATGCCTTTTCAGCCTCGGCCAGGCGCTTTTTATAGTCAGGCGATAGCTTCAGTGCTTTTTTCTGCGCCGCCGTAAGCTTGCTACTACTTGCTTCAGCTTTGATGGCACGTACGGCCTCGTCGGCCTTTGTGATTTCACTGAGCAGGGCACGACCGGCGACAATACCCGCTCTCAGCTTTGTGGCACGAGAGGCCTGAGAGGTCTCAGCCGGTGTCAGACCAGGATCATTACGATAGAAAAACCCTGATCCTTTGTTCCATGGTGAAATTAAAGGCGTCGGCTGGTATCGTTCTAGAAAAAAAGCCTCAAGCGCATTCCGGTCAAGCACAGTCGCCAGTCGGAAGCGTTCGCCTTCCCACCAGCCCCGCACCTGAGGGTCGGCCTGCTCAGCCACCAGCCGCAGGATGCCGAGGGCCTTGAGATAATGGGCTAGCGGCGTCGGGCCGCAACCGCCAAGGGTGTGCACAATCATGACATCACCTCCGGTTCAAGTAGTTCATCCTGCACCGGTGTGCGGGAAGACCGCTGGTCAGCAGCCCGCAGCAGGGCTTCCAGCCAGGCCAGAGTGAAGGGGCCATGCGCTGCCAGCAGCGCCAGTACGCGTTCGGTCCAGCTGGGACCGGTGTGGGGGCTCAGCCCGGCGGCTGCCGGTGCCAGATCGATGCAGGTTTGCGGCAGGACGTGAAAGGTGCGATCAGAGGCGGCCAGCGGCAGTGGCGGCAGCAGATCGCCATCCCGCAGGCCACGGATGCGCGGCAGGTCGTCTCCGGCGGTCTGATCCGCTGGGCAGGCATGCCAGGCCAGGCGGACCTTGCCATGGTGGGCGCAGATAAGGTATGCGGCCAGATTGAAGTGCGCGGCGTTGAGGTCGAGGATTTCCTGTTCCAGGGGGTTGGGCCGGACTGCCGGCGACGATGCTGTTTGCGGCGCCATGCCGGCATCAATTAAAAGTGCCCGCCAGGGGCCCAGCAGCGCTGGGTGATCGGTGTTGTGGCGTTTCAATACTTCGAGCAGGGCTAGCGCACTGGCAAGTTCATGGCGGAAGCCCGCCCGGCGTTGGCCGTCTCCCATGGGGTAAAGACGACTAACGGGCAACCAGGCCTCTTTGGGAGCTTTTGCCAAGTCTCGCCGGGGCGGCCGGTTTTCGCATTTGATGGAGTTGTTGAAGGCTGGGTGCACCTTGCCCGCATCGTGCCAGCGCCCGGCAAGTTCGAAAAGGTCGGCATGGGAAGGTGCAAGCACCTGGGCAATTTCTTTGGCCAGTGCGCCGGTCTGTCGACCGTGAACCGCGATAGTCAGCCACTGGGTGGCACTCAGCGATTCAGAATCCTGGCTGGCGTCGGCCAGCTCATCCAGCCCGGGCTCTTCCAAGGCAACGGGTGTGACCTCTTCCGTGCTGTCCGGGGTCCAGCCCTTTTCAGCATTATAGCCGCCGCAGCCGGCCTCTACCAGTACCGTCTGGCCCGGATAAAGATCGAGCCGTTGGGCTGTGCGCCAGCGGCCGTCCAGCCAATCCCAGACCCAAGCTTGCATGCCTTTTTTCAGGCTGGAGGCTTTAGTCGTGTTGGTTTCCTTGCCGCAGAGCCACTCGCGCGCCTTGAGGAACGGCACCGCACACATCGCTTCGCGCATAGGCCTCAGCTGCGCAGTCGGCGTGCTTTTTTCCGGCACGTCGGCCCAGAAGACATGCAAATCGCGCTCTTCACCGGAACGGATGAAGCGGCTGATGTCGATGTCGGCGCCTGACAAATCGGTAGTGGTATCGAATAGTTCTTCTAGGTCATGGCGCAGCAGCAGATGCCGGGGCTCGAAGGGATAGAGGCGCGCCAAGAGGTAGGTATGCGTTTTTTCGAAGGCTTCCAGGTTCAGCGGCGCAGCATCGGAGAGGTGCGCGAAGGCTGCGCGAGCAGCCCTTACCTCGTCTAAACCATAGGGTTTTGCTGTCTTGGCCTCGGCCGCTTTTATGATTTCCTGCTCGTCCAAGGTTTTTGGCTTTTTTCCTGCCGAGATCTCTTTGTTACGTTTGTTCTTCGCCTGCTCAAGTACAGCGTTGGCATGGCCGGCTGGCATATCAGCCACAATAATGCTTGCGGTACCACCCCAGCGGGCGCAGCGGCCGAACCGCTGGACGAGGCTGGCCCATGGCGCCAGTTCGGTGATGAGCACGCGCGCTGAAATGTCCACGCCGGCCTCCACCACCTGGGTGGCGACGATGATGCGATTCGTTCCCGGGGCGCAGGCTTCGCGATTGAGAAATTCCCCTCGCCAGGCAGACCTTTCCGCCGGCCGGAACCGGCTATGGACAAGGCGGATATCGGTGTTTTTGCTTTTCAAAGTTTTGTCCTTGCAAAGGGCTTCATAAACCCTCAGCGCCTTGTCAACGGTGTTGACCACCGCCAGGGTCGGGCCGGTTATTCCGAACCCGGCGTTTTGATGTTCGTTGAAGATCAACTGAGCCAATTCCCTTGCATCTTTTACTTTCTCCAGACGGCAGGGTTTTCGAACATCATCCCAAAGGTGACCGGCACGATCTTGCGCAGGGAGACTGATCGGCGCAAGCTTGGCCGCCATCTCGATGGTGTCCGGGCTTTTTTTCAGCCAATCGCTCTGGAGGGTGGCGCTCATCCACCAAGTATAACAGGGCCGCAGGCTCCGGCCTGCTGAATCTTCATCACTACGGAACGCCTGCAGTTGGGCCGAGGTGGCGAGCGCCACATCCATCAACTGCACCTCATCCATCACCCACAGGCAGTCGTGATTGAGTAATCCGAACTCCATGGGCCAGCGGGCGCGTGGGGAGGCATAGCCGCGGTTCATGGCTCGGGAGAGCAGCATATCCTGGGTGCCGATGAGCACGGCCGGATGCTCCGGGTATAGATGCCACTCGCCAGAATCGGCTCCGCCCATTAGGAGGTGAACGCCGACTTTCCCGTCGTGAATTCCTCCGTCCCAGAGCAGGCCCATCGCCAGCAGGGACTTGCGGACCTGCTGCTCAGTCTGTTCCACTAACACACGCATGGGCAGGCACCAGGCCAGGCGACGGGGCCAGTTGTTCCGCTCATGGATCAGCCTGTGCCACAACCACCCGCCAAGAACACCGAGCGTTTTACCAAAACCTGTCGGTATACGAACCAATCGGTTCTCGCAGTCTTCTCCAGCAGCAAGGTCGATCTGCCACTGGTGAGGCTGAGCATGGGATGAGAGCTTTTTGAAATAATCTTGATAGCTTATCACTGGATTTCTCCATTGGGGAAAATGGGTTTCGACATACCATCCAGAGCTTCTAGACCGGCGTCGATTCGAATCGAAAATCTCTATCGTCGCGCCTTATGCCATCCATACCTCCACCCTCACCCTATTCCACACCCCAGCCTCCAGATCGACTTCAATCACCCGGCACTCCAGTTGCGCGCCCTGTTCCAGCAGGCGGCTGAGGTGCTTGTTGTCGGAGCGGGGGACATAGCCGAGCTTGGTTGCTTCCAGGTGGATCTCCACGGCGAAAGGGTCATGGGGATTGCGGGACTCTCGGGTCAACTCGAGCTGGGCTTCGGGTTTCAGGCGATGCGCCAGGGCGAGGCCGTCGTAGTATTGAAGGCCGGCGATGGAAAACCGGTTGAGCAGCAGGCGGGTTGGCGGCTCGGGGGGCGCAGGCGAGGCCGCGGCCGCGCTTTTCAGAGCCGCGGCCAAGGGGAGGGCCCCGAAAATCTTCAGAAAGTCACGGCGGTTTGGAATCATGGGCTGCATCTCCTTGGTTTGACCCCTCGACGGGTTCGGTGGTTCAGGCCGAAGCCGGTAGGTGTTCAGATTCCTCTATATCAGGGGCGGTGGGACAACCGGGTTCCCAGGTCTGATTTTTTTTCGATTCCCTCTTCTTGTAGATTTCCCCCATTCTGGCGATTTCCGCCTGGATCTCCCTTCGCAGGGCCTCGGGTGCGACCACTTCGCAGTCGGCGCCGAACTGGAGTATCTTCATTTTGATTTCGCGGAAGTCGGCCGCGGGCAATGTCAGCTCCAGGCCGCCGTCGGGCAGTTCGGTGAGAACCTGGTGCGGGTGCCAGTGCTGTTCGCGGATCCAGCGGGAGCGGAAAGGAGTGAAGCGCATGGTAACGGGGGTGGTTTTCTCTCCGTGGAAAAGGCCGAAGGCGTTTTGCAGCAAGGGCCGCCAGTCGTTTTCCGGCCTGGGGTCGAAGGATTGGTCGAGGTCGGAGAACTCTTTCATTCGCGCCAGGTAGAAACGGCGCCAGCCGTTCTGTTTGCGGCACCAGGCGATAAGAATCCAGGATGCGTTGTAGTGCAGGAGGTGATGGGGTTCCACGGTGCGATGGGTGAGCGCGTCGGTTTGCGGCGAGCGGTAGTCGAAGCGGATCAGGAGGTGATGAAGCACGGCCCAGGCGGCCCGGCGGAAGGTCTCCTCCTGGGCGGGGGAAAAGCCGCTCCACACGGCCGAAAATGCTTGCCGCGCCTGGTCGGGGGAGAACCCGAGGCGGTGGGTTCCGGCGAAGATCTTTTCCCTCAGATTTTCCAACTCGCGGCTGATGTATCCGCCGGCGGACTGGTCCAGGAGGCTGCGGGCGGCGAGCAGGCAGAGCACTTCCTGCTGGCTCGCCGGCAGGCAGGGCAGCTCGTAGAGATCGTCGGTGTAGAAATAGCCTCTTCGGGAGGCATCGTATTCCAGGGGCGCCTTGAAACGGTCGCGAAGGCAGGCGATGTCCCGCTGGGCGGTCTTGGTGGACACCTCGAAGTGGTCGGCCACGCGCGCGGCGTTGGGATGGCGATCGTCCCTGGCCTGCCCGTGGAACCAGACAATGCGCTCGAGCTGAGGGAATGTCGGCATGGCTTCGCCTCCGGGGTGTTATGAATTCACCCTCACCCCGGCCCTCTCCCATCGAGGGAGAGGAGTAAAGACGACGTCACCGGGGTGCTGGTTCGGGATTGGCGGACCCGTATGGGGTGTCGAAAAGCAATCGACTCCGATCCCGATCCCGATCCCGATCCCGATAGCGATCCCGATAGGGATAGGGATTGAACTCCCTGCGAAACGATTCAAATGGTGTCGGGAAGAAAATATTCGGAATTCCCGTGCGGGAATTTGTAAACGATATCAGAGGGAGAGGTTCGGCTGGGGTGTTGATTGGGAAGAGGAACCAGGAGATCGCGGCCGCGGGTGGTGCGGCGGGTCGGGAATGGATGGCCTTCAGCGCGCCGGGGTGCGCTGGAGGGTGCCGGTAGCGGTTCGTTTTCAAGACGGCTCTGTGAGTGGACGTGGGAGTGTTGACCTTTTGGGAGGCCGTCGATTGGGAATCACCGTATCCAACGGTGGCGGGATTTACAAGGGTAAATCCGGAATTTCCAGCTTTAATGCGATCGGCATCGAGCTGATAAATTTCATCGGTACCGCCGGCTCTTCACTCCTTGTCGTCCTGGTTGACGGTCCTTCCGAATGATATTAGTATGATATCAAATTGGTTGATATCATTTCAGAGCAACCGGAGTTCCCATTATGAGATCCATCAGTCTTCGTAATGTCCCCGATGACGTTTACCTGGCGCTGCAAGCCATGGCCAAGGCGAACCGTCGCAGTCTCCAGGAGCAGATCAAGCACCTTCTCGAGCAGGAGGTCCGCATCCGCAAAGGGTCCTCATTGGCGGCAGCCCGACGCTGGCGCCGGCGCTTGGAGAGGCGGACCCATACCGACAGCGTGACTCTCGTGCGCGAGGACCGGGAGCGATGATCGGCATCGTGGACACATCGGCCCTGGTCCGGCTTTTTATCCCCGACGGGCCCGTGCCCGATGGGCTTGAAGCCTTTTTCAGGAAGGTCGAGGCCGGACATAGCCGCGCCCTTGCCCCAGGGATCCTGGCGGCCGAAGTCGCCAGCGTGGTTCTGAAAAAGCAGCGACTCGGAGAGCTGAACATCGAAGAGGCCGGATCCGTGCTCGGAGAAATGACGGCCATACCCATCGAAATGGCGCCGCACCTTCCGCTGGTGGAAGACGCCTATAACCTTGCCCAGCAGAATTCGCTCACCATTTACGACGCACTGTTTTTAGCCTTGGCCTTGGAACACAACGCGGTCTTCTTCACAGCCGACGACCGTCTTGCCCGGGCTGCCGAAGCGATCCAGCTTGCCGTCAACGAATAAATTGTGCCCGTTCCTGGGATTCACGCCGGCTCTTTCCCTTCAGCGAATGTTGATTTTCTTTCTCTTGAAATGGCCGCATTGCGCACCTTTTTCGGCCGCAGCCCCGACGCCCCTGGCCGCGCAATGATGGGAAGGGTAGAAGAACCCAACGGAATGGTTTCGTTAAGGAGTTTCAATCGCTATCGCTATCGGTATCGGTATCGGTATCGGTATCGAAGTGCCATCAATTGGCTTTCATGAGATTTTAATATCATTTCAGTCGGCTGACTGCGCGTCGTGTTTATGCATTTCACTCGAAACCTCGAGCCCTCGGCACCTTGATCCCTTTCCATCTACCCCAACACTTTTGGATAAGATCCGGAACAAATATCTTCCTGGTTTTCTCCATCTGAGCGCGGCGGCGGTAATGGGCAGTGAATGGTTTGCGATTGCGGTCGCTTGTTCCCCATTCTCCGGCTTCTCTTCCACCGGGAAGCAGGGCTCCACGGTCCGTCCGGGACCAGTTCCGTGCACCTCTTGCTTCGACCGGAACCAACCCTAAAATGAGGACATGGGCCATATCCTTGTTCCGCTCAACCCGCACCATGAAAAACCGGAGGGCTCCATGAACCGATATCCCGAATTCAAACCGGTCACCCCTGCCATCGTCGATGCACTCAGAGCGATCTGCGGAGCGGATGCCGTCGTGGATGGCGACGAGAAACTGCTGGAGAAGTACTCCCACGACGAGGTCCCGGAAAAGAAATACGCGCGGCGGCCCGAGGTGATCGTCATGCCGAAGGATGCCGACGAGGTGGCCGGCATCCTGAAGCTCGCCAACCGGGAGCGGATTCCCGTCACCCCCCGGGCCGCCGGAAGCGGGCTCTCGGGCGGAGCGGTTCCGGTGTTCGGCGGGATCCTGCTGTCCGTGGAGCGGATGAACCGGATCATCGAAATCGACCCGCGGAACCTGATGGCCGTCGTGGAGCCCGGCGTCGTGACCCGGCAGATTGACCAGGCGCTCCGGCCCCACGGACTGTTCTTTGCCGGATACCCCATGAGCGAGGAATTCTGCTACATCGGAGGGAACGTGGCGGAAAACGCCGGCGGCGGGCGGGCCATCAAGTACGGCGTCACCGGAAGATACATCCACGGCCTCGACGTGGTGCTGCCGACCGGCGAGAAGATCTTCCTCGGCGGGAAGCGGGTCAAGGACGTCACGGGCTACGACCTGATCCACCTGATGGTCGGCTCCGAGGGAACGCTGGGAATCTTCACCCGGATCGTCGTCCGGCTGCTTCCCCGCCCGCAGTTCCGAAGCGCCGTGCTGGCGCTGTTTCCCGATGCGCGGACAGCCATCGCAGTGGTTCCGGAGCTGATGACGGCCGGAGGGCTGATCCCCACCGCCGTCGAATTCATGGACGGATTTTCCTTCGGGGAGGGGGCGCGGTCCCTGAAACTGGATCTCCCCCTGGAGTCGACCGGGGCGGCGCTGCTGATCGAAGTGGACGGCAGCAACGAAGCCGCCGTCCGCGCCGAGGGGCAGATCGTGCTGGAGATGGTCCGCCGGCATGGGGCGATCCACGAGCAGTTCGGCGGCACCGAGGCGGAAATCGAAGCGATATGGGCCGTGCGCAAGCGGATCCCGTGGGCGTTGAAGCAGATGACCCCTTACCAGTCCATCGAGGACATCGTGGTGCCCATCGCCGAGATTCCGGATCTCATCGCGGCACTGGTGGATATCGGCCGGCGGTTCGAGGTCCGGATCCCCGTCTTCGGGCACGCCGGCGATGGGAATCTTCACGCAACCCCGCTCAAGGGGGAGGACCAGAGCGTCGACCAATGGGAGGCCATGGTCCCGGATCTTCTCGCGGAGATCTACCGGGAGACGGCCCGCCGGGGAGGGACGATCAGCGGGGAGCACGGCATCGGCCACAAGCGGCTCAAGTTCATGGGCCAGGTCATGGAGTCCGCCCAGCTCGACGTGATGCGAAGGATCAAGGCCGCGCTCGACCCGAACGGCATCCTCAACCCGGGGAAAATTTTCAACCCGTAGGGATGAAGGATCGCCGGGGCCAAGGAGCAAGGGGTCGAGGGGTCGAGGGGCCAAGGGGTCGAGGGGTCAAGGAGCAAGGGATCAAGGGGTCAAGGGGCCCAGGGGTCCAGGGGGTAAGTGCAGTGAAGAAACGCGACAGGAATTGCCATCGAAGAAAATCATAAAATTATTTAATTTAACCAAACCCTTGACCCCTTGACCCCTCGACCCCTTTTCCTTCACGACAACCAGCGGGTTTTTGGATGACATTGATCGAGGCGGCAACTTTCGCGGCATCTTCTTCGCAAGCCCGTCTTCGATCCATGCGAGGGAAGGGATAAGGCGATCTCATGGGGTTCGATATCAGGCGCCACTGCCCGGAAAAGGTCGTGTCCGCCCGGACGGCGGTCGGCCGCATCAAAAACGGAAGCCGCGTGTTCATCGGTTCGGGATGCGGCGAACCGCAGCATCTGATCCACGCCATGGTGGCGGACCGGTCCATCCAGGACATCATGATCTACCAGATGCTGGCGTTCACCCTGGGCGAGTATCTGAAGGACGACGACTTTCTGGAGCGTTTCGCCCTCAAGCTGTTCTTTGTCTCCGCCCCCATGCGCTGGGCGGCCCTGGAGGGGAAGATCGACTACATCCCTGCGTATCTTTCCGAGATTCCGTCCTTCTTCAAGACCAACCAGATCGGGCTGGATACCGCGCTGATCCAGGTCAGTCCGCCGGACGCCTTCGGTTTCGTGAGCCTCGGGGTGTCCGTCGACGTCACCCGGCAGGCCGTGCGAAGCGCCGGGCGCGTCATCGCGCAGGTCAATCCCCGGATGCCGCGAACTTACGGTGACGGATTCATCCACGTCGACGACATCGACGACATCGTCGCGTTCGAGGAAGAGCTGGTGGAGCACGTGCCGGAAATCCAGGAGGAGACGATCGCCCGCCGCATCGGCGGGTACGTCTCCGAACTGATCGACGACGGCAGCACGCTCCAGGTCGGTTACGGAATGCTGCCCTATGCGATTCTCCGGTATCTGGACCTAAAGAGCGACCTGGGGGTGCACACCCACATGATCACGGACGCCTTCGTTCCGCTCTTCCAAAAGGGCGTCATCACCAATCGGAAGAAGAATTATCTTCCGGACCGCGCCGTGGCGACCTTCTGCATGGGAACCCGAGCGATCTACGACTACATCGACAACAATCCGAGCTTCTACTTCGGGGCGGCCGATTTCGTCACCAATCCCGGCGTCGTCGGAAAGAACGACAACTTCATCTCCATCAGCTCTGCACTGGAGGTGGACCTCACCGGGCAGGTCTGTTCGGATTCGGTGGGCAGAATGTTTTTCAGCGGCACCGCCGACCAGGCCAATTTCATCCGTGGCGCCGCGCTCTCCAGAGGGGGCCTTTCCATCATCGTTCTGCCCTCGACCGGCCGGAACGGCGCGGTGTCCCGCATCGTGGCCAACCTGCGGGAGGGTGCCGGCCTGGCGACCCTGCGCTCCGACGTCAACTTTGTCGTGACCGAATACGGCATCGCCCAGTTGCAGGGGAAAAGCATCTACCAGCGGGTGATCGAGCTGGCACAGATCGCCCACCCGGATTTTCGGGAGGCGCTGATCGCCTCCGCCAAGCGAAGCAATTACATCTTCGCGGATCAGCTGCCGCCGCCCGCCGTGGATCTGGCGTTCATCGAAGCCTACAAGGACCGGATTCAGCTCAAAAACGGCAAAACCATGACCGTCAGGCCCCTGCTGCCCTCCGACGAAATCGCTTATCGCAACTTCTACTACTCGCTCACCCGGGACACCATCTACTTCCGCTTCTTTCACAACATCGACGTGTTTTCCCGGAAAATGGCCCAGCGGCACTGGGCCGAACTCGATTACCGAAAGAACATCACCCTCATCGGGCTGGTCCGGAACAAGGGCAACAATGAAGTCATCGCCATGGCCACCTACGCGCACTCGAACGCCGAATTCGCGGAAGTGGCGTTTGTCGTGCGCGAAGACCATCAGGGGCTCGGCATCGCGAGCCGGATGCTCCGGGCTCTGGAAAAGATCGCCATTCAGAACGGGTACAAAGGATTTCAAGCCACCGTGCTGGAGGAGAACATCGCCATGCGGCACGTGCTTCTCAGCCGATACCCGAAGGCCGAGGTGAGCCGGTCGAACCATGAAGTCCGGTTGGTGATGAGATTCAGCCCTGGAGGCGGCAACCAAGCCCCCAACCGCACGCATCCCGGCGCCGGGTGACGGGTACGGCAGGCTGCTGCAAACCCGTTGATCGGGCTTCCATCCACCTGATGTAAGCGCGTCCAAAGGAGAGCCATATGAAAGTCGTCAGGAAGATCATGGTCGCCGTCGATTTTTCGGACATTTCCAAGTCATCCGCCAAGTTTGCCGCCGCACTGGCCGCAGAACTGGGCGCCGACCTTCTTCTGGTCAATGTCATCAATCAAAGAGATGTCGATATACTGAAACAAATTTCCGAAAATGCCCCCCGGTTTTCATTCGAGGAGCACCTGGAGGAAAACCGGCAGGAGCGTGAGAAGATGTTCGAACGGTTCATTCTGGGGCTGACCCGGCCCGGGCTGAAGATCGAAAGCCGCATCCGGACCGGCTACCCCTACAAGGAGCTGATGAGGGAATTGGAGGCGCAAAAGCCGGATCTTCTGGTGATGGGCAGAAAGGGGAGGAGCAACCTGGTGGATACGATCGTCGGCTCCTGCGCCCAGAAGATGTTCCGGCGATGCCCCATCCCGTTGCTGTGCACCCCATAGCCGTCGGCCCGGACGGTTTTCGCTATGGCCTGGACAAAATCTCACTGTTCTTTTCGATGCGCTTCCGGTCGGCCTTCCGGTTCGCCTTGTGGGCATGCTTCTTGTTCTTTTTGATCATTTTTTTCTGGTAGGTTTTCGAGGTCATTTGCGATGTCTCCATCACGAGGTGGACAAGGCCCGCGCGGACCCCGGGCGGGCAGGAAGGGAACATGCCACTGAATACCACGGCATTTTGGATGGATGCAATCGGTATTCACGCCACGGAGGACGGCGATGTCCGGAGAGCCAGCTAAAACCAGAATTCGGGATAGCGCCGGTTCTTCGGGATGTTGTTGACGATCAGGGCGACCGCCAGCATGATCGTCGCTCCCAGGGCCGCGGGCATCAGCACGTAGAGGTACCCCAGCTTGTGAACGGCGTCGCCGCCGATCACCGCGATCAGGGCGGTGGCGCCGCCCGGGGGGTGGAGGGTCTTGGTCAGGTGCATCAGAGCGATGGCCGTGGAGACGGCCAGGGACGCCGCGAGCCACGGCTGGCCGCCCAGCCATTGACAGGCTGTCACCCCGACGATGGCCGACAGCACATGGCCGCCGATCAGGTTTCGGGGCTGGGCCAGCGGGCTGCGGATGGCGCCGTAGACGAGGACGGCGGAGGCTCCGAAGGAGCCGATGATCAGCGACAGGCCGAAAGGATCCAGCATACGGTAGTGGAGAAGGGCAACAGCGGCGATTCCCAGGAAGCTTCCGACCCAGGACCAGAGGATTTCGATGGGGCCGACCCCGGGAGGGCTCTGGGTGTGCCCCTTCATTTTGTCGAAATAGCGCATACGCGTTCCGATTACCCCAGCATGCAGTAGGAGTTGACGAGGTCCGCACGGGTTACGATGCCGACGGGCCGCTCGTCGGTGTCAACGATCGGGAGCCGGTTGATATTGTGCTCGGCCAGCAGCGCCGAAATGCCGGCGATCGAGATCTCCTCCGTAGCCGTGACCGCAGGCGTCGTCATGATGTCCTTCACGGTCCGGTTGATCATCGGCGTGGCGACGCATCCCCTGTTTTTGAGGCAGTGGGCAATCACCTTCATGAAGGAGCCGCCGGGGCCGGCCCCCATCTTTTTCAGAAAATCCTTCTCGGAAACGACCCCGACGATTTTTCCGCTCTCCTCCACGACCGGAGCGCCGGAGATTCCCTTTTCGGCGAGCAGCGTGGCGGTTTCGATCAGATCCATCTGCGCCCCGACCACGTGAACCGGCGTGGCCATCACATCCCGGGCCTTGAGCGCATTCATCATCCGGTCCTTCGCCAGGGCGTAGGCCACCCGGTAGACTTCCCTGAAATCGGCCGGGGTAATGTCGATGTAGCCCTCCATGGCCTTCATCGCCTTGAGCACATCGGCCTCGGAAATGTCCACAGGGGCGCATTCTCTCAAATTCGGCGGGTTCACGTCTCTCTCCCGGAGTTTTCGGATCGGTGGTTGCCGCCCGCCTCAACGGGCTGCCTCGGAATCCCGCGCACCGGGTGCGGGCCGTGGCGTGGACGCGGGCGACATCGATCCATATGTTGATCGCAATGATGCTTCAGATTCAGTGGCTGTCTGAATGATGATATATCATATAATGGCAACTCAAGCATTTCGTAAAGTACCCGCCCATTCACCGGCTGCCGGCAACGGGCGACCGCCAGTTTCCTCTATTGCCGTCACCCGGCGGGCGGGAATACAGAAAGGATGTCGACCATGAGTGAAGGTTTGTATCCAAAGCCGACAATGGCGATGAATGAGAAAAGACGGAGTCTTGCCGCCGAAGCCGATGACGCGTTCAGCCGATTCAGCAAGGCTGTTTTCGAGGATGGGGCCTTGCCCCGGAAAACCAAGCAGTTGATCGCGGTCGCCGTCGCCCACGTCACCCAGTGCCCCTACTGCATCCGCAGCCATACCAAGGCGGCTGTCCGGGAAGGCGCCGCGCCCGAGGAGATCATGGAGGCCATCTGGGTGGCCGCCGAGATGCGGGCGGGAGGCGCTTTCGCCCATTCGGCGATCGCCCTCGATGCGCTGGGCATTCCGGAGCCTCCGTCCAAGGGTGAAAAATAGCCGGTTGGCTTTCGCCAGGTCAAAGGAAACGCCGATGACGATTCAAGAAACCCTGAACGCCGTCTCATCGATGATCCGGCTCTCCCGCAGTGATCCGGCCCTTCAGCACATGATTCATGCGAACCTTGAATCGATAGCCCGGGCGATGGAAGGCGATGAGGCCCTGTTCTGGACCCATCGCGGCGAAGCTTTCAGCTGCGTGCGCGAACAGTCCGCCGGAAAGGCTCCGGATCGATATCAGCCCGTTGAGCCGGCGTCCGATCTGATTCCGGTTTTAAACCGCCTGCTGCCCTTTTTTCTTCCAGTTGACGAAATCGCCGCCCTGCCGTTCACTGCGCCCAAAAAGGCGGTTCGCAGGAACGGGCCGGTCTGGTTCGTCAACGACGACGGCCGGGACTCTCCGGAAGACTGGGTGCCGGAGGGTCGAAGCCTGTTGACGGCGATGCGACATGAAGGGTATGGGGCGGCGGTCATCTTTCCCATGCATCCGGAGGCAGGCGGATGGGGATTCCTGTTGATACTGAGCCGCCAGGCCGGTCATTTTTCGGAAGGCGACATCGACGCCTTCAAGGTGCTTTCGGAGTCCTTCGGGTTCGCCTACACGATCTGGCAGCAGCAGGCCGCGCTGCGGGAACGGCTCAAGGAGTTGACGTGTCTGTACCGGATCACCCACATTGCCGAAGATCCCCACAAGCGCCTGGAACTGTTTTTCGAAGAGGCGGCCGCCCTCATCGCGTCGGCCTGGCTCTATCCCGAAGAGGCCCGCTGCCGCATCGTCTACAATGGGCAATCCTATTCCGAACCCGACTTTCCCGAAAACCGCCCCGTTCTTTCGGCGGAGATCCGCGTCAACGGGAATGTCCGCGGAGCGGTGGAGGTCGCCTACGTCGAGGACAAACCCGATCTCGACGAAGGGCCTTTTCTCAAGGAGGAGCGCCGTCTCCTGGACACCATCTCGAGGGAACTCACCTGGATCATCGAGCGAAGGCTGTATGAAGAGGAAAAGGAGGAGATGCTGAAGCAGCTGCACCACTCGAACCGCCTCAACATCGTGGGGCAGCTCTCCGCATCCGTTGCCCATGAGATCAACGAGCCGCTGACCTCGATTCTGGGGTTTGCCCAATTGGCACTGAAGTCTCAGGATCTTCAGAAGCAAGCCCGGTCGGACCTTGAACAGATCGTCTCGACCGCCCTGCACGCGCGCGACATCGTGCGGCGGCTTCTGCTGTTCTCCAGGAACATGCCGCTTCAGAAAATGGACCTCCAGCTCAACGAAGTCGTCGGTGAAGGCCTGGGGCTTTTCAGGAACCTTTGCGCCAGGGAGGCCATCGACCTTCGCTTTGAACCCTCCCTCCACCTGCCCGCATTGAACGCGGACCCCGGGCAGATTCGGCAGGTGATCTCCAATCTGCTTTTGAATGCGATCCAGGCGATGCCGGATGGCGGAGATCTGACGGTGCAGACCCGGGCCGTCGGCGAGGGCATCGAGCTGACGGTGGGCGATACGGGGTGCGGCATGACACCGGCGGTCAAGGACAAGATCTTCATTCCTTTTTTCACGACCAAGCCCGCGGGGCATGGCACCGGCCTGGGGCTGGCGGTCGTCGACGAGATCGTCAGGTCCCACGGCGGCACCATCCGGGTCGACAGCCAGCCGGGCAAGGGGACTCTGTTCCAGGTATATCTGCCGGGGGAGGGGCCGGGCATCCCGCCGGAAAGGAGATCCGATGGCATCTGAAACCGTTTTGATCGTCGATGATTCGGCGGGAACCCGGGAAGTCCTTCGACGGAATCTCACGGACAAGGGCTACAGGACCTTTACAGCTTCCAACGTGGCGGATGCGATCGAGACATTGAACGCCGCGGAGATCGACCTGGTGCTGACCGACATCCGGATGCCGGGGGCCGGCGGCATGGATCTGCTGCGGCATGTCCGGGAAAACTTCAAGGAACTGGAAGTCGTGATCATCACGGGGTTTCCGAACTACAACGACGCGGTCAAAGCCATCAAAACCGGCGCCGAGGAATACCTGATCAAGCCTTTTACGGACGATGAGTTGTTCGGGGCCATCGAAAAGGCACTTCAGAAACGAAAGCTCCGTGACCGCTTGGAGGCGGATGAGGGAATAGTCGAACCGTACGGCCTTGTCGGGCAGTCCCCTGAGATGCGAAAGCTTTACCGGCAGATCGCCAAGGCGGCCGGTACGTCGGCGACAGTGCTGATCCAGGGGGAAAGCGGCACCGGCAAGGAGCTGGTCGCCCGGGCGATTCATTATCAGAGCCGGAGAGCAGCGGCTCCCTTTGTGCCGGTCAACTGCGGCAGCGTTCCGGAGCCGTTGCTCGAAAGCGAGCTTTTCGGTTACGTGCGCGGCGCTTTTACGGGTGCGGCGACCACGCGGGCGGGGTTCTTCCAGACCGCGGACAAGGGCACCATCCTGCTGGATGAAATCAGCGAAGCCAGTCCGGCGATGCAGGTGAAGCTGCTCAGGGTTCTTCAGAACAAGGAGATCTCGATGCTGGGATCGAGCCGTCCCATCAAGGTCGATATCCGGATCATTGCCGTGTCGAACCGGGATCTTCACGCCCTGGTGCGAAAAGGCGAGTTTCGGGAGGACCTCTACTACCGGTTGAACGTCATTACGATTCCCATCCCGCCGCTTCGAAGCCGCGGCGACGACATCGTTCTGCTCATCCGCCATTTCGCCGGAAAAGCGGCAAGGGAGCTCGATATCGAAACCCCCCGGTTTTCGGATGCCGCGCTCCGGGTGCTGACCGGCTTTCACTGGCCCGGCAACGTCCGGGAACTCGAAAACGTCGTCCACCGCCTGGTGTACATGGCCGAAGGAGAAGTCGTCGATGTCCCCGACCTGCCGCAGCTGATGCGCTTTTCCGCCCTCGGCGTTCCCGACCTCAACCGGACCCTCGAAGAAGTCGAGGTGGAATATATCCAACGCGTGCTGGAGGGTGTGGGCGGCAACAAATCCGAGGCGGCCAGGATCCTCGGCATCAGCCGAAAGACCATCCGCGACAAGCTCAAAAACGCCGATCCGGAGTTCGATCCTCCGGCATCATGATTTCGCAACCCTCCGGCAGCCCGGAATTTCCGCTTCGCCTCATCGGCGCTGGTAACTTTCTTACCACTGGGACGAAATATACCAGCCGATTCCCGATGCCCCATCGATTCAAAATCCCTGAATACCTATTAAAATCAAATAAATAAATGGTTTCGTGTTCTTGGCATCCTTTGTGCCAATCTCTTTGGTTGTTTGAAAGAGGCAGCGGCAGGACCCCATGCGGCTTCGCCGCCCAACCTCGACCGTTCATTCGTCGAAAGGGGACAAACCGAATGTTTCTACCAGGAGAAGTTTTGGCCACCCGTCAGGGGCTGTGTATCAACTGTGACTATCAGGCAGGCTGTGGTTATAACCGTCCGCCTTCCCTTGCGGTCGTCCATTGCGAAGAACATTCCACCGCGGCATCCCCCGAGGTGCATAACCGGCCTGCTCGCAGCGTCGATTCCGCGGATGACAAGGAGACGGTCATCGATCCCGAAGACAAGGGGTTGTGCGTCAACTGCACCAATCGATCGACCTGCAAAATTGCAAGACCGATCGGCGGCGTCTGGTATTGCAACGAATACCAATAGCAGCCGACAACGAAGAACGTTCACCATCGCCGTCATCCATCCACAACCGCGTGAGGCGCCGGATGGAGCGACCATTTCAACAGGGGGGAAGTCATGCCGGGAAAGGCATTGGATGTGAAATACAAACAGGGGTCTCAGGTTCCAGGATATCAGAAACACATCGTCAAAAGCTCACTTCATGAGGAGATGGAATCGTTCGGGGCGCGCATGGCGGCCAATCTGGACTGGCTGCAGGCCAACATGCCGCCCTATTTCTTCATCACCATGAAAAACGAGATCGACGCCCTGACCCACCTGGTTACCAGGCTGCACACCATCTGGAACCAGCGCAGGGTCGTCCTGTGCGACCAGGCGAGCCAGCTGATCGTGGCCCTGCCGGATCGCCCGGGCACGCTTTACGATACCCTCAGCTCGATCCCCGGCAGGGAGATTTCCTATGCCGAGATCATCCACTCCACCGGGCCGCTTCCGGGGACCGACCTGCTGCTGGAGGTTCAGCGCTTCGAATTCCAGGACAAGGAAGCGATCCGCGCCCTGGGCGAAAACGATAATCGAGCGCCCGGAGACATATCGGAACGGGTCAAGGAGTCCCTGGACCATTATTACCCGGACTTCGACCACACCGGGTTTCCGGCGATGCTGAACTGTTTGTGGAGAAACAACGAGGCCTACGTGCGGATCTCCCCTCCCCAGCGGATCGCCCGGATCCTCTGGCTCTATCAGCAGACCCGCGTCAATGACGGGCTGTATTTCGGTGTCGAACCGGTCGAGCCTGCCCTGGCCAGCTCAGAGAACCGCATTCTTTTCGGGCTTTCCCATCCGCCCCAGCAGGGATTTCTCACCCAGGTCCTCGAAGTGTTCAAACGACTCGATATCGGGGTTCGTCGCGCCTACAGCCTGACCATCGAAACGGATGACGGGCCGTATTTCCTGGGTACTTTTTACGTCCGCGCCCACAACGGCCACTCTCTCGAGACAGGCTCCGAGTGGTACCAGGCGCTCAAGACGGAGCTTTACAACACACAGGTACTTTCGCCGGAGAGCCTTGCCTTTTCGAAGTTCGTGCGGCACCGCATTCTCACGGGTCCCGAGGCCTCCCTCCAGGAGGCGTTCATCTCCTTCTGCCACACGACCCTGGCCCACAGCCAGCCGGACCGGTTCGATCGCAACGAGGTCGAAAATGCCTTCTACATGCACCAGGAATTTACCTCTGCGCTGATCCATCTGTTCGAAATGCGGTTTTCCCCCGATGCCGCCGACCGGGACCAGAAGGTCTCCCTTGCCCGGGAAAATCTGGTAAGCATGATTTCCGGGTACAACACAGGCAATGAGCGTCTGGACGGGATCCGGCGGACAGTGTTCGAGACGTGCCTGCTCTTCATCATGCACACCCTGAAGACCAACTTTTTCGTCTCGGAGAAGATTGCTCTGGGGTTTCGATTGGATCCGGCCTATCTGACGAAGCTGGGCGGAGATTTCATTTCGAGGCTTCCGGCCGATCCTCCCTTCCGGATCACTTTTTTCTACAGCCGGCACGGTGTCGGCTATCACATCGGCTTCTCGGACATTGCCCGGGGCGGCGTACGGACGATCATCTGCCGGACCGCGGACGAATTGACAAACAACACCAACACGTTGTTTCGGGAAGTTTACGTTCTGGCCCACACGCAGCACCTGAAAAACAAGGATATCTACGAAGGCGGCTCCAAGTTGACCATCGTCATGGACGCGCGTGACCTCGAAACCCAATCCGCCAGGGACCGGCGCCTTCACAAGCTGCAATTCGGCATCATCAACGCGTTTTTGGACCTGTTCGTCACCGAGAACGGGAAGGCCAGCCATCCACGCGTGGTCGACTACTACGGCCAGGAGGAGCCGATCGAGCTGGGTCCGGACGAGAATATGCACGACGACATGATCGAGCGGATCGCCCGTCAGGCGCAAAAGCGCGGATATCGGCTCGGGGTGGGCATCATGTCCAGCAAGAAGGCGGGCATCAATCACAAGGAATATGGAGTGACTGCCCGCGGGGTGATCAAGTCCGCTGAAATCGCCATGAAGGAGATCGGGATCGACATCCGGCGCGATCCCTTTTCCGTCAAGGTAACCGGCGGGCCCAACGGAGACGTGGCCGGGAACTCCCTGCGGCTGCTGCTGGAACGCTGCCCGGAGGTTCGAATCGTCAGCATCGTCGACGGTACCGCGGGGCTTTACGACCCGGAAGGCGTCGATCCCAAGGCATTGGCGCCGCTTCTTCTTCACAGCGACCTGGATGCCTTCCCTGCCTCGGCGCTGCACTCCGGCGGGGAGATCGTGTTCCGCCAGAAGACCCGGCAGGAGGGGATCCGCACCCTTTACCTCAGGCAGGAAAAGCGGGAGTCGGGCGTAAGGGATTTTTGGATCAGCTCCGATGAAGTTCAGGGAAAGTTCCAGGAGCTCACCTTCTCCGTGGTTGCAGACCTTTTTCTTCCCTGCGGCGGAAGGCCTGAAACCCTTCACGAAGGAAATGTCGATCAGTTCATGACCCGGGAAGGCCTTCCGACCGCGCGGGTCGTGGTGGAGGGGGCCAACTCCTTCCTTTCACCGGCGGCGCGTGAGGCGATTCAGCGAAAAGGGGCTGTCGTCCTCAGGGATGCCACGGCCAACAAATGCGGCGTCATCTCGTCGTCCTACGAAATCCTGGCCAATCTGCTGATGACGGAAGATGAGTTTCTGGAACACAAGGAGGCCTACATCCGGGATGTGTTGACCATACTCGACCGGCGCGCCGCCGAAGAGGCCACCCTGATTTTCAAAAGGTTTCGCAAGCACGAGGGGCGCAAACTTTACACGGAAATCAGCGCAAACATCAGCCGGGAGATCAACGACCTTTACCACCGACTTTTCGACAGCTTTCAGAAACATCCCGAAGCGCTGGCCGATCCCATTTTCCAAAAGGCCTTTCTGAATCATTTTCCGGCGTTCATCAGGGAAAGGGATACGTTCAGGCAGAGGCTGGACAGCCTTCCACTCAAAATCAAGTGCGCGGTCCTGGCCAGTGAAGTCGCCTCTTTCGTCATTTACGAGGACCTTTGGGACGGCGACCTGGAAAACCGGGCGAGAGGGGTCTTGAGATCCGCCTTGTCGTGATTCCGGGAACATGCCGCGACAATTCAGGGGACCGGCGCCGAATCGGCGTCGGTCCCCTTGAAATTTTCTATTCGAATTTCGCTGGAAGGAGGATGGAAGCGATGACACTAGATCTATTCAAAAACAAAGCCTCCGGCCGATATTTTATTGCCGTGGACGAGATAGATGACGGGATACTTCTGATGATCACTCCCGATGGGGATCTTAAACCGCTGGAGCAGCGGCTTTTTATCGGACCCGAGATCAAGGCGCAGGACGATCCCGAGATCCAGCGTCTGTTGAACCGGAAGCAGATCGTGAAGTATCAGAAGCTCCAGAAGAAGGTCGAATCTCATTCCCGCCTGTTCATCGAGGCTTCCGACGCCGTCGATTCATCGTGGTGATCCCGCACGATTCGATGGGGATCCGGCCGCCGGTGGGATGCCCCGCTAACGAGAGACCGTCATTGTGAATCGAGTGCGCTTATGCCTGAATGACAGCCGTGGAAGGGCACCAACCTATAAAGGGGTATTGAAATTGTCAGATCAACCCAAAGACCCCCGGAACAATACAGGATGGAATCCGGAATGCGGCGGCGAGTTGTCTTCAGCGCCGCCGGAAAACCATGCCATCGCCGATGCAACATACCGGCTGGTGTTCACCGGCCGGATTCGGGAGGGACTTCATATCGATGACGTCAAAAGTCGCACGGCGATCCTATTCAAGCTGCCGAAGGGCGTTGTCGACGAATTGTTTTCCGGTGAAGAACAGGTGGTCAAGAGAGGCGGCACGCTTGAAGTCTGCGAAAAACTGCAAGCGAGGCTGGAAACCGTCGGCGCCGTCACCCGGATCGAAGAGGAGCGCCGGAAGGTGCTCGAACCCCGCCTGACACACCCTTTTCACAGATTTCGAATCGCCTCGGGCGGAGGAACGCCATCGAGATGACATTTCCGTCACCGGCCCCGAATCCCTGAAACGGGAGAGCTATCCGGGGCCTTGCCAAATCCGGCGTCGCAGCGCCCCATGGTCCACGGCTTGCCCGCCTTGCTGCTTTCAAGCACGTTCCGGCACGGTCAGCACCTGCGGAGTGTGATCGGTCGCCTCGAGAAAGCCGCGAAGATCGTCCACGGCCAGCACCAGGGTGCTGGTGTTGACCAGGGGGTGGCATTGAACCGCCTCCGCGTGCCAGACGGCCGTATCGATCACTACCTGGACCCGTCGCTCCTCGTCGTTGACCACGCCCAACAGGGTAACCGCTCCCGGTTCGAGGCCGAGGCGGCGCGCCAGCCGGCCGGGGGAGGCGAACCGGAGTTTTTTCGCATCGAGTGCGGCAGACAGGGACTTGAGGTCCACGGTCTTGCCGTCCGGAACCGTTACCAGGAAGTACCGTCGTCCTTTATCGTCGTACAAAAACAGGTTTTTCGTCTTGGCACCCGGCAGGTCCGGGATCAGGCGGTGGACATCCTCGACGGTGTTCACCGGAGGATGGTCCCAGCGCCGGAAAGAGATGCGGTGCCGCTCGAGAAACCGGTAAAGCTTTTCAGTGTTTGCCATCCAACTAATCCTCCCGTCCCGGTCCTGATCTGGACCTTTATCTTTATTTCAGGATTTTCTACCAAATAACTGGGGTCAATGTGAAGGGCCGAGGGGCCAAGGGGTCCAGGTTTCGAGGGTTCGAGAATAAGCCCCGTTTTAAGCAATGCATTTTACCCTTGACCCCTGCACCCCTTGAACCCTCGATCCCTTTGTTTCGATTCCGATTTCGATAGCGATACCGATTTCGATACCGATACCGATACCGATAGCGATACCGATAGTGATGGCGATTTCGACGGAGGCTCTCTATCGATGCCATTGAGGTGGTGTTTGCGATTTCTCCCATCATTGCGTGGCTTGGGAATCGGGGCTGCGGCCGAAAAAGGCGCGCCGGCTGTCTGAGTCCCGCTGGCGGCGGGGCGAGTTCCGGCGTGCCCGGCCGCGGGCACGATACCCAGGCGAACCCGAAGGGCGCGCAATGCGGGCGTTTTCTTTTGGTTCGTTTTCTTTCACGGGAAAGAAAATGAACATTTCGATGGAAGAAAAAGGGATCGATTAAATCACGGATTGCCTTCCACAGAGAAGGTGGGGTGGCGAAGGCTCGCGCGGCGGAGTGAAATTCAAAAGCGCTATGGTGAATGGAGCTTTCCCTTGGCCCCAGGGTCCCCTCGGATATTTCCATTCGATACCGATAGCGATACCGATACCGATAGCGATACCGATAGCGATAGCGATAGTGATGGCGATTTCGGCGGAGGCTCTCTATCGATGCCATTGCGGTAGTGTTCACGATTTCTCCCATCATTGCGTGGCCTGGGGATCGGGGCTGCGGCCGAAAAAGGCGCGCCGGCTGTCTGAGTCCCGCCGGCGGCGGGGCGAGTTCCGGCGTGCCCGGCCGCGGGCACGATACCCAGGCGAACCCGAAGGGCGCGCAATGCGGGCGTTTTCTTTTGGTTCGTTTTCTTTCACGGGAAAGAAAATGGACATTTCGATGGGAGAAAAAGGGATCGATTAAATCACGGATTGCCTTCCACAGAGAAGGTGGGATGGCGAAGGCTCGCGCGGCCGAGTGAAATTCAAAAGCACTTTGGTGAATGGAGCTTTCCCTTGGCCCCTGGGTCCCTCGAATATTTCCATTCGATACCGATACCGATAGCGATACCGATTTCGATACCGATACCGATACCGATACCGATTTCGATGAGAATCCCCTGCACGAACCGAGTCCGCCTGAATTTTGGCCCTTCAGCGCAACGGCTCAGACCGGCAGGTGTTCCATGTGCCGGCGGAAATCCTCGGTGAAGCGGGCGATCGCCTCGGTGTCTTCGGAACCCCGCACACCGCTACGGACAAAGAATTCGGCGGCGCTGGAAAAGTAGACTCTGGACAGAGCCTCTTTTCTCTCGATCTCCCCTTTTTTCCACATTTTGGTGCCCAGGGAGAGCATCTTCTTGACCCGCTCCTTCTCGTCGTGTTCGTCCTTGCCGTATCGCTGGAAGTAGGTCAGCGCGACCCAGTAGGCCTCCAGGAACGGGTGGAGAAAGTTGGCCATCACCTTGAGCTTCCGGTATCCCGAGGCCGTGATGTTGTAAGTGTCCGGCAGGGTCGGGTGTGGGATGAGAATCGCATCGTCGATGAAGGCCTTGATCGTCTTTCGGAGGAGCACCGCCGGCGGACGGTCCGGCCGTGGCGGGAATTCGTTGGAGAACAGTTCCTGAAGGGATCGATACCCGGAGGTCATGTCGGCCGCTGAAAACTGGAAGGCTTCCTTTTCGAAGATCAACAAGGAGGTGATCGAGGCCGGTATGATCGCCGACACGAAGTTGTTCTTGTAATACTCCAGCGCGTTCCGCTTCCCCGCTACGATCCTGTAGTGGGGTTCGGCGTGGAGTCCAGGGTGCTTGGTGTCGACAGCCCTCTCGATGTACTTCCGTTTCTCGAAGTGTTGGATCATGTAGTCGATCGACTGTGCCGGATCCATGGAAAGGGAGTCCGACAATCGAACGTTTTGGGAAACCAGATAGGTCAGAACCGTATCGCACCTGAAAGTGAGGATGCCGTGGGGAATGAGCTCCTTAGAGCCGGAGAGCAGGGCGCCTGCCACCAATGCTTGGGGTGTCACGACCGTGGCGCGGTCGATGGCGCTCAGCATGCGGTAACCCAGGTCCCGGCACAGGAGATTCTGCTGCTTGGTTGTCATGGACACCAGCGGGGAGCCGTATTCCTTCTCGAGCGCGGTGATCGGAACCGGCTCCCCGAAATGAAGGTAAATCCGCCCGTAGCGCTTCTCGAGCAGCCTTCGCGCCTTGATCAGCCCGCCGAGGCTTTCCGGTGTTTTCTGCTCTCCTTCGATCTCGCGGACGTAGGCGCTCTCCTCCGGTACGCGGTCATAGCCGATATAAACCGGGACGAAATTCATGTCTTCGCAGGCGCCGGACCGGTAGGCGTTGAGCAGCATGGAAAGGGCGCCCAGCCGCGGCGGCAGCAGTTTGCCGCTGCGGCTGCGGGTTCCTTCGATGAAAAATTCGATATTGTAGCCTTCCTCCAGTAGCCGATTGAGGTATTCGGCCAGCACTTTGGTGTAGAAAAGTGCCCCGGACAGGGACCGACGGACGAAAAAGGCGCCCGTTCTCCGGAACAACGGGCCCATGGGCCAGAAGGAGAGGTTCTGGCCGGCGAAAACAAGGGGAATGGGCATGTTGTTGGAGTATAGGAAGTAGGAAATGATGAGGTAGTCCATATGGCTCTTGTGGCAGGGAATCAGGACGAGAGGCCCCTTCCGGGAGGCCCGCTTGACGCGGTTGAGCCCGTCCACGTTGATGGTAACGTCCTCGAACATCCGGTCCATGAACCAGCCGACGGTGAGGTGCGCCCATTTGAGAAATCCGGGGCTGGGCCGTGCGGCAATTTCATCCAGGTATTTCCGGGCTTCCCTGTGGATCTCATGAAGGTGGAGGCCTCGCCGTTTTGCATACTTGCGCATGAATTTCTGAAGGCGCTCGTTGGTGAGAATCGACTGCTTGAGCTCCTCGCTCGATTTTCGAACCGGACCGGTAATGCTCTGGCGGTGCCGGTTGATCTGGGAGAGCAGATTCCGCCTCAGCTTGAGGGCGAGATGTCCGGTTGGAAGCCCGCTGTTTTCCTGCGCATTGACGAATCGCTCCAGATCGAGGGGTTCCGAAACCTCGACGAAGATTCGTTCGGGGCTCTTCATCAGAGAGTACAGCATGCGGAGCCTGCCCGGCTGCTGCTCCGAGCCGAACAACATATCGATGAGGCTCGGATAGGCCGGCTGGGGCTTTCGGCCGTAAAAGAGGATCTGGGGTACGAGAAGGATCGGGCGATCGATGGTCTTTTGAAGATCGATCAGGTATGCGAGCGGGTCCACCTTCGCCTGGATGAACCGGCGATGAAAATCCCGCTTTTCCGCCAGAGGGAGAAGGGCCGTTCGCCCGCCGGTCAGTTCCTGCCGAATATAATCCCGCGCATAGGGATCCGGCAGCTTCCGGTGAAGCCGGAGGTGATCGAGGCGCGCCAGGAGAATCCTCAGGAGGTGTCTCAAGGGTTGGAGCCATATCACCCGGTAGTCGAAGCCGATCTGGGGAAAGGGAACTTTCTGCTGCCGATAGCGGGTGTAGTAAAAATAGTACTCGAATTGGCTCCGGTACTTGGTCACGTAAACGATGATCGCGTTTTCAGGCAGGCCGCGAAGTATGGCGGTCTGATCTTCGGGGAGCCGGATCCCCCTGAAAAAGAGCTTCAGCAGCAGAAACGTCAGCCGGCCGATCCGATCCGGAAGAAAAAAGGTGTAGTGATCGTGCGTGTGGTCGAGAAAATCGTCCAGCCGATGCTTGAGCCGGGTCAGCAAGGATTGAGAAGCCATAGTACACGTTCGCTTGGGCATTGGGTTTGCGGTAGTCGCCCTGGAAAGGCAGGTCCTGCATAGCACAAAGCCGTTCGTTTCGCCATGCGGTCGAACCAAGCGAAGAACGGACAACCGCGGGGAACCTATGACTTTATTAAGTAGCCGTTGTACCTTGCCTCCCCGGGACCGTCGAATTCCTTTTTCCGATACCGATACCGATACCGATACCGATACCGATACCGATACCGATACCGATACCGATAGCGATAGCGATAGCGCTATCGGTGGCGATTTGAATTCCCCAAGGAAACGATTCCGCTCGTATCCTCGGCCTTTCCGATCAGTACGCGTGGTGCTCGAAAGGATCCCGGTGAATGGTCGTCAGAAGGTGGTGGAGGGTGGGAGGGCGGGACAGGCCCGCCCCCCGGGTCGAGGAGGAAGGTGGTGATATGGCTGCCGATGCAGGGAAGAGGAAGGATACCGCCCCGGCGGCCTGAAAAATGAGGAACTTGGGCTGTCGGGGGAGCCGAATCCCCGACAACCCATTCCGGATCGGGTCGATCGGCGGTTGCCCGCCGCCCGGCCGGTTCCCACTGAGGCGGTATACCCACTGTGATGCAATCGAGGTGCCACAAGCGGAACTTCAGGAACAAGGACAATAAAGGCTTGTCATTATTATTGATTGAGGATCGATTGGGGGTGCGGGTCGGTGTTCGGACTTTCGAGGATGACCTTTGGAGGTTTACACTCTGTCAATTGAGGCACGACACCTCGACGGCGGCCGGAAACTTGAAATCACGGCGAAGGAAGGCATGCCGGGTTGCGTCGGCGGATAATTATGATTTCAGATTTGAGATTTCAAATTTGAAATATCCGTGGTCGAAGTCTTGTAGATCGTGGCGCGCGCTGGCTTTCCGGGGTTGTCGAAAAAGAGCCGGAGGGTTTCCGCCCCTCCGGCTCGTCGTTTCGGTGCGGTCGATCGAATTACTGAGGCCTGCCACCGGTTTTCAGAAGCGCGTCATGCATCTTTCGGGAGTATTCGCGCTTTTTGCTGGACAGGCTCCTGATGTGGTCCTTGATCTGTCCGGGTCTTTCGTTCTGATCGGCAAAATCGCAAACCTCCAGGGTGGTAGCCCGGGCATCCGCAAATATGGCGCGGCCGATCGGCGAGCGGGTCACGACGGTGGTCCAGTTTTCGTCCGCTCCCACGCCGCCGAATGAGATGTCCGCATACTCCGCCGAGTAATCCGGGCAGTAGTGACAGGCATACCGCTTCATCGGTTGGAGTTTTTCCAACGGGATGGTGACCGTCTTGCCGGTAGTCAGCTTCACGATCATGGCATCGCGGATGTTGATTTTGTCGACGTCGTCCCAAAGGAATCCGCCCATGTTTTCGAGGTCCTTGCGTTCCGGTTCCCCGAAAAAGAAGTTCCCGGAGCAGAACAGTCCCAGCCGGAAGCGAATGGAGTCCGAAGGGACGATTCCCAGGGCCTCCATCTTTCGGACGGCATGGATCTGACATGGGGTGCCGACCATGGCGACCCTGCGAAGCCCCTTCTGGAGCATCGGGCGGAACTCCTGGACCGAGGGGGAGTAGGTGGAATATCCCTTGCTGAAGTGGTCGATCCCGCGGGAAGTGTCCATGAAGAACCCCGCGGCATCCAGCAGCTCCTGACGGGTGGTGGCAAGCCACGGCTCCCGCTGAAAGGGTCCGATCTGACGGGTCACGATGGCCCCGTCGATGTGGCCGCGATCGAAAAGGTGAAGCAGCAGTGCGGTCACCACCCCGCCGTCCGTGGCATTTTCACGAACGATCCGGTCCCTGGCGCGGGCCATCGTGGTTTCGATGACGCTTCCGATGGGCGGCACCCAGCCGGCGACCTTGCGGGTTTCCTCCCTGAGCTCGTCGATCTCGGGGCAGATGGCGTGGCACAGCCCGCATTGAATGCACTTGTCCCGGTCGGCGTACCGGGGCATGCCATCCTCCCCCATTTCCAGGGCGCCGTAGTTGATGGCGGTACAGAAGGTCACACACCCCCCGCAGTGATGGCACAGTCCCGGCTTCTGGACTTCTTCGATCAGGTCGTCAAAGGTTTTCATTCATGCCTCCTCAACCGCTGGCCTGGGGTAAAGTCCGGCCGCTTCGACGATCTCGGGGACCTTTTCCTCCCACTCGATGGCCATGATGTGAAACCCCCGGACGCCTTCGCATTCCTTGAGCCTCTGGATGGATTCCACGCACATTTTGATGCCTTCCTCGGGCTGCTTTTCCTTGGGGGTGTCCGCGAGCCGTTTCACCACTTCGTCCGGCACGTCCATGCCGGGAACGCGGTTCTTCATGTACCGGGCCATCCCCGCGGATTTCATGGGAGTGAGCCCGGCCATGATGTAGACCTTTTCATGAAGCCCCCGGTCCCGGATCCCCTTCATCCACTCCTCGAACTTGTCGAGGTTGTAGATGCACTGCGTCTGGATGAATTCGGCCCCGGCCGCCACCTTCTTGGCAAGGCGAGGGACGCGGATTTCGAAGGGATCGGCAAAGGGGTTGGCCGCCGCTCCCACAAACATTTCGGGCGGCCGCTTGATCTCGTCCCCTCCCAGAAACTTTCCCTCGTCCCGCATGCGTCGCACCGTCTGAAGGAGCTGCATGGAATCCAGGTCGTGGACGTTCTGGCCCGTCTTGGAATCCCCGAAGCTCTGGTGGTCGCCTGAAAGGCAGAGGATGTTGTGAATGTCCCAGTGGGCCGCGCCAAGGATGTCGCTCTGGAGCGCGATGCGATTGCGGTCCCGGGTGACCATCTGGAGCACCGGTTCGAGACCCATGGTCTTCAGCCGGATGCAGACCGCCAGCGAACAGGTCCGGCATACCGACGTCTGGTTGTCGGTGATGTTGATGGCGTCCACGTGGTTCTTGATCATTTCGGCCTTCCGTACGATGCCGTCCGGATCGCTTCCCCGTGGAGGGCCGCACTCGGATGTCACCCCGAAGTGGCCTGCCGCCATTATTTTTTCGAGCTTGCTCGGCGTCTTCGCTGTCATGGCTGCAAATCCTCCCTGACGAGTTTACGTGGGCCGCCGGCCCTGTCGGTCGACCAGTCCTTGATCGGAGCGAGCTTCTCGTAGTCCTCCAGCCGTCCCAGCAGCTTCAGCCGGTCCACGATGAGCTGCCATGCGCAGTCCACGTCCTTGCTGATTTCGCACTTGCCGTTTGTGGAGCCGCCGCAGGGCCCGTTCATGAGCCGTTTGGCGCACCGCGCGATGGGGCAGATCCCGCCGGTCTGGGCCAGTATGCACTGACCGCAGGCCTGGCAGCGCTCCGTGTACCGGCCGATTTCCTCCACCGCCCCCAGAAAGGTCGTGTTGAGCCCCGGATAGATGGGCTTGGGGTATTTCTCGGCCATGAACTGGACGCCGATCCCGCAGGCCGTGCTCAGCACGGCATCGGCCCATGCGATTTCCTCCTCGGATTTTTCGAAGAATTCGTGCTCGCACTGGCGTTCGATGCCGCCGTTCTGGATGTCGATGTCGACCCCCTCCTGGGTGGCCTTCATCCGGAGGAGGGAGGCCAGGATCTCGGCCTCCTTGTTGCCCCCCTGCTGGCAGACGGCCACGCAGGTGTTGCAGCCGAAGACCAGGACCTTCTTGTGGTCCTTGACGGTCTCCCAGATTTCTTCCAATGGCTTCTGCTCGCCCACGATCATGGCTTTCGACTCCTTTCCTGCTTCTCCAAGGCGATCCGGATGGGAGAGGGGCCCAGAGCGCGGATCCGCTCGGTGAATTCATTGCAGATCTCGGCCCACCTCGGCCCCATGGCCGCAGAGAGATTGAACATTTCCAGCCGCTCGGGGTCAATGTTCACCCGGGGGAGCAATGTTTTCAGATATTTCACCCTTTTTGCAGCGTTGGTATTTCCTTCCAGGAAATGGCATTGGCCTTCCAGTCACCCGGCCACGAAGAGTCCGTCGATACCCCGCTCGAACGCCCGCAGTATATAGGAGTGATCGAGTTTGCCCGTGCAGGGCAGCCGGATGATCTTGACGTTGGGTTCGTAGGACAGCCGCATGACCCCGGCCAGGTCCGCGGCGGCGAAGGCGCAGTAATGGCAGGCAAAGGCCAGGATGTTGGGCTCCCAGCCCTCGGGCGCCTCGATCGGCGGTTCGATGGGGGGCATCTCTTGGGCTTGTGCTTGTACCGACATGGACCCGTTTCTCCCTTGGATTGTGGTTGTCGCCGTCTCAGACACCTTCGGCGGTTTTCTCGGTGGCCGCATCGATCATCGCGAAGATCTGATCGTCGCGGAAGCTGTTGACCTGGAATGCCTTGGCCGGGCAGATGCCGGCGCAGATGCCGCATCCCGTGCAGACGACCTCGTTGTGGCTGATCTTCCCGTCCGCATCGATGAACGGCGAGCCGAAAGGGCATACGCGCAGACAGGCGAGGCAGGACATGCAGAGGTCCCGGTTGTGCTTGGAGATAATGCCCGATACCGACAACCGCTCGTGAGACAAGAGCACCCCTGCGCGGCCGGCGGCCGCAAGGGCCTGGCTCAGGGTTTCATCCAGGTTCTTGGGGGCGTGGGCAAGACCGGCGACATAGATGCCTTCGCTCGGAAAATCCACTGGCCTGAGCTTGACATGGGCTTCCAGGAAGTAGCCGTCCGGATTTCGGGTGAGTTTGTACTGCTTGCCCACCTTCTCGGTCGACGGATGGGGGCGAAGCCCCGTGGACAGTGCCAGAATGTCGGCGGACAGGGTGATGTCGCGATTCAGCATGTAGTCGTAGACGCTGACCCGGACGCGTGGACGGCCTTCGTTCGCCGCGACCTCGGGTTTCCGGTCGGGTTCGAAGCGGATGAACACGACGCCCAGCTTCCGGGCCTTGTGATAAAAGTCCTCGCGGAGGCCGTAGATGCGGATGTCCCGGTAAAGAATGGTGACCTGGGAGGAGGGGTCTTTTTCCTTGATGGCGATCGCATTTTTGATCGCGTCCTGGCAGCAGATCCTGGAACAGTAATTATTGGGTTCCTCCCGCGAGCCGACGCACTGGATCATGACCGTGTGGGTGCCGGGCGGCAGATCGCCCTGGGCGATGCGCTTTTCCAGCTGGCGCTGGGTGAGGATCGCATCGCTCATGCCGTAACTATACTCGGTGGGGACGTATTCGATTCCTCCGGTGGCGATCACGATGGCGCCGTGGTCGAATGCGTCGCCGTTGGTCAACGTGGTTTTGAAGTTGCCCACGTAGCCGGAGGTCGATTCCACTTCGGCCCCGGTGTGGACATGGACCCGTGAATGGGTTTTCACGTCCTGGATGCGCTGATCCAGGAAGGCTTGGACATCGCCTCCGTCCAGGGTGCGGTAGACGTTCCGCGCAAGTCCTCCCAGCTGCGGCTCCTTTTCGACGACATGAACGTCGAATCCCTGGTCGCCCAGCGCGATCGCCGTTGTCATGCCCGCCACGCCGCCGCCGATCACCATGGCGGCGGGCGTCACGGGCACCGAGTCGGTCTGTACGGGCTGGAGAAGACGGGACTTGGCCACGTTCATTCTGACGATGTCGGCCGCTTTTTCCGTCGCGATCGCCTTTTGACCCATGTGGCACCAGGAGCACTGCTCCCGGATGTCGGCCAGCTCGAACAGGTATTTGTTCAGGCCGGCCTCACGGATCGTGTCCTGGAAAAGCGGCGCGTGGGTGCGGGGGGTGCAGGAGGCCACGATGACCCGGTTGAGACCGTGCTCCCTGATGAGCTCCTTGATTTTTTCCTGGCCGTCCGGGGCGCAGGCATACATGAGATCCTCGGCGTGGGCGACGTTCGGGAGCGCCCTGGCGCCCGCGGCAACCTTCTTGACGTCAACGGTCTGGGAAATGTTGATTCCGCAGTGACAGACGAAGACCCCCACCCTGGGTTCGGCGCCCGTGACGTCGGTTTCAGGGGGCAGTTCGACCTCGGTCACCTCCGTTCCCCGGGCCTCGCCCAGCAGGGCCATGCTCCTGCCGGCCACCGCGCTTCCCTGGGCGACAGTCTCGGGAATGTCCTTGGGGCCCTGAAAGGTTCCCGTCACATAGATGCCGGGGCGGGAGGTCTCCACCGGCGCGAAGCCGTCCGTCCATGCGAAGCGGTGCGAATTGCTGTCGATGCCGAAGATCTTGGCGAACGCGACGGCGTCCTTGTGGGGCTGAAACCCGATGGACAGCACCACCATGTCGAAGACGTCGTCCACCAGCGTTCCGTCTTCCCGGGCATATCGCAGGATCAGGTTGCCGGTGCCGGCTTCTTCCTTGATGTCGGAAATCATGGCCCGGCGGTAGACCACCCCGTACTGGTTCTTGGCGCGGTCCACGTACTTGTCGAAATCCTTTCCGAAGGCCCGCAGCTCCATGTAAAATACCGTCGGCTGGATGGCGCCGTCGTGCTCCTTGGCGATCACCGCCTGCTTGGTGGCATACATGCAGCACACCGACGAGCACCATGGATTGGCATTGTGCGGGTCCCGCGATCCAACGCACTGGATCCAGGCGATCTTCCGGGGGTGGCGTTCGTCCGAGGGGCGTTTGATTTCGCCCATGAAAGGACCCGATGCGGAGAGAATCCGTTCGAACTGGATGGAGGTGACCACATTGGGCCACCGACCGAATCCCAGCTCCTGGCGGACCTTCGGGTTGTAGCGCTCCAACCCCGGGCTGAGGATGATCGCGCCGACCTCGAGATCGTATTCCTTTTCGGTGTCCTCCCAGTTGATCGCCCCGGTCTCGCAGAATTTTTCGCATGCCTTGCAGCGGCCTCGCTGGAGGTAGAGGCAGGCGTCCGGATCGATGACCCGGGTGTGGGGCACGGCCTGGGGCAGCAAAGAGTAGATCGCCTTTCGGTTGCTCAGGCCCTGTTCGAACTCGTTGACCACGAGTTTGGGGCATTTTTTTTCGCAGGCGCCGCAGCCGGTGCATTTCTCAGCGATCACATAGCGCGGCTTCTCCTTCACCCTGACGGTGAAATCCCCGGGATCGCCCGCCACTGAAACGACTTCGGAAAGCGTGTGGAGAACGATGTTGGGATGTCGGCCGACCTCGACCATCTTGGGCGAGATCATGCACATGGAGCAGTCGCCGGTGGGGAAGGTCTTGTCCAGCATGGCCATGGTGCCGCCGATGGAGGAGTCCCGGTGCACGATGTGCACCTTGAACCCGCTGTCGGCCAGGTCGAGGGCCGACTGCATGCCGCCGATGCCCGCGCCGGCGATCAGAACCGAACCGCGCTTGCGTTGGGTCTTCGAATCACTCATGTTCCTCGAGCTCCTTTAAAAGCGTCGTCCCGTCGATGAAGTGCCGATCGAGCTGGAGGTCTTCCGGGGGAATGTCCATGGCGACCCCCACCAGCTCCGTGATGAAATAGACCGGAAGCCGTTCGCAGATCCCCGAGGCGTTGCAGACCGCCTCCTGCTGGGCATCCAGATTCATCTGACACATGGGGCAGGTGACCACCATGCAGTTGGCGCCCCTGGCCACAGCGTCCCTCAGGATGCGGGTCATCAGGGGCAGGGCCGTCTCCGGATCGTTGACCGCGGCCGAAGCGCCGCAACAGGACGTCTTGTAGTTCCAGTCGATCGCCTGAAGCCCCAGGGTTTTCAGAATCTTTTCCATGCCTTGAGGGTTTTCGACATCGTCCGGAACCGGAACGGCACACGGAAAGCGTGTCATCATGCATCCGTAGTAGCAGACCGGCCGGATGCCCCGAAGTCGGTGCACCACCTTGTCCTTGAGGGCCCCGTTTTCCTGCAAGGCCAGCAGCAATTCGAGTATCGAGGAGACCTTGAGGCCGCCCTGAACCTTTTGGGAAAGCTCGGCATTGATGTCCGCCTTGAGCTGCGGGTCTTCGGACATCCGCCGTTGTGCCACCAGCGTCCGCGAGTAGCAGGCCGAGCAGGGAATGACCATCTCCCTGAAGCCGGCCTGTTCGGCGATCCCGAGGTTGCGGGCGGGCATGGCCACGGCGAGGAAGTCGTCCACCTTGCCGGCGGATGTGGCGCCGCAGCAGTTCCAGTCCTCGATTTCCTGGAGGCGGACGCCGAGCTCCGAAAAGACCCTTCGACTCTGGTGGTCGTAGAGGGCGGATGACTGACGCAGGGAACAGCCGGGGTAGTAAGCGATATCCATCTCATTCACACCTTTGCCGCTTTGGATTTACGGTAGAGGGCTTTGATCTCGTTCCTGCCCCGGGCAGCCAGAAAGCCGAAATGCATTCGCTTGAGACGGAACAGCCTGCCCGCGAGCTTCATCTGCTTTCTGATTTCATCAAACACCGGCTGCCACTTCAACGCCTTGAGCTCCGGAAGGGCATTTTTCATCTCGTAGAAGCCCATGAATTCCATTTCGTTGACCCGCCCCCAGCGCACGCCCGATTGGAGGAAGGCATCGTGAAAGTGGGCCACTTTCGGTTTCAGGGGCTCCACGTGGGCCTCCTTGGCCATTTTCTTCAGGGTCTCGGTGATTCTGGCCGTCTGGATCTCGTTCGGGCACCGCGTGCCGCAGGTGTAGCAGGAGACGCATTTCCAGACGAGTTCGTTGCTCAAGGCCGAATCACGGTCGCCTAACAGGACCGTTCGAATCAACCGGTCCGGCGTGAAATAGCCGGTTTCTTCTCCCACGGCGCAGCCGGCCGCACAGCGCCGGCACTGGTAGCAGGCCGTCAGGGGCTGACCCGAGCGCCGGGCCACCTCCTCGACAAGGGATCCGGCCTGACCGGGGTGATACTGAAGGGCGAGTTCCGTCATGGCATGCTCCTTGGCGCGGTAAGATGTCGGATCGGCACAATTCCGGTGAATGCCGGCCCGGAGGTCCTGGAATTGATCGGAAAACAAAAGGGCCGGGCACCATGCTGCCGGAGAGCAACCATTGTGCCATGGTGCGCCGAAGGGCGAACGGGATATTGAATACTCAATGATTATAAGTAGGTAAGAACACTATAGCCCGACGCTTCGCCTGTGAGTCTCGGCGGATGACGGTACGGGTCTCCCAAAATGGGATGGTCTTGGGGGGTAAGATCAAGAATAACGAAGAGTTAAAGCAAATATGCCATTTTGGAGCGGTCTATTTTGGAGGGGCGGCGGAAACCGGCAAGCCGCCCCGGCAGGATGTCCGATCAGCGCACCATCGGGGCAGCTGCCGGGGCTGAAAACCGGAGCGGTTTCAGTTGTTGCTGTGCATGGCCTGCTGTGCGGGGGACAGCGTCCAGAACGGGGTGCCGTCGCTGGTCACCCGCACCTTGAACTCGAAATAATCGCCTTTCTTGACCTTGGCGGCCATGAAGATGAAGTTGCCGTCGATTTCGGCCCAGACGCCCTTGACCTTGATCTTGTCGCCGCGCCGGATGCCGATGGCCTCAGGGTCCCTGAACCAGGTGGGGCAGATGTGCACTGTATTGACCGCATCTTCGGACTCTGCCACATCCATCACCACCGCCGGCGACATTCCGGGCATCGGAATGGCCGTGTAGACCTTCTTGACGACGCCCTTGAAGTCGTCCAGCTCATTGGCATCGTAAAGCTGGTTGTAGGGGCTTTCCATATCCCAGCCTTTCATGTCCCGGGACTGCTGGGCGAAAAGCGCGCCGGCCGGAAGGCAGAAGAGCAACAGCACGGACCCCAATATAAAGGTGAAACGGTGAAGGGTCATTATCGACTCCCTTGATTGCGCCCGCGACCGGCGATGTTCATCGACCTTCATTCCGTCCCCCCGGAGGGGGCACCGGCGGCGGGCGGGCATTGTTCCTTGAATTGGTTAGCGAAGACCCGGAGCGGCCGCCGGAATGACCGGGGGCTCCAGATGTGATCCGCTTTCGGCGATTTCCCAGTAAAAAATGAATTCGTCAAGATCGTCGCCGGGGTTGTCGATGTCCCAGTAGGCGAACGATCCGATGTCCTGGCTCAGAAAATCGCTCCAGAACAGATCTCTCAAATCCTCAACCGTCATGACAGGCGACTGGAAAGGACAGTTGAGCTCGACATTGACCGGACCGTGCCCGGAGTCCAGGGTGGCGCGCCATCGGGCTTCAGGATGCGATGCGCTCTCGGGGCACCTGACGAAGGTGACCGGGTTTCCGGAATTGAAGACGAATTCCAGCAACCGGTTGCGATCGTCACAGAACCACCACCAGTTTGAAGCGGTGTCCCGAACGATGTGCTGCGCCCGACCGTTTCTCTCCAGATGGTCCCTCAGATCGGCCGGCGTCTTCAGTTGAATCTGAACCACATTCGAATAGTCCATGGGCTCATCTCCCCGTCGGACCCAAGATATAGGAAGTCCCGAAGCGTCGTCAAGAAGGCAAATCAATCCTCGCCGCACCGCGACACAACGCCCATGGTGTTGTAAACCAGGCGCGCTGCCGCAAAATCGGACGCATGATGCCCCGTTACGGGCGCCAGCTCCACCACGTCGAATCCCAGCACCCGCCGCCCGCGGCATACGATTTCCAGGGCATCCATCATGTCGTACCAGCCCAGCCCTCCGGGTTCCGGCGTTCCGGTGGCGGAAATGACCGACGGGTCCAGGCCGTCGACATCGATGGTCAGGTAGATGGTGTCCGGAAAGCCGGGAGGCAGGAGCGGAACCGGGAACCCGTTGCGAAAGTAGTCGCGGGCATCCAGGTGGGGGATGCCCCTTGCCTCACGGAAAGCCGATTCCTCCGGAGACAGGCTTCGGACGCCGATCTGGAAAATGGCGAACCCCATGTCCACCGCACGGCGCATGACACAGGCATGGCTGAGCGGGGATCCTTCATAGACGTCGCGAAGGTCGGCATGGGCATCGAACTGGACGATGCCGACCGGATCCTGCTGTTCGAGAAGGGCATGAAGTGCGCCGACCGTGACCGTGTGCTCGCCGCCCAGCATGACCGGCGTCTTCCCCATTTGAAGCGCCCGCGCGACGGCCGCCGAGATCTCCAGCATGGCCTGCTCGGCATCCTCGCCGCAAATCAGCGGCGCCTGGGTGAAAATGCCGGCTTCACCGGGTATGGAAATGCCGTCAAAGACTTCCAATTGCTGGGAGGCTTCGAGGATGGCCGCCGGACCGGCGGCCGTTCCGGTTCCATAGGTCACGCTCTGCTCGAAGGCTACCGGGATGACGTGGAACCGGCAGTCTCCGGGCGGCCGTCGACCCAGCTCGGATTCGAGGAACCAGGGGGGGAGGGATAGTTCAATCACGGCAATTGGCCTCCTGCCGGACGCGGGAGCCCCTCGCCCGGAATCCGTTAACCAGCCTGCGGATAAATGTCGCCGCCTTTCGAGCCGATGCTTGTTGATCCACAAGCATCGGCTATGAAAGGCGGTTTTTGTAGTCCGTGTAGCCGAACCGGCGCACCATCTCGAACCGGTCGCTGTCCGGGTCGAAAAGGGCGATGGACGGAAGCCGGACGCCGTTGAAGGTGTTGGTCTTGACCATCGAGTAGTGGGCCATGTCCATGAATTTCAGCTTGGTGCCGACTTCGAGCGGGGCGTCGAACGCGTATTCTCCGATCACGTCGCCGGCCAGGCACGTGAGGCCTCCGAGCCGGTAGGCGTGCGGTTTCTCCCCCGGCCTTCCGGCCCCGGCGATTTCCGGCCGGTACGGCATTTCCAGAACATCGGGCATATGGGCACAGGCCGAGGTGTCCAGGATGGCGATGGGCATGTCATGGTGTACGATGTCCAGGACGGTGGCCACGAGGATGCCCGCGTTCAATGCCACGGCTTCACCCGGCTCCAGGTAGACCCGGACGCCGTAACGGTCCTGGAAGCGGTTCACGATGTCGCAGAGGCGGTCGACGTCGTAGTCGGGGCGGGTGATGTGGTGGCCTCCTCCGAAGTTCGCCCATTCCATCCGGTGAAAGAATTCACCGAAGCTGTTTTCGATCGCGGCGAGCGTCCGTTCGAGGGCGTCGGCATTCTGCTCGCAGAGCGTGTGGAAGTGGAGGCCTGAAATGCCGTCGAGCCGGTCCGGCTCGAAGTGGCGGCGGACGACCCCCAGTCTGGAGCCGGGGGCGCAGGGATCGTAGATCGGGGTGGCCGCCTCTGAATGCTCCGGGTTGATCCGGATGCCGCAGCTGATCTCGCGCGACGCCGCCTCGATGCGCCCCCGGAACCGCTCCCATTGGGAAAAGGAATTGAAGACCAGATGATCGGCAAGCGTCACCAGTTCGTCGATGTCGGCAGCGCTGAAGGCGGCTGCGAAGGCATGCACTTCCTTGCCGAATTCCTCCCTGCCGAGACGCGCCTCGAGGGGACCGCTGGCGCATACGCCGTCCAGCGTTCGGCGCAGCAGCGGAAAGACCCGGAACATGGCGAAGCCTTTGAGCGCCAGCAGGATCCGGCAGCCGGTGCGCCGCTGCACCGAATCGAGCACCTTCAGGTTGCGGCGAAGGGCCGACTCGTCCACCACGAAGCAGGGAGTGGGGACGCGGTCCGGGTCGAGCGAAGGTATGCTGTTGTCGGGGCGCATGGTCCTTGGCTCCGCAAACCCTACCAGAAGGTCTCCGTCCAGGGCAGTCCGTGAAGCGGAAGCTGCTCCATGAACGGGTCCGGATCGAACTGCTCCATGTTGAACACGCCCTTTCCACTCCATTTGCCGGTCAGCATCATCATCGCCCCGATCATGGCGGGCACGCCGGTCGTGTAGGAGATCGCCTGGGATCCAACGTCCGCGTAGGCCTGCTCGTGGTCGCAAATGTTGTAGATGTAGCAGGTTCTCTCCTTCCCGTCCCTGAGACCCTTTACGAGGCAGCCGATGCAGGTGCGGCCCTTGGTAAGGGGACCCAGGGAGCCGGGATCGGGCAGAAGCGCCTTGAGAAACTGAAGCGGGACGATCGAGCACCCCTGGAATTCGACCGGATCGATCCGGGTCATGCCGACGTTTTCGAGCACGCGGAGGTGATTGAGATAGCTGTCCGAAAAGGTCATCCAGAAGCGGGCCTGCCTCAGACCGGGGAAATGCCGCGTAAGGGATTCCAGTTCCTCGTGGTAGAGGAGGTAGATTTTCCGGGGACCGATTCCCTCCGGAAAGTCAAAGGTTTCCGCGACCGACAGGGGCTCGGTCTCATGCCAGCCTCCCGCTTTCCAGTAGCGCCCCTTCTGGGTGATTTCGCGGATGTTGATCTCCGGGTTGAAGTTGGTGGCGAAGGGTTGGCCATGCTCTCCGGCGTTGCAGTCGATGATGTCCAGCTCGTGGATCTCGTCGAAGCGATGTTTGGCGCACCGGGCCGTGAAGACATTGGTGACCCCGGGGTCGAAGCCGCTGCCCAGAAGCGCCATGATTCCCCTGTTCCTGAAGCGCTCGTGGTACGCCCATTGCCAGCCGTAGTGGAACCGCGCCTCGTCGGGGGGCTCGTAATTGGCCGTGTCCAGGTAATGGACGCCGGTTTCGAGGCAGGCATCCATAATGTGCAGGTCCTGGTAGGGCAGGGCCACGTTGATGATCAGCTCGGGGGCGAAGCTCCGGATGAGACCGACCAGCTCGGGCACGTTGTCGGCGTCGACCCGTGCCGTGCGGATCGGACGGTCGATTTGAGCGGCGATGCGGTCGCATTTTTCGAGCGTGCGGCTTGCCAGCAGGATGTCGGAAAACACTTCGGGGACGCGGGCGCACTTGTGGGCCACCACCTGCCCCACACCGCCGGCGCCGATGATCATGACCTTTGCCATGGGATCTCTCCTTTGACCGGCCCCCGCCTCGGGGCGCCCGTTCACACCTGAAAGTAGGTATAGCCCCAGAGGCCTTCCTCGAAGGTCTTCATGACCTTCCGGCGTTCCTGAGGCGAGATCTGCCCCTCCCGGACGGCCTGCTCGGCGGTGGCCCGGAACCGTTCGATCATGGCCTTGGGATTGTACTCCACATATGACAGTACGTCCGCCACGGAGTCGCCGTCGAGCTCCCGGACGAAGCTGAACTCGCCGTCCTCGCCCAGCCGGATGCTGACGACGTTGGTGTCGCCCAGCAGGTTGTGCAGGTCTCCCAGGGTCTCCTGATAGGCGCCGACCAGAAAGACCCCCAGGATGTAGTCCTCACCGTCCTTCAGATCGTGAAGCGGCAGGGCGTGCCGAACCCCGTGGGGATCGATGAACCGGTCGATCTTGCCGTCGCAGTCGCAGGTGATGTCGGCGATGATGGCCTGCCGGGTCGGCATCTCGTTCAGACGGTGAATCGGCACGATCGGAAAAAGGTGTCCGATGGCCCACGAGTCCGGCAGGGACTGAAACACGCTGAAGTTGCCATAATAAGTGTCGGCCAGCGCGATGTCGATGGCCTGAAGCTCCTTGGGGACATACTTGAGCCGCGGGATCTGCTGCGCGATCCGGTGGACGATTTGCCAGAAAATCTTTTCGGCCAGCGAGCGCTCGCGCAGGGAGAGCTCGCCGATGCGGAAGAGCTGGCGGACCTGGTCCCTGTAGTAGATGGCATCGTTGAAGCACTCCTGGATATTTTTCAGCGTCAAGGTCCGCAGCGCCTCGAGCATGTTGGAGATGGGCTCCGGCGTGTTTTCGGGGAGCTCCTTCGGCAGATCGGCCTCGTCGGCTTCGAACCGGGCGACGTCCAGGATGTTGAAGAGCAGGACGGAATAATAGGCCACCGTTGCCCGGCCCGATTCCGTGATGAGCGTCGGGTGTGGGATCTCGTCCGCGCCGAGCGTCTCCATGATCGCCTCGATGACGTCCGCGCAGTATTCGTCCAGGGAGTAGTTCCGGCTGTTCGTGAAGTTGGTGTGCGAGCCGTCGTAATCCACGGCCAAACCCCCGCCGATGTCCAGATACTGCATCGAGGCGCCTTCCTTGTGCAGACCGGCGTAGACGCGGCAGGCCTCGAAAACGGCGGACCGGATGTCCCGGATGTTGGGAATCTGCGACCCGAGATGATAGTGAAGGAGCTGAAGACAATCCAGCATGTCCTGTTTTTTGAGCAGGTCGACGGCGTCGAGCACCTGGGAAATGTTGAGCCCGAAAATGCTGCGGTCTCCACCCGATTCGGTCCAGTGGCCGCCGGCCTGGGTGGACAGCTTGATGCGCATGCCGATCAGGGGGCGGATTCCCAGGGCCCTGGATCTTTCGAGAATCAGCTCCAGCTCGCTCGGCATCTCCAGGACGAAAAAGCATTTGACCCCCATCTTGCAGGCGTAGAGGCCCAGGTCCACGAACTCCTGGTCCTTGTAGCCGTTGCAGATGAGGCAGGCTTCCTTGTCCTTCAGAAGAGACAGAGCGGCGATGAGTTCCGCCTTGCTGCCGGCCTCGAGACCGTGGTGGAATTCCGCCCCGAACCGGGTGATGGCCTCGATGACCTGCTGCTGCTGGTTGACCTTGATCGGATAGACCCCCCGGAAAGCCCCCTTGTAGCCGAATTTTTTGATGGCCTTTCGAAAGCTCTGGTGCATCTGGCGAATCTGGGAGTCAAGGATGTTTTCGATGCGGATCAGCACCGGAAGCTGATGGCCGCGGTCCATGAGGCCCGAGACCACGTCCATGAGACTGACCCGGATGGATTTATTCTCCCTGACCGGGGTCACCACCACGGTGCCGTCGTCGTCGACGTCGAAGTAGCCTGCGCCCCAATCCTTGATGTGATAGAGGTCGATGGAGTTTTCGATACGCCACCGCTCCAGGGTGTTGGGCTTGATCATAACTTCAG
>JBMNCP010000079.1:277622-331046 GCA_049366795.1 Desulfobacterales bacterium
ATGGAGTTTTCGATACGCCACCGCTCCAGGGTGTTGGGCTTGATCATAACTTCAGAAACCTCCATTGACGGGCCATGGGGTGCGGTCTGGATGACGGCCACTGCTTACCGGAATTCGCCTGTGACTGCAAGGGGCAAGGTTTAGGAATCCCGCCACCGGGCGGCTTCACGACCCCGGCGGGATGTACGGGATGGAGGGCGGTGCGGATCGACCGACGAGGGCGTGCCCGACCGACTGGACTCGAATGGCATCCGGCGGATCAAGGGCGCTCGGGCCGGGATGCGTTGCAACCTTGCCACACAACCTTTGGGGGTGCTGCGCTTCCCACACCGGCCGGTGCATTCCGGCTTCGTCGTGACGCGTGCCCTTCGACCCGATGCGGGTCGATCCACGTGCCGGCAGGCCCGGAACGTTCCCGGCGACAGACGCTCATCGCCGATTTCGGATGAGGCGGTCCACGAAGCCGAATTTCACGGTTTCGTACCCGCTCGGCGCATAGTCCCACTCATCCCCGTAGACGTGAAGGCGCCGGGTTTCGCCCTGTGCGTCGACCACCTTCCCGCCTTCCAGGGTCCATCCCAGGATTCCTCCCTCGAGATTGAGGACCCGGATACCCAGTTCGGCCATCTCGCCGGCGAAAAGCCCGCTCCGGTAGCCGATCGTGCAGTAGGCCACGATCCGCAGTGTTCGAAATTCGTCTCTCCGTTCCAGGAACTCGCGACGGCTGATGGCGCACGGCAGCATCGAGACGGCCGCCTCCTCGGGTGTACGGGTGTCGACCCACACGATGTCGTCCCGATCCCCGAAGGCCAGGGCCTCTTGGGGAGAAATGTCCCCGACGCCGGGAAAGGACCGCCGATAGTCCGCATACAGCCGGGCCACGATTTCCTTCTTTTCTCGATCCCCGTGCGTTTCAGCCAATGCGTCGGATGCAAGCAGGCAACCGTGGAGCAGGATCAGGAATGCTCCCATCTTCCATCCTCGGTTGCGGCGCATCGAAATCCCTCACAGCGGCGGAAGGCGCAGCGCGTCGATCCGGTCTTTGTTTTTCCGAATGAAGTCGTTAACGTAGTAGGGGACGGTATCGCGGGTCAGATAGTCCTTGAAGTCCTCGTTGACCGCTGCGATACTCACCGGCCAGGCTTCGGCGGACTTGCAGAAGATGTCGTATTCACTTTTTCCGGTCACCCGGGAGATCTTGTACAGGTAATCCTCGGTTGTTGCCGGCCGGTAGCGACGGACCCCGGGTTGAACCCGGAGCATGATCTGGGCCAGTCCGAATGCCACCACCGGGAGTATGATCCATTCCAAATGCAGCATTGAATACCTCCTCGATCGGTTCGCGCCCGGTAGGGAGTGTCGAGTCAACGAACCCTATCTTTTTAAGATCTTGTATATTCGGAAAATGTCAAGGCGCCTTGTAATGGAAAAGTTGACGAACCGCAACCCTGCTGCCGATGACCCGGCTGTTTCCGCCGCCGGGGAGATTCGCGCGGCCCAAACGATCGTCGGTATTTCCACCAGTTTTGCATCGACGTCGTGCACGACCCCCCGAGAGCTCCTCGCCGCCATCCAAACCACCGGCGCCGCTGCCGTCGAGCTCGAGTACCGGCTCAAACCCGGCTTTTTGGACGACCTGATGCCGCTGCTGAAAAAAGCCGGCCTTCCCGTTCTGAGCGTCCACAATTTCTGCCCTGTGCCCCCGGTGCTTCCGAAATCCCCCGGCGGCGGGGATCTTTTCAGCCTCTCGGATCCGGACCCCGAAGGACGACGCGAAGCCGTGCGATGGACCGTTCGGACGCTCGAGGTGGCTCACGAGGCGGAAGCCGGTGCGGTGGTCCTTCATTGCGGCGCCGTGGCGTTCGATCACGGTGAACGCCGGCTGCATGGTTTTTTCCGGCGGGGGGAGCTTCAATCGGAGGCCGCCAAGGCCTTCATCGAGGCGAAACGCCTGGAACTCGGCGCGGTCAAGCCCCGGTTCCTCGATGCGCTCTACTTCAGCCTGGAGCGGCTTTCACGGGAAGCCGAACGCCAGGGTGTGGTCCTGGGACTGGAAAACCGCTATCATTATTACGAGCTTCCCGGACCGGACGACTTCGATGGCATCTTTCGCGACTTTCAGGGCGCCCCCATCGGGTATTGGCACGACACCGGTCATGCCCACGTGGCCGAGGCGATGGGGCTGGGGGCCGCGGCAGCCCGGCTCCAGAAGCTCCAGCCGCATTTGATCGGGATGCATGTCCACGACGCCGTCGGTCTGTCGGATCATCTGCCCCCGGGCGAGGGCGAGATCGATCTGGAGGCGCTTGCTGAATGGATTCGGCGGCCGGATTCGCGGGTCGTGCTGGAACTGAAGCCGGGCGCTGCGATAGAGAAGGTGGCCGAGGGCATCGGTTGCCTGGAGCGTCTGGCCACCCTGGAGAGCCGGTAGGGGTAGCTGCGTGACGCATGCCGCCGGCCCCGGCTTTCATCCGCCTGCATCGCCGACGGCAGTCGTTTCTGATCCGCCGCGGAGATGCTCGGAAGGAGAGCTTCCGGAGCACCGCCACGAAAACCCGCAGACAGGAGGACCCATGCAAAGCCAGTCGTTCGAGAAGCTCGGCGCGTTCTTCATCGGCTCCGAATATGATCTTGCCCGGCGGGCTCGAACCGAGAATCCCGTGCTTTACGATGCCAAGGATCTGACCACCCACGGCGTCTGCGTCGGCATGACCGGCAGCGGCAAGACCGGCCTGTGCATCGCGCTGATCGAGGAGGCGGTCATTGACGGGATCCCGGTCATCGCCGTGGATCCCAAGGGGGACATCGGGAACCTGATGCTGCGGTTTCCGAATCTCGATCCGGCGGATTTCAGGCCATGGGTCGATGAATCCGAGGCCGTCCGGCAAGGGATATCTCCCGATGCGTTCGCGAGGAAAACGGCGGAACTCTGGCGGACGGGGCTCGCCGACTGGGGCCAGGACGGGGCCCGGATCCGCCGCCTCATGGACAGCGCGGAGGTGGCCGTCTACACGCCCGGCAGCACCGCCGGCCGTCCGCTTTCGGTGCTGCGGTCCTTCCGGGTTCCGCCGGCATCGGTATTGCAGGACGCCGACGCCTTCGGCGCGTACGTGCAGTCGACCGTATCCGGTCTGCTGGGGCTGATAGGCGTTTCCGCGGATCCCCTGACCAGCCGGGAGCACATTCTCCTCTCCACGCTTCTCTCCCATTTCTGGCAGGAGGGAAAGGATCTTTCCCTGGCCGATGTCATCCTCGGCATCCAGAAGCCGCCTTTTTCCCGGATCGGAGTCTTCGACCTCGAGGTCTTTTTCCCGGGCGGAGACCGCATGCAGTTCGCCCTCAGGCTGAACGGTCTGATGGCCGCCCCTGGCTTTCAGAGTTGGATGACAGGGGAGCCGCTGAACGCCCAGGACCTGTTTTACGGCCACGGCGGAAAGCCGAGAATCTCCATTTTGTCCATCGCCCATCTGAGCGATGCGGAACGCATGTTTTTCGTCACGCTGCTGCTGAACGAGCTGCTCTCCTGGATGCGCCGTCAGCCCGGAACCCCCAGCCTCCGGGCGCTTTTTTATATGGATGAAATCTTTGGCTATTTCCCGCCCGTTCAGAACCCGCCCTCAAAACTCCCGATGATGACGCTGCTCAAACAGGCCAGGGCCTATGGCCTGGGGATGCTCCTGGCGACCCAGAATCCGGTGGACCTGGATTACAAGGGGCTGTCCAACATCGGAACCTGGTTTATCGGGCGGCTCCAGACCGAGCGGGACAAGCTGCGTTTGCTCGACGGACTGGAAGGCGTGGCAGCCGCGAGCGCCGCCGGGATCGACCGCGCCGGATTGGGATCGATCCTGTCCAGCCTGGGCAGCCGCGTCTTCCTCATGCACAACGTCCATGAAGATGCCCCACGGGTATTCACGACGCGGTGGGTGATGTCCTATCTCCGCGGACCGTTGACGCTGGCCCAGATCCGCACCCTCACTTCCGGGGACGAGGCGTCGCACGCCCCGGCGCCCGAGGCGCATACCGCGGATCCGCGTTTCGTGGATGCGAAGCCGACCGTCGACAAGCCGATGGTTGCGACAGGTGTCCCGGAAGTCTACATCCGGCGGGTTTCGGAGCCGAACGAGGGCCACCGGCTGCTTTATCGTCCGGTGATCTTTGCGGATGTGCGGGCGAGGTATGCCCGCGCCGGTCTGGGGGTCGACGAGTGGGTGCGCCTGCCGCTGGCATTGGAGCTCGACGGACCCGACGTGGTGCATTGGCCTTCGGCTCGGCTCTTGGATACCGGAATGACCGAGGCGGAAGGCGCGAGGGAGGAGGGAATCGCCTTCGCCGAACTCCCGGCGGGCGCCTCGAACCCGAAACTTGTCGAAAAATGGCGGAAGGACCTGATCGGGCATGTGTATCGGGATCGTCCGATGGAGCTTTTCCGCTGTCCTGCGCTCAAACTCGCCTCGCAGCCCGGAGAAAAGGAAGACGCCTTCCGGGGGCGGCTCGCCCACAAGCTGCGGGAGACGCGGGACCTGGAGATCGAGAAGCTCAGAAAACGGTACGCCGGCCGGCTGGCGACCGTCGAGGACCGGATCCGGCGCGCGGAGCAACGTGTGGAGCGGGAAAACGAGCAATACCAAGCAGCCAAAACGAGCACGGTGGTTTCGCTCGGCGCGACGGTGATCGGCGCCCTGCTCGGACGTAAACTCACCGGGTATCGATCCGTGAGCGGTGCGGGATCCGCAGTGAGGCGGGCGCAGCGGGCCGGAATGGAAAAGGGCGACATCGAACGGGCGAAGGCCGAGTTGGACGCCCAGCGGCAGAAGCTGGCCGAGCTGGAGGACGAGTTCCGGGCCGCCGTGGCCGATGTCGAGGCCGACTGGGATCCGACCCGGCTGGAACTGGTTCCGGAACGGATTCCTGCGCGCAAGAGCGACATCACCGTTCTGCGCTTCGGGCTGGCCTGGCGTCCGTGGGCGGTTGCCCCGGAGGGCGGGATGTCACCGCTTTTCGCCGCCTGAATCCCCTGCCATGGGACTCCCGGCTCCGATCCCGCACTCCCGCAGTTCGTCCGTTGCCAGCCCCATGGCATGAAACCCCTTGTCGACATAAAGGACGGTGCCGGTGATCCCGGCGGCGAGAGGACTGACCAGAAACACGGCCGCGTGGGCGACGTCGGCCGCCGTCACGGATTCCTGAAGCGGTGACCGGTCGGCGACACAGGCGACGAGCCGGTCGATGCGGCCGATGGCACCTGCCGCCCGCGAGGCGAGCGGTCCTGCTGAGATGCAGTTGACCCGGACGTCATGGCGCCGGCCGGCTTCGTAGGCCAGCACGCGGGTGTCCGCCTCCAGGGCGGCCTTGGCCGATGACATCCCCCCTCCGTAACCCGGAACGACCCGCCGGCCGGCCAGATATGAGAGCGTGAGAAAGCTTCCCCCCGGCCCCATTCGCGGCGCGATCCGGCTGATCATGGATACGAAGGAATAGGCACTCGCGCTCACGGCGTCGAGATATCCCCGGCGGCTGGTTTCCATGAGGGGGTTCTTCACCTCCGGCGCGTTGGCCAGGGAATGGACGACGATATCCAGGGGCCGCTCCCCGAAGTCCTCCACCATGGCCCGCACCATCCCCTCGATGGAAAAGTCGCCCATCCCGCGATAGCGCTTGCTGCCTCGGACGTCGGTGGGCACCTCCTCGATGCGGTCGTACATCGCATCCAGTGGATAGATCCTCTCGAAGCCCATCAGACTGCCGTCCGGGAGCCGCCTGGATTCGTCAAGCTTTCCCCGCTCCAGGAGCCTGGTGAAGATCGGCAAGGCCGGCGGCCAGGTGCCCGCCACAACCGAAGCGCCGGCGGCTGCGAGCGCCTTGGAGATGGCGAAACCATAGCCGGCATCATCGGCAACACCCGCGACAAGGGCCCGCTTCCCGGAAAGATCGAGTCCGATCATATGTCCACCTCCCCTGGTGGCGTCCTACGCCCCGATGCTTGTGTATCCACAAACTTCTAACCCATGATGACGTCGATGAAAAGGGCCGGTCGTTCACAATTCGATACAGCTCCATGAAGGAAAAACCCTGCAATGCATTGTCCCATACTGCCGGGCTTTGCTCCCTCTGTCCCGGCATCCTGCCGCACAGGCCTGTAGGGAAAAGCCTGCACAATGAAACACTCGAAGAGAGGTCAAAATTTAAAATTATAATTATAACATGTAGTTAAAGAATTCATTCCCGCTTGGCACCCCCTTTGCTTATACCGAAGACACAACCGCGATGATCGTGCGTTGTTTCGGGGCGGAAGCCGTTCTGGAACGTAATCCATGCCGGCTGTCCGCCGCAAATCGTAACACAAAAGGAGGTAGTAAGATGAAAAAGGCGATTAGTGTGGTTCTGAGCGTGATGTTTCTGGCCGTTGCCCTTTATGGTGTCGCTGCGGCAGCCGACGAAATGACCATTACCGGCACCGTGAACGCCGAAAACCAGATCGTGGACGAGAGCGGTCAGGCATTCAGCCTTGCGGACACCGAAGAGGGGCTGGAAGTCAAGGCGCTGGTCGGCAAGAAGGTCCAGGTCACGGGCACTGTAGCCGAGCAGGAAGGCCAGAAGGTTCTGACCGTGATGGACTACGAGATCATGGAGTAATACCTGTCCCCGTGAGGGCTATCACTGGATAGGGTTGATTCAGGGCACTTGAGCATCGGGAGGCGGCATCGCCTCCCGATGCTTGTTTCAGGGTGGCACACCCGCTCGGGGGTGCCGTACTTCGGCCCTTTTTCCCGGCCCCCGTCCGGGGTCATCCTTCCCGGAACTGTTCGGGATCGAGGCCGTGCTTTCTCAACAGGGCGTAAAAGTCGGCCCGATACTTCCCCGCCATCTTGGCCGCCTGGCTGACATTTCCCTGAGTCATCTCGAGTAGTTGGACGATGTAGTTTTTTTCGAATACCTCCTTGGCATCCTTCAGGGGCGGTATTGCCCCTTCCGCCGACCCTCCGGTCGGAATCAACGCCTCGGTGACGATCTCACCGTCGGCCATCGCAACGGCGTATTCGATGGCGTTCTCCAGTTCCCTGACATTCCCCGGCCAGGAAGCGGCCAGCAGTTTTTGAAGCGCCTGCGGGGTGAATTCCTTCACAGGCTTGCCGATTTCCTCGGCGAACTGCCCCAGGAAATGCCGTGCCAGGGGGATGATGTCTTCCTTGCGGTCACGGAGCGGCGGAAGCTTGATCGGAATCACGTGGATCCGGTAAAAGAGATCCTCTCGAAATTGCCCATCCCGGACCCGTTTCTCCAGATTCCGGTTCGAGGCCGCGATGATGCGCACATCGACCTTGACAGTCCGGTTTCCCCCGAGCGGGTAAAACTCCTTTTCTTCCAGAATGCGAAGAATCTTGACCTGAAGGGGCAGCGGCATTTCCGATATCTCGTCGAAGAAGAAGCTGCCGCCGTCCGCACTGGCAAACAGCCCCTTGCGACTGCGGTCGGCACCCGTGAACGCTCCCTTTTCATAACCCAGCAGTTCGCTTTCGAGGAGCGTGTCCGGGATTGCCGCGCAGTTGATGGCGACGAAAGGCCCGTCTTTTCGACTGCTGGCCAGGTGCAGACTTTTGGCGATGAGTTCCTTTCCGGTTCCGCTCTCGCCTTCGATGTAAACGTTGGATTCGGTGCCGGCCGCCAGCGCTACCTGTTCCATGACCTGCTGCATTCGCTCGCTGCGAGCGATGATCTGCTGGAAACCATAATGCTTTTTCACCAATTCTCTCAGTTGGCGAACCTCCCGCGTCAGGCGGCTTTTTTCCAGGCAGGTTTCGATCTGAAGCAGCAGTTCCTTTCCATCGAAGGGCTTGGTGAGATAGCTGCACGCTCCGCGTTTCATGGCATCCACGGCGTTGTTGATGGTGCCGTAGGCGGTAAGGATGATTACCGGCAGCTGCGGCTGGAGCTGGTGAATTCGCTCCATCAGGTCGACGCCGTTGTCACCGTCCAGCTTGAAGTCGATCAGGGCCAAATCGATGAAGGCCTTGGTGGCGTTGTCGAGGGCGGCTGCTGTATTGGTGGCCTTGACCACGCGATAGCCGCTGCTGGTGAGCCGCAGTTCGACGACGTCGAGAATGCTGGGGTCGTCGTCAACGACCAGAACGAGTCGGGGAGTTTTCATGGATTCAGGGCTCGGCTGCCGGTGTCTGACGGTTGTCTTCCGCATCCAGGTCGACGGCCTTCAGCTGCTCGATCTGCTGTTGAAGTGCCTGGACGCGGCGTTTGCGATCGTTCGACTCCAGGCGAAGCTTCCGGATCGTTTCGGCGTCGCCTTGAACCTGGTGTTCGATTTCGATCAGGCGGCGAAGGCAGGCGGCCCACACCCTCGCCGAGAGGACATGGCCGGACTCCGGAAATTCGGAGACCAGGCTATCGAAGTACGGGAGCGCGGCCTTGGGGTCGGCGCCGGGATTGTCCGGGTGGGCGAGCGCAAGCCCCATCAGGTAAAGCGCCCGGTCCCCGTGGTCTTTCCGGCAGCAGATCAGGACCGTTTCGGCGCAGAGGACCGCCTCTGTGAAATTGCCGACGGCCAGCATGCGCTCGCCTTCGTCCAGGGCTTCCAGGGGAGGCGTCATCGCCGAATGCACCCCACGGGAGGCGGCGGCGGCCGGAAGCGCGTCCGGTTCGGAAGCCGTCGCCTGCTCCGCCTGCTGTCGCTGGGCGGGATCGGCTTTCAGGTGCCTGCATCCGCCTGGGAGCAAGACGAGGATGAATAGACCGGCAAGGTAAATGAAAAGGTGCTGCCGCTGCCGGCTGTGCTGTCGACCCATATCCGACCTCCATGCGCCGCGACGATGTGCTTGGCTATCGCCAGACCCAGACCGGTCCCCCGGCTGGTGTCCTTCCGGTCCTCGATACGGCGAAACTTGTCGAAGATCCGCTCCAGATGCTCGACTGCAATGCCGCAGCCGGTATCGGAGACGGATACCTGGACTTCCCGCCGGGCGCCGGGAGTCGCAATGACCCGGATCGATATCGATCCGTTGGTTTCAGTGAACTTTAACGCATTTCCGATTAAATTCTCAAGGAGTTGTAGAATTTGTTCCGGATCCGCGCACACCCGAGGAATTTCCGCGCCGGGGGCCGCGTCGATCCGGATGGATTTTCGGTCGGCGATCGGTCCGAGTTTGTGCGTTACCTGCCGGACCAGTTCCATGAGGTCGGTCTCCTGGAAGCGGTAGTCCATCATGCGGGCTTCCATCCGGGAAAGATCGAGGATCCGGTTCACGGATACGATGAGACGCTCGCACTCGGTCTGAACGATGGACAGCAGCCGTGCGTGGTTTTGCGGCGAACGGTCGAATATCCCCTCCTGTAGCATGCCGGAGGCTTCCCGGATGGCCGTCAGCGGCGTGCGAAGCGTGTGGGAAACATGGCTCACGAAATCCTCCTTCAGGGTTTCCAGCTCCTTCAGCCGTGCGCTCATGAGGTTGAAATCATCGGTCAGCTCCCTGATTTCGGGCGGCGCGGCCACACCCTGAAGCGTTTCGAACCGTCCCTCGGCGATCTCCCGTGTCTTTCGTTGAAGCATCAGGATCGGGCGAACGATGCGGCGGGCCGTATGCAGGGAGACGGCCAGCCCCGTCAGGATGCACAGGACGGCAGAGCCCGCCGTCACTCTCATGACATGGGTGCTGATGACGCCGGATTGGCGGATCTTGTCGTCCCTGGCGGCATCGGCGTTCTGGACGACCTGCCGGATGGCGTGCCCCAACTCCTCGTTCAGGGCGTCCCGGCGGGTTTCGTAGGTGCTGATCGGCCGCCTGGAATCGGTCTCGGTCTGCATGCGGAAAAGGGCGAAATAGTCGTTGCTGAGGCTGCGGATCCGGGCCACACTCTCGGTCGGCTGGAGCCCCTCCAGCCGGCCGACCTCGCCGGTGAACTCCGCGCTTCGTTTGATGAACAGATCCTGAAAGTCGCGGTCGCCGGATATCCAGAACTTTTTGTCCAGGCTGACCAGGGTGATCGTTCGGTCCAGCAGGCCTTCGGCCACCCGGATGCTTTCTCCGTCCACACCGATGGCGTCGTGGGCGAGGCGATTGAGGCGGTTGAGCTGAACGGTGACGAAAATCCCGGAAGACAGCACCAGGACCATGATCGCCAGGTAGCCCAGAGTGAGCCGTTTGAAAATGGTCAGTCGCATGATGGACAGGTTTCACACCGGCGGAGCGCCGCTCATTTCCGGGCGATGAGATACAGGCCGAGATGGGCGAATCCGTTGGTGAGGGGTTTGAGCAGCCGCGCCTTCCGCCACCGGGCAAACATGAGAAAGGCATCCTCGACGATCCGGATTTCCTCTTCGGCGCAGAACGATTTGAAATCCTTGATGGTCAGGACCCGGATATTGGGTGTGTCATACCACTCGAACGGCAGCGCGGGACTCTTCGGCGCCTTTCCGCGGAGCATCAGCCCGAGCCGCAGCGGCCAATGGCCGAAGTTGGGGAACCCCACGATCCCATACCGGCCGATCCGGAGCATTTCCCGGATGACCAGCGGCGGATTCTTGACCACCTGCAAGGTCTGGTTCAGGATGACGTAATCCCTGGATGCATCCGGAAAATCCGAAAGCCCATCGTCCAGATCGCCCTGGTAGACCGGAATGCCCAGCTCGATGCCCCGGATGAGGCTCTCGCCGTTGATATCGACCCCCATTCCCGCCACGTTTTTCCTTTGCACGAGCTCTTCCAGCAGCTCGCAGCGACCGCAGCCCAGATCCAGCACCCGGGATCCTTCGGGAATCCACCGCGCGATGATGTCCCGGTCGGTCTGGGATAGCCGGTTGATGTAGTTCGCGCTGGAGCGTTTTTCCGTCATGACCGCCTCAGCCCTTTGATGAAGGCTCCGATGATGCGGGTGAGACGCTCTTCCTCGATCAGAAAGGCGTCATGTCCATAGGGGGACTCCAGGTCGACGAAGGAGACCTCCTTACCGGCGGAGATCAGCGCCCGAACGATCTCCCTGGACTGGGCGGCCGGAAAATGCCAGTCCGAGGTATAGGAGATTACCAGGAACCGGGCGGACGCATCGGAGAAGGCCTCCCGGAGCCGGCCGTAGGATTGGGTGATGTCGAAGTAATCCATGGCTTTGGTGATGTAGAGGTAGCTGTTGGCATCGAAGCGTTCGGTGAACCGTGCGCCCTGATAATTGAGGTAGCTCTCCACCGCGAATTCGGTGGTCAGATCGTAGCGAAGGCGGTCGGCGGACTGGAGCTTGCGCCCGAACTTGGAGTCGAGCGACAGCTCTGAAAGGTAGGTGATGTGGGCGACCATACGCGCGATGGCCAGGCCCTTGACCGGCCCCGGCGTGCCGTAGTAGTGGCCGCCCTTCCAATCCGGGTCGGCGGTAATGGCGTGGCGGCCGACGGCGTTGAAGGCGATGCCCTGCGTGGACAGGCGTGCCCCCGAGGCGATGCAGATCACCGAGCCAACGCGATCCGGATAGCGCAGGCACCATTCCAGGGCCTGAAACCCCCCCATGGACCCCCCCACGACGCAGTGCAGACGGGGAATCTCCAGGTGATCGATCAGGCGGCGCTGGACCTCGACCATGTCGCCGATGGTGATGATGGGAAATTCGATGCCATAGGGCTTCCCGGTGTCGGGGTGGATCGATCCCGGCCCGGTGGTTCCCCGGCATCCGCCGATGACGTTGGAGCAGACGATCCAGTAGCGGCTTGTGTCGAAGGCTTTCCCGGGGCCGATCATGCCGTCCCACCATCCGGTCCGGGCGTCATGGGGAGAGTAGTAGCCGGCGGCGTGGGCATCCCCGGAGAGGGCGTGACAGACGAGAACCGCGTTGGACCGGTCCGCGTTGGGCTCGCCATAGGTCTCGTAGGCGATCTCCACCGGGCCGATCGTCCGCCCCGAATCCAGGACGAGGGGTTCGTCCGGCCCCCCGAACGAAAATCGACACTCGCTGACCTGTCCGACCGAATTCCGCATGTCAAAGCACCCCGTTATTTTCCGCCGGAAAACAACGGGCCCGTAAGAAGCCGAAACACCGGAATGCGCATAGCGGTTCGGCCATCGACGATAACGCCACCGGGAAAAGGAAACAAAACGACTCCTCCCGTCAGCAGCCCACCCCCGTCCTGAGGGCCTGGTCCAGGTCGGCCAGGATATCCTCGATATCCTCGATTCCGACGCTCAACCGGATGAAGTCGGGCGTAACGCCCGCGGCGCGCTGCTCGGCCTCGCTCAACTGCTCGTGGGTGGTGGAGGCCGGATGAATCACGAGGCTTTTGGCGTCGCCGATGTTGGCCAGGTGACTCAACAGATTCAGGCTTTCGATAAAACGAACGGCGGAAGGCTTTCCTCCCTTGATGCCGAACCCCACCAGCGCCCCCTGTCCCCTTGGAAGGTACTTGTCCTTCAGGGCAAAAGTCGGGGAGGAGGCAAGGCCCGGATACCGAACCCAGTCGACACACTTGTGGTTTTCCAGGAACTCGGCGACGGCCAGACCGTTTTCGGAGTGCCGTTCCATCCGCAGGTGAAGCGTTTCGATCCCCTGGAGAAACAACCAGGCGTTGAAGGGGCTCATGGTGGCGCCCATGTCCCGGAGGCCCAGAACCCGCGCACGTAGTATGAAGGCCATGTTGCCGAAGGTCTCGACGAAGCGCAGCCCGTGGTAGGCGGGTTCCGGATCGACGAACTCGCTGAAGCGGCCGGATGCGGCCCAGTCGAAATTGCCGCCGTCCACGACGAGCCCGCCGATGGAGGTACCGTGGCCCCCGATGAACTTCGTCGCCGAGTGAACCACGATGGCAGCTCCGAAATCAAAGGGGCGAAGAAGGTAGGGGGTGGTCACGGTGTTGTCCACGATGGTGGGGATGCCATGCCGTCGGCCGATTCCGGAGACGGACGCGATGTCCACGATGTCGAGCTTGGGGTTGCCGATGGTTTCGATGAAAAAGGCCCGGGTGCGATCCGTCACGGCGTTTTCCCACGCGTCCGGATCACCGGGAGTCGCGTAGCGGACCCGGATGCCGAGCCGGCTCAATGTGTGGGTGAAGAGGCTGACGGTCCCGCCGTAAAGGTCGGTGGACGCCACTATTTCGTCACCGGCCTTGGCCAGCGTGAGAACCGAGAGTGTTTCCGCGGCCTGGCCCGAGGCGGTCGCCAGGGCCCCGACGCCGCCTTCGAGTTCCGCGATCCGTTTCTCGAGCACATCGGTGGTCGGGTTCATGATGCGGGTGTAGATGTTGCCGAACTTCCTGAGTCCGAACAGATCCGCCGCATGGGCAGCGTCCTCGAAGGTGTAGCTGGTGGTCTGGTAAAGCGGAACGGCTCTGGAACGGGTCTGGGGATCGGGCTGGTGTCCGCTGTGAATGGCCTTGGTGGCGAAGCCCTTGAATCGATCGTTCATGATGATCCCTCCTGGCTCTCGATGGGCCGTCCCGGCATGGTTCAGCCGCCTGAATCACGCCGGGACGGCCCATGTTGGGTCCCTATCAAGCAAAAAACGAAATGTTCCGATAGGCAATGTGAGGCGGCCCGGCCGAAGGGTCGTCCAAGGTCCGGACCGGCCGTTGGTTTCACCCGTAATGCGAACCGGGCGAACCTGAAAACGATATGCTTCGCAGTGTGAAAGCTTCCCCGGGCCGCATGTCCCCGGCCAAGGGGGGACGTTCAATTTTTCCACTTTAACGGCTTTCCAGAAAAATGCAAATGGTTCGCGGGCTCAAGGGCCCGCATCGCACGGGCTTTTGCGCCGGGGACGGAAGGCCGGCCGGATAGCAGCTTATCCTGCCAATGAGATGATCGCGCCGCGCCATGTCGTTGAAACGCAATGCTCGTATCTACACCCTGTCCCTGATCATGATCACTCTGGCGGTGGTGGCCGGTTACGCCGTCCAGTTCCCGGCGCTGAGGTATCTGGAAGTCAAAGTCTTCGATCGCCTGGCCGCCTGGCGTTCCCCCGCCGCCGCCGGCCGAGTCGTGCTCGTCGCCATCGATGAGGAAAGCCTCGACCGGATGGGCGGATGGCCTTGGCCCAGGCGGTGCCTGGCCGAGGTCATCGATCGTCTTTCGGATGCCGGCGCCTCCGCCATCGGGCTGGCGGTGATGCTGCACGCCCCGGCAGCCCCTCCTGAAAACAACGTCTGGTCCCATTCGGGCGGTCTGCCGGCGACAGGTGGGCCCTCGATCCAGCCCGTGGCTTTGGGCGGCCGGGTGCCGGCCGGAATGGACAGGTACGGAGATCCGCAACTGATCGAAGCCGTCCGGTCCGCCCGGCACGTGGTCCTCCCCCTGCGCTTTGCAGGCGGTTCCGCTCCGCCTCTCGGGCCCCGGCTTCAGGCGCTTCTGCGAATCCACACGGCGCCGGTCGAGGGTTTTCCACCGGACTCCGAATCCTCCCTGATCCGATGGCGGGGCCGTTTCGACGACTGGGCTTCGCCGCCGGAATTCCCCTCCACGATCATCAGCCCCTATCCTGACCTCGCAGGAAAAGCCGGAGGGCTCGGGCATGTGAATGTCGCCACGGATATCGACGGCCTTTTGCGCAGCGAAATCCTGCTGATCCGGCATGAAGGCCGGTGGGTACCGAGCTTGTCGCTTCAATTGGCAGTGCAGGCGACAGGGGGAGACATTCGAGGGCTGACGGTCGACTCGCCGTTCGGGTTCGGGCCTCGCATCACCGCCGGTGGCCTCCGGATCCCCACGGACGCCGGTTTCCGGTATTACCTGGATGGACCGTCGCCGCTCGAGCGGGTCGATCGGGTTTCATTCATCGATGTACTCGAGGGCAGGGTCGAGGCCGGGTATCTGCGGGACCGGATCGTCCTGATCGGTCCTACCGCCGCCGCTCTGGCGGAGCGTTATCGGCATCCCTCCGGTCGATGGGCGACGCCGGTGGAGTTTTCGGCAGCCGTCGTGGGCAGCCTGATCGCCGGCAGACCGATCGACCGGCCCGCCTGGGGCGCGTTTCTGGAAGTGGGGATCGTGCTGTATGTGGCGCTCTTTCTCTGGATGGTCGTCCCCCGGATCCAGCTTCGCGTGGGCGGTCTGATGCTTTCCGTGTTCCTGTTGACCTGGGGCGGTACCGTCATCCTGCTCTTCAGGGAATACGGGTACTGGCTCCATTTGTTTCCCCCGGCGATCCTGGCCCTGCTGGGCTTTTCCTTTGCCGTCCGGCGCCGTGAGATCGATTCGGCGTTCCGGCAGACCGCCGATCTCAGCCGGACGCTCGCCCTGTCATACCGGGGCCAGGGGCAGCTCGAAATGGCGGCGCGCCAGCTTCTGGCCATACCGGCCGAAGAACGATCGACCCGGGAGGCCCTCTATGAACTGGCCGGGGATTTCGAGCGAAAGCGCCTGTACGACCGGGCGGCCGATGTCTATGGCCATCTGATCAGAGGCGGGCGGTTCCGCGACGCAAGGCAGCGGCTCCGCCAGCTGAGATCGACCGGCCGTGCCTCCCTTGGAAACGGTCTCGTCGAAAGCGGGCGAACCGTCGTTCTCGTGGACGGCACCGCCCACCCCACCTTCGGCCGCTATGAAGTCATATCCGAGCTCGGTCACGGCGCCATGGGAACGGTCTTTTTAGGCCGGGACCCCAAGATCAACCGGGAAGTCGCCATCAAGACCCTCGATTATGCCTCCCTTCCCGCCGCCGAGCTGGAGGACATGAAAGCCCGCTTCTTCCGGGAGGCGCAGGCGGCCGGCAACCTCTCCCATCCCTCCATCGTCACGATCTTCGATGTGGGGGAGGAGCACGACATGGCCTACATGGCCATGGAGCGGTTGGAAGGGGTGGACCTTTCCGCGCACAGCAGGCCCGATAGCCTGCTGCCGGTCCCGCAGGTGGCGGCGGCGATGCTGGCCGTCGCCGAGGCGCTCGATTACGCTCACAGCCAGGGCGTAGTGCACCGGGACATCAAGCCTGCCAACATCATGCTACTCAAAAACGGCGAGGTGAAGGTGACCGATTTCGGCATCGCCCGCATCATGGACCATTCGAAGACACGAACCGGCATCGTTCTGGGGACGCCGTTTTACATGTCTCCGGAACAGGTTGCCGGAAAGAAGGTGGACGGGCGCTCGGACCTTTTTTCCCTGGGAGTCGTATTCTACGAGATGCTCAGCGGAAGGCGGCCGTTCGAAGGCGAAAACGTGACATCGCTGATGTACGCCATTTCGAAATCGCCCCACACGCCGCTGGTCCGGTGGGTCCCGGACGTGCCGGAATGCTGCGCGGCGATCGTCGAGCGTCTGCTCAAAAAGGGGGTTACCCGGCGGTTTCGTTCAGCCGGCGACCTGGCCGATGAGCTGAGGGCCAGCCTGAAACGCATTGGCGGTCAACAGGCGGTGGCTAAACGGATATGACGGCAGCCTGGTTCCACCGGCCGCCCAAACTCTTCGAAGGAGAAGCCGAAATGGTCAAAATCACACTGGAATTCAGCGGAAAGAGCATCGAGACATTCACGTTGGACAAACCGGAAATCCTCATCGGCCGCAACGGCGCCAACGACATCGTGATCGACAACCTGGCCGTCTCCGATCGACATGCCCGAATTGTCAAGGAAAACGATCAGTACGTGCTCGAGGACCTGGACAGCACCAATGGCACCTGGTCCGGCGTGCGGAAGGTGAAGCGAATGGCGCTGGGCGCCGGAGAGGATGCCGTTCGGATTGGGAAGCATTTGCTACGCATCCGAACGACCGACGGCAGGGCAGCCTCCCCGGATTTTCAGAAGACCATCAAGATCGACCCCGGCCGGCGCTGACATCGACTCGAACGAACAATCGCGGATGGACGTTACTTGGCGATCATGGCGCGCATCATGTCGCCGGCGTTTTCCGCGTGATCCGCTATGGAGCCGATGATTTCGGCCAGGTGGATCGTGTGGAATATGGTCACCGGATCGCCGCCCGATTGAAACGTCTTGCCTTTTATCGTGTCTTCGATTTCGTCGGCCTTGTGCTCCTGCTCCCGGATGGAACGGATGATCTCCTTGACGGCGACGCGCCGGCTTTCCGAATAGTTCCTGAAGTATGCGCGGGCCTTGGCCACCATCCGGTTCAATTCGTCGATGGGGTCGATGACGGCATCCACCAGCAGCAGGAAATCCTTGACCAGGTTCTCGGGAATGCCGGGTTCGGGACGGAAGGAAATCCAGTCGAGCACATCCTGGACGCTGTCCAGAACGCTGTCCTGCTCCCGCAGGTATCGAAACAGCTGAAACTTGTCGACCGGCAGCAGGGTGCCTTTCGGAATGTGCCCGCGAATCCGTCGCTTGATGGCATCGGCCTCGTGTTCGAGCTGATTGACCTGGTCCCGGAACGTGCCGAAGTTTTCACACCGCTGGGCGGCATGGCATTCCATGGCCTGCTGGAAACTCCACGCACACTCCTTGACCTTTTCAGCGTGCTCCTGAAGACCGTCGAAAGGTGAGGTCACAAACATCGATAAAAACGGTATGCGCATCGATTCCCCCTTGCCTAAAGGAAGATGTTGAGAATCTGAAACAGGATCATGCTCGTGACCGCCGCCGCCGGCACGGTGAGTACCCAGTATAACATGATCTGGAAAATGACTCTGAAATCGACGGCCTCGAGCCCCCTTGCCAGCCCCACTCCCATGACGCCGCCGACGGCGGCATGGGTCGTCGAGACGGGAAGCCCGAGCTTGGAGGCGATCAGAACCGTGGTGGCCGCCGCGAAATCCACGGAAAATCCGCGGGTATTGGTCAGCGTCGTGATTTTCCGTCCGATCGTGTCCATCACCCGGTGGCCTGCCATCGCGATGCCGCAGGCGATGCCGATGCCGCCGAAAAACAGCAGGAAGAACGGGACGGGAATCGTTGCGCCGACCGCGCCGGTCTTCACGATGAAATAGATCAGGGCGAGCGGGCCGATGGCGTTGGCCACGTCATTCGCGCCCTGGGCGAGGGCGACGTAACAGGAGGTTCCGATCTGGATGCGCCGGAACACTTCCTCTTCCAGGTCATTGATCACTTTCTTCGTCAGTCGGCGGAGGAGACGGCGGGCGAGCAGACCGATCAAGACGGCGGATCCCAGTGCAATGAGCAGGGCTGCCGGCGTCCCCAGGTTCAGTTGATTGCCCAGGGGGGTCTTGAAAAGAAATGAGAGCACGACGACGAACACCGCCAGGCCCACGAACCCAGGAGACTGTTTAAGGGCCCGTTCGCCGGGGTTTGTACGGGAGAGGATGAGCCGGACGATGAACTTGAACACGGCAAACCCGATTATCAGGCTGAATACCGGCGAGATCACCCAACTGGCCACGACGGCGCCGAGCTTGCCCCAGTTGATGACGGAGACGCCGCCCGCCATGATGCCGTATCCGATCATTGCCCCGACGATGGAATGGGTGGTGGAGACGGGAAGCGACTTCCAGGTGGCGAAGGAGACCCAGAGGGCGGAGGCCAGCAGGGCGGAAAGGGCTCCGATCAGGGCCAGGTGGGGGTCGGTCAATACGTCGGGCGATACGATTCCCTTCCGGATGGTCTCGGTCACGTGGGCGCCGATAAAAACAGCTCCGGCAATGTTGAGGAAGCCTGCGATGAAGACGGCCTGCCGAATCGTTATGGCCTTGGCCCCCACGGCCGAGGCCATCGAGTTGGCGACATCGTTGGCGCCAATGTTCCAGGCCATGTAAAATCCGAAGATATAGCCGATTACGAGAATGATGAATTCCTGCCCCATAAGCAATTTTCAGACGGCCCCTCAGGGGGCTTCCTTGGATGCCTTTCTCAGTCGGACGGCCTTGTTCGAATCGGAAGCCGCATAGCGAAGCGGCTGCCCTTGCCGGGGGTGCTCCTGACGGTGACCTGCCCGCCATGGGCGAGCGCGATGTGTTTGACGATCGCCAGTCCGAGGCCGGTCCCGCCGCTCTCACGGCTGCGGGCCTTGTCGACGCGGTAGAAGCGTTCAAAGATTCGCGGGAGGTGTTTCTGGGGGATGCCGATGCCGGTGTCCTCCACGCTGATGGTAATGCTGTCCGGTGCGAGTCCTGCGGAAACGCCGATACGTCCGCCGGGCTCGGTGTAGTTGACGGCATTGTTCAGAAGATTGGCCAGCGCCCGTTCGAGGAGCGCCACGTTGACAGGCGCCTCGAGGGTCTCCTCGCAGGAAACCTCGATGGCGATGGTCTTGGCGGCGGCCGAGTCCGAGCAGGCCGACACGGCCCGGCGGATGATCGGGAGCAGGGGGGTCGAAACCCGCTCGATAAGGCCCGATCCCCCCATCTGTTCGATCCGGGACAGGCTGATCAGGTCTTCGATGATGGCGATCAGGCGATCCACGTGGCGGTGGATGATGCCGAGAAAACGCCTGCTCTCGGACCGGCTGAGTCGGTCGTCATCGGACAGGGTCTCCACGAATCCCTTGATGGCGGTGATGGGCGTGCGGATCTCGTGGGAGACGTTGGCGGCGAAATCCCGCCGCATCCCTTCCAACAGACGGATCTGCGTCACGTCGTTCAGAACGAATACGGTGCCGATGTGGCGCCCGTCCGCATCCTTCAAGGGGGCGCTGTTGACCCGGACAAACCGTTCACGGTCCAGGAACAGCGTCAGGTCGCCCGCGATGGGCTTGCCGGTGGCGAGCGCGTCCTGCGCCAGCTTCGCAAAGTCGGTGCTGCGCAGGATCTCATGGAGGCTGCGTCCGGCAAGGTTCCCGGAAGATTGACCGAGGAGGCGGCCCACCGCGTTGTTGTTGAAAATCACCTTTTCGTTCCGATCGATGGCCAGCACGCCTTCGGTCATGCTGGACAGCACGGCTTCCAGATCGTTTCGCTGACGGACGATGGTCTGGATTCGATCCTCCAGCCTGGCGGCCATCTGATTCATGGATTCGGCGAGCGTGGCCATCTCCTCCGATGGGGGCAGCGGCAGCCGGTGGGAGAGGTCGCCTGCCGAGAATCGGTCCGCGCCGCGCTTCAATTCCTCGATCGGACGGCTGATCCGTCGGGACACCAGGATGCTGACCGCCAGGATCACGATGGCGATAATCCCCGCCCCGATCCCGATCCGCCATTGGACGGACGCCATTCGGTTGTCGATCGATGCCACCGAAAGGGAGGTTCTGAGCACGCCCACGACCCCTGATCCCATCGTCACCGGCACCGCCACGTACATCATCCGCTGAGTGAGCGTGGTGCTGTATCGTACGGCGGTCCCCACCTTGCCGAAGCGCGCCGTCCGGATCTCCGGCCGGTCCGCGTGATTGTCCATTTCCCGCGGGCTGTTGAAGGAGTCTCCGACAACGCGGCCATCGGGCAACATCACCGTGACGCGGATGCCGGAGGCCGTTCCGGCGGACCGGCAGGCCTCCTGAACCGCCGCATATCTGCCATCGATCAGGGGCTGTGCGATCTGCGGCCTGACCATATAGGCGGCTCTTTCGAGATCCGCGGCCACCTGGCCGAGGTGGAAGGATTTCATGGCCGCCGCCATGACCACGGCGGCGCCGATCAGGCATGTCAGGGTCACACCGGCGACATAGGGGTAGATGTGCCAGACCATGCGCGATTTTTTCACGGTCGATGCCCCCCGCATCCAGATGAACGATTCCCCAGCCAGTGTGACGACGTCGCCGTCCGATCCAGATGGAATACGTCGGCAGCCCCGGATGCACCCCCTCAAGCGTTGCCCCTCCGCCGTCCCGTATCCATATTTTTCCAGGCCTGTTTGCGGCTTGTCACTACCATAGATCGAACAACCAGGGAAAGCGTAAAACGGGGCGGCCCGACCTCCGGGATGGAGCCGGCGCGACCGGGGTGGACATGCCGCAACATCTCGCGGATCGGCGAGTCCCCTGTTGCCTGCGGTCGGTTTCGATACTATGCTTACCGTTCGTGTCACGGCTCGGACGCCTGGGGGATCCTCGGGATTCCGACGGGAAAGGCAAAAACGGGAAAGCGGAATCATGGATCGGACCGAGATCATCGAAGTGCGAAATCTGATCAAGCGTTACAACGGGATTCTCGCCGTCGGCGGCATTTCCTTCTCCGTTCGGAAGGGCGAGTTCTTCGGGCTTCTCGGCCCCAATGGCGCGGGGAAAACCACGACGATTCGTATGCTCTACGGGTTTTCTCCACCGACCCAGGGCGATCTCCGGCTGTTCGGCATGGACATAACCCGCGACTGGCGGAAGATCAAATCCAGAATCGGCGTCTGCCAGCAGGACAACACCCTCGATCCGGACCTGACCGTCGAGCAGAACCTGCTGGTGTTTGCCAGCTATTTCTCCATACCCTGGCGGGAGGCGCGGGACCGGGCCGCCGAGCTTCTGAAGTTCTTCGCCCTCAGCCACCGCAAAGATGCAAAGGTCATGGATCTTTCCGGCGGGATGGCGCGTCGGCTCATCCTCGCCCGGGCCCTGATCAACGAGCCGGACATCCTGGTGCTGGACGAACCCACCACCGGCCTGGATCCCCAGTCCCGGCACCAGGTTTGGGAAAAGCTGGAGGCGCTGAAAAGCCGCGGGCTTACCGTTCTCATCACCACCCACTACATGGAAGAGGCCGCGCGCCTTTGCGATCGCCTGGTGATCATCGACCACGGCCGGATCCTCGTGGAGGGCACGCCGAGGGCATTGATCGAGGCGCACGCCGGAAGCCAGGTGATCGAGATCGACGGACCGGACGAGCCGCTTCGGGCATTCGTGAGGGAAGCTTCGGTCGAACACGACGACCTGGGAGACCGCCTGGTGGTATTCGCCCCGGAGGGCTCCGGCCTCGGCGATGCGATCCGGGATCGTTTCTGCGCTCAGGGATGCGCGTTTCGCAGCAGTACCCTGGAAGATGTCTTTCTGCGTCTGACCGGAAGGGAACTGAGAGAATGATGTTGCCGGATGCCTATTCGCTTCGATTCCTGAAAGTGTGGCGGAGGAATCTTCTGACCTACCAGCGGATATGGAAGGTCAACTTCCTGACGCCGCTGCTGGAGCCGCTGCTCTACATCGCGGCATTCGGGCTGGGATTCGCCACGATGATCGGAGATGTCACCTATGCCGGGCGCACGCTTTCCTACACCGGCTTCATCGCGCCGGCGCTGATCGCCACCGCCGTCATGTACAATTCCTTCTTCGAAACCACCTATGCGTCCTTCGTGCGGATGTACTACCAGAAAACCTTCGACGGCATGCTGGCCACGCCGCTTTCACTGGAGGAGATCATTCTCGCCGAGGTGTTCTGGAGCGCCACCAAGGCGGTGGCCGCCGCGGCGATCATGGCGGTTGTTCTCGGGGCCCTGGGCTACATCGGGTTTCCTTCGGGGCTTCTTTTCATCCCCGTGGCGCTGCTGGGCGGCATCGCCCTCGGCGCCATCGGGATGTTCTTCACCGGTATCATCCCCACGATCGACATGTTCAACCTGCCGATCTTTCTTTTCATAACGCCGATGTTCCTGTTCAGCGGCACGTTCTTTCCCATCTCCAATCTTCCGGCCTGGGCCCAGCCGATGGCGGTCCTTTTTCCCCTGCATCACCTGGTGGAACTCTCACGGCTCGCCAGTTTCGGCACCTGCGAGACGTCCCCCCTGCTCAGCACGGTTTATCTGATCGTATTTTCCCTGGTGTTTCTGATGCTGGCCATCAGGGCGATGAAAAAACGGCTCATCCTCTGACCGTCTCCTTCCTTTCAGTCGCCGTGGCCGAGATGGTCGAGACTGTTGGCGATCAGCTGCCGCACGTGCTCGTCCGCCAGGTGATAGTAGACGATTTTTCCCTCGCGGCGATTGTCGACGATCCTGAGGGTTCGCAGCATCCTCAGTTGATGCGAAACCGCGGAATCGGAAAGCCCGCAGACCACCGACAGGTCGCAGACGCAGAGCTCCTCCCGGAGCAGCGAAGTGACGATTTTGAGTCGCGTCGGATCCCCCAGGGCCTTGAAAAGGTCGGCCAGGTTTCGGAGAAGGTCAGGGTCGGGCATCCCGGCAACCGATGCCCTCACTCGGTCCTCGTGAATGCATTTTTCCTGGCAGATATCCATCTTTCCGTCCACTGTCGGATCGAACATTTGAATAATTGCTCAATCATAGATTGGATGGATCTCGACGTCAAGGAGGGAAGATCGCCTATACTTCCGCGCGGGTCGCTTCCACGATTTCCGCGCGCCCGGTATATTCTGAAAATAGTTTCGGGTCTCGCTCAGCACCACCGGCGTCAACGCCAGCCGCCCGTTCTGAAAGGCCATCGTCGTCAGCACCGCCCCGGTTTGACCGCTATTCCAGGCCCCGGTCGTGATCAGCACCAGACCCGTCAGGGTGCAGACCACGATCGTGTCGATGAAGGTCTGGGTCATGGAGACGAGGGCCTGGATGACCGGATGCTTGGTCTGGGCCGCCCGGCGGCGACCGAATTGGATTGGACCGTGTTGCCGATTCCGAAGGCGTTTGGATCCGACTTCTCCGGGTGATCGTACTCGTATTCGTACTCGTCGTCGTACTCGGTTTTTCTATCCGGTTTTTCAAGACTCTTCGAGGTTCGAGTACGAGAACGAGTACCGCGCCTGATGCGCTGAGTACGAGTACGAACAAGGCGGTCCACAGGATGGTGGAGGAAGGCGCATCCCATCAATGAAAATTATGGTTGCCAGCCGGAGTCGGCCAGAAGCCGGTCATAGACCTCCGGCATGAAGCCGATCACCGCCTTGCCGTCGATCATCACCAGCGGAAGGATCCCCCTCGGGTTGATCGGGGCCATTCTGGCAGCCGCCACACCGTCCCGGTTCACGTTGTAATCGACATAAGGGACGCCCTTCTCCCTGAAATAGGCTTTCGCCATTACGCAGTACTTGCAGGTGGGAGAACTGAAAATCTCGACCCGTATCTCCGGGGTGGCGGAGGAATCGTGCGTCGGTGCCAGCGGCGGCTCTGCCACAGTTTCTCCGGCGGGGGCCCACTCCGACGGAGCCGCCAGCAGCCAGGCGAGCAGGAGGGATGCCAAAGCCAATCGCTTCATGATCCAGAATCCTTCAGATGGGTGTATGTGCGTGTGCGGCCGGACACTGAGATGGTCCCGATCCGCTGGATGCCTCAGGGACGGTAGTATCCGAGCGCTTCGGGCATGTGGTCCTGAATGGCCGCCACGCGGCTTTCCGGCGCCGGGTGGGTGGATAGGAGTTCCGGCGGACGGGAGCCCCCCGAGGCGCTCATCCGCTGCCAGAAGGGAATGGCGGCCCGCGGGTCGTAGCCGGCCCGTGCCATGAGGATGAGCCCGATCCGGTCGGCTTCGCTTTCGTGCAGCCGGCTGTAAGGAAGAATCAGTCCGACGTTGGCTCCGGCCCCATACGCCTTCATGAAGAGGCTCTGAGTGGCGGCGGGTTGGCTCGACAGGGCCACGGACAGCGCAACCGCTCCCATCTGGGATAGAAGACCCTGGCTCATTCGCTCGTTTCCGTGCCCGGCGATGGCATGGGCCACCTCATGTCCCAGGACCACGGCCAACCCGGTCTCGTTTTGGGTATAGGGCAGAATTCCGGTATAGACGGCGGCTTTTCCGCCGGGCATGACCCATGCGTTGGCGGTCTCGTCATCCTCGATCAGGTTGAATTCCCATTTGAAATTTTTTATTTCACTGCCCAGCCCCTGCTCCCTGAGGAAAACTTCAGCAGCGCCGGCGATACGGTTGCCCACCTGCCGGACTCTCTCCACCTCGGCGGCGTCAGTGGAGATGCGGGACTCGTTCAGGACCTTCTGGTATTCGGTGAGGCTCATGCTGGCCAGTTCGCTTTCCGGAAGGAGCTGAAGGCTCCGGCGATTGGTGATCGGCACCGAGGTACAGGCCGCCGCGACCATGGCGGCCAGGATCCAAACCAGCAACAGGCGGCTTCCTAACCATTTGAAACCCGTGGGTGTTCGCTTCACGGATACCTCCTTGGGGCAGTACCGGGTTGACGTTCTGTTGGCACGGCGCACGACGGTCATGCGCCCGATTTTTTGATATTATGCTAAAATAAGACGCAACGCGAGGCCGTCGACCTTCGGTGCCGAACCGGCATTGCTTTCCCGGTCGAGCCGCCGTATGGAGAGGCCTGCATTTCGCCCGGAGGCAAGGTGGCCATTCGATCCAGAACCATCAACATTACGGGGGTGGGCGACGTCGTGCTCGAGCGAAGCCGGCGTGCCCGCCACATCTGCCTGACCGTCAGGCCGTTCAAGGGCGTTCGGGTGGCGGTCCCGGCCGGAGTTTCCTTCGAGGCGGCCGAGGCCGTTGCCCGTTCCAAGACGGAATGGCTCCAGCGGCATCTCGACCGCATGGCCGCCTTCGAAAAGGAGGCCGAGGCGCTTTCCCGGTCGCATCCCTTTCCCATTCGCGACGCCGCATCGCTCCTGGCCGAACGGCTCCGTATACTGGCGGATCTTCATGGCTTCGTCTACGACCGGGTGTACGTCAGACGGCAGAAAACCCGGTGGGGAAGCTGCTCCGCGCGGAATCACATCCATCTCAACGTGAATCTCGCCCGCCTGCCGGACCGGCTGATCGACTACGCCCTTCTCCACGAACTCGTTCATACACGCATCAAGAACCACGGCCCCGGTTTCTGGGTAGCGCTCGATCGATGCCTGCCCGGCGCGCGCGCCCTGGATCGCGAACTCGACCGGTTCAGCGGTCTCCTGCTCTGAGCCCGACCCGTTGAAAGGCGGACGGATTTTTCTGTAACCGTAGTCCATCTTCCGACGACCTCCTTTCCAGTGACGCATTGAACCGAACCCGGGATTCCGGACGGCAGGGCGCTGGAGACGATGCCGCCGACCGGAGGGAGCCGACACCGCTTATGAACCGTATCGCCGACACATCCCCTGCAGGCGGCTTCCTGTTTCCGCTGACCGTTCTTCTTGCAGCGGCCTTGACCGGTTGCATGACCGTCGGTCCGGATTTCAGTCGCCCGGACCTCGAGGCTCCTGCCGTTTGGCATTCTTCAGCCGACGCGGGTGTCGTGCCGGGGGAGATCGACCCCCGTGCACTGGCGGAATGGTGGCGATCGCTCGAAGACCCGGTGCTGGGCGATCTGATCGAACGGGCGGGGTCCGGCAACCTGGACCTTCGCGTGGCCATGGCACGGATCCGCGAGGCCCGGGCCCGCAGGATCCAGAGCCGTTCGCCGCTTTTCCCGTCCGTCGATGCCTCTGCATCCGGCCGGAAGAGCCGCGGAAGCGAGGACACCGGATCGGGAAGAGAAAGTGAACTGTACTCGGCGGGCTTCGACTCGGGCTGGGAGATCGACATCTTCGGAGGTGTCAGACGGTCCGTGGAGGCTGCCGAGGCCGACCTGGCGGCGAGCCTGGCGGATTACCACGACGTCATGGTGACCCTCGCGGCGGAGGTCGCGGTCAATTACATCGATATCCGCACTTTCCAGGCCCGAATGGCCGTGGCCGAAGCCAACATCGCGGCTCAGCGGGAGACGCTGGATCTGGTGCGGGGATTGTACGAAGCCGGCGCGGGCGATGCGCTCGCGGTGGACCAGGCCACCTACAACCTCGAGAGTTCGAGATCCCGGATTCCCGACCTTAGGACCGGCCTCGAGTCGGCGCTCAACCGGCTGGCGGTTCTGACGGCGCAGCCCCCGGGCTCGTTGCACGAAGCCCTTTCAGAGATGAGGGCCCTGCCGACGCCCTTGCTGGAAGTGGTGGTCGGCGTTCCGGCCGACGTTCTCAGAAGGAGGCCCGACATCCGGCGGGCAGAACAGGACGTGGCGGCCCAGACCGCCAGGGTGGGCGTGGCCGTAGCGGATCTCTACCCCAGGTTCTTCCTCAACGGCTCCATCGGACTTGAGGCTCTGTCCTTCGAACGCCTGCTGAACATCGGGCATTACACTTACGGATTCGGCCCCTCTCTCAGCTGGACGCTGTTCGATGCGGGGGCCATCCGGGCCAACATCGAGGTGCAATCCGCCCTTCAAGAACAGGCCCTGATCCGATATGAAGCCGCGGTCCTGGAAGCCCTGGAAGAGGTCGAAAACGCCATCGTCGCCTTTGCCTGTGAACAGCAGAAACGGACGGCCCTGGAGGCGGCGGCGGAGTCCTCCCGATCGGCGGCCGAGCTCGCCGAGCAGGAGTACCTCTCGGGCCTGGTCGATTTCAGCGAGGTGTTGGACGCGCAGCGTTCCCTGCTCTCCTTCGAGGACCAGCTGGCCCAGAGCCGAGGTGCGGTGCTCTCGAATCTGATCAGCCTCTACAAATCTTTGGGCGGTGGATGGAAGCCTCTCGGATCGACCGCCGGCGAATTCCAATCTCAATCCCAGAGCGACGTATTATGAATGATTCAGCACAGACCGCCATCGAACGAACCTTGGGCATCGGAGCCGAGGCGGCCGAAGGCCGCCGAACCCTCAAACGCTGGCTCGGTGCCGGGGGACTGATCATTGCCGGCCTTGGGGTTCTCTATCTCGTTTCGACCCTGCGGGCAGGTGGCGACACGGTCCGGTACATCACCCAGCCAGCCCGGACCGGCAGCCTTGTCGTGAAAGTTTCGGCGACCGGAAACCTGGCCGCCACCAACGAGGTGGAAGTGGGCAGTGAACTTTCCGGCATCGTCGAACGGGTGGTGGTCGACTTCAACGACCAGGTGAAGGTCGGCCAGCCCCTGGCCTACCTGGACAGCACCAAGTTCGACGCCGCCGTTCTGAAATCCCGCGCTGCTCTCGCCTCCGCTCAAGCCAGGCTCCAGGAAGCCCGCGCCACGCTGAAGGAAAAGGAGAAGGCGCTGCTGCGCCAGCGGAAGACCCGGGAGTTGACCGGCGGAAGGGCGCCGTCGATGGAAAGTCTCGAGGCCGCGGAAGCCGAGCTCGAGCGGGCCAGGGCCGGAATCGTCAGCGCTGAAGCCGCCATCCAGGAAGCCCTGGCCAACCTCAAATCCGTGGAGACGGACCTGGCGAAAACCGTCATCTACTCCCCGGTGGACGGGATCGTTCTGAACCGCAGCGTGGAGCCGGGCCAGACCGTGGCGGCCTCGCTGCAGGCCCCGGTGCTGTTCAACCTGGCCGAGGATCTGACCCAGATGGAGCTTCAGGTGGATGTCGACGAGGCGGATGTGGGACAGGTGAAGGAAGGCCAGGCGGCCACCTTCACGGTGGATGCCTATCCGGAGCGGCGCTTCGAGGCCCGGATCACCCAGGTGCGCTACGGTTCCGAAACCACCGACGGCGTGGTGACCTACAAGACCGTCTTGAAAGTGGACAATCCGGATATGGTGCTGCGGCCGGGCATGACGGCGACCGCCGACATCACCGTTCAGGAAGTCGAAAAAGCGCTGCTCGTCCCGAATGCCGCGCTGCGTTACGCGCCTCCGCAAAAAGCGCAGAAAGGCGGCGGCAGGGGGCTGATCGACTCCCTCCTTCCCGGACACCGGAGACGCGCCTCCTCGCCCAGCCGGGCCTCCGGTTCAGACGCCAGGCAACAGCGCGTCTGGGTCCTGAGGGAGGGGGAACCCCTGTCGGTCACTGTGGAGACCGGACCGAGCGACGGGTCGGTAACGGTGGTGAACGGCGGGGATATCCAGACCGGAACGGAAGTGGTGGTCGATACGATCGCCGTGAAATCATGAGATCCTTCAACGCCTCGCCCGGGGAAGCCTTCGAGATGATATCGCTGGAAAACGTCGCCAAGATCTACGGACAGGGGCGCGCGGCCGTGCGTGCCCTCGACGGTATCGATCTGGCGATCGAACGCGGGGATTTCGTCGCCGTCATGGGGCCCAGCGGATCCGGCAAATCCACCTGCATGAACATCCTGGGGTGCCTCGATACACCGAGCGCCGGTGTCTACCGTTTCGAGGGCGTGGACGTGGGAAGCCTGTCCAGGGACCAGCGGGCCCTTCTGCGCCGCCACTACATGGGATTCGTCTTTCAGGGCTTTAACCTGCTCAACCGGACATCGGCACTCGAAAACGTCGAATTGCCGCTGGTGTACCGGAATGTTCCGGTCCGGGAGCGTCATGAGCGCGCCCGCAAGGCATTGTCGGCGGTGGGGCTGGCCGGGTGGGAGCACCACACGCCCGGCGAGCTGTCCGGAGGGCAGCAGCAGCGGGTGGCCATAGCCCGGGCCATTGTGAGCGAGCCCGCGGTGCTTCTGGCCGACGAGCCCACCGGCAACCTGGACTCGGCAAGGAGCCGGGAAATCATGGAACTGCTGACCCGATTCAACCGGGAGTTCGGGATCACGATCCTGATGGTGACCCACGAGACCGATATGGCGGTCTATGCCCGGCGGCGAATTCAATTCAAGGACGGCCGCATCGACCATGAGACGGTGGGGGAGCAGCGCATCTGATGCTTTGGGAAACCATTCTTCTCGCCCAGAGAGCGATCCGGCGGAACGCGCTGCGATCCTCCCTGACCATCCTGGGAATCGTTATCGGCGTCGCCGCCGTCATCGCGATGGTGACCTTGGGCAGCGGGGCGACGGCCAAGGTGACCGGCGATATCGCCAAACTGGGCAGCAACATGCTCCAGGTAAGGCCCGGCCAGGGATTTCGTGCGCCGGGCGGTGCGAGAACGAGCGCCAAGCCATTCGAACTGGCCGATGCCATCGCCGTGGAGCACAACATTTTCGGTTTGAAGGCGGTCGCTCCCACCGCCAGCCGCACCATCCAGGCCATTTACGGCAATATCAACTGGTTTACCTCCGTGACAGGAAGCACCAATGCCTTCCTGACGGTCCGGGATTGGGAGCTGGCCGAGGGCAGGGAATTTTCCGACGGTGAGATCCGGGCCGGCAAGGCCGTTTGCATTCTGGGGGCAACGGTCAGAAAGGAGCTTTTCGGCGGGGAAGACCCGATCGGTGCGATGATCCGTCTGGGAAAGATTTCATTCAAGGTGGTCGGCGTGCTGGCGCCGAAGGGTCAGTCGAGCTTCGGCACCGATCAGGACGATCTGGCGTTGATCCCTCTCAAGACGCTGCAGCGCCGCCTGGTGGGGAACACGAACGTCACCGCGATCATGGTGTCCGCCGAGGACGGGGTCTCCACCGAAAAGATCCAGGCCGACATCGAGCGCCTGATGCGGGAACGCCGCAATATCGCCCTGGACAAGGCGGATGATTTCAATGTCCGGGACATGAAGGAAATCGTCGACACCCTCACCGGCACCACCCGCGTGCTGACGGCGCTTCTGGGGGCCGTGGCCGCCGTGAGCCTGCTGGTGGGCGGCATCGGGATCATGAACATCATGCTCGTATCGGTCACCGAGCGTACCCGGGAAATCGGCACCCGGCTCGCCATCGGCGCCCGGGAGCGTGAAGTCCTGCTCCAGTTTCTGGTGGAGGCCGTCGTGCTCTCGTCGTTCGGCGGGTTGATCGGCATTGCCCTGGGGCTGGGAGGGGCCTGGACGGGCGCCCATGCCCTGGGAATCCCCTTTGTGTTCAATCCGGGCATCGTGGCGGCGGCATTCGTCTTCTCTGCGGCGGTGGGGGTGGTGTTCGGCTTTTTCCCGGCCCGAAAGGCCGCCCGGCTGGACCCCATCGAGGCGCTTCGATACGAATGAAGCGGGTGCGGAGGATGGCGTGCCTTGACGACGGCGCCGGAGGGGACGTAGAAAGTGAATATCCCGGCGCTGTTCCCCAGGGACGGCATCGGGACGGATCGCCATCCCTCATCCACGACCATTCGCCGGAGGCCCCATGAACATCCGAGACGCGGCCGCACGAGCCAAAAGCGCTTCCATCCGCCTTGCCGCCCTCAAGGGCGACGCCAAGAACAACGCCCTGTCAGCCATCGCAAACGCCCTGTCGGCCAATGCCGGGGAGATCGTCGCCGCCAACCGGGCCGATCTGGACCGGGCCGAAAGGGAACGCCTTGCGGCCCCCCTGCTCAAGCGCCTCCGTTTTGACGAGGCGAAAATCCATGAAGCCGTCGACGGTCTGAACAGCCTCATCGGACTGCCCGATCCGGTGGGGGCAACCTTGTCCGCCACGGAACTGGACGAAGGGCTCGAACTGTACAAGGTCAGCTGCCCCATCGGCGTCATCGGCGTCATCTTCGAGTCCAGGCCCGATGCCCTGGTCCAGATCTCCTCCCTCTGCCTCAAGAGCGGAAATGCCGCGCTGCTGAAGGGCGGAAGCGAAGCCGCCGAAACCAACCGAATCCTGACGAACATCATCCGGGAGGCGTCCGCCGAAGCCGGAATGCCGGAAGGATGGATCGCGCTCATGGAGACCCGCGCGGACGTGAACGACATGCTGGTCCTCGACGACACCGTCGACCTCATCGTTCCCCGCGGCAGCAACGCTTTCGTTCGGTACATCATGGAAAACACGCACATTCCGGTCATGGGGCATGCGGACGGCATCTGCCACGTTTACATCGACGCGGCGGCCGATCCCGGCATGGCGGTTCGGATCGCGGTGGACAGCAAGACCCAGTACGTGGCGGTCTGCAACGCGGTCGAAACCATTCTGGTGCACCGAGCCGCCGCTCACTCGGTGCTGCCGCCTATGCGGGAGGCCCTGGCGGCGAAAGGGGTGGAAATCCGGGGGTGCGAGGCGACCCGCGAGGTCATCGAAGCGGTGCCGGCAACGGATGCCGACTGGAGCACCGAGTACCTGGACCTCATCGTGTCGATCAAAGTGGTGGAGACCCTCGAGGAGGCCGTCGATCACATCAACGGGCACGGGTCCCGGCATACCGACGTGATCGTCACGGGCGCGCGGGATCGTGCCCTTTTCTTCATGGATCACGTGGATTCCGCCGATGTGTTCTGGAATTGCAGCAGCCGGTTCTCGGACGGCTTCCGCTTCGGGCTGGGCGCGGAGGTGGGCATCAGTACCAGCAAGATCCACGCCCGGGGGCCGGTGGGGCTCGAAGGGCTGGTGATCTACAAGTGGCGGCTGGTCGGAAACGGACACGTGGTGGCCGACTACAGCGGCGAGAAGGCAAAGCCTTTCACCCACCGACGGCTGGAGCGAAACTTTCCTGCCTGACGGCTGGCGCGATGCGGTCAGGGCTATGAGGAAAACCGAGTACGCGTACGAGAACGAGTACCGTCCCTGCGGGACTGAGTACGCGAACGAGTAGGAAACGCTTTCAGATCGTACCCGTAACCTTGTCCGTACACGTACTCGTTCTCGTCCTCGAAAAAAAGCGACGCCGAAGGCCTTTCCACGGCGGTTGCCGACGGTCCCGCTCCGGCTGCCGCCGAGGCCGCGCCTCCGATACAGCCGCGTTACTCCAGCAGCACCTGCCCCAGGCGGTCGATCAGGAAATCGATCTCGTTGTCGGAGATGTTGAGAGGGGGCGACACCCGGATGGTGTGGCCGTGGCTGTCGTTGATGATGAGACCCAACTCGACCAGCCGTCTGCAGAAAGACATGGCTTTCCCGTTGTGCACCTCGATGCCGATAAAAAGCCCCTTTCCCCTGACTTCCTTGACGTGGGGCGAGCGGGCGGCCAGATCCAGGATCTCGCCCCGGAGCTTCCTGCCCTGGCGTTCGGACGATTCTGAGAGCTTCTCGTTTTCCAGGACATCCAGCCCGGCGATGCCGGCGACGCAGGCCAGTGGGTAGCCTCCGAACGTGGAGCCGTCCGATCCAACGCTGAAAGCCATGTCCATCAACCGGGAGTGGGTCACGAAAACCGAAAGCGGAACCAGCCCGCCGGAGAGCGCCTTTCCGAGTACGAGGCCGTCGGGCACCACGCCTTCGTGCTGAAAGCAGAAATTGCGGCCGGTGCGGCCGAGCCCGACCTGGATTTCGTCGAAGAGCAACAGCAGGTCATGGCGGTCGGCGATTTCCCGCAGCCCGGATAGAAACCCCACCGGCGGCACCCGCATCCCGCCTTCCCCCTGCATCGGCTCGACGAGAATTCCGCAGGTGTTGGGAGTGACCGCCGCCTCGACCGCCTCGAGCTCCCCGTAGGGGACGCTCACAAACCCTGGGGTCAGCGGGCCGAAACCCTCGCGGTATTTGGGCTTGGAGGAAAAGCTCACGACCGTGATCATGCGGCCGTGGAAATTGTTGTGGAAGACGATGATCTCCTGCCGGCCGTCGGGAATGCCCTTTGATTTCCAGCCATGATAGCGGGCCATCTTGATGGCGGTTTCAACGGATTCGACGCCGCCGTTCTTGGGGAGCACCTTGTTGCCGCCTCCTCCGAAACGCGGAGCCAGCTGGGGGACGAAGCGCCCCACCCGAGCGAGGAACATCCCCAGCGGGTCGGTATAGACCACGTTGGAAATCACCGAGGCATAGTTTCCCTGGAGGGCATTGACCATGGCCTCGACGATCAGGGGGTGGTGGTGGCCCGGGTTGGCGGCGGAATAGGCGGCCAGGCAGTCCAGATACCGATTGCCCCGGGTATCCGTGATCCAGCTGCCTTTCGCCTGGCGGACCACGACGTCGATGCGGTCGTAATGATGGGCTCCGAATTGGTTTTCGTATGCCCGGATGATGTCGTCGGGGTGGTTGGAATATCCGACGATCGGCAGGCTTTCCATCGGGGTCGGGGCAGCTGGCATGGGACGCCTCCTTGAAGAAAGTTGCTATGTATGTAGCAACAGAAATTATCGCTTATCCGTTGCGTTGTCAATGACAGCTCCCGCGGGCCCGTGAAGGGGCCGAGGGACCGACGTCTCGAGGGTGCGAGTGAAGTGCGGTAACAGGACTGCATCATCAACTCACTGAAACGTTATTAAAATAAGTATGAACAGTCGTTGGGGGCAAGGAGCCGGATGAGACAGATTCCATCCGATCGTGTCGGGGTCGGTGTGTAAGGGTCGAGGGACAAGGTCGAGGGATCGAGGGGGGCAGAAACAGGGAGGCGCAATGAACTCATTGAAAAAATGGTATTTTATGATAGAAAACACCTGTCGGCGTCTTGATTTCGATCCCGATCCCGATCCCGATTGAATTCCCGACTAAACTGTGCATCCTCGTTTTTGACTACCAGTGTTGCTAACAATGTGACAACATGGAGGACTAAGTGGATATTTCGAGCCTTTTCAACCAGTTTGCTTTTTCGAAATACGAATCCTCCTGCTACCTGGCGCTGGTGGCCAATCACCCGTCCAACGGCTCGCAGCTGAGCCGGTATTCCGGCATTGCCAGGTCCCGAATCTACGATGTGCTTCGCGGGCTGATCCGCAAGGGGCTTGTTTTCGAAATCGAAAAGGGAACGTATGTCCCGCTTCCCTTCGAGGAGTTGAAGAAGCGATTCCGAAGCCAGTTCGAATCCAACCTGGCCCGCCTGGAGGAGCAGCTCGCCGCGCTCAACCGGGAGACGGAGTACGAATACCTGTTGACGCTGCGGGGGTATGAGACCGTTATCGCCAAGGCCGTGGACATCGTGGACACCGCCCGGAAGGAGCTTTATCTGCGCCTGTTTCCGAGCACCTGGGAGCGGTTGGCGGAGCCGATCGCCCGGGCTGCCGGCAGGGGGGTGGGGGTGCGGTTCGTCGCCATGGGAGAAATGCCCCTGACGTACGACATCCAGGTGATCCATCCGGACCCGGAGACGCTATCCGGGAAGATCGGCGGGGAGTCCGTGGACATCATCGCCGACCGGCGCGAAGCCCTGGTCGGGATCTTCGAAGCCGGGAACATCGAACAGTCACCGGTCATCTGGACCCGGAACCGATGGTTCGTGACGGCCAACCGCGACAGCCTCCGGCACGACTTCTACCACTATTTCCTCGACAAGATTTACGAGCGAAAGGAACCGCTCTCCCCTTCGGACCGGGTCATCTATTCCTTCATCAAGATGGACGACTGACGCCTTCACATTTCTTCAGTTCTCATCAGTGCCCGGACGGGGTTGAACTCGACGGGCGCCATTGGCTGATCCCGTGCATCCAGTCCTGCGTCGTGTTTTGACGTTTGGCCCGAGGCGTCCTCGAGGGCAGTGGATCCCGAGCGGCGCGAATAATATTCTTGACAGGAATATGGGTCTTCTATAATTCTGTGTTTAAACCAGATTATTATTTCTGAACGACATTCGCTCTTTGCGGGCCCAAGAGCGATTCAGGCGGCTTCGGCGCTTACCGATTAAGGGAGCGGCCTTTGCCCCCGGCAACCGAGCCAACGGAACCCCGACCGTCCATGCCGCTGCTCGACATCCGACATCTGCGGACCCATTTCCGCTCACCGCAAGGAACCGTCAGGGCGGTCGAGGATGTCAGCCTATCGGTCGACACCGGCGAGATTCTCGGCATCGTAGGCGAATCGGGCTGCGGCAAGAGCGTTCTCTCTCTTTCCATTCTGCGCCTGCTCCCCATCCCTCCGGCGCATTTCGCCGGCGGTGAGATCGGCTTCGAGGGAAAGGATCTCCTCAGGTATTCCACGGAGGAGATCCGCCGAATTCGTGGCAACCGGATCAGCATGATCTTCCAGGAGCCGATGACCGCCCTCAACCCCGTGTTCACCATCGGCAACCAGTTGGCGGAGGTGTTCCGGGTTCACTGGTCCCTGAATTCTCGGCAGGCGCAGGAAAAATCCGTTGAGATGCTGGAAAAGGTCGGCGTCCCCGCCCCGCGGCGCCGCGTCCGGGAATACCCCTACCAGCTCTCCGGAGGCATGCGCCAGCGGGTGATGATCGCCATGGCCCTGGCCTGCCGCCCGGCGCTGCTCATTGCCGACGAACCCACCACCGCCCTGGACGTGACCATCCAGGCCCAGATCCTGGAACTGATCAACCAGCTCCGGGAGGAGTTGAAGACGGCCGTCATCATGATTTCCCACGATCTCGGCGTCATCGCCGAGACCGCCGATCGGGTGATGGTGATGTATACGGGCAGGATCGTCGAGGCGGCCGGGACCCTGGATTTGTTCGAAACGCCGCTGCATCCCTACACCCGGGGGCTGCTGCGGGCGATTCCCACGGCGGAGCCGGGAGGCGATCGGGGAGAGCTCTACGAGATCACCGGCGTCGTGCCGAGCCTGCTTCATCTGCCGGAGGGCTGCCCTTTCAATCCACGCTGCCCCCTGGCGGAGGCAATCTGTCGCGAACAGGAGCCCGACCTGCGGGAGCTGGCCCCCGGGCACCGGGTGGCCTGCTGGATGGCCGATCATGCCTGACTTTCTGGTCGTACATCGCCTCGTCAAGCATTTCCCGGTCCGGCGCGGGCTGTTGCGAAGCCGGCGTGAGGTGGTTCACGCCGTGGACGGAATCTCGCTCAACCTCGATGCGGAGGAAACCCTGGGGCTGGTGGGCGAATCGGGCTGCGGCAAATCCACTGCCGGGCGCGCCATCCTCCGCCTGATCGAGCCGACCTCGGGGCAGGTGTGGTTCCGCGGCCGGGACGTTTTATCCATGGGGCCGGTAGAAGAGCGGCGGAACCGCCGGGAGATGCAGATGATCTTCCAGGACCCGTTCGGCTCACTCAATCCCCGTCTGACGGTGGAACGCATCGTCGAGGAACCCCTGCTGACCCACCGGGTGGGCAACGCCCGGGAGCGGCACGATCGGGTCGAAGAAGCCCTCCGGACGGTCGGCCTTCTGGCCGAGCACATGAAACGGTTTCCCCACGAGTTCTCGGGCGGACAGCGGCAGCGCATCATGATCGCCCGGGCGCTCATCCTCCAGCCCGAGCTGATAATCGCCGACGAGCCGGTTTCGGCGCTGGACGTATCCGTCCAGGCCCAGATTCTCAACCTGATGGTTCGCCTTCAGCGGGAGTTCCGGTTCTCCTACATTTTCATTTCCCACGACCTGGGGGTGATCCGCCACGTGAGTCATCGGGTGGCGGTCATGTACCTCGGGGAAATCGTGGAAACGGCGGCCGTGGAAACCCTTTTCCAGACGCCGAAGCACCCCTACACCATTGCGCTGCTTTCGGCGGTTCCCATGCCGGACCCCCGCCGGAAACGCCGCCGGATTCTGATCCCGGGGGACGTGCCGTCGCCTCTCCACCCCCCCGAAGGCTGCCGGTTCCACCCCCGGTGCCCGGAACGCATGACGATCTGCAGCCGGGAGGCGCCGGCCACGCGCGAAACCGCACCCGGTCATCGGGTTGCCTGCCATTTGCACACGAACGGGCCGGTCTGGGAACCGGCCCCCCCTCGGTCCGCCCGCGAACGGGACCCTGTGGCGCATGGGGCGTCGATGGGCGGAAGCCCCGGGTGAGGGTCGCATCCGACAACTTATAAAAAGGAGGAGGTTCAAACATGAAACGATGGTCGCTGATCAGCTTGTTGGTGGTGATCGGCCTCGCCTTTGCGGCCTATCCGGCCGCCGCCGCGAACGCCGACACCCTGGTCGTGGTTCAGGAGGCCGAGCCGGTAGGCCTGGACCTGATGCAAAGCTCCATCCAGACCACCATGAGCGTCTGCTACAACATCCACGACACCCTGTTCCATCCGCAGGAGGATGCCACCGTACTGCCGGCGTTGGCCGAAAAATGGGAGAAGGTCGACGATCTGACCTGGAAGATCACGCTTCGCAAGGACGCCGTATTCCACAACGGCGAACCGATCAACGCCGATGCGGTCAAATTCTCCTTCGATCGCATCAATAAGGAAGGACTCCAGTCCCCCCACAAGGGGAAGATGTCCGCCTTCACGGAGCTGGCTGTTGTCGACGACTACACTTTCACCATCAAAACCGCAGAACCGTATGCCCCCGGACTATACATGTTGGGCTACTACCTGCCCATCGTGCCCCCTAAGTACGTGCAGGAGGTCGGTGACGAGAAGTACAACACGGATCCCGTGGGCTGCGGCCCCTACAAGGTGGCCAAGTGGGTGCGGGGCGAAGAGATCGTCCTGGAACGCTTCGACAAGTATTACGGCCCCCAGCCCGCCTACCAGACGGTGGTCTTCAAGGCCAACCCCGAGGAGTCGTCCCGGGTTGCGGCTCTCGTGACCGGCGAGGCTCACGTGGTCAGCGGCATCCCCGTCCACCAGCGCAAGAAGATCCTCGAGTCGGGCAAGGCCTACCTCACCGACCAGATGGGGACCATGCCCTACCTCGGCATCAACACCTACGAGGCCCCCTTCGATGACGTCCGGGTGCGCCAGGCCGTCAACTACGCCATCGACAAGTCGCTCATCAGCAAGGCGCTCTTCGACGACAAGGCCATTCTCTGCAACGGCCCCATCAGCCCCCGCACCTTCGGGGCGAGCCCCAACCTCAAGCCCTATTCCTACGACCCCGACAAGGCCAAAAGCCTTCTGAAGGACGCCGGCCATCCAGACGGACTCGACGTGCGTCTGGCCTATCCGACCTACATGTCCCAGATCCAGGAGCAGGCCGAAGCCATCGGGGCCACCATGACCAAGGCGGGCTTCCGCGTGACCCTGGAACCGTTCGAGCGGGCCGTCATGTGGGAGCGGTACAAGGGCAAGCAGCACCAGCTCTACATCTACTTCTGGGACGACGCACCGGAGCCGGACCGCTACATGTACTCCCTGTTCCACAGCAAGAGCCGTGACTACTACTACAAGAACGAAGAAATCGACGCCCTGCTCGACAAGGGCCGCACGGTCCTTGACCGCGCCGAGCGGGCCAAGGTCTACGCCCAGATCGACGAGATGCTTTACGAGGACAGCCCCTGGGCCTACCTCTACGTCATCCCCGAGGTCTTCGCCGTGGCCAACGATGTGGACTACCAGGGCCGCCGCGACGGCTTCCTGAACATGCGCTACGCCAAGCCGAAGAAGTAAACCGACCCGCAGCGGGGCCGTCGTTCCTGAAGCAGGCGGCGGAGAAGCGCGCATCATGGTGAAAGGCAAGGCGCGGCGCGATGGGCAACGCGCAGCAACCTAAAAGGTTGTGAGCATTTGCACGATCGTCGCAACGCTGCATTTCGGCTTGAGGCGCAGCTTATCCGCCGCCTGACGGCGGCCCCGCGGAGGGACCATGCTGCCATACCTGCTGAAAAGACTCTGGCACACCGTTTTCGTGATCATCGGCATTTCGATGATCAGCTTCTTTTTCATCCACCTTTCGGGTGATCCGGTGATGCTGATGCTGCCGGCCGACGCCTCCCATCAGGAGATCGAAGCCCTGCGCGAACAGCTGGGATTCAACGATCCGCTCTACGTGCAATACTTCCGCTTCGTCGCGCGGGCCGTTCGGGGTGATTTCGGCAAATCGCTCTACTACAAGGTGCCGGCCATGGAGCTGATTCTGGAGCGGCTGCCGGCGAGTCTGGAGCTGGCCACCGCGGCCATGCTGATCGCCCTCGTGGTCGCGGTGCCCATCGGCATCATTTCGGCCGTGCGCAGAGGGTCCTTGATCGACATGGGCAGCATGCTGGGGGCGCTTTTCGGTTTGTCCATGCCCCATTTCTGGCTGGGAATCATGCTGATCCTGGTCTTTTCGGTGGAACTCGGGTGGCTGCCCACCTCGGGCAGAGGCAGCCTGGCCCACCTCATCATGCCTTCGGTGGCCCTGGGCCTCAGCCTGATGGCGATGTTCGCGCGGCTGACCCGCTCGGTCATGCTGGAGGTGCTGAGCCTGGACTACATCCGCACCGCCCGGTCCAAGGGGCTCAGAGAGTGGACCGTCATCAACAAGCACGCCTTGAAGAACGCCCTGATCCCCATCGTGACCGTCGCCGGCATGCAGTTCGGTTTTCTGCTGGGCGGCACCGTCATCATCGAGACCGTATTTGCCTGGCCGGGCGTCGGCCGGCTGGTGGTGCAGGCCATATTCAACCGGGACTATCCGCTGGTCCAGTCCATCGTACTGGTGCTGGCCTTTATTTTCGTGGCCGTCAATTTCCTGGTGGACATGCTGTACATGTACCTTGATCCCCAGATCAGTTATTTCGAGGACAAATGATCGCACAGGCCATCCGGAACTCACGCCTCGTCGACGGCATCGAAGCCCGTCTCCGCTATGCCGGGGAGACCCTCCGCGAGGTCGCCCGGCGTCCCAGCGCACTGGTGGGGGGAGTCCTGCTGGCGGTGGTGCTTCTGGTCAGCCTGGCATTCCCGGTCCTCTATCCGGTGGACCCGCTCGAGCAGGAACTCCTGGCCCGCTTCACACCGCCCGTCTGGCAGGAGGGCGGTAGCTGGGACCATCCCCTCGGGACGGACAATCTCGGCCGGGACCTCCTGTCCCGGCTCCTGCACGGCAGCCGGGTATCGCTCCTCGTGGGGTTTTCCGCCGTCCTGGTGGCGGCCTTGGCGGGAATCGTTCTGGGCCTGGTATCGGGGTATTACGGCGGCCGCATCGACAGTTTCATCATGCGGATCGCGGACATTTTCATGGCCTATCCGTTCATGCTGCTGACGATTTCGGTGATCGCCGTGCTGGGCACGTCGATCTTCAACCTCATTCTCGTGCTGGGGCTGTCCGACTGGGTGACGTATGCCCGTACCATCCGCGGAAGCGTGCTGTCCCTCAAGGAAAAGGAATTCGTGGAGGCCTCGCGGGCCATCGGCACCTCGCACCGGGTAATCATTTTCCGACACATCCTCCCCAATGTCATTTCCCCCCTTCTGGTGCTGGGCACCCTGCGGGTGGCCAACATCATCATCTGGGAAAGCGGCCTGTCCTTCCTGGGGATGGGGGTGCCCCCGCCGATGCCCACCTGGGGACGGATGCTGGCGGAAGGCCGCATCTACATCACGGACGCCTGGTGGCTGGTCACGCTTCCCGGAATCGCCATCATGATCACCATCCTGTCCATCAACCTTCTGGGGGATGGGCTGCGGGACGCACTGGATCCGCGTCTGAGAAACATCTGATACCGTTGCCGGCCGACGGGAGCCGGCTGGAGCGGGTGAGAGGAGAATCCCATCGATGAAAGTACTGGTGTTGGGCCTCGGGTTGCAGGGCAAGGCCGTCGTGCAGGACCTGGTGAAGTGTGGGCAGGTCGAAGAAATCGTGATTGCGGATGTGGATGCAGCGGCTGTCGAACGCCACCTGGTGCAGAAGCGTTATCCGCGCTGCCGCGCCCTCCGGCTGGACGCCGCCCGGGCCGGGGACCTGCAAACCCTGATCCGGAGCGTAGAGCCGCGGGTCGTCATGTGCATGCTTCCGGCCGATTTCAATTACCCCACCGCCAAGGCCGCCCTCGCCGCCGGCTGCCATTTCGTGAGCAGCAGCTACGCCGGCCGGATTGCCGAGTTGGACGCGGAAGCCAGGGAGAAAGGGGTCATGATCCTCCCCGAGATGGGGATGGATCCCGGGATCGACCTGGTGCTGGCCCGCCTGGCGGTGAGCGAGCTCGACACGGTTCACGGGCTATACTCCTATGGTGCGGGACTGCCTGAGCCGGCCTGCGCGGACGACAATCCCCTTCGCTACAAGATCACCTGGACCTTCGACGGCGTTCTCAAGGCCTACAAGCGCCCGGCCGTCATACTCAAGGACGGGCGGAAGATCTCCATTCCGGGGGATGCGATATTCCAGGAAGAGCACGGGCACATGGTGGAGGTCCCGGGCCTCGGCGCGCTGGAGGCCTATCCCAACGGCGACGCCATCCATTACATCCGGATCTTCGATCTCGGACCCGACGTCCGCGACATGGGCCGTTTTGCGCTCCGCTATCCGGGCCACCGGCAGTTCTGGTCGGTGATGGCGCAGATGGGCTTTCTCGACGACGAACCGGTCGACGTCGACGGGCATCCCGTATCTCCCCGGCGTTTCCTGGTGAGCCAGCTCACCCCGAGGCTCCAGTTTGCCGACGACGAAAGGGACATGGTCGTTTTGCGTATCTGCGCCTGGGGCCTCAAGGACGGAAAGGAGCGGCGGGTCACCTACAGCCTGATCGATTACCGGGATCTCGAAACCGGGCTTTTCGCGATGAACCGGACGGTGGGTTATACGGCCAGCATCGGCGCGCAGATGATTCTGAGCGGCCGGATCTCCACACCGGGGGTGCTGTCCCCGACCCGGGATGTTCCTCCCTGGGAGCTGCTCAACGCCCTCAAGGCCAGGGGAATGAAGCTCGACCACCGTATCGAGGAATTCGAGACGGTCTGAGCCATGGGATCGCAGCGAATTCAGGTGGACGATCTGGAGTTCGAAATCCGGATGCGGGTGGGCAGGAGGGTGCGCGATCTGCGCCTCTCCGCGGGCCTGACCTCCACGGCCCTGGCCGGGATGGCCGGGATCTCCCAGGGCCAGCTGTCCAAGATCGAAACCGGAAAGGCCGTCCTGTCGAGCAAAATTCTGGCGGGCCTCTGCCGGGTGTTCGACCGCCCGGTGGGGTACCTCTTCCAGAGCCGTGGCGAGATGCCCCGCGTTCTGGGGACCCTCACCACCGTGGAGGGACCCGAGAATGAAGGCATCAGGGCGTTCGCGCAAGCTGTCCGGCGAATGACGGGCGACCGGCTTTCCCTCATCCCACTGAGACCTTCCCAGCTCGGCACCGCCATCTCCCAGGTCGAGGCCCTGCGCGAGGGCCTCATCGACCTTTTCATCGAGGAGCCGTTTTACTATGCGGCCTTCGTGCCGGGCTTCAGCCTCTTTTCCCTGCCGTACGCCTTTCGGAACGAGGACCACCGTCAAAGGTTCCTGGCCGGCGATCATTTCCGGCAGTCCCTCTGCGATCCCCTCCGCGAGGTGGGAATCCGGTTCCTGAACCGACGCTGGAACTGGCTTCGCGGCCTGGAATGGGTGCTGGCGGCCGATCGTCCCATCGTGGAGCCGGGGGACATCCGGGGGCTGCGGGTCAGGACGCCGGAATCGGACCTCATTCAGTGCTTCTGGCGGATGATGGGGGCCAGGCCGGTCGCCGTTCCCTGGGCGGAGGTGACTTCGGCGCTTCGGTCGGGGTCGGTGGACGTGGTCCCCACGCACAAGACCCACCTCTATCCGCTGGGATTCTGCCGGTATGCCCGATACGTGACGCGGCTGGACGACCTACCGCCGGTGCTGGCGCTTGGGATCAACGATGCCCGCTACCAGGTCCTGACCCCGGCGATCCAGGCCGGGCTTCAGGAAGCCTGCGATGTGGCCGGCAGCTTCTTCAGCCGCTGCGTCCGGAACGCCGAAATCGAAAACGAGCGGCTCAACATCCAGCGCTTGAAGGCGGTTTATCTCACGGTGGGCGTCGATTTGTGGCGCCGGACCGTCGAGACGGTCCGGGCCCGGATGATCGATGATGGACTGATGGATGCCGATGCGTGGACGGCGGTGACATCCGCCGATCCGGGGACGGTCGAAAGGGCGGGGTCATGAGCCATACCACGGACCGGTTGGCGGAATATGCGCTGGGGATGGACGCACGTCGTCTGCCGCCGGCGGTTTCGGAGGCGGTCAAGGACGCCCTGATCGACCTGTTCGCCAGCGCGGCGGCTGGCTGGGGCGCTCCCGCGGCGTGCTCCGCCCGCCGCACGGCAGAGCGTCTGTTCGCCTCCGGATCCTCGGACATCTGGTTCGCGGGGCGCCGGCAGCGCCCGGAGGCGGCGGCGATGGCCAACAGCACCGCGGCGAGCGCACTCGACCTGGACGACGGGCACAGGGCGGCCGGCGGACATCCCGGCGCGGCGATCCTGCCTGGCGTTCTGGCGGTGGGGCAGACCGTTCATGCCTCGGGCCCGGAGATCGTCGCCGCGGCCGCGGCCGGCTACGAGATCGCGGTGCGCATCGGCGCGGCGCGGGATTTCAACCGTCTGGACACTTTCTCCACCGGCCGGTGGAGCGCTTACGGCGTGGCGGCGGCGGCGGGACGCCTTCAAGGGGTTTCCCGGCAGGTGCTGGCGGAGGCTATGGCCATTGCCGGCGTGCTCTCTCCGGGACTGTCGGCGGCGGGTTACAGCGCGGTCATGGGCAACCAGGTCAAGGAAGGCATTCCCTGGTCCGTCCTCACCGGGCTCATGTCCCTGGAGCTGGCCGCCGAAGGGATGACCGGTCCGCTGGACATACTGGATCATCCGGACTATTTCGACGCCCGGGCGATTTCGGACGACCTGGGGGACCGGTACGCTGTTACCAACGTCTATTTCAAGCCTTACGCCTGCTGCCGGTGGATTCACGCCGCCCTCGACGGCCTGCTATCCCTGATGGACGAGGAGAAGATCGAAGCCGGAAGCATCGGCGGAATTGCGGTTCAGACCTTCGAGCGCGCCCTGCGTCTGAACAATTACCCCGACCCGCCCACCATCGAAGCTGCTCAATACAGCCTGCCTTTCTGCCTGGCTTTGGGAGCGATCCACGGCGGAGAGGCCCTCCTGCCGATTCATCCGTCGCGGCTGTCGGACGCCGCGATCGTGGCGCTGGCCCGCAAGGTCCGGCTTTCCGTAGAGCCCGCATTCGACCGGCGTTTTCCCGCCGAAGCCGGCGCACGGGTCGTCCTGGAAACCGCTCGCGGCCGCATGGAAAAGGCGGTGAGGTCCCCCATTGGCGATCCCGTCAATCCCATGGGGCGGCGCCGCCTGGTGGCGAAGCTCCGGAGGCTGGCCTCCGGCGTGATCCGGGTGGAGGACCAGTCCCGGCTGCTCGAGTTCATCACCGATATCGAAAACCAGACGATCGAGGCTCTGGGTCCCGTGCTGCGGCGGTCACCGCCGGGATCCCTCGAAGAGTTGGAAAGATGGACATCATGAAAATCGGGATCCGAAAAGAAGACAAGAGCCGCTGGGAGCGGCGCGTTCCACTGGTGCCGGAGGATATCCGGGACCTTGCCCGGCAGGGCATTCAGGTCGTGGTCGAATCCAGCCCGAACCGGGCGATCTCGGACGGTGAGTTCGCGGCGGCGGGCGTCGAGGTGGCGGCCTCCCTCCAGGACTGCCCCGTGATCGTGGGCATCAAGGAGATTCCACCGGAGCGGTTCGAACCCGGAAAGGTCTATCTGTTCTTCTCCCATGTCATCAAGGGGCAGCCCTACAACATGCCGATGCTGCGCCGGATGATGGCCCAGGGGGCCACCCTCGTCGACTACGAGCGGGTCGTCGACGAACACAACCGCCGGTTGATTTTTTTCGGCCGCCATGCGGGCCTCGCCGGCATGGTCAACAGCCTGTGGGCGCTGGGGCGCCGCCTGCTCTGGGAGGGGCTGGACACCCCTTTCGCCCGGCTTCGGCAGGCAAGGGAATACCCGGACCTGAAAGCGGCCCGGATCGACCTGGCCGAAATCGCCGAATCCATCCGGTCCGGCGGGTTGCCGGCGGCCCTGGTTCCGATGGTCTGCGGCTTTACCGGCTACGGAAATGTTTCCCTGGGCGCCCAGGAAATTTTCGACATGCTTCCCCATGAAGTGGTCACCCCGGAGGAGCTGTCCGCCCTGCCGTCCGGCGTTTCCGACCGGGTCTTCAAGGTGGTTTTCAGGGAAGAGGACTGCTTCGCCCCCCTCGCCGCGGGGGAGGCTTTCGACCTGAGCGATTATTTCGCCCGGGGAAGGCGGGCCTATCGAGGGGTTTTCGAGCTGTATGCGGAACTTCTGACCCTGTGGGTCAACTGCGTCTACTGGGACGAGCGCTACCCGAGGCTGCTCACGCTGGAAGGGTGCCGCCGGATGTGGGCGGATGGCCGGCGTCCGAGGCTTCGGGTGATCGGCGACATCAGCTGCGACCCGGACGGCTCGGTCCAGTGCACCGTGAAACCGGCCGATCCCGGCAGCCCGGTTTATGTCTATGATCCGGAATCCGGCCGCATTGCCGATGGGGTGGCCGGAAACGGCCCCGTGATCATGGCGGTGGACATCCTGCCGGCGGAGATCCCCCGCGAGTCTTCGGCCCATTTCAGCGCGGTGCTCAAAGGGTTCGTGCCGGCGCTGGCCTCGGCCGACTATTCGGTTCCCTTCGAAGATCTCGGGCTTCCCGAAGCGCTCAAGCGGGCGGTCATTCTGTACCGGGGCGAGCTGACACCGGACTACCGGTATCTGCGGGCCCATGTGGAGGCACATTCCGGCGCGGACGCCCCGGAAGGCGAGTAGAACCTGTCCTCTCGTGGATCGTGTTACCCGCCGGACATGGGAGAGAAGGCCACCAGGGCGTCGCCCTCTTCGAGGGAAGTGTCCAGATCGGCGGGCCTGCCGTTTCGGAACAGGGGCAGCCCGGCCTGCCGATCCGGCGGTATCCCCAGGAGCGTCAGGACGTCCCGAACCGTCGAACCCGGGGGGACGTCGAGCTCCCCGCCAGCGCGAATGCCCGGTGCATGGCGCTTCAGCTCGTTATACAGCCTGACCACGATACGCATGGATCATACCGGCATCGGCCGCAGACCGGGGTCGACATCGAACCGGGCCCGGGTCACCGCCTTCAATCCTTCCAGGTCGATTTCGGGGGCAATTTCGGTCAGGAGCATTCGTCGCTCCCGGAATCGAAAGACCGCAAGCTCCGTCACCACCAGGTCGGCCTCGTGGTACCCGGTGACCGGGAGGGTGCACTCCTGAACCAGCTTGGGTTTGCCGTCGCTCGACGTGTGGGGGAGCGCGACGACCACCTGCCGGGCGCCGGCCACCAGGTCCATGGCGCCGCCGACGCCAAGCTGGCGGCCGTTGGGGATGATCCAGTTGGCGATGCTGCCGGTCTCGTCCACCTCGAAGGCGCCGATCACGGTGGCGTCGATATGGCCGCCGCGGATCATGCCGAAGGAGGTGGCGCTGTCGAAATAGCAGCACCCCCGCGTCTCCGTCACCGGCTCGCGACCGGCGTTGATCAGCTTGGGATCGATCGTTTCACCCACCGCCTTCGGCCCCACTCCCAGCATGCCGTTCTCTGCCTGGAGAAAAATGCGGCCGCCGTGGATGTAGTTGGCGACCAGGGTGGGTGTGCCGACTCCCAGGTTGATGAACATCCGCCGATTCTGCGCCATGAATTCCTGGGCGATCCGGCGGGCGATGCGGGTTTTGACGTGTTCCTTCGGGACCAGGCCGCTCATGACTTCACCTTCTTGACGATTTTGTCCACGAAAATGTGGGGAGTGATGACGCATTCCGGGTCGAGATCGCCCGCAGGCACGACCTCGTCCACTTCGACGATGGTGAGCTTCGCGGCCATGGCCATGAGCGGATTGAAGTTCCGGGCGGTCTTGTAGTAGACGAGATTTCCCAGCGTGTCCGCCTTCAAGGCTCTGACCAGCGCCACATCCGCGTGAATGGCCTGCTCCATGATGTAGGTTCGTCCATCGAACACCTCGGTTTTCTTCCCCCTGGCGAGCTCCGTGCCGGCGCCGGTGGCGACGAAAAAGGCCGGTATGCCGACCCCGGCCGCCCGAATGGCTTCGGCGAAGGTGCCCTGCGGGATCAGGGTGACTTCGATGACGCCTGCGTTTCGCGCGGCCGCCACGTCCGGGTTCCAGTTGTAGTAGTTGCCGATCAGCGCCTTGACCTGCCGGTTGGCCAGGAACTTGCCCAGCCCGATTCCCGGCGACCCCAGATCGTTCGAGATGATGGTCAGTTCCTTCAAGTCGCTCTCGGCCACGGCGTCCACAAGCTCCTCGGGATAGCCGGAATTGCCGAAGCTGCCCACCATGATCCGGTCCCCGGACCGGATTTCGGCCACCGCCTCGGCGGAGGTGCAGATCTTGTCGTCGGTTTTCCATGGGGTTGCCATCGAACGCTCCTGTTTCGAGTGGAGTTGGCTCCGGAATCTTTCAAGACATGGACCAAGCACAAGACGTGCCAGGGACATGCCGCGGCTCACCGGCCATCGCGTTGCCGTCGGATGGATGCGGATCGACGACTTTCAGTCGCATCGGGGAGGGCGCTGCATCGCGCCGGAAGCTGGACGCGGTATCTTGATCCTAATTATCCCAAAGGCGCTCTTTCGGTCGTTTCGCCGGCCTGCTCCCCTTTCTCGGAGAGAAATTTCAGAAAGGCTTCGCCTCTGGGAGTGATCGCACTTCCCTGCCGCGTGGCGCCGACGGTGATCAGCCCTTCGGTTTTCAACCGTTTCAGGAGGGCTTTCATTCGGCCTTCGGTGACCGGAATCCCGAGCCCCTCCATCTCGCGGCACATGCGGTTGCGGCCGATGCCGGCCGGCTTTGCCCGGGCCAGCATGGCGAGCAGGGCGCACACGGTGGCAGGGGGCCGGCTGCCGACGCAAAGCCGGGGGGCCATGTCCCTGAAATCGGCGGGAAAGGCGCCGGTTGGGCGGGACACCGGTGAGTCCGGGCGGCGGTGCAGAAGCGGGGGGAGATGGTCCATCAGAATGCACGGGCCGCCCTGGGAGGAGATGCAGGCGTAATCCACGGCGTTGATGAGTTCCCTGACATTGCCGGGCCATGGGTAGTCCTCGAGCCGGTCCCGGGCCCCGGGGTCCAGGGGTTTCCGGATGCCGTAGTGGTGCTTGAGAAACCGGTCGAAGAGGAAGAGGATATCCTCTGGCCGCTCCCGCAGGGGCGGTATCTCCAGCGGCAGGGCGTTCAGCCGGTAGTACAGGTCCGGCCGGAACCGGCGCTCCTCCATCGCTCCGCGAAGATTGCTGTTCGTGGCCGCGATCACCCGCACATCCACCGGCACGATCCTGGAGCCGCCGACCCGCAGCAGCTCCCGCTCCTGAAGCACCCGGAGCAGCCGGGACTGGACACCGGGTGATGCGTCTCCGATTTCATCCAGAAAGATGGTCCCCCCGTGCGCCTGCTCGAACAGCCCCGTCTTTCCCCCTTTCCTGGCGCCCGTGAAGGCGCCCTCCTCGTAGCCGAAGAGCTCGCTTTCGATCAGGCTCTCGGACAACCCGGCGAAGTTGACCGCCACGAAGGGCCCGTCCCGGCGCAGGGAGTGACAGTGGATGGCGTGGGCGAAGAGCTCCTTTCCCGTCCCGCTTTCGCCGGTGATGAGGATGGTTTTGTCGGTTTTGGCGAATCTTTCCGCTTTCTTCACCAGGTCGGCCATCCGCCGGCTCTTTCCCCAGATGTCTCCGAAGTCGTATTTGGTGAGATAGCCCTTCCGGGCGAGCTTGATGCGGACGTCCTTCTCCAGGCTTTGGATGCGGGCAATTTCCCGGAAAGTATAGAGATGCGTCCGGCGTCCGCCGCTCACCACCGGGATCTTGGTAACGATGAGCTGCTTTCCTTGATGGGCATAGATGCTGGTCGACTTCTCCGTCTCATCGCCGGCCTCGATCAGGTCTGCCACCTTCTCGAAGCCGGCCATCAGGGGCTCGAAGGGACGTTTGAGAATTTCCCGGCCGTCCGGGGCGATCAGGGCCTGGGCCGCGCGGTTCGCCAGGTCCACGTGTCCGTTGGCGGCCACCGTCACCAGGCCCTCGTCGAACTCGTCGAGGATCACTTCGTTCCGCTTGGCGAGCAGCTCGGCGTGGCCCAGGATATCGGCCATCTTCCGGCTAGCGGCCAGGAGGAAGTTGTGGTAGGTGTTCGCATACATCTCCAGGTATCCCATGTCCAGATCCAGGGCGATGAGGAGCCGGGCGAAGGAGGCCATGCTGATCAGGCGCGGGCCGATGTCGATGTGGGTCCGCACGTGCTCCGGGCACAGATGCCGCATCCCCGGAGAAATGGCCGTGGTGTGCTTCCGGACGGCCGCGTAGCGCTCCCGGTCCTGCCAGAACGGAATGTACTTGAGATGGTCGATGCCGAGGCTCTTGAGGGATGCGATCGTTTCCTCGGTGGCGTGGCGGGGGTGATTGACCACGAGTACCGACGTGCCCTTGGGGAGCATCAGCACCTTCTCCAGGTTGTAACCGGTGATGATGCGCTGGGGCGCCAGGACGGGGATATCGGGGAACCGGCGCCGGGCTTCGGGGAGCAGGTGGGGCCCGGAGGTGAGAACGAGGTCCGTGCCGGCGGTGTCGGCGGTCTCCTCCTCGAGGCTGCTCCCCGAGATGGCGACCTCCCGGCCGATGATATTGTGAACGATATTGCAGAGGAACCGGTTGACCCGGCGATCCAGGGAAAGGATGTGCAGCCGCTTGGGGTCCGATGTCATGGGAATCGACCTTTTTAGGATATTATTAGGATATCATTTATCCTGAAAATCCTGAAAAAGGTCAAGGCGAAAACGCGGATCTCCCATGGTCTTACTCTCCCGGCGGTGTTCCGGGATACACGGGAGAAGGGTGAAAGGCGGGTGCACAGGCCCTTTCGTTGAGGACCCGAACCAGCGTCGACGCACCACCATCGGCTGGCTTGTATTTTGCAGTCCCTTTTACCGGATTCATCTGTACCGAGACCCAACGGGGCGGGCCCGGACATCGGCCGCTCCATTCCGGGCAACCCTCCACTTCACAGAGGTGATCGATGACGTCCAATTCTGATGCCCCCTTTCCGGGTGCGGTTTTCCGTCGGCAGTTGACCCATGATCTGGCCTCGGCCGTCGAAGCCAGGGGCGTATGGATCACGGACGGCGAAGGCCGCCGCTATCTCGACGGCTCCGGAGGTCCGCTGGTCGTCAACGTCGGAAACGGCCGCGAGGAGGTCGCGAAGGCGGTTGCCGACCAGATCCGGGCCTGCACCTATGTCCATCCCACCATGTTCACCGGAGACCAGGTGGAGACCTTCGCCGCCCGGCTGGCGGCCGTGGCCCCTCCCGGCATCGGCCGCTTCTATTTCATGACGACGGGATCCGAAGCCGTCGAGACCGCCTTGAAGCTCGCCCGCCAGATCCAGCTGGAACGGGGACAGCCCCATCGATACCGGGTCATTTCCCGCTGGAAGTCCTACCATGGGCTTACCATGGGAGCGCTGGCCGTAGCGGGGCGGGCCAGCTTCCGGACGGCTTTTGCCCCCATGCTGCCCGAAAGCCACCACATTCCGGCCCCATACTGCTACCGGTGCAGCTTCGGATTGACCCACCCGGCCTGCGGCCTTCGTTGCGCGGATGCGCTGGAGGAGGCGATCCTGGACCTCGGCGCGTCGACCGTATCCGCATTTCTCGCCGAAACGGTGAGCGGGGCGACCATCGCCGCGGCGACGCCTCCGGAAGGATACTTCAAGCGGATCCGGGAAATCTGCGACCGGCACGGCGTGCTGCTGATCCTGGACGAGGTGCTCTGCGGAATGGGACGGACCGGGCGCTGGTTCGCCTCTGAAAATTATGATGTCGTTCCGGATCTGGTCACCATGGGCAAGGGCCTGGCCGGCGGCGCCGCCGCGCTGTCGGCGGTGGGCGTCCAGACCCGGTGGTTCGATGCCATCTGCAAGGGCTCCGGATCCTTTGCCCACGGCGGCACCTTCTCCCATCACCAGGCGGGGTGCGCTGCCGGAAACGCCGTTATGGACATATTGAAGCGCGAGGAACTGGTCCCGAGGGTCGCCGCACTGGGCCCGCGGCTCGGAGAAATGCTGTCCCGGCGGCTTGGCGGGCATCCCCACGTGGGGGACATCCGCGGGATCGGGTTCCTCTGGGGCGTCGAATTCGTGGCGGACCGCGAAACCCGGAGACCGTTTCCCAGAAAGGAGCGGGTGACGGAGCGGATCTGGGACCGGCTCTATGCCGACGGCGTGCTGCTCTACAAGGCCACCGGGCTGACCGGCGTCGACGGGGACGCCATGGTCGTCGGCCCGCCCTTCATCATCGCGCAGGAGGAGATGGAGCAGATCGTCGAGGCGCTCGGAACGGCCGTGGAGGCCGTGCTGGGAGGCTGAGGCAATCTCTCTCCGGGCCGCAAACCCCAAAAGCAAAGTGGTAGCTTTCTATCCGAGGAGGAACCGATGCACGGATGGTGTGGAAAGATCCTGAGGGTAAACCTGTCCGAAGGAAAGGTCGCGGAGGCGACCCTGGACCGCGAAATGGCCAGGGCGTTTATCGGGGGCCGAGGCTTCGGCATTCACACCCTTCTCAACGAGCTCGATCCCATGTGCCACCCCCTGGCTCCCGAGAACATTCTGGTGATGGCGGCGGGGCCTCTGACCGGAACAAAGGCGCCGACCGGAGCCCGCTACATGGTCATGACCAAATCACCGCTGACCGGCGCAGTGACCTGCTCCAATTCGGGCGGGCAATTCCCCGCGGCCCTCAAACGCGCAGGCGTCGACATGATCGTATTCACCGGCAGGGCACCGGAGCCGCTCTACCTTTGGATCGAGGAAGGGCGCGCGGAATTGAGGCCGGCGGAGCATCTCTGGGGAAAGAGCACCCACGAAACCGACGACGCCCTTCGCCTGGAGACCCACCCGGACGCGAAAGTGGCCTGCATCGGGCCGGCCGGGGAGCGAAAAGTCCTGTTTGCCGGCATCATGAACGACAAGGACCGGGCCGCCGGGAGGTCCGGTGTGGGCGCTGTCATGGGCTCCAAGCACCTCAAGGCCGTCGCCGTCTTCGGCCGATCGCCGATTCCGCTCTTCGACGAGGCCGAGTTCAAGTCTCTCGTCAAGAAGTACAACCAGAAATTCATCGACGGTCTGAAGGGCCAGCCTCCGGGGCTCCGAACCTACGGAACGGCGGCCACCATCGCCGGAACCCAGACGGTCGGCGCCCTGCCCACCCGCAACTTTCAGCAGGGGACGTTCGACGGATGGGAAGCCATCAGCGGTCAGGCCCTCACCGACACCTACCTGGTGAAGCACAAGGCCTGCTATTCGTGCCCGATTTCCTGCGGTCGGGTCACCAAGGTGGAAGTGCCGGGTTTCGAAGGGGAAGGGGAAGGACCGGAGTACGAGACGATTTATGCCATGGGATCCAATTGCGGCGTGGACAACCTGGCCGCCCTTACCAAGGCCAACTACATCTGCAACGAGCAGGGCATGGACACGATCACCATGGGCTGTACGATCGCCTGCGCCATGGAGATGTACGAGAAGGGCGTCATTTCCGAGGAAGAGGTCGGCATGCCGCTGCCTTTCGGGGACGGCAAGGCGCTCGTGGAACTGACGCGGATGACGGCCGAACGGAAGGGGTTCGGGGATCTGCTGGCCCTGGGCAGCCTTCGCCTCGCCGGTCACTTCGGCTGCCCCGAGCTTGCCATCACCTCCAAGGGCCAGGAGTTCGCGGGTTACGAACCCAGGGCCGAGCAGGGCATGGGACTCGCCTATGCCACTTCGCCCATCGGCGCCTCCCACATGCGGGGAGACCCCGCCTATATCGAGATCCTGGGGGTTCCGTTTCTGATCGATCCCCACACCTGGGAGGACAAGGCCCAATTGGTCAAGGACTGGCAGGACAGCTTCGCGGTGATCGACGCCGCCGGCCTGTGCGTCTTCTTTTCGGTTCGAAACCTGATGACGGCGGACCGCGCGATCCGGCCGCAGGGCATCATGGAACTGCTGAATGCGGCTACGGGAGCCGGATACACCCTGGAGGAGCTCTGCAGCGCGGGAGAGCGGATCTTCAATGCCGAGCGGCTCTTCCTGGTTCGGGCCGGCTTCTCGAGAAAGGACGACAGCCTGCCCGACCGGATCACCAAGGAGCCCCTTCCGGACGGCGCCGGCAAGGGGATGGTCTGCCATCTCGACGCCATGCTGGACGACTACTACCCCTTGAGGGGCTGGGACAGGGACGGCCGACCGACGCCGGAGAAACTCACCGAACTGGAGCTGCCTTCGACTTGATGAAGTGATGGAGCGAGCGAAGGGATGCGGAGCCGCATTCCTTGCGGGAGGGCGCCGATGAGCTTCAAAATCACCTATTCAGTGACCGAAGCGGACATGGCCCGGATCGACGACATGATGCGGCTGGCCGGGGACGCCCAGGAGGAATGGCGGCGCA
>JBMNCP010000079.1:331146-349932 GCA_049366795.1 Desulfobacterales bacterium
CGGATCGACGACATGATGCGGCTGGCCGGGGACGCCCAGGAGGAATGGCGGCGCACGCCCGGTTCGGAGCGCTGCCGGTTGCTCCGCAGGGTGGCCGACCGGTTCCGGGACCGGCAGTTCGACCTTGCGGCGGTTATGACCCTCGAGGTGGGCAAGAACCGCCTGGAGTCCCTCGGCGAGGTCCAGGAATGCGTGGACATGATCCGCTACTATGTCGACCAGTTCGAGCAGAACGACGGTTACGTCCGGCAGATGGCCTCCCTGTCGCCCGATGAGAATGCCGTCAGCATCCTCAAGCCTTACGGCGTCTTTGTCGTTATCGAGCCCTTCAATTTCCCATTGGCCCTGGCCGTCGGCGCCTTGACCGCGGCACTGGTCACCGGCAACGCGGCCGTGTTCAAATTGTCTTCGGCCACCCCCTGGTCCGCCCAGAACCTGCTGGAGTGCTTTCGGGACGGCGGCATCCCGGAAGGGGTGGTGCAGATGGCCCAGGGAGGAGGGGCCGATGTGGGCGAGGCGCTCGTAAACCATCCGTTGACGGCGGGGATCGTCTTCACCGGCAGCTACGACACCGGAACGGCGCTGATGAGAAACTTCGGCGTGGGCGGCCCCTGGGCCAGGCCCTGCATCACGGAGATGGGCGGGAAAAACCCCGGCATCGTCGGACGCAGCGCCGACATCGAAAAGGCCGTTACGGCCTCATGGAAATCCGGGTTCGGTTTGAGCGGCCAGAAGTGCAGCGCGATGTCGCGCCTTCTGGTCCACGAGGACATCGCAGACGATTTTCTGGCCGGATTGACCGAGGCGGTCGGCGGCCTGGCCGTGGGCGATCCGGTGTCGAAGGACACTTTCATCGGGCCGGTCATCGACGCCCGGGCCCTCGAGCGGTACTTCACGGCCGTCGAAGAGGCGAAGTCCGGCGGGGGGCGAATCCTCCTGGGGGGAGGCGACATCCGCAACCGGCGGCCGGATCTGGCCCACGGATACTTCGTGGAGCCCACCATCGTGCAGGTGCCCCAGGACCATGCCCTGACCCGCCGGGAGCTGTTTCTGCCGTTCCTCAATTTCTACACCTTCCGTTCCATCGAACAGGCCGTCGACATGGCCAACGACGTTCCCTATGGACTCACCGCGGGCATCTTCTCGCGGGACGAGGAGGAGATCCGGTACTTTCTGGACGGGATCGAGGCCGGCTGCATCTATGTCAACCGGCCCACGGGCATCACCACCGGGGCCTGGCCCGGCGTCAACCCGTTCTGCGGGTGGAAAGGCAGCGGCGGCAGCGGCAAGGGCTTCCTCGGCCCTTACTACGTCGCCCAGTTCATGCGGGAGCAGTCTCAGACGCGGCATCCGGCTTAGCCGTCGGCGTCATCGATTCCGTTGCATTCGAGGCCCGCGCGGATTCCCGCTCGGACGACGGAAAGCTCTGGGCCGGCAGGCGCATCGTTACATTAACCGAATCCAAAAGGAGGATGGGATGAAGAAGCGATTGGCGTTGTGGAGTCTGGCGGCGATGGTCATCGGCATCGCACTGGTCTTGGGGCCGGTCGATGCCGCCGACACCGTCAAGATCGGCGTGGTCGGACCCCGGACGGGCGAAGCGGCGGCCACCGGCAAGGCGTTCGAGGAGGGTATTCAACTGGCAACCGCCTACGTGAACGCCAACGGCGGCGTTCTGGGAAAAACTCTCGAAGTCGTGTTCGAAGACACCGCTGGCGCGCCGGACAAGGCCGCATCCGGGTTCGAGCGGCTGGTGACCCGGGACCAGGTGGTCATGGTGCTCGGCGAAAGCCATTCGTCCTCGGCGCTGGCGGAAATCGAGGTCGCCAACCGGCTGAAGGTGCCCTTCGTCGTGGTGGAGGCCTGGGCCGATCCCATCACTGCCAAGAACTACCGGTATGTCTTTCGTGCCGGTCCCTCCAATTCAGGGGTCGTGAACCAGACCATCGCCGGCTGGGTGGCCGCGGAAGGCTTCAAGAAGGCCTACATCGTGGCGGAAAACACCGACTGGGGGTTGGGGATCGCCGAGCTCACCGAGGCGGCGCTGAAAGCGAACGGGATCGAATACGCGTCCCTGATGACCGAACGCAAAAGTCAGGATCACTACACTGAACTGGCCAAGATCAAGGAGTACGATCCCGATGTGGTGCTGGCATATGTCTACGGCACCGGGCTGCACTATTTCGTGGCCCAGGCAGGGGAAGTCGGCCTCACGCCGAAAGCCGTGGTGCTCGACGGCGCCGGACCTCCCAGCCTCTGGCCGGATTACTGGACCAACGTGGGCGACTACGGCGACCTCGAGTGCTTCGTTTCCTCCATGCACGAAAAGGTCGAATTGACCCCGCTCGCCACCGACTTCCGCGAAAGTTATGTCAAGGCCTTCGGCAAAGCTCCGACTGACTACAAATCCCGCTCGATCTACGACTCCGTTCTGATCGCTGCCGACGCGATCAACCGTGCGGGGGACACCGACGCGGAAAAACTGGTGGAGGCCCTGGAAAAAACCGAGTTGCTCGTCACCCGCGGCACCGCGAAATTCAGCACCGAGGCGGGCGGCCCGGACTACCATCAGTGGATGCCGCCGATGCTGGTGATCCAGTGGCAGGACAAGGAACAGGTGGTTCTGTACCCGTCCGAGGGGGCCACCGGAAAACTCAAACGGTAACCTTGGATTCGACGGGCGCCGGGTCTGATCCGGCGCCCGTCCGCGCACAGGAGCGCCATGCTGGCACTATCCATCACCAACGGCCTGGTGATCGGCATCATCTATGCCCTCACCGCCCTCGGAGTCTCGCTCGTGGTCGGGATCATGAACGTGATCAACTTCGCCCATGGGGAGTTCTACATCCTGGCCGGCTACTTCTCCTATATATTCGCCCACACCATGGGGCTCAATCCCCTGGTGGCGATGGCGCTGTCCGTGGGCGCCGTCTTCCTGATCGGCGTGGTGGTGGAGTACACCCTGATCCGGCCGACCTACGGCGACGACCTCTACTCCCTGATTCTGACCTTCATCCTGTCGATCGTCCTGCAGAGCGCCTACCTTCTCGTGTTCGGTCCGTATCCCAACAAACCGCCCAATTGGGTCAAGGGGGCGACGAACGTCTTCGGGATGTTCTTCTACGGAAACCAGCGGCTGGCCGCATTGTTCGCCGGGATCGCGGTCATCGCGCTTTTCTTTGCCATGCTGAAGCTGTCGTGGTTCGGCCGCATGATCCGGGCGGCTTCACAGGATCGTGAAATGGCGGAGCTGAACGGCATCAACACCCGCCGGCTGAACATGCTGAGCTTCGGGTTGGGGTGCGCCCTTGCCGCGGCCGCGGGCGTCATCCTGTCCCCGGTGTTTCCGGTGACGCCGACCGCCGGCGTCACCGTGGCCCTGACCGCCTTTGTCTGTGTGGTGCTGGGCGGGATGGGGTCCATGTGGGGGTGCGTTGCCGGGGGGCTGATCCTGGGCCTCGTCGAAAACCTGGGCGCAGCCTTCATATCGACCGGGTACAAGCATGTTTTCATGTTTTTGATCCTGATCCTGGTATTGCTGGTCCGGCCGTCGGGGCTGTTCGGCCGGGCGGAAACCTGAACCGACTCGGGTGTGAGCATGACGAAAAACAAATGGTTTCTGGCGGCGGGGGTGGCGGCATTCGCCCTGCTCCCCTGGGGACTGGGGGTCTACCACCAGCATATCCTGATCGTATCCCTGTTCTATGTCATGATGGCCGCCTCCTGGAACCTCCTGGCGGGCTACACGGGTCAGGTCTCCTTCGGTCATGCGGCATTTGCCGGCATCGGCGCCTATGCCTCCGGCATCCTGGCGGTCAAGGCAGGCGTGAATCCATGGGCGGGCGTGGCGGCCGGGACCCTGCTGGCCGCCGTGTTCGGGTTTCTCGTGGGGATTCTCTGCCTCAAGCTGGGAGGGATCTACCTTTCCCTCACCACCCTGGCATTTTCGGAGATCCTGCACATCGTCATCAACAACGAGTACGAAATCACCCGCGGCACCATGGGACTCCAGGTCCCCGGCCTGCTGAGCGAATATTCGAAACTAGGGTATTTTTACATTCTTCTGGCGGGGGCCCTTTTCACCCTGTTCGTCGTCCACCGGTTGATCCACTCCAACCTGGGCCTCAATTTCAGGGCGGTCCAGAATGACGAGCGCGCCGCCGCCTCGCTCGGCGTGGACGTGGTGCGCGTGCGGGTACTGGCCTTTACCGTGTCCAGCGCCCTGGCGGGGCTGGCCGGGGCGCTCTACGGACACTATCTGCTCCTGATCACTCCCCAGATTCCATCCCTGGATCAGCAGTTCCTGGTGCTCTCGATGACGGTCATCGGCGGCCTGGGATCCTTCGCGGGTCCGATCATCGGGGCGTTCAGTCTGGAGATCCTGTCCGAGTACATCCGCGCCTACGGCGAGTATCATGTCCTGGTTTTCGGATTGGTGGCGCTTGCGGTGGCCCGTTTCGCGCCCAAGGGACTGGTGGGGATATTCCGGAGCGTCCTGGCGAGGAGACGCCAGTCGAAGACTCCGAGACTTCAGCCGGCGGAAAGCCGATAAGGGGGACGGCCGTGGCGTTGCTGGAAGGACGCGGGTTGAGCAAGCGGTTCGGGGGCGTTCAGGCCCTCGAGAACGTGGATTTCGAGGTGGATGCCGGTACCATCGTCGGTCTGATCGGACCCAACGGGGCGGGCAAGACCACCCTCTTCAACATCGTGGCGGGAGCCTTCCCTCCAAGCGCCGGCGCGGTTTTCTTCAAGGGGGAGGCGATCACGGAAATGCCGGCCTTCCGGATCTGCCGCCAGGGCATTGCCCGGACATTCCAGGTGACCCGGCCCTTCGGAGAGATGACCTGCCTGGAGAACGTGGCGGTCGCCGCCGTCAACCGCCATCCGGGGTGTTCGAGGGATCAGTGGATGGACCTGGCCGGCGACAGCCTCGAGGCGGTGGGGCTCGGCGCCCTGAAGGACACGGAGGCCAAGCACCTCAACGTGATCCAGAAAAAACGGCTCGAAATCGCCCGGAGCCTTGCCACCGAGCCGACGCTTCTCATGCTCGACGAGGTCCTGGGGGGACTCAACACCCAGGAGATCCAGGAAGCGATCGTGTTCATCCGGCGGCTTCGGGACGAGCGGAATCTGACCATCTTCTGGATCGAGCACGTGATGGGCGCCATCATGCAGGCCACCGAGAAGGTGATCGTGCTGGACCAGGGGAAGATCCTCATGGTGGGGCCTCCCGGTGACGTCGTGGCCGACGAGCGGGTGATCCACGCCTACCTGGGAGATTGAGATGCTGAAAATTTCCGGAGTCGACGTCTTTCGCGGGGAGACCCAGGTGCTCTGGGACATTTCCCTCGAAGTCCGGACCGGCGAGAGGGTCGCCGTCCTCGGCAGCAACGGGGCCGGGAAATCCTCGCTGATGGCCGCCATCACGGGGGTCCTGGCGCCTCGAAATGGAGACATCCGCTTCCGGGAGACGTCCGTGGCGGGGCTCAAACCCTACCAGATCACGCAGTTGGGCATCGCACTGGTTCCCGAGGGGCGGCGGGTCTACAAGGACATGTCGGTGCGGGAGAATCTGGAAATGGGCGCCTTCCCCAAGCGAGGGCGGGCGAAGCTCGGGCAGACCATGGAACGCGTCATGGAGTTGTTTCCGAACCTGAAGGAGCGCTTCAGCCAGCGGGGAGGCACCCTGTCGGGCGGCGAGCAGCAGATGCTGGCCATCGGCAGAGCCCTGATGAGTCTCCCGGAGCTGCTGTTGATCGACGAGCTGTCTCTGGGGCTGGCGCCCCGCGTGACCAAGGAGATTTACGCCGCCCTTGAGCGTCTGGGGAACGAAACCACCGTCCTAATGGTGGAGCAGAACGTGGAACTCGCCCTCAAGCACTCCCAGCGGGCCTACATCGTCGAAAGCGGCCGGGTGACCCGGTCCGGAGCGTCGGTGGATCTCATGGACGACCCGGACATCCGGCGCGCCTACCTGGGAATTTGACCGGATCGCGGCGGAAATACGCCTGGGCCGGCTGGAGCGGCCGGGGCCCGCCCGATCCTGAAATTCGAATTTGAAAGGATGCACTGAGATGAAGAACGAAGCGGCGGTCATCGTCGCCGGTGTGCGGACGCCGATCGGGCGATATCTGGGCGGTCTTCGGGAGGTGCCGACCCATGACCTGGGGGCTCTGGTGCTGAACGCCGTCGTGGAGCGAATCGGACTGGATCCCGCAACGGTGGACGAGGTCGTTCTGGGCCAGTCCTACCAGAACGGCGAATCGGTCAACATCGCCCGGACGGCCTTGCTGGCGGCCGGATGGCCCGTACATGTGCCCGGCATCACCCTGGACCGGCGCTGCTGCTCCGGCCTGGACGCCGTCTGCCATGCCGGTATGCTGGTCTCCAGCGGAAACGCGGACATCGTCGTGGCCGGCGGCGTCGAGAGCATGAGCCGGGCGGAATTTTACATTCCCGGCGATCTGATCAAGTGGGGGCTCGGGGGCGGCAAGGATCCCAAGTGGGGGTTCATGCCCAAAGGGCACGGGGCGCTTTCCATGTGGGGCCTGCCTTTTTTCGACCGAATCCAGAGGGCCCGCGTCATGTCCCAGCCCGTGGAGCGGTTCGGAGAACTCAACTCCATGATGGCGTGGGCCGAGACTGCCGCCCGGGAGGAGGGAATCACCCGTGAGGCCGCCGATGCCTGGGCAGTCCGCAGTCACCGAAAGGCTTGCGAGGCCATTGCATCGGGAAGGTTCGCCGGGGAGATCGCGCGGGTCACCTTGAAGGGGAAAAAGGGGGAAACCGTCGTCGTCGAGCGGGACGAGCCGCCCCGCGAGGACACGACGGTCGAAAAGCTGGCAAAGCTTTCCACCGTATACCCGGACGGCATCTGCACGGCCGGAAATTCCTCCACCGAAAACGACGGGGCGGCGGCCGTGGTGGTCATGTCGGAACGAAAGGCCGGGGAGCTCGGGCTTTCCCCCATGGCCCGCATCGTGTCCCACGCCGTGGCGGCCGCGGACCCGACCCTGACCTATCCGGCGGTTCCCGCAGCCGTCGCCAGAAGCCTCGGCCGCGCCGGAATCGGCATCGGGGACGTCGACCTGATCGAAATCCAGGAGGCCTTCGCCGCCCAGATGCTGGCCGATGCCAAGCTCATGGGGCTGTCGGCGGAGGACTGCGAGGCGCGGGTGAACGTGAACGGCTCCGGGATATCGCTGGGGCATCCCATCGGCGCCACCGGCACGATGCGGCTGGTTACGCTGCTCAACGAGATGAAGCGTCGCGATGCCCGCTACGGGCTGGAAACCATCTGCGGAGGCGGCGGCCACGGCATCGCCGCCGTCTTCGAACGGAGTCCGGACTGATCCTTTTGCCCCTTGCCCATCCCGGCTGGCCCCGGGGACGCGGCGCGGGCCGCCGCTCCCCGGGGTTTTCTCATGGAAGACCCCGCCGCCGCCGCTTGCCATCGGATCGGCCGATGGGTGGAACGAAGCGGCCCCCGCCCTCGACCCGTGCGAAAGCGCCTCTGACGACTGTCATGGATGGAGGATTTTCTTCAGGATGGCACGGGTGATCTGGTAGGTGGGCGCGATGCCTTCTTCTCCCAACCCGCCCGAGGCAAGGGTCTGCCCGCTCACCAGGGGGTTGTCCGAGGCGTAGTAGGCGTACATGAGCTTGACGTCGCTTGAAATGTGCCGCCGGACGATGGCGGCGCTGATGGCCCGCTGGTAGTGGCAGCCTTCCATTTCCAGCCCGACGGCGTTCCAGCTCGACTCGTGGAATCGCTTGAGGATGTCCCGGTTTTGCAGCGAGGTGCCGAGCACGGTGATGATCGGCCCCACATGGACGGGGATGGACGCGTCGAAGTCTTCCTTCTTCAGTTCGTTGGGGATCGTGTAGTTTTCCGGAATGCCTTCCGAGACGTGGCCGGTGGCCAGCATGATGTCCCCTTTTTTCCCCGAGAGAATCCCCGCTTTTCCCATGATCGAGATGGACCGGATGTCGAGGCAGACTGGTTTGTGGTTTCCGCGGACCGGCATCAGCAGTTCGTCCATGGCATCGAACGCCTGGGCCCCGAAAGCGTAGTCGAGCACCAGGATCACCGGCTTCTCCCGTTTGAGATAATCCCGGTCGATCGTCACCTCCGGGTGAAACTCGAGGGAGACCAGCCGGGAGGTGTCGATGATCTGGCAGTCGATCTGGGAGCCGCTCTGGTCCGGAATTTCGAAGAGTCCATTTTCCTCTCCGAATGCGCGGATCCGCTCGGTCCGATCCCGAATGCTGCCGATGAACCCGGCCAGCCCGGTGTCCGGGCGCCCGAATCCGCCGGTCTTGGCGGCCGCGTAAGCGTAGAGGGTATTGACGACGCTGTGCATGTTGGCGCTGATCACGTGAATCGGGCGATCCGAGAACTGGAGCGCGGAAAGGCTCGACTTGACGGCGTCCGCCCAGCTTTTCCCCGCCGTGTTCTTGACGATCATCTCCACGAGCGACGGCGTGAACAGGACGACGACGGATTTTTCCAGGTCGTTCAGCTCGTTTTCGACCAGATGGCCGAGGTCCGAGACGACTTGGAACAGGTTCCCGTGGTCGCTGTGTTCCCCGCGGCCCGCCTCCATGGTTTCATAGGCCTTCTGGGTTTCCTTGAACGTACGGCCGAGCACGACGCTGAGATTCCACAGCGCCCGTTCGAGTTCCTCCCGGCTCGGAGTGCCCTTGCGGGCCGCGAACGCTTCCAGTGCGGCCCACTCCTGGCGTGGCCTGCCCGCGGCGTCCTTCATCTGCTGCTGAATCTTGTCCGCCTCGATGTGCAGAAAGGTGAGATGGGTGAGAATATCGTAGATTTCGCTCATCCCCCGGGTGACCACGAAGCAGATTTCTTCCTCGCTCATGCGGTAGGAGATGCGCCGCCGTTTGGGGGGCCGGATCATCTGGAAGGTCGTGCCGTTCAGGTCCTCCTGAGCGGTGAGGATGATCCGCCGGCAAATGGTGATGCCGCCGGGAAGCCGGTCCAGGACGTACTGGAGGCCTTCGAGCTCCACGATCCGGGGGCTGGCCAGGCAGCCGTATATCTCTGGGCTCAAATCCTTCAACACGCGCGAGAGGACGCTGCCGGACTTGCCTCTCAGACGATAGTAGCCTCTCAGCGTCAAGGCCTCGGCGGTGGTCTTGAACACTCGGACGGCGATTCTTCCCTTCTGCGACCGGGTCAGTTCTTCTATCATTTCCGAACTTTCTTCTGAAGTTTGAATTCCTCCGATGCGAATACGAGCATGAGGTCCGCCTCCGCGGCGCCGGGTAAGGTTGCGACCGCCGCCTCGGCGATCCCGGCCGATGTTGCCACTTTCCTTTTTGGCGCGCAAGTTCTATAAATGTTTCAAGACGATGGAAATGACCACCCATTGACCTATCGAGCGCTTCGGCGCCTGTGAAGGGAGGGCGACATGACCGAGGTATATCAGCGTCTGGCGGAGCATCTCGACAACCTGCCGGCCGGGTTTCCGGCGACGGAAAGCGGGGTGGAGCTGCGAATCCTCAGGCGGCTCTTTTTGCCGGAAGAGGCTGAAATCGCGGCCGGCCTGAGCATGCTGCCCGAGCCGGTTCCGGTCATGGCCGCCCGGATCGGGAGGGACGAGGCCGAACTGGGGGAGATCCTCGAGCGCATGGCCCGAAAGGGCCTGATATTCCGCATCACCAAGGGCGGCATCCGCCATTACATGGCCGCGCAGTTCGTTATCGGCATCTGGGAATATCACGTGAACGACCTGGATCCTGAACTGATCCGGGACGTCAACGAATATCTGCCTCACCTGATGAAATCCGGCTGGGTCAACCAGAAAACCAAACAGCTCCGCGTCATCCCAATCTCCCGGAGCCTGGAGGCCGGCATGCGCGTCATGCCCTACGAGGCGGCGGAGGAGATCATCAACTCCCAGTCCAAGATCGTAGTTTCCCCCTGCATCTGCCGGCGGGAGCACCAGATGGTCGGAAAGGGATGCGGCAAGCCCATGGAGGTCTGCCTCTCCTTCGGCGGCGGGGCCTACTACTACGAGGAGAACGGGCTGGGTCGTGCGGTGAGCCGTGAGGAGGCCCTCGACATCCTCAAGGTCGGGCAGGAGGCGGGGCTCGTCCTCCAACCGGGAAACGCAAGGAAGCCGGCCAATATCTGCATGTGCTGCGGGTGCTGCTGCCAGGTGCTCAAGAACCTGAAGGTCTTGGACCGCCCGGCTGACGTCGTCCACACCAATTATTATGCCGAGGTTCTCGACGAGGATTGCACCGCCTGCGGGGCCTGCGCGGAGCGATGCCAGATGGATGCCATCACCGTGGAGGACGTCGCCCGGGTCGATCCGGGCCGGTGCATCGGATGCGGCCTTTGCGTGACCGACTGCCCGGCCGGGGCGATGATCTTGAAGCAAAAGCCGGAGACCGACCGGTATGTCCCTCCGGCCAACGTCTTCGAGACCTATCTCAACATGGCCAAGGAACGCGGGAAAATCTGACGGTGATGTCACGGGATGTCCTGTCGTCGACATCCCGGCGAGGAATGAAGCGAGGCCCGTCCGGTGATCATCCGCAGGGAAATCGATGTCCAGGCGCCGCTGGACGTGGTGTGGCGGGTGTTCTCCCGAATGGAGGACTGGCGGGAGTGGAACCCCGTGTGCCGGAACTGCTGCTATCTCGAAGGCAGCGAAATGGCGCTCGACACCTGCTTCGCCTTCGATGTCGCGCCTCTGTTCGTCCCTTTGCGGGTGACGCCCCGCATCACCCGGTGCGAGCCCGGCCGGGAGGTGATCTGGGAAGGCGGAAGATTCGGCGTGAACGCGGAGCATATCTTTCGGTTTGACGAGCGCGAAGGACGCGTGCGCATTCTGAGTGTCGAACGATTCAAAGGGCCGCTGCTGCCGGTGGGAAGGTTGCTGGGTATTCCCCGAAGGCTGCACCGCCTCGCCGAAGCCTTTCTCCTGGCGATCAAGCAGCAGGCGGAAGCGTGTGTGAAATAGGCCCGCCGAGCCCGCTTCGGGTGCTGCGGCCCAGTCGGCAGGCCACGGGATCCAGGGGCGCGTCAACGGAACGACCCGGGTCAACGCAAAGGATCTTCTCCCCATGCCGAATAGCAATGCCTTGCGCCGATTGAAGAATTTCGATCCGAGCCGGAACTGTTTCGCCTGCGGCCCGGATCATCCGATCGGGCTTCACATGGTGTTCGAAACCGACGGAAGCCGTTTGTTCAGCCGCCTCACCATCCCGTCCGACTATGCCGGATGGGACGGCATCGCCCACGGAGGGATCGTCACCGCCGTGCTGGACGAAATCATGAGCTGGTCCGCGCATCATCTCATGCGCAAGCTCATACTCACCAAATCCATCCAGGCGGAATTTCTCAAACCGGTACCCGTAGAGGAGCCGATCCGGGCCGAGGGCTGGGTCGAATCGGTCACATCCGACCGGGAGGCGGTGATGGCCTCCGCCGTCTACGATGCCCGCGAGAGGCTTTGCGCCAGGGGAAGCGGGGTCTTCGCCTTGTTCACGACCAAGGCCGCACGGCGGATGGGGGTCATCGACGAACGGATCATCTCCGGCTTCGAGCGATATTTCGAAAGCGATTCCTGACCTGCGGGCTTCATCCGATCCGCTTCCCCATCTGTGACATTCGGCACCTGCGGGATCCGGTGCGTTCGTGCCCCTCGTTCCGATTCGAATCACTCCAGACGATCGCCGCCGTCGCGGTGAATATCCGGTCGGCCGGATCGAATCCCGCTATTGCTTTGGACCTCATCAGGAAAGGAGGCATCATGGCACCGGCTCGGCAACGTACCATTGGCATCCTGACCGGGGGTGGAGACGTCCCCGGCCTCAACCCCTGCATCAAGCAACTTGTGCTCCGCGCGACCTCCCTGGGCATGAAGGTGCTGGGTATTCGAAAAGGCTGGGAGGGGCTGCTCGCCTATTCACCTTCGGATCCGGGAACGCACCCGGAAAACTTTCGGCCGCTGGGACCGGCGGAAGTGCGGACCATAGACCGGTCCGGCGGAACCATACTTCACACCTCCCGCACCAATCCCAGCGCCGTCGGCCACAAGGATGCGCCGGACTTTCTGAAGCCGGCCTTTTCCGACCCGTCCCGGAAGATGGACTTCACCCGCCACGTTCTGGACAATCTTTCCCACCTGGGGATCGACGTCCTGGTTCCGATCGGCGGCGACGACACCCTGTCCTTTGCGCTCCGCCTTCACCAGGAGGGCTTTCCGGTGGTGGCCATTCCCAAGACCATGGACAACGACGTTTCGGGTACCGACTACTGCATCGGGTTTTCCACCGCGGTGACCCGGAGCGTCAATTTCATCCATGCCCTCCGAACCTCCTCGGGTTCCCACGAACGGATCGCCGTGGTGGAGCTCTTCGGCCGCTACTGCGGGGAGACTTCGCTCGTGTCGTCCTACCTGGCCGGCACGGATCGGGCGGTCATATCCGAGGTCCCCTTCGACATCGAGAAGCTCTCGGCTTTCCTGGTCGATGACCGCCGGCGCAATCCGAGCCGGTACGCCATGGTGACGATCAGCGAAGGCGCCCGGATGGAGGGCGGAGAGATGGTGATCTCGGGAGACGCCGATGCCTTCGGGCATCGGAAGCTTGGGGGGATCGGCGCCGTGACCGCCGAGGCGGTCAAGAAACTCACAGGCATCGGCATCATCTTCCAGCCACTCTTGTACCTGATGCGAAGCGGTTCACCCGACTCCCTCGATCTGATGGTGGCGATGAATTACGCCAACCTGGCCGTGGATCTCATCCAGTCGGATACGACGGGCAGGTTGGCAGCGCTGCAGGGCGGCCGTTACTCGGCCGTGGACATCGAAGCGGTGAAGGGCGGCGCCAAGAAAGTGGACGTGGACGCCTTCTACGACGCGGAAAACTACCGCCCGGACATCCGCGGTGTGGAAGCCAAACCCATGTTCCTTTATTGAGGACGGCAGGGAGGGAGGGACGATATGAAAACCACACTGACCGCGATACGGGCGGATATCGGCAGCATCGGCGGGCACCTCGCACCCGGTGCGCGGTCGATGGCCGCCATGGATGCCTACATTTCCCAGCGCAAGGGGGACTTCGTCGTCGACTATTGGATCGGCTATACCGGTGATGACATCACCGTCCTGTGCACCCACCGGAGCGGGCCGGACTTCGATGAAGTGCGCAGGCTCGTCTGGAATGCCTTCACCCATGCGGCCGGCGTTGCCGAAGAGGATGGACTTTACGGCGCGGGCCAGGATGTGTTCAAGGAAGGCACGAGCGGTGTGGCCAAGGGACTCGGGCCGGCCGTGGCCGAGGTGGAGTTCGAGGAGCGGGCCAACGAAGCCTTTCTGCTTTTTTCAGTGGACAAGACCGTACCGGGTGCACTGAATCTACCCCTCTACCTGGCCTTTGCCGACCCCATGCACTGCCCGGGGCTGATCCTTTCTCCCAGGATGAGAGGCGGGTTTCGCTTCGAAATCATGGATGTCGCCTATCGCGAGTATGACAGGATGATTTCCCTCGACGCCCCGGAGGAGCTTTACAGCATCGCCGCCCTATTGAGGGACCCGGAGCGGTTCGCGATCCGCGGCGTCTTTTCGCGCTCCACCGGGGAGCAGGCCGTTGCCGTCAGCACGACCCGTGTCCACAATGTTTCCGGCATCCTTCTCGGAAAAAACGATCCGGTGGCCGTCGTCAGGGTCCAGGATGCCTTCCCGGCCTCGGGGGAAGTCCTCGAGCCATACGGACTGGGACCCTTCGTGGGAGGGTTCATGCGGGGGAGTCTCTACGGGCCCCTGATGCCGGTGCGCCTCGATACGGGGGTGTCCTATCTCGACGGCCCTCCCGTCGTCTCCTGCGCAGCCTTCAGCCTCCGGCAGGGCAGACTCACCCCCCCGGTGGATGCGTTCGATCACCCCTTCTGGGACAGCACCCGCCACCGGATTTCGGAAAAGGCGATCGAGATCCGCCGGCAGGGCTTCTTCAGCAATGCCATGCTGCCGTACGAGTCGCTCGCCTATGGCGGTATCGTGAAAATCCTGAGGGAGCTCGACGAACGGTTCGTCGTGGAGAAGCCTTCCGGGTCCTGACTCCGATAGGGCTTGACAGGGTTGGAAGCAGTTCTTTAGGCTTTCAACTGACTGAAACAAATAAACATCATAGGATTTGGATGTATCTCGACACTTTCGGATTCCGGAAGCCGCCGTTCTCGCTGACGCCCGACCCCGATTTCCTGTTCATGAGCCGGGACCACCGGGACGCCCTGGCCCATCTGCTTTTCGGCATCAGGGAATCCTCCGGGTTCGTGCAGCTCACCGGGGAGGTGGGGACCGGGAAGACCACCCTGTGCCGCTATCTTCTCGGACGGGTTCCCGAAGGCGTCGACGTGGCCCTCATCCTCAATCCCCGACAGACGGCATCGGAGCTTCTGTCCAGCATCTGCGACGAACTGAAGATCGGCTACCCGGAAGGCTGCCGCAGCATCAAGCTTCTCGTGGACCGGCTCAACCGCTACCTTCTGAAGCGCCACGCGGAAGGGCGCCGAACCGTTCTGATAATCGACGAGGCCCAGAACCTGGCCCCCGAGGTGCTCGAGCAGATCCGGCTTCTCACCAATCTGGAGACGGCCACCACGAAGCTGCTCCAGGTGCTCCTGATCGGGCAGCCCGAACTCAGGGCGGTCATGAGACGGCCTGACCTGCGCCAGCTGTCCCAGCGGATCATCGGAAGGTATCACCTGACGCCCCTGAGCCGGGACGAAACCGCCGCATACGTCCGCCACCGGCTCCGCGTGGCCGGATGCGCGGCGGACCTGTTCACCCGGGGGGCACACCGGGCGATCTACCGCCGATCGGGCGGCATCCCCCGCCTTGTCAACGTTCTCTGCGACCGGGCGCTCCTGGGTGCATTCGCCCGGCGAAAGCCGCGGATCGACGGCACACTGGTCCGGGCCGCCGACCTGGACATCCAGGGGGGGCGGGCCAGGGACCCCATCCGACGATCGTGGCTGCACCGCATGGTCATGGCGGGCGCCGCAACCGTCCTCGCGGGCATGCTGGCCATGGCGGGCCACTATGCCCTTCGTGCCGGCGGGGAGGCCGTCCAGCCTGCCGATCCGGTTGCTGACGCTGTTCCGGCCGACCTTGCCGCGGGGACCGTCACCTCGATCTCGTCCATTCCCCGGGGGCCTGACGGCGTGCCGGAACCGGCCTCCATCGTGGAGGAGATCAAATCCGACGGCAGCCAGTCGCAGGAGGCTTCCGGTGGCTCGGGAACGGCCGAAACCGAATCTTCTCCCGCCGGCGACATCGCCGACGGCACGGCGCTGTCGAGGTGGCTGCTGAAGGCCGGTGCCCGCTCGATGCCCGAAAATGCCTTTGCCACTCTTTTATCCTACTGGAATCTGGAGTCTGGAAGAATTCCCGAAACGCCGGGCTGCGTTCAGGCCATGCTGGCCGGCCTCGAATGCGTGCAGATGTCGGGGGAACTGGATGCGCTTTTGTCGATCAACCGTCCGGCGGTGATGGAGTTTCTCGACGGCGATCGCGGCGTCCATCACCTGGTGCTGTCCGAAGTCAATTCCAGGGGGCTGGTACTGGACATGGGCGGCGAGAGGCGGACCGCTGCCGCCGAGGCGGTTGCCGCTTTCTGGACCGGGAGCTTTACCCTGCTCTGGCGCCCCCCGCCCTTGCAGCGGGATCGGCTTCAGGAGGGAATGGAAGGGGCCGATGTGCTTTGGCTGCGGCACCGGCTGGACCGCGTCCAGGGTCTGCCACCCGTCCCGCTCGATTCACGGTCGGATTCCTATTTCGACCGGGCGCTGACGGATCGTGTGATGGCCTTTCAACGGATGCGCGGCATTACAGTGGACGGCATCGTGGGCATCAGAACGCTGTTGGAAATCGATTCAGCCGCCGGGCAGGGCGAGGTGCCGGTTCTCCGGGCGGCGGCATCGGGAGGCGGGGAGGGGTGACGTGTCGCTGATTCTCGAATCCCTGGAACAGGCGGAACGGGATCGAAAGGCCCGCAGGAAAACGAAGGCCGGGTCGGCTGGGGAACCCGCCGGGACGAGCCCGGCCCCGGCCTCCGGGCGCAAGCCCCGATGGGTCCTGATCGCCGCGGCCGTCGCCGCGGTGCTGGCGGTGGCGGTCTACTTCGGGATTGACCGCGACAGGCCGCAAGTCGCATCGTCGCCTTCGCCCGCGGTTACGAAGAAGGTGGAAGGCAGCATGCCCCCTGAATCTCGAGCCTCTGCCGAGGTGCCGGCATCTCCGTCCGGGGTGTCGACGGCCGAGGCCGAGCCGGCCTCGCCGGTTTCCGCGGGGGAGCACCCGTCCTCGCCGGCGGCTTCGGACCCTGCGACCGGCCAGGCTTCGGAAGGTGAACAGGCGGATCCAGACGTTCGGGAAACGGCCCGTCGCGCCGATGCGGCAATCCAGCCGGCGCCCCGGACCGCTTCAACGGTCGAGACGCCCGCTTCGAAGGAGGAATTTGCGCCCGCGACCTCGGACTCCGGCGTCACCCCGCCTCTGTCTCAGGCAGACCGTCGGCCTCCGGAACGGGTGCCGCTTCTGCGGGAGTTGCCGCCCGATGTCCAGGCGCGGTTCAAGGACCTCAACCTCAACGTGGTGGCGTTCGAGACGGATCCGGCCAAATCCGTGGTCTTCATCAATCTCAGGCAATATCGTGCGGGAGACCACATCGCGGGAAACGGGCCCAGGGTCGAACGGATCCTTCCCGAGGCCGTGGATCTCGACTACGGCCAGGGATGGTTCAGGCTTCAGATGTACCCGTGAAGGATCTTATGGCCGGGCCGATCCGTTTCCCGTGGTGTGGCTGCGGCGGTTTCCGAACCGGCTCGAAGCACCGGCCGGACGGCCGGGCCGTCCTCCACGCCCCCAGGGGCGCTTTCCGTTCGCCGGAACGGAGCCAACCGAGCGTTCTCCGTTCGACCGGCCGCGGGAAAAGCGGGACTTGTCGACCGGCCGATCGGGCCGGCGGTCCTGGCCGATGTCACTTTTCGGCGAGGGGGCGCTGTAATCGAAGTCGGTGATGGTTCGCCGTTCGATCCGTGAACCGATGATCCGGTCGATCGCGCGAACCTGGTCGGCGTCCTCGGAGGTGACCAGGGTAAAGGCATCTCCGCTCCTGGAGGCCCGGCCGGTTCTGCCGATGCGATGAATATACGCCTCCGGCGTTGACGGCACGTCATAGTTGATGACGTGGGAGACCCGGGTCACGTCGATGCCCCGGGCGGCGATGTCGGTCGCTACAAGGATCTGGATGGCCCCGGTCCGAAACCCTTCCATCGCCGCCTGGCGGCGGTTCTGGGAGAGATTCCCTTGGAGGGAGGCCGAGCGGAACCCGATCCTGGCCAGCTGCTCTCCCAGGCGCTTGGCACGGTGCTTGGTGCGGGTGAAGACCAGGACGGACCCGGTTTCGGTGTGGTTGAGCAGGTGAAGGAGAAGCGCTGTCTTCAGATGAGGGGCAACCGGGTACAGCGCATGGGACACCGTATCCGCCGCGGCGGTCTCACCCGCCTGTACGACGCGCGGGTTTTTGAGAATGTCTTTCGCCAGCGTGCGGATCTGAGCCGGCATGGTGGCCGAGAACAGCAGCGTCTGGCGCTGAGCGGGCAGATGGGCCATGATTTTCCGGATATCGGGCAGAAAACCCATGTCGAACATCTGGTCCGCCTCGTCCAGGACCAGGGTCGATACGAGGGACAGGTCGACCGTGCCCCGACCGATATGGTCCAGGAGGCGGCCCGGGCAGGCGACGACAATGTCGGTTCCGGATCGCAGACGGTTGAACTGGGGGGTGAAGCCCACTCCTCCGTAAACGGCCGTGCTTTTCAGGCCGGTTTCCCGTCCCAGCGTCCGGAATGCCTGGTGGATCTGTTCCGCCAACTCCCGGGTCGGGGCGATGACCAGTGCCCGGATGCACCCGCGCCTGCCTTCGAGGAGGCGGTGAAGGATCGGCAGCGCGAAGACCGCGGTCTTGCCGGTTCCGGTCTGGGCCAATCCCATGAGGTCGCTTCCGGCGAGAACCGAGGGTATCGCCTTGGCCTGAATCGGGGTCGGGGTCGTAAAACCCGCCGCGCGGACACCGGCTGCGATGCGGGGATGGAGCTTGAATTCGTCGAACGTCATTCATTCCTTCTTTCCGTGTTCCACAAAAAAAGCCCCGGAGACATTCCGGAGCTCACGATATTTTCGGTTTCATCCAGGAACACTTTTCTTTGATGCATAGGTGTTTAACAGCTTCGCCTCTTCCCGTCAAGCCGAACCCGATGGACGGCGGTTCAATTCGTCCTTAAGGTTCGATCCCCGGGAAGCGTCAAACGTTCGTGGGTCGAAGATTGAGCTCCGACCCTGATTCTAGCCGGTTCGGATCTGAACGTAGGCAGGATTTTTCAGGTCTTCGTACTCGTACGCGTACTCGTTCTCGGCTTCTTTCGGTAGGCCCTATGAATCTTCGGGTGTCGAGTACGGTGGGAAGTCTTTTCCCCTCCCCGGTGGAAGGGGTTTAAGCGGAGGGGGTAAAAGGGATTGAAATCGTTTTCAATTCACCCTCACCCCGACCCTCTCCCATCAAGGGAGAGGGTGATCGACAGCGTCCTTTGGGGTTCGCTTTGGAATTGGCTGAAGCGCCGATGGAAAGGGTTCGATTCCGATACCGATTTCGTTAGCGATCCCGATCCCGATTTCGATGTGAAGGTAGGCAGGAGCTTTTCAGGTCTTCGTACTCGTACGCGTACTCGTTCTCGGCTTCTTTCGGTAGGCC
>JBMNCP010000079.1:350032-350140 GCA_049366795.1 Desulfobacterales bacterium
AAGCGGAGGGGGTAAAAGGGATTGAAATCGTTTTCAATTCACCCTCACCCCGACCTGTTGTGGTTTAAAGAAAACGGACACTTTGCTAAGAACGATTCATACGAAAGC
>JBMNCP010000080.1:0-30595 GCA_049366795.1 Desulfobacterales bacterium
GAACTGCTTAAAAAAGCCGCTTAAGTCTGTGTCCGATTTTTCTTGACCACTACAAGGGGAGGGCAACTGCGAGACCGCCTCCTACCGGGGGAGGGAAAAATCAGCTCCAACCCTGGAAGAACTTCCGTAGGGGAAACCTCCTCCCGTCTTCTCTACCGCCCCTTTTCCCAGGCGTTCCGATATTCCGATAGCGTCGCTCCCTCAAAATCCGCTGAGATGACGGCAAATATCTCCCGCATGTCCGAATAGAGCTTCTCGATCTTTTCCGGGGTGTCGAAAAGGTAACTCCCGCCGGGCATCAGTTCGGATGAATGCAGCATGAACATGATATAACCCCTGCCTTGCCCGACCGCTTTCCGCACGAGCCATTTCATCCGGTTGAGGTTCTTCCCATTGGGGCGCAGCCACAGCAGCGTCGGGTGGAGCCGGTTCATCAGACGCATTGCCGGGGCGTGCAGCCGGCTGTTCCGGATGGGCTTCAGCAGGTGAAATCCGGGCGTCGGGAGGATGGTCATCGGTATTTCGAGGATCCGGCCCTCAGGATCGGAGGCCGGATCAGGGCAGCCCAGATAATGAGGGGTGTCGGGACAGTGGGTGTAATCCGATCCGCCGTTGCCGGCGGGGTCCCCCATCGTCCGTTTCCAGGAAACGAACGGGGTGACCGAACAGTCGATCCGGTAGTCGTAGTCTTCGAGACACCGGACATACCTGTCATCGAGCGCCCAGCGGCCGGCGCGGTGGGTGGCGGTCTCGCGGCCAAACGTCTCCTGGAGCAGACGGGTCATGTAACCGATCTTCTCCCGCATGATCTCGTCGGGGTACTCGATCAGGAACGGCTGATAGCGATGGTCGTCCCCGGTGAGGTCGTAGGCCGGCGGGCTGTTCCAGGCGTGGAGGTGCATGCCGATTTCCGCGGTGTTCCGCGCGAGGGCATCGGTCGCCATCGTCTGGAAATCCCGGCACTGGGCCATTTCGTAGTTGACGAGATAGGTGGGCTTGAATCCGAAATCCTCGCAAAGCCGCTGGAACCGGGGCAGATACCGCGAATTTCGGGTCGTGATCTCCCGTGGCCGCGACCACAGGTGATCGCCCTCGGTGTCGATCGTGATCAGAAAATATCGTTTCATTCCAACTTTTCATTTTATTGGACGGAGTAGATCGCGATGCGGGGGCCGACGAGGCCATTACCGGTCGGCGCGAAATTCTTCTCCAGCCTGAGGCTCTTATTGAATCCGGGAATGTCCAGGAAATCCGAATATCCCCCTCGGAGCAGGTAGCCCCTGTCAGCCGAGGAGTAAATCACGAAGTCGGGAGATGGGGCGGTCAGCCGGTCCATGGGGAGCACCGCGAAATCCGACATCATTTCCGCATAGGATGCCGTTCTCCCCCCGGACTGCCGGACGATGTAATGGGTCAGCCGATAGGCATTTCCGGAGATCTTTTCCGAATAAGCCCTTTTGATGGTCTTGGGAAGCCTGCGGCTCATGATCTGCTCCCCGATCATCGAATAGGCGGGTTTGCTGAACCGGTCGGCGTCCTGGAGAGGGGGCGCATGAATGGTCCTTCCGATGGCGATGACGGCGCGGCTCGGCAGGTTGGACTGGATCCAGTTGCTGGCGGCCAGCCGTGTGTCGGTTTGGGTATAGAAGGAGCTGAGCGACAGCAGTTTTGGGGTCGATGAAATCAATGCCGCCGTGACGCCGATGGCCATCAGCGCGGCCGCGTACCGGTGCGCCTGGAACAGCCGGCTCAATCCGGCGGCGGCGGCCAGGAAAAGGGCCGGAAATGCCGGAAACATGTAGTGAAGGGAGTGCTTGTCGTATCGGCCGATCAGCACGACGGTGACCAGCAGGTAGGGGAGAAACATCCAGTGAATCCGCTCCCCGCGGACCAGGCGGCCAATGGAAACCAGCAGGCCCACGATGACCAGGATGCCCATGCCCCTTTCCCAGACCACCAGTTCGGAGAAGATCCACAGGTAGGGCAGGCGGGAAAAGAAGTTGGAGGACCCACTGGCCTCGGCCCCCAGCCGGCCGATCTCCCACTGGAGGCCGGCCAGGTGGAGGGGAATGTCGAACACGAAGTAGGGCGTGCCGATAATGAACCCCAGCACGACCGCCACCCCATAGGCGTAGAACGCACGGACCCGCAGCATGGACATCAGCCGGGCCGGCAGGCGCATCGTCCCGGTCAGTTCCCAGTGGGTCAGGGCGATTCCGCAGATGCCCACGACGAGAAGCGTGCCGACGTTGTACTTGGTCGCGACCGCCAGGCCGCAGCACAGGCCGGCCGCCACGGCGTGCCGCAATCGACGGGAATCCCCGTAGCAAAGGACAAAGTAGATGGATAGTATCGTCAGGAGCAGGTAGGTGCTGTCCGGGAGGGCCCACGAGGTTCGAACCAGGGCCATGGAGGACAGCGCCAGGAGGCCGGAGGCCAGCAATCCCGTCAGCCGCCCCTGGTACCGCTTGCCGCAATGGTAAATCAGAACGATCCCGGCGGCCGTGAAAAGCATGGACACCAGGCGCCCAACGAAATGGAACTTGCCTGGATACATGAGATAGGAGACCGCGAAATCCGTTGCGCCACTGACGGCCCCGGTGACGAGGCCGAACAGGAAATAGACGCCGAAGGCCGCTGCCAGGACATAGGTGTGGAAGGCCGGGTACCAGGTCAGGATGGGCTTCAGGCTCATGGTGGCGCCGTAGTTCAGGGCGCATCCGATAAACCCGTTTTCATCCTCGTCGCCCAGGTCGAAAGGCATTCCGTACAGCAGCATCGGCACCCGCAGCAGAACGGCGGCGGCCACCAGGACGATCAGAACCACCAGGACGATCCGCCGGTGTTCGATGGCTTTGTTCAGGGAGGTCATGCCTTGAAGGTCCATGCCTTGTTGCCGGCGAAGTTCGCCGCGAGAGACCCGACGATGGCGAACACCTGGGCGATTTCCGGCCGGAGGCCCGCGACATCCACGAGCGCCTTCATCAGCACCAGGTTGACGGACAGGGCGACGATGTTGACGATGACGAACTTGCCGAATTCGGAGATGTTGCGGCCCCGGGCGACCCGGAAGGTGAACTTCCGGTTCAGCAGGTAGCTGTTGACCAGGCCGCACCCGTACCCGATGCCGGAGCTGACCAGGTAGTGAATCCCGAAACCGTTCAACAGCGCATAGAAGACGCCATAGTGGATCAGGGTGTTCAGGACCCCGATGGCCGAGAAGACGGCGAACTGCCGGAGGCTAGGCGTCAGGACCTGGAGGTTCATTGCGTATGGTTTCGCCCACCACATACAGGGGCCGGGCCTTGGACTCGTCATAGATCCTGCTGATGTACTCGCCGATGATACCGATGGTGAAAAGCTGGATGCCGCCGATGAAGAGGACGGCCACGAACACGGACGCCCAGCCGGTAATGGTCGTTTCCGGGTGGAACAGCTTGGAATACAGCCCCCAGAGAATCATCAGCATCCCCACGAGCGAGGAAATGAGCCCGATGTAGCTGGCGATCTTGAGGGGCTTGTCCGAGAACGAGAAGATGCCGTTCAGGGCGAACCGGATCATCTTGGGCAGCGGATACTTGGTCTCCCCGCTGTGCCGCGGGTCGCGCTCGAATTCGATGCCGACCTGGCGGAAGCCCGCCCATGACACCATGCCGCGGATGAACCGGCTGCGCTCCCGCATGTTCTTGAGCACGTCCACCACCGCCCGGTCGATCAGGCGGAAGTCTCCCGCGTCCACCGGGATGTCCGTTGCCGTCATGGCCCGCATGACGCGGTAGAACGCGAATGCCGTGATCTTCTTGAACAGGCCTTCCCCCTTGCGGCGCCTACGGCGGGCGTAGACCACCTGATAGCCCTCCTTCCACTTGGCCACCATGTCGGGGATCAGTTCGGGCGGATCCTGGAGGTCCCCGTCGATCACGACGACGGCGTCGCCCCGGGCGTGATCGAGGCCGGCGGTGACGGCGATCTGGTGCCCGAAGTTCCGGGAAAAGCTGATCACCAGGACCCTCGGGTCTCTGGCGGCGATCTCCCGCAGCATTTCGAGCGTGTGGTCCCGACTGCCGTCGTTGACGAACACCAGTTCGTATGCCCCGACGGCCTGCATGGCCTGGGTACATCGGCGGTGCACCTCGTGGATGTTGGTCGCCTCGTTGTAGACCGGTACGACGACGGAGATCATGACCGCACCGCCCTGTCGGCCAGTGTGGGGTGAATTCCCGGGCCGGCCGGCGCTTCGGCGGTCTCGGCTGCGGCCTCGGCGTGAATCCGGGTTTCGGCGAACAGCCGGAGCCGGGCGGTCAGCGCCGGAAAAATAAAGTAGAACTGGGTGTACTGCTGGGAAAGGAAGGTCATGGACAGTACGAGGACCGGATAGGCCATTTTCAAGGCCTGGGTGATGGTCAGCAGGTCCGGATCGCGCCCCCTGAAGGCCTTCTCCGCATACCGGAGATCCCTGAAGGAGACGAGAAAGAGCAGGAAGTAGACGGCTCCCGCGATCAGGCCGTTCTCGGAGGCCACCTGGAGGAAAGCGTTGTGGGTGACATGGGTCTTGTTGCCGGACAGGTTGTACTCGTTTTTCGCAAAAATATAGGTGCCGGTGCCGGTGCCGAAGAAGGGATGCCTTTTGATAAGTTCCACCGCCTGCTGCCACAGGCGAATCCGGGGGTTCTCCTTTTCTTCGGTGGTTGCGGACTCCTGGATTCCCCGTATCCGTTCGAAATACCCGTAGTGGGTGTTGGCCAGGGCGACCCCCACCAGCGCCAGCACCGCGAGAATGACGGCGGGGTTCCTGCGCTTGAGCCAGAAGACCTGCCCGACGATCAGCACGAGCCCCAGGAACCCCATGCGGGACCGGGTGCGGGTGAGGGCCATGAAAAGAAACAGAATGCAGACCGCCAGGAAGCCCTTGCGGGTCCTGGTCTCGGCATGCTCGAAAAAATAGAGTCCGAAAGGGAGCATGCAGAGAATCATCAGGGCATAGTCGTTGGACCCTCCCTCCCCGTCGAAGGAAACCAACCTGTAGCCGATGAGCCAGAGCTTCTGCATGGTGAAACTCACGGCGACGTCGATCAGCATCAGGAAGAACATCACCTGGATGATCTTCTTGAGCTTGAACTCGTCGTGGACCACCTGGAGGAACAGCAGGTAGAGCAGGAAGGCCCGGAGAAAATATCCCCAGTATTCCAGGCTCAGGCCGAAGCTCATGGACAGAACGGTCGACACGGACACCAGGCCCAGCAGAAGGACCATCAGCTTGGTCTGAGTGAACCGGAGCACACCGACCGCGCGTCCGTTGGCGAGGCAGAGCACCAGGGCCATGCCCGCGACCAGGAACGCCGGCCGAAACGCGCCGATGACGGGAATCCAGTTCTGAGGGTTGAGAAAGACGAAGACGAGGTAGCCCACGAAGACCCAGAAGTCCGGGCCAAGGGGGGAGACGGCCGTCGGCCCGACCGGAGCCTGGCTGGCCATCGAGAGGTTTCCGTTGGGGTGCGGGGTGGTGTCAGTGGTTCGCATGGCGCTCTACCGATCGCGGCTCGAAGCCGGGCTTGTGGGAACCAAGAGGGAGCAGGCGTTCGTCCCGTGGGTTGTCGATTACGGCCTCCAGCACTTCGCGGAAGGCGGCGGTCAGCGATTTCTTGTTGAACCGGTTCCTGTATTCCGTATGGATTTGCGGGGTCAATTCTCCCTTTTCCCAGCGCCGGTAGGCCTCGCAGATGGCATCGGCCGCGTCCCCCGCCCGATGGCTGGTCACGACGTAGGAACGCGGGGAGTAGACCCGGATCAACTCCGCCACTTCCCCTTCCTCGATGATGGCCAGCATGGGCACACCGTCCCGCAGCCCCTCGAAGAGCTTGGTGCTGATCATGGGCGGCACGATTCGGAGCAGCATGAGGGCCGATCGGGCGAGGATCGACTGGGCTTCCTCCCGGGAGACCTGGCCGGCGGTCCGGATCAGGTGGGACACCTGGTGGCGGCGGCCGGCCTCCATCAGCCAGTTGTCTTTTCCCCGGAGCCCGCCCACGTAGAGAAATCGAATCCGGTCCGCCGGTATGCGGCCCTGATCGACGACGGCGCGAAGGGCTTCGAAGAAAGTGTCCGAGGGAACGAGGTCGTGATAGAAATTGCCCATGTAGACGATGGTGAAGACATCGAAGGGTTCGACCGCCTGCATCGGGATCCCCGGAAGGTAGAAGCCGTTATAGATGGTTCGCGTTCTGCCGGCAAGGAACGGGTAGCGCTCGAGGTAGGCTTCTTCCGTGGCCCGGGTGGTGGTCAACAGGGCATCCGCGTTCTCGAGGACGTATCGCTCGATCCTGCCGATGATCCGCTTACGGGTGCGTCCCGCCCGGTTGTCCATGAACAGGCTGTCGGGAAAGGACGCCGGGTCCCTGAAATCCAGGACCAGGGGTTTGCCCGTGGCCTTCTTCAGCAGGACCCCGGCCAGGGTGGAGCTGAAGGGCTTGGACGAAACGTAGATCAGGTCGATGCCTTCTTGCTTCATGATCCGGAGCCCGGCCGCATAGGCTGGAACGATCCATCCGGCGAACACGTCGGGCAGGCAGAAGAGCTCGTGAACGATGTTGCCGCGGAGGCGGATTCCCACGGCCCGCAGCAGCAGGCGCAGGACGCCGTTGGCCTTCCAGCTCGCCCGGTTGAGGTGAAAAAGCGACCGGCAGTACCGGGTGTCGATACCGGCGGGCGGGCCGCCGTCGCCGACGCCGCAGACGCTGCGGTCCGGATTCCGGACCGACAGTACATGGGGTTCCCACCCATGGGCAGGCAGGTTCTCGGCGAACCCGAGCGCCCGAAGCCCCCCCACGTCTGTGATGGGAGGGAAGTAGTAGGAGAGCATCAGTATCTTCTTCATGTCGGATGCTTCTCCGGGGAAGACGGGGCCGGCACCATACCCGGGTCGAGGAGTCGAGCGTAATCCGGTTCGGCAGCGGTGGAATACACATCGATGCCGAATGCCTTTGTGACGTTCAGGATTCGTTCAGCCTGCTCGGCCGTCAGGTATCTTTTCCAGCTCGTCAGCCTTGCGCCGTGCCGCGAATGCCCGTCGTCGACGGTGGTGGAGCTGTCCTTTCCGATCAGCCGGAAGCCTTCCGGCGAGATCTCGTGGCGGAAGTTCCTGAAAATGTCCGAAAACCGTTTCTCTGGGTTCAAGAGGAGATCCTCATAGGCAAGCAGCAGCCACGGATAGGGTTTTTGCTCCTTCAGAATCAGGAAATACTCGAGGCACCAGGAAAACGCGAGCATCTCGTCCAGGTGCCTGAGCTTCCGCCTGATTTTCTCGAATTCGGGGTATTCGGCGAAGAATTCGGGGCACTCCACCGGTGCGGTGACATGGTCCCACGAGCCCATCCTGAGCTGGGAGGAGACCACGGCGCAGGGGTGGCGGATGACGACAAGGGGCCGCGGGACCTCGAACTGCCGGACCAGCCAGCTCATCAGCATGTTGGCCCTGACGAACTTGACGATCCAGGTCCGCGTGCCGGGGACGGTATTGCGATCCGCCCGGGAAAGCGTACCGGGGTTCAGGGTTTTCCCGGTCAGGATTTGCTCGAAATAGTAGCGGATGTCAGGGGAATCCTCATCCGGGCGGATGTAGGTTCTCCATCGAAATCCGATTTCCGACAGGATGGGATTGGAACGCAGATAGAGCGGCTCGTAGAGAATGTTGGAATCCGGGATCGTGTTGAGCACCTCGGCGATCCAGGTCGTGCCGCTTCTCGGGCAACCCGAGACGATGATGGCGGAGCCGGTGCCGGCGGGTCGGGTCAGCGCCAGCGCGCCTTTCAACGGTCCGAGGGTGCGGATGGCATCGCGGCAAAGGATCAGCCGGGTGCGCGCCCTCAGCGGCAGGGTTCTTTTGAAGAGGTTTTTCACGGTCCGACTACATCGCTTTCGGGGCGGCCACGCATGACCGGTTCGGATCCACGGGGTTGAGACCCCCGGTGTGGAAGGCGGGAACCGATGCCGGAATAGAAATTCAATATCCGCTCCTCCCAGGTCTTTTCATCGAATTGGCTTCCGGCATACCTTGCGGCTTCCCCGGCGAACCGGCATCTCTTGGCGGCGCTGCTCAGCAGATCGATGCAGGCATCCGCCGCGGCCTGCTCGTCGTTCAGCGGAACGAGGCATCCGCCCCGGCCATTCTGGAGAATGTCCCGGGTGCCGGGCACATCCGTTCCCACCACGGGAACGCCGCAAGCCATGGCCTCGATGGTCGCCGTACCGAATCCTTCGTTGTTGCTCAACTGAAGCACGACGTCAAAACCCTGGAGATAGTCCTCGACGTTCGGCTTCCAGCCGGCAAGAATCACGGAACCGGTCAGGCCGGCGGCCTGAATGGACTGTCTGACATCGGCTTCCATGGGACCGCTTCCGACCAGGACGAGCACCGCGCTGTCGATCTTGTTCTTGATCAGCCGAAACGTTTGGATCATGGCCTGCGGCCGCTTCTGCTTTTCGATCCTGCCCACGAAACCCACCACGGGGTTGTCTTCGGCCAGATTGAATTCCTGCCGCAGAATCCGGCGCCGGTCCGGATTCGGGAAAAAGCGGTCCGTGTCGACGGAATTGTGAATGACTTCGAGCACGGTGTGGGCCTGGATGAATTCCCCGTAGCAGTCGACGAAGAGGTCGAGGGCACTCCTGGATATCGCATAGACGCCGTGAACGGACGAAAACGCGGCCCGGTAGTGCTGCCGATGCCAGTCGGACCAGCGGCATTTGGGAAATGCGTTTCGGACGCTCAGGACAACCGGCAAATGGTTGTCGTGCGCCAGGAACAGGCGGGTCGCCTCGAAGCCGGACCAGGGCAGAAAGAGGTGCACCAGGTCGGGCCGGGTCGATTGGTAGTGCTCCCTGGCATATCGCCGGGCCTTGGGCTTCATGGCCCGGCGCGCGATTCTCCATAGCTTGTGGCGCAGTCTGAACCGTCGCCAGACGGCGGCATCCCAGAATGGATTTTCCCTGAGCCACAACCAATCCTCCAGGAACGGCGCCGGGTGGTAGTCGTGAACCGGGATGCCGTCCGATCGAAGCCCTTCGGACCAGTCGGCGATCTGCGGATGGAGGTTGACGGCGATTCCAGGTTCGTAACCCGCCCTGGCAAGCAGGCGCGCCTCCCGGCCCATGCGAAGCTCGACCCCGCCCAGGGTCATCGACAGGCTGCACAGCTCGATCCGCATCAAAGGCCCCTGTTGAGGCGGATCATCCTGCCCCGCACAAGCCCGGTGTTGAATCGGAACTGGTAATAGGGCCTGAAGAATTCGGCCGGGTCCCTTGAGAGGATTTTGAGAAGGCTTTTGACCCCGGATTTCGTCCAGCGCTTTGACAGTGTCACCCAGGAATCCTCTGACTTCAGTCCGCTCTGGATCCCCCATCGATAGGCCCGAAGGGCGGCAAAGCGGCGGGAGCACCGCTCGGGGGGAACATAGTGCCACACGAGCGCACCGGGCACGTAGCGGCCGATGGTCCTATTGTCGAGAAGCCGGCCTTGCATCTCGGTCTCCTGCCCGACGGCCTTGGTTCTGGACCCTGGACCGTGGTGAATGCTGAACCCTCCCAGTCTCTTGAGATCGTCGGCAAAGGCCGCCCAGTTGAACCCGAGAAAGGCATTGCCTTTTCCGATGATCCGGGGCTGGTCGCCGAGACTCCAGCCGACCGCGCTGCTGGGGAGAAACTCGACCAGCCACGGGGGCGGCGCTTCATCGTAGTCGACTCCGAACGGTCCGCCGTAGAATTCGCCGCCGTGCTTTCCCGATGCGGCGTCGGCGTAAGCTCCCAGGACGGAGGGATCAAAGCGCACGTCATCGTCCGTAAAGAAGACGAGCGCGTCCTGGATGGACTCGAGTGCGGTGTTCAGGGCATTGCTCTTGTTGCCGTCCGGCAGGTAGAGATAGCGAAGGTTGAGGCTCTCGCGAAAGTCGCGCGCCAGGCCCTCGCACAACTGCCGCCGGCCGTTCTCGATCAGCACGGTTTCCCTGTAGATGGAAGGTTTCCGGACTTCCTTGAGCGATGACAGCGTTCGCTCCACCAGGGAGAGCCGTTCGGATGTTGGAACCAGTACCACCAGGTTTCGGGCCATTGACGCGTTCTCCGGTATCGTGCCGCCGGCCGATTGCAACCGGGCCGGCCAAAAGGTCTCAACTCAGGATCGGGCGGTTATTCTGCGGAAACAACGTCCCGGTAGATCTGCAACAGCCGGTCGTTTTGAATCCGATGGTTGAATTGTGTTTCAACCGTCCGGCGGGCCGCCTCGGCGGCGCTTCGAAGGGTTGCCGGATCGCCCAGCATGGCCGTCAACGTCGATGCGATGCCGGCCGGATCCCTCTCGGGCACCAGGAAGCCGCTGGTCTCATGGGCGATCAGCTCGGGGATGCCGCTGTGGAAGGTGCTCAGGACCGGCAGCCCCACCGCCATCGCTTCCATCAGCACCACCGGAATGCCTTCCTGATCGCCGTCACCGGCCGTGACGCTTGGGGCGAGAAAGACGTGGGCGTTCCGCATGTGTTCGGAAACCTCCCCGTGGGTTTTCCACCCGATGAGATGAATATGACTCTCCAGGCCGAGTTCCGCGATCAGCGCTTCCAGGGCCGGTCTCTCGGGCCCGTCCCCGATAATGGTGTAATCGACGTTCCGGGTCGACGCCAGGATTTCCGGAAATGCCTCGATCGCGAATCGAAACCCTTTCTTCTCGACCAGCCGTCCGACCGACAGAATTCTCACGTTTCCTTCCACCGCCTTCTCGTATCGCTGCGAGAAGGGGAATCGATTCGTGTCCACACCCATGTGGTGCACGATGATTTTCTCCGGGTCGACGCCGAAATCCTCCAGGATCGACTTGAAGTGCCGATTGACCGTCAGAAAGCGATCGCCCATGGCAAAGAGCTTTCGATAATAGGCCGGGCCCTTGCTCGAAATGATCTTGGTGATGTCGTAGCCGTGAACGGAAGTGATGAGCTTTCCGCTGATGCAGCCGGCGTCGATCATGTCGGAGGCGATGAGTCCGTTCGTGCAATAGTGGGCGTGAACAATATCGAAGCGATGATCCGGCCCGATGGCTTCCGCAAGATGTAGCGGCCGAAACGGCTTGGTCCGGTGGCATAAGGATCTCAAACCGATGCGGGCGAACCTCCCGGGGTCTCTCACGAGAAGCCGGGACGCCCTGTTGGCATAGAAGGACGCTTTCGACCACTTGCCGCCGGGTGTTTGCGATATGAAATCGCTGTAATACTGAATTCTGCCCGATCGACGGTTGCGCAGAATGCTGTCGTTGGCCTGGAGCCGCAGCGGCCTCTGGCGGGAAAGGATCTGCACGTCGATCCCGTTTTCCGCCAGAAACTCGATGTGGTTCAGGATGAACGTTTCCGACGGGTGCGGAAACTTTGTCGTCAGAACAAGCGTTTTCATCGATTCGGCGGTCGGCTCCACTCCGGCGGGAAATGCTTCCCGCGGTCCTCTATCGATTCGCATTTCGTTGTCTTCCGAGAAGAAGACCGCCGATACACTTGGCCAATTCGACGGCCTGCCTTTCGCAGAGCCCGTACTTCAGACTTTCCGCCAGGCGGCCGAGAGCGGCCTTGTAATCGGCTTGTCGACGATACCGATAGGACATTTTCAGCAGGTTGTTTCGAACACTGGTGTGGACCAGCCGCGACTCGGGGACCGAAAGCGCGTAGGCCGAGGCATATTTCAGGAAAAGCCGGTTCTGGCACCGATAGTCCTCGATCATGATCCGGTCGTCATCGAAATCGCTTAAATTCGATGGGTGCCGATAGACCTGAAAGGACGGAGCCCAGCGGACGGCGAAGACGGCGTCGGATTCCTTGGCCAGCCGAATTGCCAGATCCCGGTCCTCGCTGAAGCGGACACTCTCGTCGAAAAGGATTTGACCCATGGCGCCGGCTCGAATGATGGCGCCGCCGACATGGAAAAAATTCTCCTTCATCAGCACGGAAAACAAGTCCTCGCTGATGATCGAAAAGCCGCCCCCGGCATCCCTCGTTCCCATTTGAGGCAGGAGGTGCTTTCGGTCGAAAAAATCATACAGCGGCCTCCCGCTGTCGGAATCGATGACACTGAAGTTTCCGAAAACCACCTTTACGTCGGGATGGGCTTCCAGGAATTGCAGCCCCTCGCTCAGGTGCCCGCCGGACCAGGTGTCGTCGGAATCCAGAAACGCCACGTAATCCCCACGGGCGGACAGCAGCCCGGTGTTCCTGGCCCCCGACGGCCCCTTCGAACGGCGGTTGGGCACGTAACGAATCGAGGCGTGTTCTCTCGCCAACCGGTGGACAACGGAAGCCGTGCGGTCGGTCGAGCCGTCATCCACCACGATGATTTCCAGGCTCGCATAGGCCTGGTCGAGAACGCTCCGAACGGCCCGGTCGATGAACCGCTCGCGGTTGTAGGCGGGGATGATGACGCTGACGAGCTTCCCGGCCTCGCGCTGAAGGGCAGGGCGGTCAGTCGTCGTTGGGGAATCGGCGGTTTTTGCGTTGAGAGGACGCGTTTGCGGCATTGGGGCTCCGCGTTCGGTGTCCACGGTCGGACATCGGTGAAAGGGCGGATGCTTGGGAACGGCTACCTGCCAGGGGGCGATTCCGCACTGCCGCGCCGCATTCGATTTGGCTTCGGCGCCCGGCGGGCCGGACCGTGACCGCGGCCCGCCGGGGGGACCCATCAGGAAGAGATCAGGTAGGGTTCCCAGAAATCCCGGTCATATTTGGGCCACGCATGGCAGCCGAAAGGGAGTGTGCGGCCGTTCTTTTCAAAGCAGAAACGGGGGACGCATTCGAATGCGAACCGCAACGCCGTTTCCACGGGGGCGATGTTGAATCCAGGGTAGTAGTGCCGGGCGCGGTTGGCCCAGAAGTGGTCTTCGTTTTTACGGTAATCCGCCAACTCCTGGCGCACCCCGTTGAAATACGGCGAAAATTTGGCGAGCGTCTTCAGCGCGGAAATCGTTTTTTCGAGCGGAGCCCTCTCCGATCGCATCGTTCGCCTGAACTGCTCCACTGGGTCCTTGTAAAGACGCTTAGAATCGAGCACCCGGAGGAAGCTGCCGATTTTTCGAAGCGAGAAGCCGCCGTTGCCGACCTTGCCTTCATAGCCCGGATTTCCGGAATAGACCGCGTCCTTGTGGGGGATCCATGGAGGCGCGATGTAGTCGAAGCCCCGGCGGCACCAGTATTCGAGCTGATCCGAAAATACCAGAGCGTCCAGGTGATAGATCAGCAGGTATTCGTAATCGGCAAAGGCCTGGTAAAAAGCCTTTGAGAACAGCAGCTGGCAATGGGCTTTGGCGCTGCCGAAATATTCGGGACCGAAGTGCAGCATCTCGAAGCCCTGGTCTGTCAGCATTCTCAGGTGCGGCGGCACGACGAGGTAGCGGTCGTAGTGTCCGAGATGTTTCAGCAGGTGGTTCAGGGAGACCTCCTCATCCCGGGTCAGTCGATCCCGGTTTGAACCGGGGACTGCGATGGCGACGAGTTTTCGGTTCCGGGCCGATGGGTTGTCCTTCATAGGCATCGAAATTCATTCCGTTGAGGCGACGGGCGCCGGCGATAGGGGGTCCGGATGCGGGCCGAACAGGATGTCAAAGCGGCAAACAGCTTCGAACGGTTTTGATGAAATAGGGATCCTTCAGCAGATAGGGAGAATGGAGTGCGGCCTTGATAAAGTAATACAGGGCAACCCCCCTCTTGCCGTTTTTCCGGCAGGCTTCTCCGGTCCATTTGTTCACGTAGCCGAACGCCTGACGCCGATAAGGCCCGATCGACGCGGCGAAATTCCGATTGCCGAACACGCCATTCAGGACGCGAAGCTTCTCGCGGCCCGAGGTTTCGTTCTGAAGTGAGGTCTTGGCCTGCTCGTAGCGCCTGAAGGATGCCAGCCGCTCGGGGAAGTAGGCGATTTTGAAATGGTTCAAGGCGATTCTGAGCCAGTATTCCCAATCCATGATCAAGTGGAGATCCTGATCGATCCGGCCGATCTGCTCGAACACGCGGCGCCGGATGAAAGTGGACTGCTGAGGGATGAACCACTTGTTGCAGACCAGGGGTTTCAGGTCAAACGGCTGCGTCGGCGCCGGCCTGATGAAAGCGCCGTTCTCGTCGATGATGTCGCAGTCCCCGTAAAGCATGTCGACGTCCGGGTGCTGCTCGAAGAATTTCCCCACCTTGAACAGGGCGCCGGGATGATACAGGTCGTCGGAGTTGATCCACGCCAGTATGTCGCCACGCGAACGCAGCCACCCCTTGTTGATCGCCTCCGATTGGCCGCTGTCCCGCTCGCTGACCCAATGGTCCAGCCACGGCTCGTACTTTTTGATGATGTCGACGCTTTCGTCCGTGGATCCTCCGTCGATGATGACATACTCGAGGAGGGGGTAATTCTGGAGCAGAACCGAGCGGATGGTTTCTTCAAGGAATATTCCCTGGTTGAAGCTAGGCGTGGTGATGCTGATCCTTGGAAGCGGCGGAATACCGGAAAGGCCGCCATTGCCGGCAACCGTTTCATCCCACGGCCATCCTTTTTTTCCCACCGGAGGCGGGGGCAGTTCCTGGGTTGTCATCAATCGTTCCAAAATTCTCATACCGTCTGTTTCTCTTTAAATCGGTTTTTGATTGCTTCAATTTCATTTTCACTCCAAAATTTTCGGCAAAATTTGGAGTCGCACATTATCGAAATATAAATGTCGGGGAGTTTTACTGAAGAACAGAATTTCTTATAAACTTCTCCGTATTCTTTCTCGGCTGAAATGTTGTCTTGCGACCATGCCGGGATTTTATTTCCAATAAATTGTGAAATCAAGTCCAGTTGCGATGACCGATCCAAATCGGATCTGTAAACTAAAATGCGAATAGATTTGTGCTTGTATATTTTCCATTTGTTTTCTATTGGAAAGGGCTGGGAAAAAACATCCACTCCGAAAGTTGTTCTAAGATTTGTATCAAACCATTCCAAACAAATATTGTGAGTGTAATGCTTTAAAAACAAATCTAACATCTCATCTTCAAGCCACTCGTTCTTGTCAGAAAAATTTAATCCTGTATCGAGATTAAAATTTTGAAAAAAGGCAGAAATATTCCTTGAAATCGGTTCTCTTATAGGGCAAATGACATATACTGGAAGTCTTAAGCGTTTTCTCCATTTGAGAATAGTTTTGTCATTTGGTTTTAGCATGCCGGCGTTATGCGCGTGAACGACAGGGCCATGATGATATTTTCTCAGGGTCGATCTCAATTATGACGAACCAACTTTTCCCATTTGGAATATGAAAATGGGAGTAGCAATATTTTTTTTGATGGTTTCTAAATAGTCGGGCATCAAGACATCCTTTCGACGGAATCCTTCTGTTCCGGATACGAATACGGGTAAAGCTTAGGAGCGGGAACGGACAACCTTGGCGGGGGTGCCGATGGCGATGGATTGGGGAGGAATGTCGCGAGTGACCACCGAGCCGGCTCCGACAACAGCCCCTTCGCCGATGGTAACTCCACCCAGCACGATAACGCCGGTTCCCAGCCATGCGTTGTCTTCTATTCGTATGGGGCCCCTGGACATTAGCGATTGATCGATAATGTCGATTCCCGCCCGAGTGCCGTGGTCATGAGGATAAAAAGCGCAATTGGGTGCGATCATGACCCGGGATCCGATGATGACGTCGCTGACATAGGCGATCAACTGGCAATTCGGATGGATGTAAGTCCTATAGCCGATATGGATTTGGCCGCTATCGCCCGTTTCGAGGATGCAGCCGCGAAGCAGGACGGCATGGTCATCCAGGACGACTTGACCGCCGTCTTTCATTCGATTGATGACGACGCGCTCGTCCAGGAATACGTGCCTGCCGAATCGAATGTCAGGGTGTTCCAGGGCAACGTTGGAGGCGATATATCCCAACGGGTTCATCGCGGCTAGCGGCTGCGCTTTTTTGTATCTGGGAGCAAACCTTTCCGCCATCCAGGTCGAGAATCTTCCGACGGGATGGAGACCGGCATGGCGCATCCAGAAGCGCGTCCATTTTTTTTTGAAATCGTTCAATTGGCTGGGCTCCTGTTCGAGGTCCGAAATTTAAGCAGATTTTGAAAGGATCCCAACCTGAAGGGATCAGGACCTCTCGATGAAGTTCTCCAGTGCGCCCCGGTCGGGTTTCGAACGGCCGCCATAGATTTCCTCAAGACCGAAGTGTCTCAGAATCTCCATGCCGCGTTCGATTTCCTGCCTCGAAACATTGGCCTCCCATGAAAAGACCGGCGCATACCGATCCTTGCCCATTTCTTTGTTGAATGCCAGGCGGCTGGGCTTCAAGGCAATCGAAGCAATATCCAACTGTTGAAGATCTGATGATTGGGCGCCGAAAAGATATTGGAACAATCTCGGGATCTCAAGCTCCGGAGTCAACACCAGATCCTCGTAAAAAAGGATGTGGACATCGCTGACGGTTTTCAATTGCCTCAGGGGCACGTAATGGAGGACCGACCAGATTGCCAGTTGCCGTTGCAGATAGTCCGGGCCGATTGCGGACAAAAAATCAGAATGGGGAGACAAGAAGTCTTCCACCAGCTTGTCCTGTTCGAGAAAGTCTATGGGGTTTTCCATCCAAAACCAGTCGCGCAATCTCCTTTTGGACGCCGCGACAGCGAATGGATTTCTGATCAGGAAGACGATTCTGACGTTGGGGATGTGCTCTCTTATCCAGAACAGGTACAGGTTTGAAAATATATCCTTTACGATAAGACCCTTGTGCAGCATGAGCGGGACCCGGTCCTCGGGTCTGTCGTAATAGAACCGGCCTGAGAAGATGGAATGGAGAACCGGGATAAGTTCGTTGGATAGCTCATCCGGGCGCAAGTACTGATTCAATTGAAAGTGCTCGAAATTTTGGATTGAAAAGGGATGAAAGGGTTCGAAAAGCTCCCTATATTTTTGGGAGTAGTTCACCATTTCAGAAACCCAGGTCGTTCCGCTCCTCCCGTCACCCACGATCCAGATGGGATTCCCGTATCGGCCCAATAAACCGCTGATCGCACAGGCTCCTTTTTTCAGGGCCTTCTTGATCTCTGTCCTGGTTTTTTTATTCATAGGTGAAAGATATCGAGCCTGACTTCGGGACGTGGCCGCCAGGAGGCGAATTTACAGGTACAAAACCCGGTGATGGAGAGAGCCCACGATCCGCCCCCAGTGGGCGGCCGCCGAACGAAGGCAGAGCTGCCTTTCCTTTTCGGATCGCTTGAACCACGTCAAAAAACCATGAACGATCCTGCGATAATCCTTCATCACGTTCCCGTATTTTCTTCTTTTCATCCCATGTTCTCGAAAAACGCTGTAGAGGAACGTGTGGGCAAAAGCGTAATTGTAAGTCTGACGCAGAAGACCGCCCACGGAGTCGCGGTAGCGCATATGAACGACGGCATCCGGCTGGTCGTGAATGGGGTATCCCGCCAGCTGCAACCGGAAGGAAATATCCACGTCCTCACAGAAATTGGCATCTTCCCGAAACCCACCCACCGCATCGAAGGCTTCTTTTCGGACGCCCATGTTCGCACCAATGACATAGGGCAGATATCCCATGAATTTACGATTGCTGCCGGTGAAGGGCGCTGTTCTGCTCGGGGCGCCTGTATTCAATTTTTCGTAGTCCAGGCCTCCCGCGACGAAATGGTTCTGTGACAATGCCGAGGCCATTCTTCCCAGCCAGTCCTCCGCGACAACGGTGTGCGCATCGGTAAACAGGAAGGCATTTCCCGAGGCCAGTCGCGCACCCTTGTTCAGGGCGTAGTGCCGGCCCTGCTTCCGGAGTGCATCCACCAACTTGACGTTGTCGAAGGCGGAGGCCATTTCTTCCGCAATCGCCATGCTGTTGTCGGTTGATCGGTTGTTGACGAGAATGCATTCCCATTCGTTGTCGCTGGCCTGGTTCGAAAGCGCTTCAAGCTGTTCGGCCAGATAGTTCTCCTCATTGTAGATCGGAACGATAACGCTGAGTTTCAATTCATTCCTCATGACCGGGGCTGCTTTCATCGTTCAGGATCGATTGTAGGATCGGCGCAACGTCGGTAATCTCCATTGCAATGAAGCCTGATACGCTGGACCTGTCAGGGCTGCATTTCGTCCACGATCAACCATTTGCCATTTGCCTGTTTTTCCAGAATCCACCTGATTGTTTCATTCGTATTCTGGGGGCCTTCGAGAGCTATCGTCGCAACGGCCTTTCGATGGGTTGCAAGGTCCAGCTCGACGCTTGACAGTGCGCGGTTCTGGTAATGGCTTTTTATGAATGTCGGGTAATTGCCGTTCGATTTCATGTTCCGGTCCAGTCGGGCGAGGACGCTTCCGCCCACAAAGGATCGGGCTTTATTCAGATCCCCCGCTTTCAACGCGTTGTAAAATGGAATGATAGTGGAGGTTTCCAGGGATGAGCCGGCCGTGACCACCGTCGCTGTCAGACAGATTAAGATGGTCAATATTGTCGCCATTACAATTGTCGTTTTCATTTTGAATCTCCGCTATGGCAATACGTTCAACCACATTTCGGCCATTCCTGCGTACCCCTGACCGTTTGGATGCAGGGTGTCCATTAGCTGCTCCTGATGGTTCTCAAAATAAGTGTAAAGATCGGGAGCTTCAACGCCGATGGCGTTCTCATCGATCAGCTCGTCTATCACCATGTTGTATTCTTCGATGACCGCATTCCTCGACTCGGACAAGGTGAAGGGAATCTTGGCCAGGTAGACCTCCTTACCGGCATCGGTTATCAGGTCGATCATTGCCTGCACGATGTCCTTATAGGTGCCCATGTAGAGAGGATCGGTGCTCTGAAGACCCAATCCGCTAGCTCTCGGAAAAAGGCCTCCCGCATCGTTGGTGCCGTAAAGGAGCAGGAAAAATTCCGCGGTGGGATGGCGTGACAATACCGACGGCAGGCGTTCCAGACCTTCGAAGGACTCTTCGCCGGCTACCCCTTCCATTTCCACGGTGACCGGCCTTCCATCTCGTTGTGTCAGAAGCGTATTCAATATGGGAGTAAAACCGCCACCGATGTTTCGCCCGTCGGGAAAGGAGATGTCATCGGAAAAAAGATCGTCCCCAACCCCGACCGTGATACTGTCGCCGATGGCGACATAATAGTCGCCCCCGGTGGCGACGTACGCGGCCTGATCCTGTGTGTCGTCACCTGAAATTATTTCGCCTGCTTCATCGACGATAGAGATGCCGACTTCATGCTCGCCGGGATTCAAATCCGTAAAAGTATGGCGGAATGGCGGTTCGTAGAGGAAAATTTCGTCCCCGCCTGAAGCAAGGCCTCCGTCGATTTCGATTTTTACTCCGTAATTGGGAAAAACGAACTGATCCAGGCATGTGCTGGTCATCACTTCGAGCGAGGATGCCTCCTGGAGGTGATACCGCAAAGGTTGGATCAGCCGGGTGGATGGCGTTTCGCACACCCCCTCGAATCCAATCTCCGCGGCCGAAGCCCATGGGTCTCGATCATACGCGCTCAAGGAGACAATTCGGAAAAACTGTCCCAAAACAGGTGCGAACCGGAGTTGTTTTTCCACGGCATTGTCCAAAAAGGCAGTGTCCAATACCAGTTGCTGCCAGTTGACGCCGTTGGAGCTGGCGTAAAGCCTGAAATTTTCGATTCGCCCGTTGTCCGAGCCGTCCTGCCTTGGAAGATAACTCAGGGTGTCCACATCGAAGGGAGAGCCCAAATCGATCTGGATCTCATGGGGGTGGGTGGGATCCGGGTCTCCGCTCCACTCGGTATGCCAGATGCTCGCGGGGTCCCCGTCGAAGGCGTTGACGGCCCTCCCGTCCTCGCCGACCAGCTCCTCGCTGTCCACGGAAAGAAGGGTCCAGTCCTCCGGAGGAAGTTTCGTTTCCTCCGGCGTCTCGAACACTTTTACGACAAGGGTGTCGGGGGTGGTATCCCTGCGCCCGGCGTTGTCCCCTACTGTAAGCGAGACGACATAGGTCCCCTTTCGGCTGAAGACCACTGGATCCGGGTCGTCTGTAAAGGTGCCTGGGATACCGGATCCCTCGCCAAAATCCCATTCATAGGTCAGCGGAAAATTGAAGTCCGGATCCGTTCCCAGACCAGAAAAATCGACACTGTCCCCTACCTGGATGGCCAAGGCGTTCGAGGGAGTGGTGATGACGCCGTCTGGCGGAATATTACCCGGGTTCGCCACACCGGACACTCCGATTTCCGCTGCCGTGGTCCATGGTTTGCTGTTGACACCAGTGAGGGCGACCAGCCGGATGTATCGGCCGGCGGTCGGGGGAAAGGAGACCGTCTTTTCCTGGGCGTTGTTTTCGAAAACCCCGGAGGCGGCCGCCGCGGGCCATTGCTTGGGATCGAGGCCGACGTAAAAGCGATAATCGGCAATGTTGCCATTGTCGATCCGGTCCTGGCGGGGCAGGTAGGTGAAGCCGTCGATGTCGTAGAGTTGGCCCAGGTCGATGACGATCTCGTGGGGATAGGTGGGATCCGGGTCACCGCTCCACTCGGTATGCCAGATGGTCGCGGGGTCCCCGTCGAAGGCGTTGACGGCCGCCCCGTCCTCGCCGACCAGCTCCTGGCTGTCCACCGACACCAGGCTCCAGCCGTCCTTGGGAAGCACGGCGCTGTTCGGGTCGAGCACGGTCACGGTGACAGCGGCCGGCACCGGGTCCGACGCCCCCAGGGCGTCGGTGACCGTGAGGGTCACGGTGTAGACGCCGACGGTGTCGAAGCGCACATCGCCGGGCGTTCCGTCCAGGCTGTAGTCGTCAATGAGGGATCCGTCACCGAACCGCCACAGGTAGCTCAACGGCAGATCCCCGTCGGGATCCGAACCGGCCCCGGAGAAGAACACCGTGTCGCCGGCCATCACGCTCACCGCGCTCGACGGCGAAAGGATGACGCCGTCGGGGGGCTGGTTGCCCGAAAACAGAGTGCCGGACACCCCGATCTCGGCGGCCGAGGTGAACGGCTTGCCGTTGGGCTCGCTGAAGGCGACCAGCCGGATGTATCGGCCGGCGGTCGGAGGAAAGGAGACCGTCTTTTCCAGGGCGTTGTTCTCGAAAACCCCGGAGGCGGTCGCCGCGGGCCATTGGGCCGGGTTGTCGCCGACATAGAAGGCGTAGTCGATGATGCGGCCGTTGACCTCGTTGTCCTGGCGGGGCAGGTAGGTGAAGCCGTTAATGTCGTAGAGTTGGCCCAGGTCGATGACGATCTCGTGGGGATGGGGGGGGTCCGGGCTCCCGCTCCACTCGGTGTGCCAGATGGTCGCGGGGTCCCCGTCGAAGGCGTTGACGGCCGCCCCGTCCTCGCCGACCAGCTCCTGGCTGTCCACCGACACCAGGCTCCAGCCGTCCTTGGGAAGCGCGGCAAAAATCGTACCGGGAGCCAATACCAAAACAATCGAGATAATCAGAGTCAGGAGGTGAATTGGAGCAGATCCGATTTTGAGCATGGCTTCCTTCCAGAGTCGAGAACTGTAGCCAAATGTCATCTGTCTACTAATCCGGTCGATGGTCGCGGCGAATCGCTTTGACATCCGATCCTAAGTCAGCATGACGGGGTGCAAGGCAGGCTGATTCAAAAGCTGAAAAAAGTATTGACCAAAGTCGGCGTCACGATTTCGAACGCGGCTTGGAGATATGGAGAACCGCGTCTCCACTGAAAGGGGGAACCCAGGGATCCGCCTTACCGCCTCGGATGATGCCGCTCTTCGTTCGATCTCCCGAGGAGGGATCGAGCCAGTAAAAAGTCCAATCTTCTTCGGGCAGATCAAGCTGAAAAGGCGCGCCGATGGCGCTGTAAACGACATATTCATGCCCTGCGTCGGCCAGAACGTACACCCGTCCACCGCTTCGAACCAGGTCGTTTCGGCTTTCCATTTTCCAGTAGGAGATACCGCTGGTGGTGAAGAAATCGACCAGGATTTTTACATCCTCATATGCAGGAATATAATGCCATGCCCCGGTGAGCCATGGCCTCAAAACGGGTTGTTCCCTCCAGCCCCTCACTGTGCGGTAAAAGGATTTTGCCCGGCCCAGGAGCGATTGCCCCCCCGTCGCATCTCCCAACGATCCGTAACCTCCTGCTGTGTAGATTCCCCACATCGCAAGGCGAAGATGGCCCCGGTCGATGACGGTGGCAATCCCGTCAATGGCGGCGGATTGACCGAAGTACCCGAATTCATCGTTGACGACAGGGATTCCCAGGGGGAAATTCTGCACGATTCCATAGTTCCCCCACTCGTCACCGTTGGCGAAGCGGGGAGGTTGATGATTGCCGTTCCAGACACCGACCTGGATGATGGCATGAACCGGCCAGTTGGACGACGACCACTTGAACGAATGGTAGGTCTGCTGGTGGATCGAAAGCGGTCGAAGCCGTTCGGCGTCGGCAAACCATGGGTCGGCGGCTCGAACATACTGCCCCATTTTTTCCCAATACCACTCCTTGCCCGGGCCGTAGCCGGAGTATTCCCATTCGTTGGCAAGGGTCCAGATGACATTGGGGTAGGCGGCATAGCGGGAAATCAGGTACTCAACGAAGGCGAAATCCTGATCGATGGTGCCGTGTGCCTCCTCAGGGTGGTCTTTCCAGAGTATGAGATCGACGATGGCTTTTTTCGAGCGGATCCGCTCGACGATGTCATCGAGTTTTTGGAAGTAGGCGACATTGATTCTGTCGTGATCATTATCGAAAAATGGTGAAGGCCTGGGAAGACTCCCCTTTCCGTTCCACGGCCAGGCGAGGATTCTGAATTTATTGAAGCCGTAGCGGGTTGAGTTCTCGATCGACTCGAACCAGCCGGGATCGTCCCATGCCTTTCGAATGATGGAATAATAGGTTTGCCCGACCATCAGGTACCGGGTGCCGTCGTCGAAAACGAAGCTCCTGGTATACCGATCATCCCGCCTTAGAAAACCGCGATGATCTTCGCTGGCGTTCCCCACCAGGACCGTGCCTTTCCTGACGAGACCCGGGTCTAGGGGAATAGACGAAATCGAAAACGTCCAAATGCCGGAGTTGGGCGGCGTGAAGCGAACCTTGAAGGCCTTTCCCCCATCCCAAAATCCTCTGACGTGGATGCGTCCCTTTTCCGCATGGGAAAAGACGCTGTTTACCTCGACATTGAGATAGGGATTGGCGTAATGCCTTTCCGAGGTGAGGGCGATTTCGGCCACGTCCCACTTGGAAACGACAATTTGATATCGGGAAGCTGCGTCCTCCGTCTCGGCGGGCTGCATCTGGGAAAAGGCGAGCGCCGGGAAGGACCACCATGCCAAGAAAAGGGCTGCTGCCAGCAAGGGGCTTTTCAGAACAATGTGTCGATTGATCCGGTACATTTTAAACGGGGGGAACCTTGTATTTTAGTGTTCCGATAAGCCGTCCGATTTGTCTTCCGAATCTCCAGGCAATGACGTTTTGGTTGCTGCAAAAATTCCCCTTGAACAACAATTTGATCAAGGACTTCCAGTCGTTGACATAGGTTCTCCACAATCCCGTCTTCGCCGGTGCGGTGAACCGGTACCGCTTGGACAGGAACACATTGTACAGGGCGTAGTTTTTCGATTGCCGGTAGGTATCGAATGGGTTTTCCCGGTAACGGACATGCATCACGGCACTGTCCACAAAGTGAATTTCGGTCCGGGTCTGGATCTGGACCTTGAAGCAGTAGTCCGTGTCCTGAAGGTACGGCAATGCCTCGTCGAACCCGCCCACCGCATCGTGCAATACTCTCTTGATTCCCATGGTACCGCCTCCCACGTGGGGTAGATAAGGAGGATACCAGATCTTCTGGACCGATGTTTTCTGAGGGTTTCCAAAGCCACTTCGTTTTTGGAGATGGGAATTCAATCGTTCGGTCTCCATACCGCAAGCCACGAAATCGAAATCCACCAGGGCATCCCCCATTCGACGCAGCCATTCATCACCGACCATGTCGTCTGCGTCACAAAATACCAATGCGTTTCCGGTGGAGGCTGCTATCGCGGTGTTGAGCGCATATGAGGTCCCCTGGAATCTGCTGGCATCGACGATTTTCAGGTTTGGCAGTCGATCGCTGTAGCTGTTGACAACTTCCATGGAGGCATCCGTCGAGCGGTTGTCGGCCACGATGACTTCCCATGGATGATGGGATTCCTGGCGCGTCAGTGCTTCGAGTTGAACCCCAATGGTATCCTGGGCGTTGTAGCAGGGTATGATGACACTCAACATCATGAGCGGTCCTTTTCAATCGGCCGGCATTGACTTCATTTTGCGCGATCAAAGGGAATTTAAAGGTGAAAAGGAATGCGCGTCTTGAGAGCCGCCGCTTCTTCGTCCAAAGCTTGGTGGCGGCCTCATTGTCTCATAGCGCCGATGGTGAAAGGTATTCATGTCGGCTTTATTGTCCGAACGGATCATCAATCAATGCGGTGAATGGAGGAGCGACCCGATATAATCCGCATCCGTGGGGGGACGCCATCGGCGATAAACCGGCGTTCCGGAACGGAGAAGATGGTCGACGGCTACGAATTGGAAATGGCGCATGCTGGAGAGCAATTTGTCGACGGCTGCGATCGTGGGCCGTCTGTCGCGGCATTCCACTCTTTCGAAGTGGATGAGATTGTCGTGCAGCAAAATAATGCTCCCGGGCTTGATTCGCTCCGAGAGCTTTGCGAAAATCACTTCGGGCGAATGGTCGAGCCAATCCTCCGCGTGATGGGACCACCCGATGCTTCGATACCCCTCCCGGTAGATATCGATGCTGGAAAGAAGGTTCAGGTGGCCGAACGGGGGCCGGATCAGTCCGCTGTCCAAGGGCCCCAAGGCTATCCGGCAAGCCCGGATTTGCCTGCGCCTCTCGGCGGAGGTCAGCAGCGGAAATGAGGAATGATCCCACGAGTGAGTGCCGATACAGTGACCCGCACGATTCATGCGTTCGAGAATGTCTTTGTGCGCTTCGATGCGCTCGCCCGGGACAAAGAAGGTGGCTTTTGCATTGTGATGATCAAGGATATCCAGCAGCGGAGCAGTGAAGTCGCGGTGTGGACCGTCATCGAATGTCAGCGCCACGAACGGCTTGCGTGTGCGGACGCTGCTAATGGCACCCGTGATGCGGTACCGGTTTGCCCGGACATATGATTTGAGTTTGTTCAGCAGGGGAGAAAACATCGAAATTTTGATGGTATGGAAACGCGTTGGTATAGTGTATCGGAAGCCGGAAGCTACTCGCCTGAAGCGCGCGAAAAGGAAATTATTTGCCGCACAGGCAAATTATCCGCTGCCCTTCCTTGAGGACGCTTACTTCAATGCTCCGGAAGCGGTGTTTCAGTCTATGATGCAATTCCTTCATGAATGTCGAATCGGAAAACTGGAAATCGAAAATAGCCCATTTGGCAGCGAATCGAGACGACTGATCCAGTATGTCGTCCAACGTGTGAGGGAGCCATCGGTTTGCAAAAGGTTTGAAGCACAAAAAAACACCCAGATCGGAGCGGAGCCGGTCCATTGAATCGGCACAAAGCCGCCAGGGGCCATGCGGAGGGGTGGGATTGGAAAAATTAATTCGAAGCGGGAGCAAGGTTTGATCGCGGTTGTTCCTGTTTCGATCGTATAGTCGATTGAGATAATCATCGTTGCGGTTTGCATCGACGATATGATTGCAGTGCGATGACAGCGCTTCGGTGAGGTGAACATCACAATCCGAGAAGACGATAATTGAATCGGGGGAAACCATATCCACAAAGGCAAGGATAATTTCCGTTCTATTTCCATAAATATCCTGTGAACTATGCGAATTGATATTGTTGGAATGACTATGAGTTTGTCCTGGATCTTTTGAACGCAATTTGATTTTGAGCAGTTGGTGCTGCAGACGCCGTATTGCGGTTATAGGGGACTGATCGATACAGGGTTTCACTTTTATCAGATATGAAAGATGAGATATCCAGTCAGCCAAAGATATTCGACCGAGGAGCAATCTCGGAAACAAAAAACGAAGGCGGGTTGCTGGTTCTGGAAGACCCAGGAATTTCAAAAACGATCCGTCAATAAGTTCCTGGTGTCCCGCCTGAAAAAGCAACAGCGGAAAAAAGAAGTCGAAAGTAAACTCCCTGAAGAAGGATCTGAATTTCCGACTGGAAAAGTGGTCGATGCTCCCAATATCCACGAAGTACGGTTTGGTACCTTTGAAAAGTATATTGAACGGATGCCCGTCCTTCAGAACCAGATTTTCGGTAAGCAGCCGCTTTTGAAGATTACAGATGAGAATTGCGGCATCCATGAGCATTGCGCTGCACCACTCGATCGGATAGGAGACATACGGGATGGTTTCATGTCTCAGGACCAGATTGTATTCTTCAGTCGATATCTCCGAAATGTCCGTCGGTACCAGACCGAATTTTTCGAGTTCATCCTTCAGGCGTCCACCGAAAAGGCGTATATACAAAGCAGCATGCGATGCGCTGATTCCTCTGTAAATCTCATTTTTCCACCGAAAAACCCTGCCGGCCTGATCAAGTCCCGACGACCTGACAAATTCAATTTGATCCACCGGCAGGTATTTGGGAGAATTGTTGGACAGAGCTTTGTGTTTCACCATGGGTTCGTGATGATAGGGCATGTGGATTTTAAAGAATAATAAGATCAAAAACACAATGGAGCCGGATGCGTCGCCAAAGCGAAGGTGGACTGGATGAAATTCTACAAGATATCTGCCCTGAGGCTGTGAAAGACATTAATCGCCTGCCAAGTGGGGAAAAGTCCCATGGCATCATCCCATTCAGTTGGCAATAGACCATTCGTTCTGAAGCAGGAATTTTGGCCAGGCTTTGTGAAGTTTTCCAGTGCCGAAATAATCCGCTTCGATGACGTCGAACCTGATCGCATCGGAAATATAATCGGAAAGTGTCTTATCAATAAAGACTGCAAAATGAGTCTTGTAAGTTCCGGGCTTAAGATTGATACGGTCCAAGAGGCTGCACTTGACAATCCCTTCCGAAGGCCACTCCTCTTCGTGGTCGTAATTGAGGCTGCTGTCGAATCGCAGAAGGCGCTGCTCGAATTCATCATAGACACTCACTACAAATTGAAGTTTTTTGTGAGACATCGATCCTCTATAGGAGATGTTGAAGACTAACTTTTCGTTGCAGGCCAAAGTGGAGGATCGGTTTCCTTTTTCGTTCTCTATCCAGAAGTCGGTCACCCGAATATCGCCGCTGCCTCTTCTGTCCGACCGCTCAGAAATGGGCATCGAGACGTCGACGCTGGAGTTGCTGACATAACGGTCAATTGCATCTTCTGCTTTTCCATCGAAAACGACGGTGCCCTCCTCTATCAAAATTCCTCTTTCGCACAATGAGGAAACGGCCGCCATGTTATGGCTCACAAACAGGATAGTGCGGCCTTCCGAGACCGAAGACTCCATTTTGCCGATGCATTTTTTCTGAAAGGCCAGGTCACCTACCGCCAGGACTTCGTCGACGATCAGAATGTCGGGTTCCAGATGCGCGGCCACCGAAAAAGCCAGCCGGACCTTCATTCCGCTCGAATAGCGTTTTACGGGTGTATCGATAAATGTTTCAACGCCTGAAAAGTCCACGATCTGGTCGAATTTCTGGTCGATTTCCTTCTTTCTCATTCCAAGAATCGTGCCGTTCAGATAGACGTTGTCCCGACCGGAAAGCTCGGGATGAAAACCCGTGCCTACTTCCAGCAGGCTGGAAACACGCCCCATGATTTCGGCATACCCGCTGGTAGGGTGGGTGATTCGGGACAATACCTTCAACAGCGTGGATTTCCCCGCGCCATTCTGCCCGATGATGCCGACGGTTTCACCTTTTTTGACCGTCATGGAGACGTCCTTGAGGGCCCATATCACATCGGAGTGGGACGTCCGGTCTCGTGCGTCGGTGCGGTCGGTTGTGTTTTTGAAGCGGTATAGAGACCGGTATTTCTGAAAATTGGTCCACGGTTTTTTCAGGAGGCTGTAAAATGCGACCGCGAGGCTGTCGTGACTTTCCTCTTTCAATCCGATCCTATACTGCTTGCTTAGTTTTTCAGCTCTTATGGCAATGCCGCTCATCATTGGGTTGGTCCTGTCTGAATCGTCTGACTATATGACATCGACGAAGGTGTGTTCCATTCGCTTGAAATAAAAACAGCCGGCCACCAAAATGATTGTGGTGATCCCCATTCCCGGCACAATATACATCCAGGGTATCGGAAGACCCAGGAGACATGCGCGAAAGCCCTCGATGATGCCTACAATGGGATTCAAGGAGTAGAAGAAGCGATATTTATCCGGGATCGTGGATGCGGAATACACGATCGGTGCTGTATACATGAGCATTCGAATGCCGAATGTCATGGCGTGGTTCACGTCCCTGAAGCGGATCGCCAGCGCCGAAAGCCAAATGCCGATGGATGCGGAGGTTGCTATCATATGCAACATGAACAATGGCAGCAGGAAAATTCCCCAACTGATTCGAATTTGGTAATAAAACAAAATAAAGACCAGGATGGTCAGGGATATGGTAAAATCGATCAGTTTGGAAATGACGCCCGACAAGGGAAATATAATTCTTGGGAAATAAACCTTTCCAAGCATTCCCTGACCAGCCACAAGGCTGCTGGATGAACGGTTTATCGCCTGTGAGACGTAGGTCCAGGGAATGACGGCCACACTTACGTATAGGGTGTAGGGGATGCCCTCGGTGGACAGCTTGGCCACTCTTCCGAAAATGATGGTAAACAGAAGAATCTGAATCAGTGGCTGCAGGATAGCCCAGGACATGCCCAGTATACTCTGGGCATACATGGCCTTGATGCTTCTCCATGTCAGGAAGAAAAAGAGATCGGAGTATTGCTTCAACTCCTTCAGATCGATGAATTGCCAGCCCGATGGCGGTTGAATGACAATGGTATTTTCGGTTCGGCCGTTCATTTTCGTGTGCCTTGGTTGAATTGAAAATGGAATCAAAAAAGTAGTGGAGTGCCTTCAAGATGCATGGTTGAAATGCCGCTCCTGGGCTTCCCAAAGCTGGTTTACGAGACGGTCCGGGGGGAGTTCGATCATGTCGAATGTCAATGGTTCATCTTTCTTGATGTTTCGTATCAGCCGACATCCCTCCGAGAGCCCCATCGGTAACAGATTTTCGGCCTTGCGAACCGGAGCGTTCTCGATAACCCCATAACAGGTGAAACCGCCGATACCGTCCAGGACTTCCCCTGACTCAAGATCCCGCTTGGCGATTGCGATGACCTCGCATACGGGCGGCCCGATGGGGGTGATCGCGGCGTCCTGAAACAAGGCAGCCCTCGCCACGGTCAGCGGGGCTTCCAGGTGCGGCAGGTGGTAGGGGACATAGAACACGTAAAAGGGTCCGTCCCCCATCTTGAAATAGCGCATATAGTCTGCCCTGGTTTCGTCCGCGTTGTGACCGATCACGAAGACCCCGGGCCCTGGTTGAGCACCGAGAATGTAGTCGACCAGACCCCCGTTCAGCATCTGTTCGACGGGGAACAGGCTGGCGGCATCATTCGCATGGCGGCAAACCGGGCCGTACATGCCTCTTTTGCCAGTTCTGAAGCCCGTGGCATTGGCGACGATCGCGTTTTCCATGGACATTTTCGTTCCATCGGCAAAAGCGGTGGCCATCTTGGCGGTCAAGTTGTTTTTGCGTGCGAACTCCCTTTGGGTATCCGGCGTCCGGTAATAGTCCTGGAGCCCTTTGATGTTTCCCGCAAGCACGGGATGGTACCCAATCGTCTTGACGAACCGGTAGAGGTTCATCATGACCCCCGGCTGATCGCCGTCCGTATTGGAGATGACGACTCCGGCCCTGTCCGCATAGGTACGAAGGAGCGGCCCCACGGTGGCATCCAACTCCGCACCCATCATGATAGTGTGTTTTCTGTTTTCGATGGCGGCGGTGACGACCTTGGCGCCGAATTCAATTTCTCCGGTCCCCTCGATGATCACATCGACATTTCCGGCTGCGCAAAGTACGAGCGGGTCGTCGGTCACCACACGGACTCGATTTGAAGCGGCATTGTCCAGTTGCTCCGGCGTATCGACCCGGACGAGTTCGTTGATGCCCGCCGCCTTGTACGCGTCCTCGGCTTTGTGAACCGTGCGGTTCGACACGGCAATGACGGTCATGCCGTCGATATGGTTTTCAATCTGCCGGACGATTCCCGCGCCCATGTAGCCCGCGCCCACCAGACCGACGCGGATGGGGCGATTTTCAGCCTTCCTTCTGGCCAATGCAGTATCCACTATGATCATCGCTATGCCCTTCCTGTTTATGGACGTCGTTGTCGGAAAGCGACAGCGACCGCCGATCGCGAAACCGTTATCCTGAAGATGCCAGCCGAGCCATGCCCTGCCGCATGGCTTCGATTGACTCCGATTCGCACTGCCACCAGCCGCCCCGGGCCGATGCGGTGCATTTTGAGGTGATGGTCGTGTGAGGGCAAAGGAATCTCTTGAAGGATGCCGCCTGTAAGGCGGCTATGCAGTTTGCAGCAGTGGCCAGTTCCGGTCCTTCTCCGAGATGATGAACTCGGGCAGTCGCGGCCATTGGA
>JBMNCP010000081.1:0-56243 GCA_049366795.1 Desulfobacterales bacterium
CGCCGAGGAATGCGCCAAAACGAATGGCGGTTTCAGGTTCCATTCAGGTTCGATATTGACCTATGGCCGATTCTCAGCGTTGGGCTCATTGAGAAAAAAGCGGACACTGAGCATGATCTTCTCCTTCAGAATGCGGGGTTGGCGCCGTCAGTCGGCCGAAAGGGGCTTCTTCAGATCCGCCATTCGGTTCAAAAATGGTTCCGGCGGCAGAAAGTCCACCAGGCGCAAGTCGGCGCGCTCGTTGCCGTGCGCATCCAGAAAGACGATGGTGGGGACGCCCTTGACACCGTATCGAGTCAACAGTTTTTCGTGAAGCGGATCCCCGCCCCTGGTCACATCCACCTTGACCATGACGAACGCCTGACGGGCCTGCCGGACCACGTCGGCATGGTGAAAGGTCGCCTCCTCCAGTTCTCGGCAGGGGGTGCACCAGTCGGCGTAAAAATCGATGATGACCGGTTTTTCCTGCGCGGCCGCCTGTTGCAGGGTTTCCTCCGAATAGACCCGCCAGCCGATTCCCGGTCCGCGCATGGTCCAGGTCGTGAACCAGAAGGTCGCCGCGACCAGGCAGGCCGTGCCCGTGATGGTCTTCAGCCAGGGAAACCCCCTGAAGCCCGCCTGATTTTTATCGAGCCATCCCAGGTGCAGCCCGGCCGCCAGGGCGACGGCCACCGGCAGCACGATTTTCAAGGCTTCGGGCAACACCGGCCGAATGAAGTAGGCCGCCATGCCCACTAGGACCCAGCCCATCAGCTTGCGCACCCAAATCATCCAGCCCCCGGCTTTCGGCAGCCGCTGGAGTTGGCCGGAAAAAAGCGCCAGCACAAACAGGGGCAATCCCAGTCCCAGGCTGAGAACAAAGAAAATCAGAAAGCCGAACCATGGGTTGCCCATTCCGGCCACCCATGTCAGCAGCCCCAGGACGAAAGGGCCGATGCAGGGGGCGGCCACGACGCCCAACGTCACGCCCATGAACAGGCTTCCGAAGTAGCCGGAGTGGGATTTGCCGGCGGCCTGGGTTAGAAAGCCGGGCATGCGCAGCTCCCAAAGTCCGAAAAGGCTCGTGGCGAAAAGGATCAGGACGCCTGCCACCAGGGCGAGGACGATGGGATTTTGCAGCATGGCTCCCATCAATGCGCCGGTGAGCGCGGCCACGACTCCCAGCGTCGAGTTGGTCAGGGCAAGCCCCAGCAAATAGCAGACGCCATGGCCGACCAGTTGGATCTGGCCGGGTTGGTCCCGGGCTGTGCGTCCCCCGAAAAACGACACCGTTATGGGAATCATCGGGTAGACGCACGGCGTCAGGTTCAGCGCCAGTCCACCGGCGAAAATGCCCAGCAACGTCCACAGCATGGCCCAGCCCTGAAGGGAGCCGTTTCCTGCCGCGTTAGGGCCCGCCTGTACCGGTTCCGCCGGTCCGGCGGGGCTGCTGGCGACGGGCAACCCCTGTTCCTGCCATTTCGGAAACCCGTAGGGATCGCGGTAGACATTCTGGTAACCAAGCGATACGGCCACCCGGGCCGCCGAGTCGCTGCGGACTCATGTCAAGCCCGCTCAGTAAAAGACCAGGACACGATCCTTGTCCGGCCCCAGGAAATCCTCCAGCTCTCCCGCCTTGCGCCAGCGCGTCCACCAGGTGGGTTCCATGGAAAAGTTGAGCGCACCCGCGATGTGCCCGGTGCGGTATTCCCACTCCTGGCGCGTGTCGACCAGCAGGAGGTCTGAAGTATCGCGTCGATAGCGCTCGGCGAGTTCTTCGGTGGAGATGAGGCGATAGCCTCCGGCCCGGGCCTCGGCCATCACATCGTCCCAGGTGGCTGCCCTCGATGGGGCGGGACGCTGGGTGTACCAGACCGAGGCGGCGGTCAGCAGGACGGCGGCAAGCGCCAGGAAGAAAGACGTTCTGTGGTTCATATCCGATCCGATGAATTCGACATATGGTTTTCGTCTGAAATCAAGGTTCTCTTCTTCGAAGCTTGGAAAGCAGGAACGCAGCTCCCCGGCGCGACAAACCGAGCTTGTCGGCCAGTGTGCGGTCATCCAGTGTCCCATGTTCCCTTAAAAGCGCCCGGGTCTCGGTTTCCAGTTCCTCCAGCCAGTCCTCGAACAGCACGAGCACTTCGGGTTCGGCAATCGCCAGGAGCTGTTCGGACCGAGCCACCTTGTCCACCAGGCTTTGGCACATCTGCGTTGGGTCGACACCTTCGCCCATGCATTCCGCCAGTCACAAATGGACCATGCCGGAGACCTTGTCTCCCTCGGCCTGTTCGATGAGATTCATCACAAACCGTTCCCGCGCGTCGGGATCGAGGTCTCGCAGGAGCTGTTCCAGAGCTCCCGTGATTTCAGACAGGGCCTCTTCCGGCGGCATTTGGGAAATCATTTCAAAAAGCTTGTCCATAGGGCCGATCTCCCCCCTTTGCATTCAAAAGCGTTTTCTTCCGGACAAAAGGTCCGCTGCCACGTCGCTCAGAATTTGCAGTGCATTCAAAATCCTCGCATCCGCCAATTGATAGTAGACGAAGGGGCCTTCGCGCTCCACTTCGACCATCAGGGACCGCTTCAACTCTTTCAGATGATGCGACACCAGGGGCTGCGACAGATCGAGCGCCTCGACGATTGCGGAAACCGACTTCCGGCCCCCCCTGATCACGAGCAGAATCCTCAGCCGGTTGGCGTCGGACAGGCTCTTGGCCAGAAAGGCGGCCCTTTGAAGTTGATCGTCGCTCAGCCCGCAGACCGCCTTGAGGCTGTCGACGCCCGCGGCGAGATCGTGGGCTGCATTATCGATGAGTGTATCGCTGCGCGTTTTGGTCATCGTTCGATCCGTTACCCTGGCACGCATGGCAGGCTTTGCGGGTGATTCCCATCAAGATATAAACATGCGTTTATATATGAGAGCGCAGATTGTCAAGCGCTTTGGGAGTCGACCGGGCGTCCGGTGTTAAGGAAGGGGCCGAGGGGCAAGGTCCCGAGGGTTCGAGGGAAATGCAGGAGCAATCCTGCGAATTGAGGCAATAGAAACATCGGTAAATTCAAAGATGGGGGAATGTTTTGATCGTCAGTTTTGGCTAACGCGAAGTGCTGGAGGCCACCCAGAAGCCGACCGATTCCTACTGGCTCGCCCAGGCCAGTGCCGGGAAAACCTGTTTTGATCTGTTTTCCTTCGCACCTCGAGCCTCGAGCCTCGCGCCTTTTCTGCTTCCCCAAACCGCTCCTCGACTCCGGCAAAATCGACACGGATAAACCGGGGCCGATAACTTGAGGCGTTGCGGTACAGCGCCTCGGGATCTCCGATCGGGTTCAGGTTGTAGGATACGATCAGGTCATTGCCGTCGGTCGTGAACTGGGTGTGGACAAAGGGGTTGTAGGCCGCTGTTTTGTCGTCCGCCTCGGGAGCTGTATAGAGGGTCACGGGGCCGCGCCATGGTCCGGTCGGCTTCGCAGAGCGGTACACGACAATATCCGGAGAAAGAGGGGTGCGGCCGTCCATCGTGAAGAGGTAGAAGGATTTGTCTTCGCGGATGACCGAATACTGGGTGGATACGCCCGTGAGGACAGGGAACCACTGCCCGCCGCTTCCCGACCAGCCGTTCCCGGTAAAGTGAAGCCACGGGCAGTCGAGACAGCCGGCCGGCGCTTGGGAGAGGAGGGCCGCCTTCGGATGGGCCCGGTCGAGGGTGTGGTAGATGTAGGTGACCGCATCGTCTTCGACGAGGGAGACCCCGAAGAGAATACCCTCTTTTCGGTTCAATTCCCGAATGCCCTGGATCTTCAGGGCGGGCAGCGAGAGGGTGGCCATGGCATTGCCGGCCTGTTCCCACCCCCACGGCGCGTCGGATGCCTCCCGGAACCGGTGCAGGAAGATTTTCAGTTCGCTGCCCTGGACGGTACCGTCGCCGGGCCAGAACCACTCGTCCTTTCGTTCGGCGGCGAAAAAAGCCGATGGCCCGCCGTCGGTCATCCCGAACCGTGTGGACAGCGACCGGTCGTCCTGGATCACGATGCAATTGCGAATAAACGGCGAGTTTCTGCTCCGCCCCCCGCCGGCCGACACTTCCCCCAGAAACGAATCACCGAACAGCCAGACGCTGATGCCGCCCTCCAGCCCGATGGAAAGGGTCCCGTCTCCCCCGCTCCATCCCCCGCCGGTTCCGGCGAACAGGGCATTGTAGTACGGCGCCGGTACCGCCAGGACATCGCTTCGGATCGTTTCCGCCGGGAAGGGCCGGCAGCCGCATAACCCGCCGAGCAGGAGCAGGACGACGATAGCGAGGGCGCCGAATCGGCGATGGGGAGATCTGGGGGTCATAGGATCTGCGGTCAAAGGCTCGAGAAAAACCAAGGCCGACATCAAAAATCAGAACGAATTACCTCTGAAAACGATGAGACTCCAACGCTTTTTGGGGTAATTGCAAAGGGGCCTAAGGGTCGAGACTGCTCTTTCGGGTCATTTCCACTGCCGCATCCAGCCTGCTCTCAATTTTCGGGTCTCGATGCCGCCGCTGTCGGTGGACGCGGCTTCGGATTTGTAAAACGCCTTGAAAAGCGACGGACCCAGCAGGCAGGTCATGACCGCCAGCAGGATGATCGCGTCCTTGAAGGCCTCGGTGATGAAGCCGAATTCAAGTCCTATCGTGGCGGCGACAATGATCAGGCTCAACCGCGAGGTCATCAGCATTCCGATATTCAGGGATTTCATTACGGACAGCCCGCCGAAAACGAAAAACAGGCACGGCAGCACCTTCACCACCACCGCGAATCCCAGCAGCTTGGCGGTAAACAGGAGCTGATCGACCGAGAGCACGTTGGCCACGTCGAACTGCATGCCCACGTGGATGAAAAAAAGCGGCACCAGGAAACCGTAGCCGAACGCGGAGAGTTTGAGTTCGAGCTGCGTCTTCTCCCTGAAGACGATGGAGAGCAGGGCGCCGCCCAGAAACGCTCCCAGAACCGGTTCCAGGTGGGCGAGCTCCGACAGGGCGACGAACAGAAAGAGCAGGGCGAGGGAAAACCGCACGCCCAGTTCCTGGGAGTCCCGGTCGGCGAGCAGGCGCCCCACCTTTTCGGGATACCACCACGCCAGAAACTGGATCAGTTTCAGCAGGACGCCGAAACCGACGAAGAGGGGCAGGGGCCGCAGGAATTCCCACCCGAACCCTTCCTCGTGCCACAACAGAAAAAAGGTGATGCCGAAAAGGGTCAGAAAATCAGCCAGGGTCGCCGCGATCAGGGCGTTCTGACCGAGAGGCGACTGGCTCGCACCGGTATCCTTGAGCGTCGGCACCACCAGCCCCAGGGAAGTGGTCGACAGCACCAGCCCCAGGTAAAGACCCTGCTTCATAACCAGCGCGGCGCCCATCGAAAGGAACACGGTCAGCGCAAACACCGCGAGCTGGATACCGAACATGCTGGCCGGCTGGGACCTGAGCATCTGGAAATTGATCTCCATGCCGGCATGAAACATCAGGATCAGAAACCCCAGGTGCGCCAGGAACGAAAGCCACTCTCCTCCGAATTGCAGGTTCAGCAGGCTCTTGCCGATCAGCACGCCGAAAAGGATTTCGAGCACCACCGACGGCAGCCGCAGGCGCGCGCTGAGACTCGGCAGGACCGCCGCTCCCAGCGACACCAACAGCAACGCCCATGCGGAATGACTCTCCATTTGCCCACTACCTTCTTTAGGTTACCAGCAGCACGGAACAGGGTGCATGATTCAAAACCGCGGCCGTCACATCGACGGAAAACCACCCTGGAGGGCTTTCGTCCATGCCGAGGACCAGCAGCTGGCTGTCGGCCGCCGCGGCGACGATCTCCCGGACCGGGTTGCCCCGGCGGACTCTCTCCTCGATGGTCACCTTGTTGATGCGGGCCGACTCACGCACCCGGTGGAGCATCTCCTCTTCCCATTGCCCGGTCGAGGACGCCTCCCCCCGGAGATACGAAGGCTCCACCACGAGCACGACCGCTACGGCTGCGTCGAGCTGCCGGGCCAGGTCCACGGCGATCTCGAGCGCGCGCTGGGCCGCCGGCGAACCGTTGAACGGAACGATCAGCCGTTCATAGGGATCGCACATCTTCGCCGCCAGCAGCGGGCACGGCAATGAACGGGCCAACGCCGTCAACGGACTGCCGAAAAGGGCGCGCAGCCTCGAAACCTCGTGATAAGGCAATACGACGACGCCGGCATCGTTTTCTCCGGCGACCTCCGCCACCCGCTGTCGCACCGCTTCTCCGCTTTCGATCGTCTCGATGTGCAGGCTCTCGGCCCAGCGCGCCAGGGCTTCCTGGACATCGGCCGGCACGGCTTCATGAACGATCCTGATCTTTTCGATGTGGGTGCCCTGGGCAAGGTAGAAGGATTCGTTGAGCAGCTCCGTGACATCCAGCGACGCATCGTCGGGAAGCCCCAGAACCATCTGCTGCCCGTAGGTTCGCGGAAAATGGCGCCGATCCTCGGCCAGGCGGCTGGCAAAGGCGTTGTAAAGGTCCGCCTTGCCGAGCAGGAGCAGCCGGTCGCCGGCTTCGATGGTGCCCGCAGCGTCGGCAAACAAAAGCTCCTTCTCGCGCAGCAGTCCCACCGCCCGCCACCGGGGGTCCCGGCGCGAGAGGACGGCCGTCAATCTCGACAGATCCTGCTTTTCCGCGGTCAGCTCCATCAGCTCGCCCTCGCCTTCGCCGAGGTCCACGATCCGGACCCGGGGGTCCTTCAGGTACTGGTAGGCTTTGCGAGCCGCATCCGTGGCCATGTTGACCGTCCACACGTTCAGTTCCCGGAATTGGGGAAGATTTTCCGGGTCGCGCACCACGGCCAGAACCGTCTTGACGTCCGCCTCTCGCGCGATACGGGCGGCGGCCAGGTTGACCGCATCGTCATTGGTCATGGCCAGCACCCCGTCCTGATCGGCCAGCCCGGCCCGGTCCAGCACCACCGGGCTGGAGGCGTCCCCGGTCGTGACCCGCACGACATTCGGGAACCGGTTGGAGAAGGGCGCCAGCCTGGCCTCCTCCTTTTCGATCAGGGTGATTTCCCAATTGGGGCCGATGCGTTTGAGCAGTTCGTCGGTGATCCGCCCAGCGCCGCACACCAGTAGTTTCATTTCAGTTCCCTGATTTTCGCGAGATCCGATTCCTTGCCCAGGATGATCAGGATGTCGCTGTCTTTGACCCTGAAATCCGCGCCGGGCACCATGATGAACCGTTCCGGCACCAGTTCCTTGACGGCGATGATGTTCACCTCATACCGCTTGCGCAAATCCAGCTCCACGAGTGATTTGCCGATGAACGACGGCGGCGGATCGACCTGGGCGATGGTGTAATCCTCCTCCAGGGGGAGGAACTCCAGAATGTTGGGCGATGTCAGCCGCAAGGCCAGCCGGTGGGCCATGTCCTTGCCGGGCCGGATGATCTCCGTGGCGCCCAATTGCTTGAGGATTTCACCGTGATCGTCGTCCTCGGCCTTCACGATGATGCGCTTGATACCCAGCCGTCCGAGGTGAAAACAGATCAGGATGCTGGGCTTGATATTGGCCCCCGTGCTCACGATGACGGCGTCCATTTCGTCGAGCCCCAGCCCCTTCAGGGCTTCGACGTCGGTCATGTCCTGCACGACGGCGCTGGTGCAATGGGGTTCGATGGCCTGCACCCGATCCTTGAGTCGGTCGATGGCGATCACCTCGTTCTTGTTTTCATACAATGCCTTGGCCACGTAGTAGCCGAAGCTGCCGGCGCCGATGACGGCGAATCGTTTCCTGGCCACCGCTGTTTCTCCTTATCCGATCATCAGATTTTCCTCGGCGTATTGGACGCCCCTGGTCGAGCCGCCTCCGGCGATAATGTAGGTGAACGCCGGCACCCCCACCCGTCCGATGATCATCAGGGCGATGATGACCATTTTGCCGGGCTGGGTCAGGCCCGGTGTCACCCCCATGGAGAGACCGACCGTGCCGAAGGCCGAAACCGTTTCGAAAAGAAAACTCAAGAATTGACGATTGCCCGGCACGCGGCTGCCGTGGTCCGGATCGATGAACAGGATCAGGAAAACGGCCACGCAAACCGCGGTCACCGAAAACACCAACACGGAGATGCTCTTGGAAACCGTGTCTTCCGGCACCGTCTTGCCGAAGAGGTTCACGCACTTGTAGCGCATCAACCGGCTCCAGGAAAAGGCCGTCAGCACCGCGAAGGTGGTGGTCTTGATGCCGCCGCCGCAGGACCCCGGAGAGGCCCCCACCAGCATCAGAAACATCATGAACAGCAAGGTGGCCGTGTTCAGGGAGGCGATGTCCAGCGTGTTGAACCCGGCGGTGCGGCAGGTCACGGACTGGAAAAATGCCGACAGAAGGCCTTCACCCCATCCAAGGGCCGGAATCAGGGTGCGCTCGGACACCAGAATAATGGCCATGCCCGCCGCGAGAAGGACGATGCTGGTCGAAATCACGCTCTTGGTCTGGAGCGACACCTTGCCGCTTTCCCGCATGACAGCGCGGCGGTAGATTTCATAGACGACGGGAAACCCGATGCCGCCCAGAATGATCAGTGCGCAAACCGTCGCGTTCAGCACCATCGAGGCACGGTCCGCCACGAGGCTGCTGCTGAACTGCGAGAAACCGGCATTGCAGAACGCGGACACCGAATGGAACACCGCCTTGTAAAGGGCATCGCCGAACGGGTAGGCGGAGTGCCAGTGGAAAAACAGGATCACGGCCCCGACCGCCTCGATGGTGAGCGTAAAGATGAGCACCGAGCGGATCAGGCGGTAGATGTCCTCCCTCGGCGTGTGGGAAAAGACCTCCTGCATCGCCATGCGATGCTGAAACACGACCTTTTTCCCGATGATTTGAAACAGCGCCACGGAAATGGTCATGATTCCCAGGCCGCCGATCTGGATCAAAAATAGGATCACGCCCTGGCCGAAGGGGGTAAAGTAGCTGCCCGTGTCCACCACGATCAGCCCGGTGACACAGACGGCGGATGTTGAGGTAAACAAGGCATCGATCCATCCGATACCACCGCTCACCGTGGCGGCCGGCACCATCAGGACCAGGGCGCCGATGCCGATGGCCGCCACGTAGCTCAACAGAAGCAGGTTGGTGGGGTGCGCCCGGTTCAGGCGGGTGTGGAACCAATCAGTCATCGAGTTGTGATCTCCACGCTGTGGGTTCGTGCAGCATTTGGCTGTTTATCCGCAGGCTGTCATCTGCCCGATCAGCTCCGCCACGGTTGCCCGGATCCGATCGAACCCGACGCGCTCCTGCTCGAGGCGCACCTGGTCGCCCAGGCGGTTGCGTCGCAGGTCGTCGTAAAGGGCGGACTCTTCCGGGGTCAGCCGCGTCAGCTCCCGATTTTCCTGGCGCGGTTCGCGGCCCCAAAGGTTCCTGTGGGCCATGAGGGTGTTACGGTCCATGAGAAACGATCGGGCATGCGGGAAGTGGCCGCGCAACTGGTCGAGAATGGCGAATCCATGGGTGTCGATGTCGCCCCAGTAGCAGATCCGGCGGTCGTGCAGCCAGCGGGCTCGGGCGAGCATGTCGAACCCGTAGCCGGCGCCGAAGACGACCATGCTTTTCTCGGTCGGGGGAAAGGCGAGGAAGTTGACCTCGTTTTCGGTGATGAAGACGGTTTCGACCACCGGGTCGAGCGCGGCGAAGGCGTCGTAGGTGACCGTGACGTCCTGATCGGTGCCTACGCGCAGGATCGCGCAAGCCTCGTCCAGGATCCGGAAGCGCACCCGCATCGGCTTGTCCAGAAACCCGTAACGCCGGCAGAACCCGGACATTCCGCCCGCGCAGCTGTCGACCGCCTCCGGCGGAAGTACGAGATCGAACCATTCGGCCAGGACGGACCGGCGGGCTTCGATGAATTTGGTGTGGACGCCCGGGATGTCGACCTGGCGCAGGTAGTTGCCGGGGCGGGGGTGCTCTTGCATCCACTGGACGATGTCCAGCAGACGCGGCCAATCGTCGGCCAGGGCCAGGGCGCGCAGGGGCCGCCTTTTCAGCCAGTCGACCAGCTCGGGCATCCGCTCACGGGTCACGGCCACCAGGGAGGCGAACCGTTCGGCCTCACGGCTTTTGCCGATGAACCTCAGGGCATCGTCGAGAGTGTCGATCCAGACCTCGTCCGGCAGGTCGTTGGCGCCCAGCACCCGGTGCTGGAGCGTGCGCCACTCGATGCGGTAGCATTTTGCATGGCGGTCGAGTTCTTCGATCCAGGCGCGCACCTCCGCGAAATTCCGGGTGATCTCGGCCGAGGTCGGCGCCTTGAGGGGAAGCCGCCTCGGGAAAAGAGGCTCCGCTCCGGCCAGGCAGGCCAGCAGGGAGCCCCTGTCCCACCATCTCCGGACCCTTTGGCGCAGGTCGGCGGGGCCGGTCCACGTCACGACTGCTGCCTCCTTTTTTCCTCGCGGTACTCCTCGATCGTGAGATTTCGAAGGCTGGCGGTCCTGCCGTCCTCGGAGTGAACGAACCCCACGGCCGCGACATATGGCTCGATGACGTGTATTTTCTGGAGGGGCGTGACGATCAGGAGTTGGAGGTTCAGCTGGCTGAAGAGCTTCAACCCGTAGTGCGCCGACTCGTCCGAGCCGCGGCCGAAGGCCTCGTCGATCGCCACGAACCGGAAGGAACGGGAGCGAACCTCGCCCCACTCCAGGCCGAACTGGTAGGCCAGGCTTGCCGCCAGCACCGTGTAGGCGAGCTTTTCCTTCTGCCCTCCGGATTTCCCTCCCGAGTCGGTGTAGTGCTCGTATTCGGTGCCGTCCTCGCGCCAGCGTTCGCTGGCGGCGAAGACGAACCAGTTGCGCACGTCGGTCACTTTGGCGGTCCAGCGGCGGTCCTGTTCGGACTGCCCCTCGCGGCCGCGGAACTTTTCGATGATGCGGCGAACCTGGAGGAACTTCGCCTCGGAATACTGGGAATCGTCCGAGCCGGTGAGCGCGCCTTCGGTGCAGGCCCGCAGCTCGCCCTGAAAGTCCCGGATGTCGGCGTCGGTGCCGGGCTGCGCTTCCAGGACGATGTAGCGGCCCGGGTTATAGTCGATCTGGGAGAGCGACGTGTTGATGTGCTCGATGCGCTCCTTGATGGTTTCCCGCTCCCGCGCCAGCTGGGACTGGAAATTGGCGACCTCGCGGATGGTGTTTTCGTTGAGCAGCTCCTTGAAGCGCGCCTCGAACCGCGGCAGATCGTCGGCCTCGAGCTGTTTCAGCATGGCCCGGTATTCCCCCGCGGCCTCCACCGATGCGTCCACCTCCTGGGTTTCCAGCGGATAGGCGGTCCGGTAGCCGTGCATCGCCTCGATGATCCGGTCGCGCAGGCGGACGATCTTCCTGTCCTCTGATTCGATTCGGGCCTGAAGCCACTCGCGGAGCCTGCGCTCGGAAGCATCGCAGGTTTCGACGGTGAAGGCCGTGGTGCCCAACGCTTCGCCGCACAACGCCTCGACCCGACCGAAATGCGTTGAATGAGCCGGATCGGCTTCCTCCAACACCCCGAGCACCTGCCGGTGCAGGGCCTCGGCGTCGCTCCTTTTCTGCTCAAGCCTGGAGCACTTGTCCTTCATCCGGTCGCGGCGCTGCTCGAGGTTCGCCAGCGCTTCCTCGACTTTCCCGAGTTCGGCGGCCAGGGTCTGGAGGATGTCGGAGGCGGCTTCCAGGCGGCGTTTTTCCTCCTGAAGATCGGCGACTTCGGTCACCAGGGACGGCCAGTCCAGTTCGCGGAAGTCGCGGTACTCACCCAGCCTGGAAAGGGTCGTCAGGCGGTCCTTGAGGGTCCGCTGCTCCCTTTGCAGTTGGGAAATGCGGCTTCCCATCTTCTGGAGGTGGTGTTCGAGCCGCCGCGCCTTTTCCGCCAGCGCGGCGATCTTGGCCGTATTGCTCCAGCCCAGCACGTAGCGGCTGCGGTCGTCGATCCGGTGGCGGTCGTCCTTTTCGTGGCGCTCGCCCGGCATCTTGATCTGGCCGGCGCGCGTGACGGCCCGGGTCTCTCGCCGGAACTGGTCCTGGGTGTCGCAGCAGGCCACGTCGAACCGCCTGGCGATCTCCCTTTCCACCCAGTCGTAGTAGGCCGAGTCGGGTTTGACGGCGACCTTGCGGGCCAGGGCGTCGGGGCGCGGAGACGGCGCGGCGGCGTCCCGCGCGGGGCGAACGCGGAAATAGACCAGCCGCCCCTTGAGGTGCGTGCCGTCCACCCAGGCGGCCACCCGGGAATAGTGCTCGTCCGGCACCAGCAGCGAAAGGCCGAAATTCCGCAGCAGACGCTCGATCGCCCCCTCCCAGTCGCGCTCCTCCTCGCGTACCTGGATGAGTTCACCGGCAAACGGCATCTCTTCTTCCGGCAGATCCAGGGCGCCGCAGATCGTGCGGCGCATGGCCACCTGCTTTTCGTCGATGTTGCTGCGCCGGGCCCTGAGGCCCGCGATTTCCTCCTCGAGATGCGCATGCTCGTCCCGCGTCCGGGAAAAGGCCACTCCCGCTTCATTGAGTTCGTTCTGGATTTCCGTCTCGCGCCGATCGGCTTCCTCCCGCAAGTCCGCACAGCGTCGATGGCGGTCGAGAAAGTCTTCTTCCGTGTCGGCGCGCCGAAAGCCGAGATCCTTCAGCAGTTCGGCGTGGCGATCGGCCTTGGATTTTCTGCGCTGCCGTTCCTCCTCCCTGGCGCGGATCTCCTCGCCGATCCGTTCGATGCGGTCGCCGCCGTTGCGGGCGATGTTGTCCCGAAGTTGATGCGCCTTGGCCTCGAGCGAGCGCCGGTGCTCCGAAAGGCGCTCGATCTTGGACTGGCGGCGGCCGAGTTCGTCGGTCAGGGCGGCAAGCCGATCCTCCAGCAAGGCCCGTTTCCGGCCCGCGAACCAGGCCGTGAGGGCCGACCGGCAGGCGCGCAGCGCGTCGGCCGCCGCCGTCAGCGTGGCATGCCGGTCGCAATCGGCCACCAGCGGGACGAGCCGCTCGATCTGCTGCCGGGCCTTGCGGACCGCCTTGTGCGCCTGGTTGAGGTCGTCGAAGTGGTCGATCAGGGCCTGGATGCGGGGGGCCACGTCAAAAGGCTCGAGCATGTGCGTGCGCACGAAATCGGTGAGGTTGCCCACGGATTTCAGGGACACGGTCTGATTGAACAGTTCGAGGGCCTGTTCGTTGTCGATCCCGAAGCGCCGGCGGAACCAGGCGCCGTAGGACGGAAAACCGTCCCAGATGTCGACTCCGGAGGCGCGAAGGCGCTTTCGCAGCTGACCGATGTCGCTGCCGAACCGGGCGAAATCGCCGGCGATCGAAAGGTCGCGTTCGCAGGCGGTGTAAAAACGCGCTGGCTGTCCCTGGAGGTCCTTGATCCAGAAGACCTGGGCCAGCGTCACCGTCTTGAGGTAGCCGGCGTTGTGAAACACCCCCAGAATGACGGCGTAGTGGTTGTGGTCGCGCAGGGCCACCGGTTTCGCGCTGCCGCCGACATCGTTGCGCTCGGACTTGTAGTGGCCCATCACATAGGACCGCAGGGTGCGTTCGCGCGCCCCGGCGCCTGCCGCCTTGTTGTAGGTGATCCGCTGCTGGGGGACCAGCAGCGTGCTGATGGCATCCACCAGGGTGGACTTGCCCGATCCGATGTCGCCGGTCAGCAGCGCGTTGCGGCCCTTGAGATGGAGGGTCCACACCTTCCGGTCGAAGGTGCCCCAGTTGTAGATTTCCAGACGTTGCAGCCGAAAACCGGCCAGCCGGTCGTTGTCCAGAAAGGAGAGTTCCAGGACCTCAGCCATCGTTCTCGTCTCCCGGCTGCGCCAGGCAGTCTTGATATTCGGCCAGGCGTCGATCGAACTCCGCAAGCCACTGGGCATCCACGAACGCCTTGAGGATGCGGCGCACCTCGAACATGTCCGGCTGTCCCCGCAGGCGGCGTACGAACCCGAGATCCGCGATCTTGTTCAGGTGGGCCCCGACCTGGTCGATCAGGCGGGTTTCGTTGGTGCCCTCCGGCAGAAAAACCCGGACCAGCTCCACCACCTCGTCACGCGACAGGATCAGGCGGGTGTCACCGCCCCGTGCGTCGAATTCCGCCAGTTTTTTTCGCAGCAGGGCCAGCAGCAGGCTCACCGGAAACGAGAGCTGCCGGCGGGCCACCAACCGCGGCAGCCGGGAGCCGTCGGGGTCGTCGTCATCGGGAAAGGACCGCAGAAAGGCGTAGCCCTCGGCCTCGTCCAGGATCAGGTCCAGTCCGAGCACGGCGACGTAGTCGCGCACGCGAAACTGCAATTCCAGGAGGGCGTTCCACTGGGCCGGGTTGTCCTCCATGTAGAGCACCCCCTTGAAAAGGGGGACGACCACTGCCGGCAGCTCATGGCTGTCGCCTGAAGGTCTTTCCGTTGCAATATCCGGATCGTTCATGCCTGATCCCTCACGAAGATGATCCTCGGCAGCGAGGCGCGCCGCACCGTGCCGTCCTCGACCCGCCATTCGATTGTCGACGCGGCTTCCTCGCTCACGACGGCGTGGGGCCACTCCACGGCCAGCTGAAGGTAGGCGACCAGCTCCGCTAGCCCCTGGCGCAGGGGCCGTTCCGCCACCAGCTCCTCGAGGCTGACCTGCGATCGGGACTGAAGCCCCTGGCGGATGTGCCGGGCGATCGCCTCTCGGTCGACCACCACCTGGGCAAAGAGCGCCGCGGCGTCTCCGTCGGGCTCTCCGGTTTCGAGCTCCGTGTCGGCGATCAGGGGGCGGATCGGCGGCCGGTACAAAGGCCGTTCGAGCGGCAGCTCGACGGCGACCGCGCTGTCCTCGAGCCGCACGAACCCTCCGGCAGGCGGGTTTTCGCGGACGGCCAGGGACCGGGCCTCGATGCCGTGCAGGATGTCCATGATGCGCCGGTTCTCCAGCCACGCCTTGTCGTCGAGAAACCGCCTGAGCTGCTGGGACAGCCGCGCAACGGTGCGCTGGGTGTGTTCGCCGGCTTCCAGCCAGTCGTAGTGCACCCGGCGCAACCGGGGCTCGGGCTTCAATTCGGCTATGGTCGGCAGCGCCAGGATTTCATCCAGAAGCCCGGTCAATTCCTCCTGGCGGCGCTGGGACATGAGAAAATCCCAGAAGGCGCGAAAGCTTTTGCCCTGATCGGAATCGGAAATCGCATCCCGCTCGCCCATGACTTCCTCGAGCAGTTCGCCCTTGGTGCCGTCCCACAGCGCGATGCGCTCGCGCACCTTCCGGTCCAGGATACGAAAGTTGTGCTCCACCTCGCGAAAATCCGACAGCAGTTCGCGGGCCATCCGGAGGAACTGCTGAAACCGGTCCTTGAGGGCCGTGTCGTCCAGGATGGTCATATCGCCGGCCCGGATTCCGGCGATGTCGGCGTCGATCGCCTCGCGGCGCCGGGTGAGCTCCTCGATGCGAGCCTCGGGGTCGCTCTGGCTTCCTTCCCGCATCTGCCGCAGCAGTTCGAACAGGGTCAACAGCCTCGATTCCGTTCCGACGAAGGCGCGCTCCGTCAGGCTGTCCAGCCACGCGATCGCTTTTTCGGTCGACGGTGTCAGGTCGAAGTGAGGCTCGTCCGATCCGCCCGGGTAGAACTTCCGCAGCCACGCTTTTTCGTTGTCGGCCCAGTCATTGAGATACTGTTGGGCGGACTTGGGAAAGGCGTCCGCTCCCAGTTGCTCGCGAAGGGCGAACAGCGTGTCCTCCAGCGCTTCCACCAGGTCGGATTGGGCGATGAACCGCACATTGGCGTCCAGAAACACCCGTTGGAAAAAGCTGACGACCAGCGGTGCGTGATCCGACCGCAGCAGCCGCCAGGCAGGGTTGCTGCCGCGAAGCAGATCCAGTGTGGTGTAATCGAGGGGCATGGCGGGTCAGTCCTCGCCCGTGCCGTTCGCTGTTTGCATGTGGGCTTTTGCCTTGGATAGCGGCATCGGCGTCGGCCGCCGAATCCTGGCCATCCGGCAATCTCCTGTGTGACGATGTCTCGACAGTTCCTGGAATAACCGGGATGCGCTTATTTTTCAACATGTCCGGATTCGGAATCCATGTGGCAAAGCTGTATGAATGTGCCGGCTGGTCCATGAGCGGCACGACCCGGGTCGTCGACGGCGGCGAAGTGAAGCTTTCGAGTGTCTGCGGCCTGGTCCTGCTCGGCTGACAGGGGTTATCGCGCCCGTCGCCTGTTTTTATCGGGAACCGCCCGCCCCCTCTCAGCCGCCGAAGCTCATGGTCACCAGATAAATGGTGTATCCCAGGAAGCACGCCACGAAGACGCCGCCTTCCAGGCGGTTGATCCGGCCGGGTCCCTTGAATCTGTACCCGATGACGAACAGGGAGACCGTGAGCGCGGCCATGACGAGGATGTCGCGGGAGAAGACCTCAGGCGCAACCGGCATCGGGTGGATCGTCCCGGCGATTCCCACCACCGCAAGGGTGTTGAAAAGGTTCGAACCGATGACGTTTCCGAGGGCGATGTCGTGTTCGCCCCTGCGGACAGCGATGATCGAGGAGGCGAGCTCCGGGAGCGAGGTTCCGATCGCAACCACTGTCAGCCCGACGACCAGGTCGCTTACACCGAACTCGTTGGCAATCCGCACCGCTCCCCATACCAGCACGCGGGAACTTGCCACCAGCATCACGAGTCCGACCACCAGCCAGAACACCGCCCGGCCGATCGGCATGGCACGAAGCTCCAGTTCCTGTTCCATTTCATCGGCCAGGGCGTCCTCGTTCTTCTTCAGCCCCTCCCAGATGGTCCAGGCCATCAACCCGCCGAACGCTGCCAGCAGCACCACGGCATCCATACGGGTGATCCGTCCGTCCCGGACCTGCCACGCGGCGAGAGCGGTAACGGCGGTGAGGATCGGCAATTCCTTTCTCAGCACCTGTGATCGGACCCAGATGGGACTGATCAGCGCCGTCAGGCCGAGGATGAGCGCGATATTGGTGATGTTCGAGCCGTAGGCGTTTCCAAGGGCGATACCCGGGTTGCCCTGGATGGCGGCGAGGGCGGACACCACCATTTCCGGCGAGGAGGTCCCGAATCCGACGATGACCATGCCGATCAGGAGCTGGGGCATGCCGAAATGACGCGCGGTCGAGGCCGAACCCTCAACGAACCGGTCGGCGCTCCAGACCAGAAGCGCCAGGCCGAAGAGAACTGCGAGAATTGCTGTGGTCATAATCCTCCCGGACTCGACGAGAAATCCCTTGGGCATCTGGAAACTTGACCCCTATTGGATCTTCTCCGAACGCATTGGGGGGGAAGGGGTCAAGGTTCCGAGGGGTCCAGGTTTCGAGGGAAAGTGCAAAAAAACAAAAGGCAATCCGTCAATCAAGCCTATAAAAATACCTTATGAAAACAAGTCCTAATCCCCTCGACCCCTCGGCCCCTTTTTTTCGATCCCGATCCCGATCCCGATCCGGATTTCGATGGAAGTCCTTCGCCCGCTGCGCTCTATGCTCCCCGTCAGCGCCGCCATTCCATCCAACGCGAGAACAGCTTTCGGGTGAAAGGGGTGAGGCGTGTGCGGTTGTAGGCATCGGCCACCTGCCGGATGGCCTCGGCCCGGGTCGGGTAGGGGTGAATCGTTTCGGCGATCCGCTTCAGGCCCAGACCGTGCGTCATGGCCATGGTGATCTCCGAGATCAGGTCGCCGGCGTTCGATGCAACGATGGTGGCGCCGATGATCCGATCCGTTCCCCGGCGCACATGAATCCGGACCAGCCCTTCGGTGTCGCCCTCCAGAACCGTGCGGTCCACCTCGCGAAGCTCCCGGGTGAAGGTGTCGACTTTGATGCCCTGTTCCCGGGCCTGTTGCTCGTAGAGCCCGACATGGGCGATTTCCGGCTCCGTGTAGGTGCACCACGGAATGGTCAGGGCGCTTGCCCTGGCGCGCCCGAAGAACAGTGCGTTCCGGATCGCGGTGCGTGCCATGAAGTCCGCCGCGTGGGTGAACTGGTAGGGAGAGCAGATGTCCCCGGCCGCGTAGATGTCCGGGTTGGTCGTCTGAAGGCGGTCGTTCACCTCAACGCCCTTCTCCGAATAGGCGACTTGGGCCGTCTCCAATCCGAGGTTCTCGACATTGGGCGCGCGTCCCACGGCCAGCAGAATCTGGTCGACCACCTCGTCATACCGCTTGCCGTGGGAATCCGCGGTCAAACCGATCCTGCCGCCATCCGCCTTCCGGAGCTTGAGTTCCTTGGCGCAGCACAGCAGCCTGACGCCGTCCTCGATCATCGATTTCAAGACGATGCCGGAGGCATCCCGCTCTTCCCGGGGAAGAACGCCGTGAAGGGTCTCCAGCAGCAGCACTTCAGCGCCCAAGCGGGCAAGGGCCTGGGCCATTTCGCAGCCGATGGGCCCCGCGCCGACGACGGCAAGCCGCCCGGGTAGCTCGGTCAGCGAGAAGATCGTTTCATTGGTGAGGTACGGCACCTCCTTCAAGCCCTCGATGGGCGGCGCGGCGGCCCGGGCGCCGGTGGCGATGACCGCTTTCTTGAAGGACAGGCGTTCGCCCGCGACCTCGATCGAGTGGGGGCCGGTGAACCGTCCCTCTCCGAGAAAGACATCGACACCCAACTCACGGAATCGCCTGGCCGCGTCGTTCGGGGCGATGGAAGCCCTCAGCCTACGCATGCGTTCCATGGCCCGGCCGAAGTCGACCCGAACGCCGTCGGGAACCTTCACCCCGAACGCGGAGGCCCTGCGCACGGCGGATGCGGCGCGCGCGGCGGCAATGACGCCCTTGGACGGAACGCAGCCCACGTTCAGGCAGTCGCCGCCCATAAGGCCGCGCTCGATCAGGGCGACCCTGGCCCCCAATCCGGCCGCTCCGGCAGCGGTCACGAGGCCCGCGGTGCCGGCGCCGACGACCACCAGGTTGTATCGCGGGGCCGGTTTGGGGTTTTCCCAGTCCGGGGGACGGACGTGGGACACCAGTTGCCGGTTGTACGTATCCCAGGGGCTGACGATGGGTTGATCGTTTGCTGGTTTCACTATTCCGTGCTCCCGTTTTCGTGCCCGATCGTTCCTTTTACCGGATCTTTCCAAAATTGCCGGGTTAAATGTGAAGGCTCCGAAAGGCCGTTCGAGGATTCAAGGTAATTCTATGGAAACAAGCCCCCGATCCCTGGTCCCCAGGAAGCCTCGAACCCTTTGTTTCGGTCCCGATAGACAGCGGATGAAACGCCCAACGAATCCGAATCTCGCCGAACATGATTTTCCATTATCAGGCATATCGTGGCGGATGACAATTCGGGGCAGGAATCCGGTTCATTCCGATGGGCGGCGGAGGATGAGGAAGTCGCCCAACACGCCTATGTCATTGAGGATGTTTTCGTTTCCAGGTTTGACAGGCGGGTATCCAGGGTGTAATTCGAAAAATTTGGATGGGAATGCTCGAGGTCCGGAATGCCATGGGTGTCCGTCCGGAGCCGAAAACCCTTACTTCCGATTTATCCCCAGCCTGTTGAGTTGAGCGGCTGCCACGCGGGTAAAGGATTCTGGGAAATGGAGCGCAAACCGAGTTACGAGGAGTTGGCTGCGAGTGTCGTCCGGCTGGAGCGGGAGCTTGCACTGCGGAAACAGGAGGGAGAATCCCTTCACGGAAGCAGTTCCATGCTCCGGCTCATTTTCGATGCGGTGGACGTGGGAATCATTCTCGTGGACGCCGCCGGCACGATTACCTTCGCCAACCGCCGCATGGCGGAGATGTTCGGCCGCGGGGTCGAGGAAGTCATCGGGATCCCCTACACGAAGCTCACCCATGAGACTCACAGCGGGCAAGCAGAAGCGAAGCTGCGGGAGCTGATCGACGGAACCATCGAAACCGTCGACCTGGAAGGACGCTACCAGCGGAAGGACGGATCCGAATTCTGGGGGCAGCTGTCCGGAAGCCGTCTTCTGGGAGACGATGGCAGATTTCTCACCTTGCTGGGGGCCATCCAGGACATTACCCGGCGCAGGATTGCCGATGAAAAGCTTCGCGAGAGCGGGGAGATCATGCGCTACATCGTGAAGCACGATCCCAACGCGATTGCCGTCTTTGATCGAAACCTGAACTACATCGCGGTGAGCGACCGGTACCTCCGTGACTATGACGTTCAGGAATCGGACATCCTCGGAAAACACCACTACGAGGTTTTTCCGGAAATTCCCGGAAAATGGAAGGATGTGCATCGACGCTGCCTGGCAGGCGCCGTGGAGGGATGCGACGACGACTACTTCGAGCGGCCGGACGGCTCGATCACCTACACCCGGTGGGAGTGCAGACCCTGGTACCGTGAGGATGGCGAAATCGGCGGCATCGTCACCTACACGGAGGTGATCACGGAGCGAAAACTCGCCGAAAAAGCCCTTCAGGAATCCAACCGTCGCCTCATGCTGGCGATGGCATCCGGAAACATGGGGGTGTTCGACTGGGATATTCAACGCGATATTCTGTCCTGGGACGACCGGATGCTGGAGATTTACGGCATCCCGAAAGGCGCTTTCAAAGGATGTTACAGAGCCTGGGAAAGCGCCCTGCATCCGGACGACAGGGAAAAGGTGACAGCGGCCATCAACTCCGCGCTCAAGGGTGAAGAGGAGTTCGATGCCGAATTCAGGATCGTGGCCGCGGGCGGTATCGAGAAGGTTGTCAGAGCCAACGGGAGCTTCATTCGAGGAGACGACGGCCGTGCCATCCGGATGATCGGTCTGAGCCGGGATGTCACGAAACAGTGGACGGCGTTGTACGCGCTTCGGGAAAACGAGGAAAAGTTCCGAAGACTGTTCAACCTGATCTCCGATGCGGTGTTCCTGATCGATAACGAAACGGGTAGGATCCTGGAAGTCAACGAGGCGGCCGAAAATCTTTACGGTTATCCACACGACGAGCTGATCGAACTGAAAAACACCGATATGTCGGCGGAGCCCTCGGAGACGACGCGGGCGACGGAAAAACAGCTTGCTCTCGTCCCGGTGCGGCATCACCGGAAAAAGGACGGGACGGTATTCCCGGTGGAGATCGCCGCGACCCACTTCGAGTGGGCGAGAAGACAGGTCCACCTCGCGGCCATCCGGGACATCAGCTTCAGAGTCCAGGCCGAAAAGGAAAAGGCGGCTCTGGAAAACCAGCTTCGGCAGGCGCAGAAACTGGAGGCCATCGGAAGGCTCGCTGGAGGCGTGGCCCACGATTTCAACAACCTGCTCGCGGCGATCATCGGTTTTTCGGAACTGGTGAGGGAGGATCTCCCACCGCAACATGTCCATCGGGATTCACTGGAGGAAATACACGCCGCCGGGATCAGGGGCAGGGATCTGACCCGAAGCCTTCTCGCCTTCGGGCGGAAGCAGGTTTTGGATGTCAGGATTCTCGACCTCAACGAGGTGATTTCAAAGTTCGAACGACTGATCAGCCGCGTCATCGGAGAGGACATCGAGCTGAAGCTGCGGTTGTCGCCTGACGCCGGGCGGGTGGTTGCCGACGTCTCCCAGTTGGAACAGGTGCTGATGAACCTTGCGATCAACGCAAGGGATGCCATGCCCCGGGGCGGCCTGTTGATGATCGAAACCGACGCCGCATGGATCGACGCTGAGAGCGACGCGGCGAAATGCAGCGTCAGCGCGGGGCCTTATGCCCTGATTACCGTCAGTGACACCGGATCCGGAATCGATCCTGAAATCCATGACAATATCTTCGAGCCCTTTTTCACCACGAAATCGCGGGACCAGGGCACCGGGCTCGGCCTGGCAACCGTTTACGGAATCGTCAAACAGCACGGCGGCAACATCTGTTTGACCAGCGAGCCGGGCAGGGGGTCGGCTTTCAAGATCTATCTTCCGAACTCGGCGAAGGAGCCGGTGCAACCGGCCGCCGCGCAAAAGCCCTCGAACTCGTCGAAGGGCAGCGGGACCATCCTCGTGGTGGAGGACGATCCCGCCATCCTGAGGCTGGTGAGGCAGATTCTCGAAAGGGAAGGCTACACCGTCATCGCCCCGGCCGGACAGGAAGAAGCGATAAGGGAGGCGATAACCCACGCCGGATCGATCGACCTGCTGCTCACGGACGTCATCATGCCGGGCATGAACGCGGCCCAGGTTCGCGAAAGGGTGGCGGCTTGCCATCCCTGCCTGAAAACGCTCTTCATGTCGGGATACACAAAGGACATCATCACGAAGCACGGTATCCTGATGGAAGGCGCCCACCTGCTGAACAAGCCGTTCGAGAAGGAGGAATTGCTGCTGAAGGTGAGGTCGGTTCTGGAGAAGCCCGGGGGGTGAATCTCTTGGTTATTGGTGATTGGTTATTGGTGAACGGCGATGGGTTACGGGTTGTTGCCCAGGATCGACAATGTTCGTGATATTCGTACCGATGGCCGTCACGTTCGTAGTGCCCGTAGTGGCGTTCTCTTCAAAATGACCAGTGGACCTGCCCCACAATCCCGTGGGCCTCGTATCCTTCCCGGAATTCTCCCGTGTACTTCAATTCCGCCTCGATGCCATAGGCCGTCATCCAGGTCAAGCCGGCGTTTGTCACGAAGCCGAGTGGCTCCACGTCCTGGCCGTCGGTGGTGAACGCTACGGCCGGCGCGCCCTCGAAGGCCGCCGTGATTGCGCGGTCGTCGATGCCGAAGTCGTAGTTCAACGCTACCCGGAGTTCGGGGATCAGACGGCCGTGAGCCGTTTCGAACCGGCGCGCGACCCGCAGGCCCGCCTCGGCTACCAGGGACTCTGTCCGGCGACCTTCGATGGTGAGGTTCATGCCGCCCGCGCCGGTTTCGGTGAAGGCTTCCTCGTCGAGATGGACGTAGCACAGGGCCGCGTCCGGCCCCCAGGACCAGCTGCCCAGGTCGAAGCCGTAGCCGCCGCCCAGGAAGGCCGCGAAGACATCGCCGTCGTGGTCGCCTTCAGCCATGCGGCGGACGGCGCCCACCGCGACGGCGCGATCGATGTCATAGTCGTTGCGGCCGTAGGTCACCGCCCCTTCGACATAGGCGTTCCGGGTGAAATAGCTGCCGTAGACGGTGCCGGTGGCGGTTTCGATGGCGCCGTCCCCCGCGTCTTCGTTCAGGTCGAGATCGATGGACCCCAGGCTGGCGGTCATCCCCAGGGTCACGCGGGAGTTCCAGGTATGGTCCCACCCGATGGCGGTAGCACGGATGTCGAAGTCGTAGCCGGGAAAGCCGTCATCGGCTTTCTGGGTCCCCCACTGGTCGAGACCGCTGATCCACAGGCCGTTGCCGCTCATGCGCTCCGGGACACCGCCGGCCGCCAGGAACGGCCCCACATCGCCGGCCATGGCGAGCAGGATGGGCTCGGCGGCCGAGGCTGATGGCCCGGCCCCGGCGATTCGGCGCGCCTGGGTCATCCGGCGCTGGAGGATGTCCGTGGTCAGGCGCGCCCCGTGGTGACTTGCCTGGGTGAAGAGGTCGTGAGGCGCCGGACTCATCCGGCTGTAGGCCGCCCTGATGGGGGCCGCCTCGAGGTTCTGGAGGCCGGCCATGGTTTCCCGCAGGTCGCCGGTCGCCGCCGGCTGGATCCGGTCGAGGCAGTCGGCCACCGCCCGTTGGACAGGGTCGGAAGCCAGGCTGGCGAAGGGTTTCGTCCGAGCCCCGATGCGGACACGGTCGGCCATCTGCTTCAGCTCGAAGCGCAGGAGGGGCTTGAAGTCAGGCAACGCTACATCGTCAAAGGCATTCTCCACCGTTCCGGCGGTAATGATGTCGTAGGTCGTTCCGTTGACGAAGAACCCCCCGTCCTTGCTCACGGTCAATGCGCCGTCCAGGACGGCCGCGCCCGAAACCGACAGCCGGCCGTGGCCGCCGTCGCCCCTGATCACGGTGTGGTAGGCGCTGTCGCCGGCCATGGTGTAGGGAACGGCGAGGTGCAGCGTGCCTTCGTTCACCGCCAGGTTTCGCATTGTGGGCAGCCCTGCCTCCAGAGTAAAGGCGCCGGCCCCCTGCTTGGTGGCGTTGGTGAACCCCGCAAAATCATGGCCCAGGCTGCCCGTCCCATCGAAGACCAGGCTGTTGCTGCCATTGCCCGGATCGATGGCGCCGTTCACCGCGGCCGTGCCGAGGGCTTCGGTGCCGATGAAGACCAGCGTGTCGTCGCCTTCGCCCAACTCGATGGATCCGGTGGCGGTGGAGGCAACGCCAAGGACCACACGGTCGTTTCCCGCGCCGGTGAATATGGCCGTACCCGGAAAAGCCGCGCCGTCCGCGACCTGGGTGGTGGTGATGGTCCCGTGGTTCGCCACATAGTCGTCGCCGCTGCCCGTCAGGATGCCGACGGCTCGGGCGCTGGAACCATGCCATGTGTAGCGGTGCTCGTCACCGAATGTGGAGTCGACACTCACCTCCGCCCGTGCATCGGCCCGGGCCGTCACCTGGATGAGGCCGTCGTTGATGATGGTGTTGCCGCCATCCCCGGCCGCTATACCCATCCCCTCGGACCTGGCATGGGCCACGGCCCGGCCGTGCGGATCGTCGCTGAAGGTGTGGGCCGATCCCAAGGAATAGGCGTCTGCGGTGGCGGTCACCTGCATGGCGCCGCTGTTGACGATGGTGTTGACTCCGCCGCCTGCTGCGACGCCTCTCGCGCCTGCGTCCAGCCCGGCAGTGGTTTCGTCGCCAATATGGGCCCACCCGTAATCCTCGCCGTAGCCGAGGGCGTCGGCTTGGGCCACGGCCGTGACGGTAGTGTCCCCGGAGATCCCGATGGCATTCCTGCCGTCGCCCACGGTGATGCCGGTGGCGGCGGCCGTCCCGCCGGCATAGGATTTGGCGTCGTTCGTGGCGCGGGTGGTATTGGCATGGCTTTGCGCCGTGGCGTCGAGGCTGGCGCTGACGGTGATGCCGCCCTGGCTCCAGACGGTGTTGTCGCCGCTTCCCGCCGCCACGCCCCGGGCTTCGGCGCCGGCGGTGATGCCGCCGGCCCCGGCATAGGCATAGGCGTGATCCAGGTGTGCGTCGGGGTAGTTCGACAGGGCATGGGCCGTGTTGGTGGCGATGACGGTGAGGTCGCCGTCGTTCCGGAGGGCGTTTTCCCCCTCGCCAGCCCCGATCCCGGTGGCGGTGGCACCGCCACCGCTGCGGGACGTGGCTTCGGCCGCGGCGGTGTTGGAGGAGCCCACGGCGTGGGAATCGACGTTCACTGCCGCGGTGACCGTGACCTGTCCCTGGTTGAGGGTGGCGTGGACTCCGGTCCCGGTCTGGATGCCCGCAGCGTCGGCCGTGAAAACGGACCTGGCCCTGGCGTTTTCATCGGAAACGGCCTTGGACAGCCCACCGGAGGAGGTCGTGACGGCGATGGTGCCGCCCTCGGAGTTGAAGGGGTTTTCGCCTGCATCCCCGGCCTGAATGCCCCAAGCCTCGGACCGGGAGGTGGATTCCGCTTCGGACCTGTTGGCGGCGATGTCCGTGTCGGCGCTGGCCTCCGCGTTGGCCTCGGCATTGGCCATGACCGAGAGACGACCGCTGTTGCCCAGCCGGTCGAGACCTTCGCCGCCGTCAAGACCGGTGGCGGTGGCGACCGCCGTGGCGCCGGAACTGGCGAAGGGCGATCCCCAGCCCACCCATGCCGTGGCCGTGGCATCCGCCCGGGTGTCGGCCTCGGCCTCCAGGGTGCCGAGGTTCCTTATCCAGTCCGCCCCGGCTCCGCCGCCGATGCCGGTGGCGCCGGCCTGGGTCGTGGCGCCGGCAAAGGCCGCCGGCGCGCCGAACAGCAGGATATCCACCGAACCCGTGGCGTCGGAGTAGGAAGTTGCCTGGACCGTGATCTCTCCGGCGGTGTCGTTGGTCAGGATGTCGGCCCCTTCACCGCCCTGAATGCCGGTGGAAACGGTCTCCGCCCTGGCGCTCACGCTGGTCATGTCGAAAAAGGTGATTCCCTCGATGGTGAAGGCGCCCACCGTGCCCAGGGCCATCCAGTCGTCGCCGCCCACGTGGATCGCGCCCTGGTTGATGACGGTGTCGTTCCCGGCGCCGGTACTGATGCCCGCCGCCTCGGCCCTGGCGGCGAACTGGGAGTCGGAGAAATTGACGAGGCTGAGGAAGCAGACACCGCCGACCTCGGCGTGAACCATGGGATCCGCCCCGAGGTACCCTGCGGTAATCGATCCTGTGTTGAGGACCATGTCGTTCCCGCCGCCCGTGGCGATCCCCTCGGCCAGCGCCCCTGGGGCGGCTTCCTGGGCTGCAATGCCGGCCAGACTTATCGATCCCGCCACGGTGGCGGTGTGGACTTTGGCGCTGGCCGTGAGCTCGCCGTGGTTGATGACGTCGTCCGCCCCGTTGCCGCCCCAGATGCCGGCCGAACGGGCCGTGGCCGTGGTGGTGCCGTCCACGCCGGCGACCCCCATGACGACGGCCACGTTGGTGGCCTTGGCCTCCGCATCGGCCAGGGCCGTGATGCGGCCGCCCACGTCATTGACGATGGTGTTGCGGCCTTCTCCGGCGTCGATGCCGGCGGCGTCGGAGGTCGCCGTGCTGGCCGCCTCGGCGCTGGCCACCCCGGCCAGGGTGAAGCTGACGTTTTCGGCGGAGAGGTCGGATTCGGCCGTGACCGAAATCGTGCCCTCGTTGAACACGGTGTTCGCCCCGGCGCCGGTCCGAAGACCGCGGGCTGCGGCCTCGGCGTTTGTGCCGGCCCGTGCGCTTCCCCCTCCCACACCGATCTGGATGGCGTAGCTGCCGGCGGTTCCCGTGGCGTGGCTGTTCGCCGAGAGGCTGCCATGGTTGGCGATCCGGTTTCGCCCATCGCCGCCGTCCATACCCACTGCCCGGGTGCGGGTGGTGGTGGCGGTATCGCTCCAGGCGGCGCCGAGGGTGTTTGCCGAAACCGACACGGCCGTGGCGGTGCCTGATCCGAGGGCATTCACGTCGATCACCCCGGTGTTGGTATTGACGAGGGTGTCGTCGCCCGCCCCGCCCCGGATGCCGGTAGCGTTGCCGTCGGCGATGGTGGTCGATTCGGCCAGGGCGGCGCCGGCGCTCACCCCGATGGGCACCCCGCCGAAGTCGAAGGAGACGCTGGCCGCCCGCAGGGCGACATCGCTTTTTGCGCGCACCGTGCCGCCGTTGCCGATCCGGTCGTTGCCGTCGCCGCCGTCGAGACCGAGGGCGGTGGCCCCAGCCGTGGTGGAGGTGTCCGTGAGGGACGCTCCCACGCTGAGTCCTTCGATCAGGCCCACGACCCGGGCCGAGACGCTGACGCTGGTGCTGTCCGTGGTGGCTGAAACATCGGTGAGTCCGTCGTTCACGATTCCGTCGTTGCCCGCCCCCCCGGAAATCCCGGCGGCCGAGGCGGTGGGGGCGGTTTCAGAGCGGGCCAGGGCGCCGGTGAGTGCCACTCCCGTGGTATGCCCCTGGATTGTCACGGTGAGGCTTTCGGCATAGGCTCTGGCATCGGCCGTCGAACGCACCGTAGCGCCGGAGATGTTGGTGATGGTGTCCCGGCCGTCGTTGCCGGCCAGTCCCGTGGCCGCGGCAGTCGCAAAGGTCGAGGTGTCGGTGACGGCGGCCTGGGCGCTGATGCCGCTCACCGCGCCCGCTATGGTGGCGCCCACCGCCAGGCTGTTGGCGGTCGCGGCGGCGTTCACGTCCGTCAGGCCCTCATTGAGGAGGTTGTCCTGGCCGGCGCCGCCTGAAATGCCGGTGGCTCCGGCCGAGGCCCGGCTGTCGGCCAGGGCCAGGGCACCGCCGAGCACCACCCCCGTAGAGGCGCCCTGGACGGTGGCGGAAAGGAGCTCTGCGTAGGTGTCCGCGTCGGCACGGGCCTGGACCGTGCCGGCGGCCGTGTTGCGGATCCCATCGTCGCCGGCGCCGCCCGCGATGCCGCTCGCCACGGCCCGGCCCGTGGCCGAAGCATCGGTGAGGGCCACCCCCAGCCCCAACCCCTTCGCCGAGGCCTGGAGATCCACGCCCACCGCCAGGTTGTTGGTGAAGGCTTCCGCCAGGGACTCCACCCATCCCTCGTTGAGGATATCGTCGCCGCCCGCCCCGCCGTCCATGGCGACCGCCTCGGTTGCGGCCGTCGTGGTTCCCGTGGCCAGGGCGCCGCCGATCTCCACGCCCGTGGAGGTTCCCTGAACGGTCACGGCGAAGGATTCGGCATAGGCCTCGGCGTCGGCATGCGCATGGAGGGGTTCCGTGCCGCCGGCGCTGTTGACAAGGATGTCCGCCCCGTCTCCGCCGGTCATTCCGATGGCACGGGCCGTGGCGTCGGCGTCGGCATCGGCGAAGGCCGCCCCCAGACCGACGCCCTTCATCTCCCCCTGGACGCTGACGCTGGCGGCGAGGCTGTTGGTGAAGGCATGGGCATCCACCGCGAGGGGGCCTCGGTTCGCCACGGTGTCGTCCCCCGTTCCGCCCTCCAGACCCGTTGCGGCAGCCGAGGCCTGGGTGTCCACCTTGGCTTCCACCAGAGCTGCGCCGAGCCCGGTCATCCCTTTTAGGCCAACCACCGAGACCGAAGCGGCGTTGCCCACGGCGGTGGCCTCGGCCGTCACCGCCAGCGCGCCCTGGTTCTGAACGGCGTCGTGCCCGTCCTCGCCGTCAAGGCCCGAGGCTTGAGCGGCGGCTTCGGCACCGGCGTTGGCCAGGGCCAGATCGAGGTTCGCGTAATAGGGAGGGCCCCCTCCGGCAGTGGTCAGATTCTGCAGCACGAGGGCGGTCTGATTGGTGTTGGCAATGGCCGTGGCGGTGACGCCGATCCCCTTGCCGGCCGGTGGAATGCTGACGATGGCGTCGTCCCCCGCTCCGGCGGTGATCCCCGCGGCATGGGCCTCGGCCGACGTGCCCGATGTGGTGAGGGCCACGGCCGGCGGGATATCGTTCCACCATTTGGCGATCCCGGCGAGCTCCAAAAGGGGAAAACTGATGCTGAGCCCGGAGGAGGTGGCCGTGGCGTCTGCCGCGGCGGTCAGGCTGCCGAGGTTGAGGATCGTGTCGCGCCCCGCCCCGCCGCTGATGCCGGTGGCCCCCCGCAGACCTTCGGAGGAGGAGGTATCCACCGTGCCCGATGCGGTCGTGATCCCGGCACCGGCCGGCATGAGGAAATTGTCCGTCGACAAGACCCCTGACGGAACGCCCTCGGCGCCCACCCCCAGGCTCAGGGCCAGCGTCAAGGCATCGGCGTGGGCACTGATCCCGCCCGCGTTGAGGATGACATCGTCGCCCGGACCACCGTCGATGCCCGTGGCGAAGGCGCCGAGATAGGTGGCGATGCTGCCGGTGTTGTCGAGGAGGTCCGAGGCGATGGTGAAGTCGTAGAGCGAAAGGATCAGGGAATCGATGGTCCCCATGGCCTGGGCCTCGGCGATAATCCTGCCGGTGGCGGCATTGACGATGTGGCTGCCGCCGAGGCCGGTGGCGATCCCCGCGGCCATCGCCGCCATGGGATCGTCCTTGGTTCCGATGCCGGCGCCGGCCACCGCCAGATCCCAGGCATTGATCTCGGCGAGGGGCAGCATCGCCCCGGCCAGGGCCGAAGCGGAAATCTCACCGGTGTTGGCCAATTCCAGGAGGCCGCGGCCGCCGGCGATGCCCACGGCTGCGGCCAGGGGTGTAGCCGTCAGGTCGGCGGCAGCCCAGTCACGGCTGTTGACCTCCCCGCTCCAGGCCAGGATCGAGGCGTTGGCAGCCGCCCGGATGGCGCCGGAATTCGCGATGTCGATGCCGTCCGGATCGCTCAGCCCGATGGCGCTGGCGGCGGCCGTGAGGCTGGCGTCGACACGGGTCAGATCGTACAGTTCGAGATTGATGGCGCCGGCCGTGATGATCCCCTCGGCCAGCGCGCTGACGGTGCCGTCGTTGACGAATACGTCCCGGCCGGCGCCGCCGTCGACACCCGCGGCGGCGGCCGTTGCCGCGATGCCGTCGTAGGGTGCCGGCCCTCCTACGGGAGCGACCCAAAGGTCGGCCGCATCGGTGGCGACACGTGCGGTGGCGGTGACCTCGCCGGAATTGGAGATCCGGTCATCGCCGGCGCCGGCGCAAATAGTCGTGGTCCGGGCCGATTCGCCGATCGTCGAGGTTTTCGCATCTGTCCGGCTGACGGCGGCGTCGGTCGCCACCATGATCACATCGTCGCCGGCGCCGGTCACGGCCCCGTCCGGATCGGCTCCCTCGCACGAAACCACCATTCCGGTCTCGAGGTCGACCATGGTGCAGTCGGCCCGCAGGGTTGCGGGCAGAGCTGCCATCAGCAATATCCCCAGGAAGGCGAGGTATCGCCCTAAAACTCGCGCATTTCCGCCCTTGACATGATCCCGTCCAGTCCCGTGTACTCCGTTTCGGCGTGGCATCGATTTGAACCTCTGGTGGCGTTGTGTTGTTCCGGTCGGTAGGCCGTTCAGGAGCCGCTTTAAAAGCGGAGATTTGAGATTTAGCTATTTTGCCGGAGGGGGGTCAATGCCGCGAATCGTTAAAGACCTGTGAAAGAAAACTGCAACATTCTGAATTTACGGATAAAATGGTGTATGGTCAGATGAGGTCACTTCCGGACGCGCAGCCGCGTCAACAAGGCTTCCAACCGAGCCCGCAACGCGGAATCGACGGTGCCGGCTGCCAGGACATATTCGGCGGTCTTGAAGATCTTGAGCCAGGCCGGCCGCTGGGGAAAGGACTCGATTGCCAGGTATCGGTCGAGGGTCTGGGTGCGCTCCCACCCGTCCTGGTTGGTGTAGGTCTTCCACAATTTCGACTGGGTGGCGAGATCGGCTTTGGAAAGCCCCGTGCACTGGGTCCAGTAATCAAGTGCGCAGGTCATCACCTCCACGGCCAGGTGGCGGCGCGTCTGGTGGCGCTCGCCCTGCAGCAGTGCCGCGCCGATGTGCTCCAGCGCCGTGTCGATGGCCACCAATTCCTCGAGAAAACCCGATTGCTCGTGATGGATGAACGGGAGCAGGCCGTCAAGGGTCGTCTTCAGTGATTGCAGACGGGCCCGGTTGCGCCGGATCGCCTCCACCGCGGCCAGGCTTTGGGGGAGGTCGGGGGCAGAGCCGCTCTCATTGGGTGATGCGGCGCGGCGGAGAATCAGCAGACAGACCGCATCCTCTTCGACCTCGAAGCAGGAGGGAAAGATTCGGACCGGACAGGCCGTCCCATCGCTTTTCACGAGGTCGACCTCGACGGGTTGGAGGCGGTCTGGCCCGTCGATGTAGGACCGCAGGGATTCGCCGCCGGCCGCCGACCCCTTTTCGCGCGCCTCCTGTCGCAGCAGCGTCCGGAACGGGCGGCCCAGGAGCGCTTCGGCCCCGCAGCCCAGCAGTGCCTCGCAGCGCTGGTTGCAGAAGGCCACCTCCCCGGATTCGTTTACGGCCAGAAGGGCGTCCTCGATGCTGTCCAGCATGAAGCTCAACCGCCGTTGCATCAACCGCAGCTGTCGCTCGCTCCGCTTGCGCTCCTCCAGCTCCCGCCGCAGGCTCAGGTTTTCGCGCAGGGTGACGTAGGCCTGCTTCAACTGGAGCTGGGACACCACCCTTGCCGTCAGTTCCTCCTTGGCAAAGGGTTTGGCCAAATAGTCGTTGGCGCCCTCGGCAAAGCCCTGCGCCAGGTCCTGCGCTCCGATTCTGGCCGTCAGCAGGATCACCGGCAGCACCTGCGGGGGATAGGATTGCCGCACCTTGCGGCAGACGTCGTAGCCGTTCACCCGCGGCATCATGATGTCCAGCAGGACCAGATCCGGAAGCGGATCCATGCCGATGATCTCCAGCGCGTACCGGCCGTCCCCCGCCGTGCGAACGGTGACATTCCGGTAGGCCAGCGAGTTGACGATCACCTGGAGGTTGACCGGATCGTCATCCACTGCCAGGATCGTGACATGGCCCGCTATTCCCGCCAGGAGTTCCGTGGGTTCTGCGGCGGAGACCAGAACTTCCGGCGCCGCCGTCGCCACTACCGGGCTTGCCGTGGCGGTCCGGGGGACTTCCACGACGCCGGCCGGCGCCGCTGGGAGGCGGATCCGGAAACGACTCCCCGCGCCCGGGGCCGATGCCACGGAGATGCCGCCGCCGTGGAGCTCCACCAGTTGCCGGGTGATGGCGAGCCCCAGTCCGGCTCCTCCGAAAACACGTGTCTCCGAAGCATCCGCCTGCTCGAAAGGGTGAAAGATCCTTTCCTGGTGTTCCAGGGGAATGCCGATGCCGGTATCGGCTACCGTCATTTCCACCGTGCCGTCCATGGCACAGGCAGTGATGCGGACGGTTCCGCGGTCGGTGAACTTGATGGCGTTTCCGACGAGGTTGTAGAGGATCTGTTGCAGGCGGTCTTCGTCCCCCAGGAGTGCGGGGAGGCCGTCCGGGATCTCGTTGAGCAGGGCAAGGGATTTGCCCTGGGCGAGCGGCCGCATCACGGCGAGCACTGTCTCGGTCAGGGCCCGCGTGTCCACGGGCTGCCGCCGCAAAGCCAGTTCATGGTTCCGGAGGCGCGACATGTCCACGATGTCGTTGATGAGGGCGCCCAGGCGCCGGCCGCTGGCGGCGATCATGCCCAGGCTGCGCCGGGTCTTCTCGGGAAGGGCCCCGGTAGCCCCCGCGACGAGCGATTCGGCCAGGCCGACGATGCCGTTCAGGGGCGTCCTCAGCTCGTGCGAGGTGTTGGCCAGGAACTCGTCCTTGAGCGTGTCGAGACGCGACAGGGTGATGTTCTTCCCGGCCAGCTCGGCGGTGAGGGATTCCACCATGGCAAAGGACCGGGCGAACCGCCGCGACAGGACGAAGGACTGGCTGAGCACCATGGCGAGCATGCCGGCGGAAATCAGGTACACGCTGTAGACGACCATATTCATGAAGAGGATGTCATTCACCACGGTGGCCACGAACACCAGGAAGCCGGCCAGGATCAAGGCCGCGCCGCTGCGACCCCGGCGCAGGGATCGACACAGGGCCGAAACGATGTAGAGCGCGGTCGCCATCGAGAAGATCTGGTAGGGGATTTCGATCCACCCGAGAAGCCGGGACGGTGCCAGGAACCCATAGAGAATAAACAGCACGGCGGTGATCTGGACGAGCCGCGTGACGAGCGTTGAAAATTCGTCGGGGTAGAGTGCGGCGAAGAACATGGTCGCCAGGGGAACGCTCGCGAACCAGCCCAGAATGTCGGTGCGGCAAAGCCAGTACCAGGGAAGATCCGGAAAAATGAGGGTGATGAAGCGGCCACCCGTGCCGCCGAAGGCCGTGCTGAGGCACCAGCAGAGGCAGAAACCGCCGAAATAGAGCGGAGACCGGTCGTTCGGACGCAGCAGGAAGAACACCAGATGGTAGAGACCGATGATCCCCAGCACGCTGAAAAGGAGCACATCGATGGCGAACCGGCGAACGTGCAGTTCATCGATCGCCGTGCGGCTGCCAAGGGCGATCTTGCGGTAGGGCCCACCCCTGGTAGCGTGGAAATTGGCCACTTGGAGGAGGCAGTCGAGGGTTCCCGCGTGAGTCGGCAGAGACGCTGTGCGGACCTGGTAATCGGGCGTCGTGGAGGCGGCGTCCGCTCCGACCCGGCCGTTGGCCATGACCTCGGTGGCGTTGATCCAGAGCCGGTAGGCGGTGGATTGGTCCTCGATCCGCAGGGCCAGGTCCGGTTGCCCCGGCGGCAGCGCGATGCGGAGGCGGAAAGTGGCCCAGCCGTCGCCGCCCAGCGCCCGACCGGCCAGCCGGTGCCCGTTCCAGTAATCCGGAAGGTGAAACCCGCCGTCCGGAGCCCCGGCGGCGTCCGCGGGCGCCACCAGTCGTTTCCAGTAGAAATCCCACTCTCCGTCGAGATAGACCACGCGGCCCCGGCTGAAATCCCACCCCGACAGGTCGAGACAGCCCGCGCGAGCGACAGGGCGCGGATTCTCCGCCGTGCAACCGCAGAACGCCGTCACCCCGATCAGTAGAAGAGAATAGAGTAGGATCCGATGCATTGGCGTTCGGCACACCGTGAGCGCTGGTCGACATTGCCGCTGACGGAATGTGTCAAATCGCCGAAGGGCTGTCAATAAGGTCGACCGGCATATTCAGCCGGGACGGGTGAATGACCTGGCTGGTGGGAGAGAAGAAAGAGATGGCGCGGGGACGGAAGATCCGCAAAACGAACGATGACTGGGCACTGCGTGAAGCAAAAGTTTCTTGCAACATCCGTTCAGACGGCCAAAATGGGTGGATTGCACGGCAAATACCAACCGGGATATTCCGAATCATGTTGAAATGTCGAGGCTGTTCCTATACACCCGCGCATCAGGTCGCTTTTGGCGGCCTCAACTTCCGGGTAAATGAAAAGAGGTACAGGAACATGAAGGCACGATGCATTACTCTGGCTTTGTTTTGTATAGCGCTTGGCGGGTTCTATTTCTGGCATGAAGCGGCGGAAGCGGCCCGCTTCGGCCGTGGTCGTTCCTTTGGGAGCAGGCCGAGCTACCAGCGCAGCGCTCCGGCCCCCACGCAGAAACCCGCTTCTCCCCAGGCCGAGCCGCGCCAAACCGTCCAACAGAAGCCGGGAGTGTCTCCATCGCCGATGGGGCGGTGGGGAGGTATGTTGGGTGGCTTTCTAATGGGCGGACTCATAGGCTCGCTGCTCTTTGGCGGCGGCTTTGGAACAGGCCCCGGGTTGTTGGATCTGGTGCTGGTGGGCGGGGGGCTTTTCATGCTGTTTCGCTTTTTGCGCAGCCGGACGATGGCAACTCAATCGGCATCCCCGGGCGGCGCCATGTCGTTTGAAGGCGCCAGCGGCCAGCCATGGGGCCACTTGAACGATACGCCGCCGGCCCCTGAAACGGTTCATCAGTCTTCACTGCCGCCGGGGTTCGATGCGGATGAGTTCCTCAAGGGCGCCAATGCCGTCTATGCGAGATTGCAGAACAGTTGGGACAAAAGAGACCTTGAAGATATCCGCCAGTTCACTTCACCCGAGGTTTTCTCGGAAATCCAGGCGCAGGCCAAGGAGGACCCCACCCCCGGCAAGACCGAAGTCCTGTTGGTCACCCCTCGCATCATCGAGGCGCGTGATGTCGACCATCAGACGATCGTCTCGGTGCTCTTTGATGTCATGCTGAGGGAAAGCGATGGCGAACTGCCCAGTCAGGTCCGCGAGTTGTGGCATTTCAGCCGCGAGCGGAACACACCCGGAGCTTTCTGGGTGTTGGAGGGCATTCAGCAGGTCGAGCGCTGAGACCGCATCGTTCGCTCCGCCGCTTTGTGGTTGTTTTTCTTTATGATTTCCGGTCCTTGTATCATTGGCCAAGGTATGCTAAGGAGTTGTGGTTATTCGAAAAATCCGGCACAGGCCGAAAACACCCGGAATTATCCGCGCCAGGAAGACCGAAACTCTCGCTCAGGTCTCCCGGCACAGGATCATGCCGGCATCCGGGAACGCGGTTTCCCTCGGCCGGTGCGTGAAGAAGATACGCGATTAGGAACTTGACCCGAATCAAACTCGATGCCTTGTTGAGCGGTCTCCATTTACAGGCGATGCTCATGGTTCCGCTCAACCGGCATTCATGGATAGCAAAACGGACGTCAAACAGAACAACCAGATCGTAAAGGACTTCATGCAGGTCGTCCTGGAATAGCTCAAGCAGAGAACCGGAAAGCCCATTCACCTCTTGCGAGAGGAGGGACCCATGGGACCGGACACCGTCAACCGAGAGGCGATCCAGCTTCTCGGGCAGACCAGGCCCGCTCAGAAAGAAGGCTTCGGCTCCCGCACCACGCGGGTTGTCCTCAAGACCGCTGCCATTTCCTCCCTTCTGACCGTCATTCTTCTTTTCTCCGCTTTCTTTTACGTTGCATTAAGCTACGCCAAACCCATCCCCGGCCTCCCGGGCGACTCGTCGCCCTACCAGATCGCCTGGGAGCCAACGATGAAAAAAGACATCCGATTCGCCACGCACCCGTATCCCTCCGATTCCGACCTGGAGCCCATCGGCTGGATAGAGATCCTGGAACGCTCCGGCTGCACCATTAAGATCCGAGGCAACACCAATAACATCCCGGAAGGCCACCACATCATCATCGCCGCGGACCGCAAAGACCTCCGCCTCATCTGGCCAAAGCAACCCATCATCCAACCCGACACCACCTTCACCGTCCGCATCCACGAGCCGAACCTCGAGGGGAAGGTGTTCATCGGCCTTTATGCGGTCAGCGGGAAGGGATTTCCAGGAGGTGAAGGCGTGGCTGGATAACCGGTATTTCGGAGGGATGAGGATCTTGCCGGAGAGTTGTTTGGTTGCGGAGGTGAGAGAAGGGGGATTTCTTTCAATGGGCGAAAAAAGGTAAGTGTAAAAACAGGCAAGCATCGGATCTGGCATAATGAAATTTGCGCTTATCGCGCTGAACCCCGCTGCAGGAACTTTGAATTAAGACTGGGAAAATTAAAATGGATTATTTTAAGGTTTTCGATTCAGGCCATCTTAATAGCACTGGTCGTATAATATTAATTGCAGCAGTACATGGAAAGATTAGCAGGTATATTATTGAAATTTATGCTTTTTCTTTTTACGATGAAAGTATTTTTGAAGGTGTTGTCGTAGGGTATGATTTTGATGCCTCTGAAATTATAGACGATGAGTTCAGAGTGCATGTAATAAACCTGATCCATTCTATCCTTGCAAAGGTATATAAGGAGAGAAAAATACCCTCAAAAATTAACCAATATCCTGATTGCAAAGAGATCGATAAATCTATTTTATTAACTATGAAATCTATGCAATTTCATACAGAAAAATATAATGATATATCAAGAAAATCCAATTGTGAATCTCTAAAAACATACTTAACAAGAATATTGTCTTTACCATCCATAACCATTAAGAAATATAAATAGTTATTAAAATTTCGGATTCCTCTGATGGCAGAAAGGAAAATAGACGGAGCGCTTAATCTATAACCTAAATTGAGCGATTTTGACTTATGCGGCAGTTTACCTGCTATATGAGTCCGTCGATGGAAGCCTCGGCGGGACCATCGAGGGTTTCCCTGCGAGTTTTATGGGCAAAAACACATTATGAAACGGCTATCTGCCGAAAATCCCATCGGTCAGGCGCACTTCGCCTGTGATTTCATTTGCGCTGCAAGTTGTCCGTTGGCGGCTTCAGGTGATGGCCGGAGCCGACCTGCACCGATCGAGAAGTTCGGCAAGCCGCTGGCTTTCAAAGCAGGCCCGGGTGACCTTGAGGACAATTTGCCCGCCATGGGAGACGATCTTTCCTGCGATGTCGATGAGCCTGCGGCGCACGGTGCCCGCATAGGAGCCGACCTGAACCACCGGCGCCCCCACGTCCTCCTTGAAGGCTTCCAGCAGAAAATGCCCCAGCAGCATCGTGTAATACCAGGCCGCGTTGGGAGTGAACCGCTTGAAGGGAAGCTTTTCGTGGCCGAAGTCCTTCAAGGCCCGATTGGCAAGCTCGTCGCTTCCGCGCTCATGGTAGCAGGCCACAATCCCCTCCGCGGTGAGGCAGGCGTGCTTGCCGGCTCTTCGCAGCATGTGATCCACCGCCTGGCCCTGGCCGATATTGGTGACGATCACCGTGTCGGGGCGCATCCCGGGAAGATAAAGCTGGCCGCCCTCATGGAGCAGCCGGCAGTAGAAGGCGCGGCGGAAGCGCTTCCATCTGCCCCGCCTGCAGCCGAACTCAACGTACTGCCAGGCGGCCTTGCGTTTGGACTCAAACCGGCTCCAGCCGCCATCGTCCCAGCCCGCGGCCATCTGCTTGATGTCTTCGTACATCTTGCCCCCGCAGATGTAGCCGATTTGAAGCTTCTCGCAGAGGGTGAAGATCTTCTGATCGAAAAAGCCGCTGTCCATGCGGATGACAATGGGCACATCCCAGCTGTACTCACGCCGGATCAGGGCCACCATGTGAAGGATCATCTGCTCGACCGTCCGGCCGTGGTTGGAGTGCTTGTCACCGCTTCTGAACACCGCGTCCACGATGAAGCGGCCCCAGTTCATCTGAAGCGGCTGAAAGCCCTTTTTCTTCTTGTAGGTCGGCTTGACGCCCTGCCGGCAGTGGGCGTCGTCGTTGTCCATGACCATCGTGTCGATGCCAAGCTCGATGACCCGCGGCCGGCTCACCCGAAGCCGCCAGAGGAAAAGCCGCTGGAGCAGACGGCGAAACAGAAAGACCCGCGTCCAGGCGAATGCCTTGAAAAAGCGCTTTATCTGATGGGAGGAGGCCATCCGGCCGATTCCCGTTTCGATCGTGCCGGCATAGCCTTCGTCTCGGGTGAGCTGGTCGAAATAGCTCAGATGGCGGCTGGTGCCGTCGACCATGAAGCAGAGCACCTGCTTGAAGAGTTCGACCACGGAAAGCCCCTTGTTGCTTTTGCGGATCGTCTGAAACCACCGGTCGAGCCACGGGAAGATCTCGATGCCGTGCAGGTAGGCCACGAACAGCGCCAGACCCGCCCGGCCGGTGAGCCGGTCGCCCGTAACCTCGATGCGGTGGATTTGGTGTTTCCTCTGACGGTAATTTTTGCTATCCTTCATCGCAAAGTCCTTCATCTTTTGGGTGCCGGTTGCGTTGTCGTTGTTTTAGTCGCTTTTAACAACTATAACAACATCTTAACCCGAGATGAAGGACTTTTTTCGTTTGGGAAACGCTCAGTTTAGGGAAATGTATCACCACCCCACCAGGATAGAGAAAGCGAGAAAACCCAAAAAATGCCCCTCCTGCGGGGCATCGCCGGTGGCAAGCATCAAATATGGCCTCCCGGGATGGTCCGAGGAACTCGAAGAGGGGCTGAAAAAGGGCCGAATAACGCTTGGGGGGATAACCATGGAAAGAATAGGGGACAGCTTTAAATATCTCAACAGCAAACAGGGTTACAGCCATACTCCGTTGCAGAAGATGAGAGTCAAAAATAACCGCTGCTATGATAACCAAATCCAGTGATGAGCGAACTATTTTTCCTGCTGCTCAAATGACAGATCATATATAAACGCTGATTTTTTATTGGACAGATCAGACCAATAAATACGGAAATGGAAGGTGTTATTGGTCTCATTAAAACAATAAAAAGATTTAGGCCACTAAATAGACGTATAATAAAGCGACTATTGGGTCGTTTAATCCATGTTAGGGGCGCCAATGCGACGGTCAGAGAAATTCAATAAATGAGGGATATAGACTTAAAGTGCATGAACGCAGAATCGATGCTTCCTGAGTCTGCTAATACAAACATCGAAAGGCAGTGGTGCTATGGGTACTATTGATTTGGTGCGTGAAATACGAGAGCTAAAGAATCATCTCTCCTACACTAAGAACATTGGTTTCTTCTTTGGGGCAGGGACATCTTGTGCTTTGGGTATACCCAATATCGACCAATTGACCATGGAAGTTAGGGAAAGGCTGAATACGAAATGTCATGCACAGTACGACGCGCTAAAGAAAGACCTGGAGCCGAATGTTGCCGGTCGTTTCGTTAACATTGAAGATATCCTCAACCAGAATCGCAGAATACGCGAAATCACGAATGAAAGCCCTTTAAAGAAATACCTTGACATATGCGGGCAGGATGCAAGGGAGCTCGACAAGTGCATATGCACGGCAATCTACGAAATCATCATGGAAAAACAAGACATCTGTTCTTTGGATGTCCCGAAAAGGTTCCTTGCTTGGTACAACAACCTGCATCAAGAGTCAACCAAAGAGGTGTTTACATCCAACTATGACCTTGTGGTAGAGAAATCCCTGGAAGAGAACGGAATTCCATACTTCGATGGGTTTGTTGGCGCCTACGAGCCCTTCTTTTGGCAGGAGAGCATAGACAAGAGTATTTGCCAAGATGACTTGACTATCAACTGGATTCGCCTTTGGAAAATACATGGCTCCTTGAGTTGGTTCTGGAAGAAAGCGCCGACTGACAGTGGATTTAGGATTCTTAGGATAGGCAAAATCAAAAACATCGCGGATGAAGAAAACGAACTCGTTATTTACCCGTCAAAGGAGAAATACGAGTCGTCCCGTAAACAACCCTTCGTCGCATACTTCGATCGACTGAAACAATACCTGCTTTCTGGCGAACTACTCTTCATTGTTTCCGGATATTCGTTCTCGGATCAACATATCAATGAGATCCTTTTCAATTGTCTGCGCCAGAATAACCGCCTCTTTGTGCTTTCATTCTTCTTTAACGACGCAGAAATTGAGCGACTCCACAAGAACTCGCCAGCTTTCATGAACATGAATTGTTTTGGGCCGAAGACCGGAATCATAAATGGTATTCTTGGCAATTGGGAAGTAGACTCATCAGCTCTGAGTTCGATTGGAAAAGTCGACTCCTTCTATGATACGGCGACATCTGCTTTGACCGTTGGTGACTTCCAGAAGCTGGTGGATTTCCTGATTCAAACCACAGGGAAGAATGAGAAGGGCATTTAGAATGGCAAAAGAAATTACCTACCTGGGCAATATCATCCGGGTGAATTCCGGGATTGTCGAAGCGGAAGTCACCAATGATATACCGTCATCAGCGCCCATTATCAACGGTCGGCTTTATAAAGTCGGCCAAATTGGGACATTCGTCAGAATTCCGGTTGGAAACATATCAATCTATGGCATCGTGTCCTCAGTAAGCAATATCCCTTCGAAGGCAAATGGCGCTGACAGACCGGTCAATACCGGTTCGCGGTATCTTTCTATTCAGCTTGTTGGCGAGAAGGTCGGCGATGGTGACTTCGAAAAAGGAATAGGTACATACCCAACTATTAACGACGAAGTGCACCTGGTTATCGAGAAAGACCTTTTTGATATCTACGGAAAACAAGAGAAAGGCGCGCTTGAAATAGGCACGCATTCATCCTCTGACAACTTGCGGGTATATGTTGATACCCATAGGTTGGTTTTAAGGCACTGTGCGATACTAGGCTCTACTGGAAGCGGCAAGTCCAATACTATTGTCAGCATTCTGAAGGGTATTCTTAGTGATTACAAGGGGTCGAGAATAATTCTCGTAGATCCGCACGGAGAATATTCCACAGCTTTTCCTTCTGCTCGGGTATTCAGAATAAACGACCCAACAAATCGGCTCCAGATTCCATTCTGGCTTATGAACTTTGAAGAACTTTCGTACTTCTTGGTTGGCGCAACGCAGAAGGATGAACAGAGACCGGAATATCGGAAATTTCGCGAATTGATCGTTGAAAGGAAGAGAGCAAATTGCTCTGCGTTGAAATCTGGCACAGTGAATCCGGTATTCGTCAATGCTGACAGCCCGATACCATTCAACGTCAGAGAACTCTGGCATGAGATACACTGGTGGCTATATGCAAGCTTCTCTGAATCCGCTGTTGAAAAGCAGACCAAGGAAACGGCCTGTGTCGAAAAGGCGGGCAACTATGAAAATCTCGAGCCACCTTCTTTTGAGGCATATGCTGTTGGATCAGCGGCGCCCTATAAATCAAGGCATTTTCAGGAATTCTACTCCTACGAGAAGAAGCTTTTGTCACGGCTAAAGGACTCGAATTATGACTTCTTGTTCAATCCACAAGATTACAGGGATACTTCATCGCCCAAAGACTTGCACGACCTACTGAATTCATGGATCGGCTGTGATGAAAGGCTTGTAATACTGGATCTGGGTGGAATACCTTTCGAAGTTCTCGATATAACGGTTGGTCTAATCACGCGGTTTGTATACGACAGCATGTTTTGGGGCAGAAGTGAAGCATACACGGGTAAAAACCGACCAATACTGATGGCTTACGAAGAGGCCCATTCCTATCTGGATAAGTCCAGCAACAGTAATTATTCCAAGGCAGCGGTTGAACAGATATTCAAGGAAGGAAGGAAGTTTGGGGTTGGCGCTATGGTAATATCTCAAAGGCCTTCGGAGATTTCTGATACGATTCTGGCACAGGTTGGGACGTTCGTCGCCTTGAGATTGACCAATTCAAGCGACCAATCGATTGTCAAAGCTTCCGCACCTGATAACCTTACCAGTCTCATTGACCTACTGCCTTCACTTAGAACTGGCGAGGCCATTGTTATAGGAGAATCAATTGTTATTCCTTCCAGGGTACGAATAAGGCTAAACCATCCTCGCCCAACGAGCGAAGACCCCAAATTGGTTGAGCAATGGCAGAAAGAGTTCTCTGCAAATTCCGAGAACTATAAATCTGTTGTAACTGCAATTAGGGAACAGCGAATAGGAGGTACCAGTGGAACGTGATTACGTTGAATCTTCAATGATTACGAGCATCGGGTTTGACAGTGAGTCATGCACTCTCGAGGTAGAATTCAAGAGCAATTGCCAGGTTTGGCAGTACTTTGACGTACCGGAGCCTACCTACCTTGAGATGAAATCTGCGCCGTCCATAGGGAAGTTCTTTCATGCAAATATCTTGAGGAAGTACCGTGAATCGCGGGTAGGATAGCAGTTGTTCCCGCTGCACATTGTGTGTGGTCATTGAACGGGGTCGGACAAAACCAACAATTTGATTTTATGACCAATATGTTTCGAAAACACCCCTAAATTGCCCCTACAACCCGTATTTTCCCCTCGAAAACGGGGTTATAGGTATTCCCCCAAGGATGGCACGCGTTCATCGGCATTTCATCCCTGGGCAGGTCTGGCATCTGACTCACCGTTGTCACAAGCGGGTGTTCCTGCTGAAATTTGCGCGGGATCGCGTGCTTTGGCTGCAGTGGCTCTATCAGGCCAAGCGGCGGTATGGACTCGCGATTCTGGACTACTTCGTGACCTCCAACCACGTGCATCTCCTGGTCCACGATCGCATGGGAGGCAATGGGATCGCCCAATCGATTCAGTTACTGGCCGGCCGCACCGGGCAGGAGTCCAACCAGCGCAAACGTTGCAAAGGCGCTTTCTGGGAGGACCGCTACCTTGCCACAGCCATAGAAGCCGGCGAGCATCTGCTGCGCTGCGTAGTCTTCATCGGTTTGAACATGGTGCGAGTCGGGGTGGTGGCCCTCCCACGGGAATGGGCCCACCTAAACGTGAATTTCGGGGGCGAAAAAGCGTTTTAAGGAGGTTCAAAACAGCCGGAATTGGAAAGAAAGCGAAACAGATTCAAATTGATAGCTTGGTCCGATTCCATGCGATAATAGCAAGCAGTAATGTGCTGAGGAATAAGTCGATAAATAAAACGGAAACGAAATGATAATTGACACTAATTTTAATTTTTTCTCCGATTCAAACGGCGGTGACCCTGATAGCACCAGTCCAACACTCCGTAAATATCACAAGAGATTGTGGAGCAAGCCATTGCCAAACGGTAGCCTTCTTGAATTACGTGATAACAAAAACGGTGCTTATTTGTATCACGAATCAGAACTTGGAGAATTTTTTTTGGCAGCGATGCTATAACGCACTCGTATAAAAATCATAAACGGAAGAAGTGGCTTACAGAACAAATTCTAAATGAAGTAAAGGAGCTTTTTGATACAGGTTCTACCATTGGGGCTTATATAATCTGGTTCATCCGGCATTTGCGTACTTTTTCATATCTATAAGAATTTTCAGGTAAAAATACCTTACCCGTATAGTTCACTTGAAGGGGCTTTCAGAGAGAGCCTGCTATTAAAGGGATAGCAGGCTCTCTCTGAAAGCCAGACCATCAATCTCGTTAAATCACAAATCCAACTATTAGTTGCAAAACCAATCAGTTGAGATAACCAAGTACGCAAAAACCGGAAGAGCCTATAATCTTTCCAAATAATAGAATTAACGGAAAGCAGACAATCAATCAAGCTCGCGGGGTCAATGGTTTAATTGATGACAGGTTTGATTTAACTTTGGAATGCATCCGTCTCTTTTATTCTGGAGAAAAAAGTCCACTCTATGATACCTTGTTAAGATATGAAAAATTTTTCGATTTGTTTGATGATTTTATGGGTTATATCCATTTTTTCCTTTTAAATGATCTGATAGATGAAAACAATAAGGTTAAATTCTATTTACCTTTTGATGGTTTCAAAACTCGCCCATCATTTTTTGATGTTAACCAATATCTTTTATACAAAAACAAGGTGGTCAGCTTCGTTAAATCAAGAAACAAACAAATAGAAATTTATGTAAGAAAGTGAAGGAACCGAGTTAACCCAACCACATAACAAGTTCATCAACTCGGATTGGCGACTCCGATGCGTTCTGTTGCCACCTGGGTATGCGGAGCGTTATGCTGGTCCGAGATCGGGACGCCCTTTATATTTTTATCTTTACACAGGGGCTTTATTACCCAACCAAAGCATTAGGAGCGACGTCAAAAGCCGCGCACCTTATGCCTGCCGTTAGTATCAATGACTGGAGAAAGATAATGAACGCCTGCCTAATTTTGATAGACCTTCAAAACGACTATTTCGTCAGTGGAAGTATGGAGCTAGTCAATATAAATGAAGCTGCGGAAAATGCACAAAAGCTATTGCTGAAATTTCGAAGCAAGAATTTGCCTATAATCCATATTCAACATATATCAGTTCGTCCCGGTGCTACTTTCTTTTTGCCAAATACAAAAGGCGTAGAGATAAATGATATGGTATCTCCTATAAAAGGTGAAAAAGTGTTGAGAAAATACTATCCAAACAGCTTTCGTGAAACAAAGCTTTTAGAAGAATTGAAAAAGACTGAGAAAGATACTGTTGTCATTTGTGGGGCTATGAGTCATATGTGTGTTGATGCGACAACTCGCGCCGCGTTTGATTTTGGTTTTAACTGTGTAGTTGCTGAAAATGCCTGTGCAACAAGGGATTTGGTATTCAAAGGCAAAACCATAAAAGCATCAGATGTACACGCGTCATTTATGGCAGCATTGTCTGTACCTTACGCACAGGTTATTGCTACCAATGAAATATTGAAAAATATGTCATAACCAGGGCGTCAAGGGCGGCGGAAAATGTATTTTGCCTGACCTTGCATTTCAGTCCGAGTCGCTTCGCTTGCGGCTGAAGGCTTCGTTAGCTCCTATCAATTGAAACCAAAGGAATGAAATTTTGGAATACGATAAAGACAAAGTTGATGAATATACTTTGGCCTTACTGCTACTGGTATCTCATAATCGAGAGGAAGGATTTGGAGCCCGGGCGTGGAAAGGATTCGATTGGGATACTATGAATCGGTTGCATGAAAAGGGCTTTATTACGAATCCAATAGGAAAGGCCAAATCTGTTGGCATGACTGAGGAAGGGTATACAAAGGCTGAAGAGCTTTTCGAAAGATTCTTCGTTAACAAATGAATCCCTGTGAACGGGGTCGGACCAAGCAAACCCCCTGATTTGATGACAGATAGGCAGTAAAATTAGCTCCAAATAGCCTCTATACCGCTCATTTCTCCCCCCAATAACAAGGTTGTCGGAAGTTTACATAGGGCACGAGCGCATCGGCATTTTATCCCCAGGCAAGTCTGGCACCTGACCCACCGCTGCCACAAAAGGGAGTTTCCTGGTGAAATTTGCGCGGGACCTTCAGCGTTGGCTTCAATGGTTGTACGAGGCCAGGAAACGGTTCGGCCTCAAGGTGTTGAACTATCGCGTGACCTCGAATCACGGGCACTTGGTTGTCTATGAGCCGGCCAGCGATTTGGTTAAGCCTTATACTTCACGGCCACATAGAGGCGGCAGTTTGGGAGGTAAAGTTCATTGCCGTTTTGACCGATAAAAATTCAAATCCGGACGACCAGAAAAACGGAGCAACGTTTTTTCGCTTTCCTATTGGGCAAGTCACCCTATTGCTTATTGTTTTCATTCTACAATTTGAAGCTGCATTTTAAAGCGCATTGATCTCCAAACCAACTTCAAATTCAGGAGGCTTTATGCGTAGGAGTTTGGTTATCCTTTCTACCTCTTTATTTGTTCTAATAAGTGGATGTGCAGCACCTAACCAGATAATGGTTTATCCGAGTACCGGCCAAACAGTAGACTGCTCTAGTGTTGGTTGGGGGTACATAGGCGTACCAACTGCTTTGATTGCGACTGAGCGATGCGCCAGTCGCTACGAGCAACTGGGGTATGTGAGATGGGAGGACTACAAAGAACTTCAAGGTAAAAATGGTGTTAATTCAATGGCGTATATAGAGGTTGAAAGCCAAATCGCGCATCTAAAGAAAAGAGGATACGATCATTTGCTGGAAAATAACAGCTTGGGCATGAAATTTATGATCGATCTCTCATCTGTGATTGTAACTGATAAGTTTGTACGGTTTCAAATTGCAGAAATTCCAGTCTCTAATCACAATAAAGTTTTGTTCACCAGCTATGCAGTCGAGATAGATGAATCGATGGGGAAACAATGCGGGGTATATGAGGATACTGATGATCAATCCAATGCCTTTTCTCAAGATTCAGCAGTTTTGATTTACAGCAAGATGATCTTTAATGGTAAAATTAAGGCTTCAAAAAGGCCCCGACCTTCTGAGTATTACACAGTCAAGAAAGCCGTCATAAGGCTCAGAAAGAGCGGCTACTCTCGTCTTCATTATATTCCAAGCAACGACTCTTACATGATGCTGAAAACAGATTCAGTTAAGTCAGATGGTATGTATGTTAACCTCGTACTGACAGAGTTTAGTTCAGCAAATATCGATCAAAACGATTATCTCTACATCCTAGACATCGAAAATCAGAAATTTTCGGCCTATCCTGCCGGGAGTGTCGACTTAGGAATACCATCCAACCACTACGGAAGTGATTCTATTTTGGCCCTGTATCTAAAGGAAATCGGACCAGTAAAGTAACCCAACCATACGCGCCGTAGAGGATGCAGTGCTGGAGCCGGATTCGGTCGCTCGCCATGACATCGGCAAAGCCAGTCGTGTACCGGGACTCTGGCGGCTGCTGGTGATCAGGTTCTGGATCCGGTCGGTGAAATTCTCCCGGGTTTGATCCTCCTTGAGATAGGCGAACAAAAAATCTCCCAGCACCCAGTCGATCAGCCAACTCACAAACGTATCGATGGGTTCCATCATCGCGCACTGGGGCGGCCAGCAGAGCACGGTTCTATCCACGAGCTTTCGCCCCTTGCGGCCAGGATCGGCGGCACGTCGGGCGCGGCCTCATTGCGCCACAAGCCCGGAAGTGGCCCCGTGGAGATCACGCAGTGGCGCAGGGCCCACTCGGGCGGACGGATCCACCGGCGCTTTCCCACGCATCGACCTCGCCGCCAAGGTCCTCCGACAGCATTCGATCGGAGACGACTGCGGGTTGCGGGAGCGGGGTCATTGGCGTACCGCTACCAGGTATCCCCTGGGCACGATCACATATTGTCCCCCGCCGCAACCGGGATGCTCCAATCGGACAAGGGCGCTGATGGGCCCAGGCCCGCCGGCCACCCTCTCGATGATTCCCGTTCGATCCTGACAGGGCATCTCGGTCCTCAGGCTCTTCCGGTAGTTGATCCTCACGCGCTGTCCCACCTTCGGCCGCCAGATCATAATGGCTCCCCCCTTGAGAATTGCGTGCCCCACCTCGAGCGCCAGGTCCTTTTTCGGGAGGTACTGCCCCACCGCCTTTTCCGTCTCGAAAAGGATTATGGCGGGTGGACTATGGGGGCATTCTATATTTTCCTGTCAATAAATAAAAATAATATAAGATAATCAGGGCTTTCTCCAATAGTGTTGGGAAAAGTGAAGGGGTCGAGGGGCCGAGGTCTCGAGGGTTCGAGTGAAATGCAGCGACACGACCCGGAGATCGAACAATTGAAACTATAATAAAATATTAGGGATACAAGATGTTGGCATCTCGATATCGATTTCGATATCGAAGTCGATACCGATACCGATACCGATTTCGATACCGATTTCGATTTGGAGGTGGCAGGCGTTTTCAGATCTTCATACTCGTACGCGTACTCGTACTCGGCTTTTTATTTGCGACCGTGAAAGACATGAAGAAGAGCTGTGCGCTGTTTTTTCTTCATGTTCTTCATGATCTTCATGGTGGGACTTGATTTTCCCATCCCCACTGGTGGGAAGGGGTCTCGTCGGTTCCTGCTTTTCCCCTCCCCCGGGGGAGGCGATCAAGGGGAGGGGGTAGAAGAGATTGAAATCGTCTTTAATTCACCCTCACCCCGGCCCTCTCCCATCGAGGGAGAGGGGGAAAAAGTCGCGGGGGTGGGGGTTGTGAATCGAAGGACGACGTTGTCGTTGACGGTGCCGAAAGCATTCGATACCGATACCGATACCGATACCGATACCGATACCGATTTCGATTTGGAGGTGGCAGGCGTTTTCAGATTTTCATACTCGTACGCGTACTCGTACGCGTTCTCGTTCTCGTCCTCGGCTGTTTTCTGTCGGCTTTGTGGATTTCTCCGGCGGGACGATTAGGAGTACCGTCCCTAAGGAATTCCGTCGGTCTTATGATTGTCCAAGGTGAAGCGATCCGGCGGGCAGGTTGACGTGAGGTACCGGGCAGGGCATATTGCACACGCAATTCACACGCGGAAGGGTCGATTTTCGGGTCATTATACCGGGATTCGACAGGGTGTGAAGCGGGTAAAAAAAGAAGGGGATCTGGACGTAAGTGCCCAAATCCCCTATAGTTTCTGGTAAAAAATGTGGAGCCGGCGCGCGGACTTGAACCGCGGACCTGCTGATTACGAATCAGCTAACCCCACCTTCATGCAGTTTCACAAAACCTCACAAATACCTTGACTTTCCAAGCGTTTTCCTGTATGTAATCATCATATAGTTTCACTCAATTTCATACCATTTCACCGGAAAAAGCGGGACCAGAGCGGGACTGGCAAAACGAGGTGTGACCTGCTGAGTGGCGTCAGCATGGCTTAGAAATCTCAAACCCGCAGATTGGGGGCAACGTGGCGAAGGAATGGATCAAGACCAGCTTCCCTGGCGTGAGGTACCGGAAACACCCTTCCAGGAAGCACGGGAAGAAATTCGATCAGTATTTTTCCATCCGGTACAAGTTGGCCGGTCGTGACAAGGAAGAGGGGGTTGGATGGGCTTCTCACGGTCATACCGCCACAAGTGCTCATGCAGCACTGGCCGAACTGAAACACAACCAAAGGCTTGGCACGGGGCCGCAAACTCTCGCCGAAAAACGGCAATTGGAAGAAGAAGAAAAAAAGGCCGCAGAGCAGGAAAAAGAAGCCGAAGCCATAAGAAACATCACATGGGCGGAAGTCTGGGAAAAATATTTAGAGCACTCTGAAGCCACAAAATCCAAGAATAGTGTCCGGACTGAAAAGATTTTGGCTGCGTGGATAGGGAAAGGCGTTTCCGAGTCAACCCCAATCTGTTCGGTTTCACCCTTCCACCTGGAAAAAATCAGAAGCGCCATGACAAAGGCGGGGAAGTCTGCCCGTACCATCCAATACGCCCTTGGCACCGTCCGGGCGGTGATCAACTACGCCAAACGAAACGATCTGTTCGACGGTGACAACCCTGTTGGCAAGATCCGGATGCCGTCCTTCGACAACCGTAAAATGCGATTCTTGACCCATGACGAAGCAAGCCTCCTGCTGGAAAAGCTGGCCGGCACCTCCTTGGACGTTCACGATAAAGCCCTTCTATCCCTCCATGCCGGTCTACGCCTGGGGGAAATCAATTCTCTTACATGGGCTGATACCGACCTCGAACGCGGGCTTCTGACTCTTCGCAACACCAAGAACGGTAAAACGCGGGCGGCATTTCTAACGGACCAAGCCAAGGCGATGCTAAAGGCGCGGCGGCAGGAGGATGCAAATCCGACCGATCTTGTCTTCCCTGCGAGGGGAGGGGAAAAGAGCTATTGGACGTCTGCCACCTTCGCCCGAACCGTGAAGGCGATGGGGCTGAATGAAGGTATCACGGACCGCAGACAGAAGGTTACTTTCCATACCCTTCGACATTCTTTCGCTTCATGGCTGGTGGAGAACGGAACAGACCTGTTCGTGGTTAAGGAATTGTTGGGCCATTCCGATTTTCGGATGACATCGAGGTATAGTCATTTGGGACAGAACACCCTGCAAAGCGCCGTCGGCTCCCTGGGGAAGTCACTGCCAGTGGGGACGGCAGGGGGTAAGGTGATTTCGATGCGGCGGAAAAGAGCCAAGGCCGGATAGTCAAGATCAGGGGGATAACGCCAGCGGCAAGATGATTCCGCTTAAGTCGGATAAATGATTTTCACTTGATTGAACGAAAGGGGGATATCAGTGAAAACTATTATTACGGTGCTTGCCTCTGTAATCTTAATTTTGGGGTGTGCTCATAACCCCAAAGAACCAACTCCGCTTGAATTGCTGCAGCAAAGAAATTTAAAAAACCAAGCTGATTTAAGAGTGTTAATTGAGGATGCCAAAAGTCTTAGGGCTGATATGGATTTGCATGTCATAAATGAAAGGGAAATAATTGATAGCCTAAATGATGATCAGTTGACCCAATACATTCAGTTAAAAAAGAGTGATAGCATGGCTGAGGCGGAACTTGCAGCGCGTCAGCTCAAATCAACTTTGGATGATGAAACCATAAATTTGATAGCGCAATGGATGAATGAGGAAGAAAATTTAGCATCGAGGGCTGAATTTATCCAAGAGCGTGCGAGAAAAATAGATTCAGAAAGAGCTAATATACTAAAACTGGCACAGATATTGGCTAATCAACTAAATGCAGAAAGGATTGCCAGCGCACAAGACTCAAACAGCTGGTATCAAAATTATCAAAACAATCAAAATACGCAACAGCTGAGAAACATGAACAATACTTTGAACCAAATCAATACGAATTTAATGCAAATGAGAAACAGAAGAGTGATTTCCTATCCGTAATTTACATCTTCGGTGGGGGATAGGGTCGCTCCCGAAAGCCGTATTCCGCAACGGTTTCCCCCACTTTCATTTTTGCGGACTACCTTGCGGAGGGTATGAAATGATCCAAGAACTTCCAGAGATTTTCTTCCCAGAGTTAAACATAAGCGTTCTTCAAAATGCATACGCAGTGCGGTGGGCCTCCTTATTTGAAAATGTTCCCTTGAATAAAATCGTCCTGTATCGCTACCAAAAAAAAGAGTTTCCACATATAAAATACATAATAGTATTTGAAGTTAATGAGTTAGATGATGGAGATTATGGATACGAAAAACTAAAGACGGCTTGCGATGCTGCATTTGAAGCCAGACACAGTAGCTCTTTCCAAAGCCAATGGAAAATAGTACCAGAGCTTGATATTAGTGACAACTTCGCAGATGAGGTTTACAAGCAACGGAAAGAAGGCCATTTCCTTAAGGAGTTTCAGTTTATTTGGAAAACCCCATCAATGGGCTGGTATCCAGGAATTAAATTCAATGAACCTCATGTTGTACTGTATCCACTGCCCACCTACGAAAAAACCTTTGAACCAAACCAAGATGTATCGCCAACAAAGCAGATTATACTTGATTCCGCATTACCCGAAACCCATGAATTGTACAAGGCAATTAAAAGTGGTTGTAAAAAATATCCTGAAACCAATTCCATCGACAAAGCTACTCCAAGGCAATTACGGGAAATTGCGTCGGAGTTTTATAGCTTAAACACTGACAAGTTTAAATGGTTAACAAAACAAGATATTTCAGAGTTAGAGGTATTTAGCACCACTTTAGGGCGCTCAAAAGATATCATTGCTCAACTGATTGCCAAAGTCATTTTTCGCTATACTGGAGTACAGCCAAGCAATATCCGTAAACTCGCCACGGAATGCAGCACTAAGATAAAAAAGCTAAAATCGAAAGAATAAACCTTACGATACCTGTTTAACTGTTAGCCGCACCACAACTTCTAGAGAGTCCAACCTACAGGGTTGTTCAGGGTAACCTGAGCAGCCCTTTTCTTTTTTGTTAACCCACCTGCTGTTTCCGACAAATTTTTATCGATTTGTGTCGTGTAATGTCGGGGAAAATCAGGCACAACTTATTTATAAACAATGAATGACAATGACCCAGAACACAAATTTAATCGGGAGGGACCAAAACGATGCACGACGATGTTGTTGAAAGCCTGATTGAAAAAAAGGAAAAGGAGATAGGCCCCTTTTTCGCGAGGTCGAAAACCGGAGAGGTTACGGGAGGGGCAATATCCCCTGGTTACATGGCTAATCTGGACAGCATTGGAGAAGGCCCGGAAGGCGCGTGGTATTTGGGGCGAAAACGAATGTATACGACGCGTCCTTACTTTCAATGGTTTTTCAAACGGGCTCGCATTTGATTATTTAGAAATTCGGGGGAGAGAAAGGCATAACTCTGGGATGATCGGCTCAGATTTAAAAAATTCTGAAACAGTGAACACGCCAACAGATCCGGCTATCGCGTTTATGGATGCACTGCACGAAGCCGGCTACAACCTTCCGGAGTCACCCGTTCCGGACGGAGAGATTCATCGGTTCCGCCATGACGACCGAAGCGGCGGTAGGTCGGGCTGGTATGTTCTGCACGGCGACGGCATCCCCGCTGGTTCCTTTGGCGATTGGAAATCCGGGCAGACTTTCACATGGTGTGGGAAATCAGAATTTGAATTAACGCCAGAACAAAGAGCAGAATACCGGCTCCGGATTGAACAACACAAGCAGGCCCGCGAACAGGAAACAGCCCGGAAAAAAGCCAAAGCTGCGGAAGAGGCCCGGCAACGATGGAATACGGCCAAACCGGAGACCGGCAACCATCCGTATCTGCAAAGAAAAGGAGTCCGGGCATACGGGCTGAAGCGTGAAGGTGATTTGCTTCTCATACCGGTGCTAGACGCTTCCGGGTTGTCTTCTTTGCAAACTATCGACGCGGACGGAGAAAAACTTTTCCTTACTGGTGGCCGGAAGAAGGGCTGCTCCTTCACAATTAAAGGGGATGACTCGAACATCTATATCACCGAAGGTTATGCAACCGGCGCAACCATTCACGAAGCGACAGGCTGCACTGTGCTGGTGGCTTTCGACGCGGGCAACCTCCTACCCGTAGCACAATCCCTCAGAACGAAGCATTCAGGGGCCAAGATCGTCATATGTGCGGATGACGACCGATGGAAACCGGAGATCGGAAACGCCGGGATCGAGAACGGCAAAGCGGCCGCAAAAGCAGTGGGGGCGGAATTAATTTCCCCACGGTTCAAAGACCTGAGCACGCAACCGACTGACTTCAATGACCTGGCGGTCCTGGAGGGCATCGAGGCGGTGCGGCTACAGCTCCGGCGGACCCGTCCACCATTGCTACCGCCTGCCCGGTCCGAGATGGTCATAAGCGAGACCGAACTATCTCAATCCGCTATATCCCCCCCTTGCATCGTCCTTGACTATCTGTTCTGCGACGTTGGCACGGTGGCGGCACCGGGCGGCACCGGCAAGACGACGATCCTCCTCCGGGAAATCGTTTCGATCATTCTTGAACGGCCTCTATACGGCCTGGACGTGCTCAGGCCGGGCTGGTGCCTGTACGTGACCGCCGAGGATCCCCGCGAGGTCCTGGTTGCCAGGCTGCGCGAGATCATGACCGCCATGGAGCTGACAGACCGCGAACGGCGGGCCGTTATGGATGGCATCTTAATTTGGGATGTAAGCGGCGAAACCGCCAGGCTGATCAACGCCAGGGATGGCAATATTGAGCTAACCCCACTGGCCGACAACATCGTCACAGCCTACCGGGACGACCCGCCCGTTATGACCGTTTTCGATCCGGCAATCAGTTTCGGCGCCGGCGAGAGCTATATCAATGACAACGAGCAGGGTTTGATCACGGCCGGCCGGCGGATCATGCGCGGCCTGGGATGCTGTGTCCGGTATGTGGCTCACACCGGCAAACTGAATGCCCGCGGCAAGACGCTGGACCAGTACACCAGTCGCGGCGGATCGGCTCTGTCAGACGGCGCCCGGATGGTCACGGTCCTGCAATCCTGGACACCCGGCGACGACATGAAACCACCGGCAGGATGCACCTACTCCCCGGATTCATCCATTACGATCCTTGCAAGACCGAAGTTGTCATATGCCCCAGGGAACCAACCCCGCATTTGGATTAAGCGTACCGGATGGTCGTTCGAGCACTTCACCGAATTCCCCGTATCTGAAGAAGAACAAAACAAGGCGCTATTCGATCAAGTCGAACGGTTCCTATGCGGCGAGGTAACCGCAGGACACCGACATAACAAAACCAGTTTGGAGACAGCACTACCAGATATCAAACGGTCGGATGCCAGACGCGCCATTGAACAACTCATTGCACAAGGCCGGGTCATTGAGGCGGACTTGCCGCCGGGCGAGTGCAAAACCAAGCGCAAGACCTATCTGACAGTCGCGGCAGGATTCGGCGGGATTGCCGAAAACGAGGTGTGCCCAAAAGTGAATCCCGCCGCTGGAAATAATGCCGCCGCCCTAAGGGAAAATCTTGGCGGCATTATTCAGCCGCCAGATTTACCCATGGTTCCTAATTCTGCCGGCAGTGTTCGGCAGGATTCGGCAGGATTGGCAGGATTGGACGGGAAAGACGATGACGAGGTTCTCCTATGAGCACCCTATCTACTCTGCAAGCGGCTGGTGTCCAGGCGTCTATCGATGAAAGCGGCGGGCTCAGACTCAAAGGCTTGTCCAGGCTGACCGCCGATCAGAAAGCCCGGATCATCGACTTTGCACGAAGCAACAAGCCGATGATCATCGCGGCCTTATCCCAGACTGGAGCCCCTGGTGAATGCGAGTCATGTCCTGCTGCCGGGTATTGGGATTTTACCGCCTACGCCGGACAAGGGCTGATCTGCTTCCACTCCGCCTATTACCTCGGGAAAACAGCCAAGCCAAAGCCATGTGAGGAAGCCCGAAGAGCCTGCCCGAGAAAGGAACCGAGATGACAGCGGCACGTCAACTGGCGCTCCCAATGGCTGAACCGACCTACCGGGTGGAGACGAATAGCCGAGGCGTCCATGTGCTCTATGTCACCTACGACCCTGTACGGTTGGACTGGAACGAGAGTATTGCAGACGCACTGAAGGACAGCGGTTTGAATCGACGGGAGGCGGTAATCATCTGTGAACCGCGCGGAGGCTTGCTGAGGGTTTTAAATTGATGGCTGAATTCAAAAGGAGAAATGAAAATGAGCGAAACAATCAAATTAGACGCACTGCCCAATGCCTGCATTTTCAAGAAGCCCTGTGCCGTGTGTGGTGTATGGGATCGCCCTAATGCACCTTGGTGGGTTTTTCTGGACGGCGACATATCCAGGCCCGTTTGTGGTGTATGCGCGAAGAACCATGATTCGACACTTTTCGATCTGGTCAGCGATGCGAACGCGGCGCATTATTTGGAAGCCAAAATTTTGGAATGTATCGAGGAAACGACAGACGAGCCACTTTGAATAGATTTGAGCGAAACCGGCAGCCCTGAGCCCCTGCCGATTTCGTTGGTGCCAGTTCCCCCTGACTGGCGGGCGGCGGTGGGCAGACCAAACGGGCTCATGAAGGATTTCTATCACCCCGGAGAACGCAAGCAGACGGCGACCAGCGGGCGAACGGCATCGACCCTATATCGCCCTATGCATAATGAACAACCGGCGAAAGGACACACGCCAAATGGCAGCAAACCATGACAAATTTAAACCAGGCAGACCCGCAAAATATGACAACTGCCTGGACCTTCAAGCCATGTGTGAGATGTATCTTGAACATTGCAACGAGGGTGAAGAAATAGAGAAATGGTCAAGCAAGAAAGGAGAATCAGTCAAGATCCGGCAGAAGATCCCCCCGACCAAGCCGGGGTTGGCGGTATTCCTTGGTTATAGCTCACGGCATAGCCTGAAAGACTTGCTCAACAACCCCGATTTCTCCCCCACGTTGCGGAGAATTTTCACCCATATCGAGAATGATAAGCTGGTAGGTATGCTGATGGGGCGATACAACGTCACTGCGGGGGTGTTCGACCTGACGAACAACGCGGACTATCGGCAGAGGACGGAGCAAGAAATCAACAACAGACTTGGCCTTGACGAACTACTTCATGCAATCGGCCAGGAGGACCCAAAGACGGCGAACGCTATCAGGGACAGGTTGCGGGTGCTGGTGAATAGGAAGACCGGGACAGGCTCAAATTGACCGGGATAAATGAGACACATTCCAGATGCAAAACTGCGATGGCACAAGACCAATTACTTTGTTGGGAAAGTGTTAATCCTTCGCGGATGCCCGGTTGATAAGCATTCTGAGGATTCACTAAGCCACCATAAAATATGTTATCAGACGTTGTTTAAGTCAGAGCTAATAAAATCAGATGGTTGCGTGTGTTAACATAAGCGGCGGTAAACTTTTGAATCGAGTGGTTCTCAATGTGCATCATGAGACAGTGACGCGAATAAAAAAACCAAAACAGACCCCCCCCCTGGGGGCTGATCTTTACCCACAAGCGGGTTTGGATGAGACCGCAGTGGGCGGGGGTT
>JBMNCP010000082.1:0-56178 GCA_049366795.1 Desulfobacterales bacterium
CAATGTGGCCGGCGTCATCGGAACGGTTATCGCCGCCGGCATCTTCTTGACGATTCTGGGATAATTTTCACTTCCGACCCACGCGGGGCGAATCGGCCGGTTCGGCGAACATGAACGAGCCAACCTGTACGATGACGGACCGTCGTTTGCGATCACCCGCCATCGCCATCTTTGGATCCGATAACCTGCGCCCTTGCCCGAAGCTTTCGGCGTGCGCCGCCTGCTTGCACGGCGAACCCGCCGCAGGGCTTCGGCGCATCGTCGGGTCCGGCTTCTCCCCTGCGCCTTCTGATTCAAATCCCTGATCCGCCGCTCTGAAATTTTTTACCCTTATTGACAGCACGTAAAATTTGCTCCATATGAACAGTTGTTCAATTGTACATTCGTATCCTGGAAAAAGAGACCCTGCACCATGACCACACCACAGATGGAACGGTATGCCGTTCAGAATCTGGACTGCGCAGCCTGTGCGGCCAAGATCGAGCAGGAGCTGCAAAAAACCGAAGGCGTCGACGCGGCGGTATTGGATTTTGCCAATCTGACCCTTCACCTGAAAGCGGCCGACGTGCGGAAAGCGATATCCGCAGCGGAGCGCATCGAACCCGGGATCAGGATCGTGCCTGCCGGTGCGGAGAACACCGAGGAGCCTCCCCGAGCTGCGGAGAACGCAGCATACCGGAGGCAAATCGGGATTATCACCTTGGCCGGCGCCATCTTCGCCCTTCATCTGGTCTTCGAAGGCCTGTTGCAGCGTCTGCCATGGGGATGGGTGGAATATCCCGTCATGATTTTCGCCTATCTGCTGGCCGGATGGAGCGTCTTGACTGCGGCCTGGAGCACTTTGCGATGCGGGCGGCTGTTCGACGAGAATGTCCTGATGGTCATCGCCACGGTCGGCGCCATGGCGATCCACGCCTTGTCCGAGGCGGTCGGAGTAATGCTGTTCTTCAAGATCGGCGAGTTGCTTCAGGGCAAGGCGGTTGCCAGCTCGAGGCGTTCGATTCGGGGGCTGTTGGCGGCCCGGCCGAATCGTGCCCTGATCGTGACCGGCGAGGGATTACGGGAAACGACACCCGAGAAGGTCGATGTCGGCAATCTCATTCTGGTCAAACCCGGTGAAAAGGTCCCCTTGGACGGCCGGGTGGTCGAAGGCAGCTCCCAGCTGGACACATCGCCCTTGACCGGCGAACCGGTGCCGGTTCAGGCGCATCCGGGCGTCGATGTGCTGGCCGGTTCGATCAATACCGCATCGGCCCTGACGATCCGGGTAACCAAACCCTTCGAGTCGTCTTCCATCTCGCGGTTGCTGGAACTGGTGGAAAGCGCCTCCGCCCGCAAGGCGGCCACCGAAAAATTCATCACCACATTCGCCCGCTACTATACGCCGGCCGTGGTGGCCATGGCGGCGTCCATCGCCGTGCTGCCGCCGCTGTTAATGGATGGGGCCCGATTTTCGACCTGGATCTATCGAGCGCTGGTGCTTCTCGTCATCTCCTGCCCGTGCGCCTTGGTGGTCAGCATTCCGCTGGGGTATTTCGGCGGGATCGGACGGGCCTCCCGCAGCGGAATTCTGGTCAAGGGATCCATGTTCATCGACGCCCTTTCCAAAATCAAAACAGTGGTTTTCGACAAGACCGGGACGCTGACCCAAGGGGTGTTCACGGTGAATCGGGTCGTGACCGCCAATGGCTTTACGCCGGATCGTGTACTTCAAATGGCCGCCGCCGCGGAACTCCACTCCGATCATCCGATCGGAAAATCCATCGTAGAGGCGATGCGGGAAAAGGGATTGTCCATCGACGAATCGTTGGTGAACAGCCATGTCGCCATCTCCGGCAGAGGCGTCCAAGCGGTTTATGGCGGGAGAAGCATAGTGGTCGGCAACGACGCGCTTCTGCATGAAAACGAAATCGACCATGGACAGTGTGTTTTCGACGGCACCGTGGTCCACGTTGTGGTGGAGGGCCGGCATGCTGGATACATCCTCATCGGAGATCGACTCAAGCCGGATGCCGAGCGGGCCATGGAGCAGTTGCGGAATTACAAGGTATCGAACCTGGTGATGCTGACGGGCGACAACGCGTGCGCCGCCGAAGGGGTTGCCAGGGCACTCGGCCTGGATCGGTTTCACGCCGGGCTGCTCCCGGAAGACAAGGTCCGGATCCTGGAGGAAATCATCGACGAAACCCGGGAGGACGGCAAGGTCGCGTTTGTGGGGGACGGCATCAACGACGCGCCGGTCCTGGCGCGGGCCGATGTGGGGGTGGCCATGGGAGCGCTTGGCTCCGACGCCGCCATCGAAACCGCCGACGTGGTGTTGATGACCGATGCGCCGTCCAAGGTGGCCGAAGCGGTGGGCATCGCCAGGCATACCCGGCGCATCGTCGCACAGAATATCTGGCTGGCCCTTTCCGTGAAGGGAATCTTCATCATTTCCGGATCCTTCGGCCTGGCGTCCATGTGGGAGGCCGTGTTTGCCGACATGGGCACCGCTCTACTCGCATTGCTCAATGCGACCCGCGCGTTCGGTGAAAGGTCTAAGGACATTTAGTGTTTTGAACCTGCTTGCCTTCATCAGTCGGAGTAGGACCGATTCGGCCAGCCGATATCGAACAGCCTTCAAATCCTTCCGATGGGATCCAATCCCCTCATTTGGGAAAAGTCCTTCGCAGCCGCTCAACCTGGCTGAAGCTGTGTAACCCTCAAGGAAATGCCGAAATATCCGAAAAGGCTTTTGACAGCCGCGGGTTTCACCGGTTCCGCCCCGCGGTGCATCAAGCTGGAGGAAGACATTCATGAACATCAAGGTGGTCATCGCCATCCTGTCGATTATGGCCGTAATGGCCTCGGGTGCCCGGGCGCAGGAGATGTTCGTCCTTACGGAGGAGTCGCCGCCATTCAACTTTGTCGACCACGGCAGGGCCACGGGTTCGTCGACCGAGGTCGTTCGTGAGATGCTCCACCGCCTCCGGCAGCCCGACCGCATTCAGGTGCTGCCGTGGGCGCGGGCCTACCACATGCTGCAAAGCCGGCCGAATGTGGCGCTTTTCTCAACCACCCGCACCCCGGAACGGGAAGACCGGTTCCATTGGGTGGGACCTCTCTTCACCGTTCACTATGGATTCTACGCCAGAAAGGACCGGAACCTGGAGATCGATTCCCTTGAAGACGCCAAAAAGGCGCGTGGGATCGCCACCTACCGGGACGACGTCAAGGAGCAGCTGCTGGAAAGCATAGGATTCTCGAACCTGGACAGCTCGAACTCCCCGTCCAGCAGCCTGAAAAAGCTGATGAACGGGCGGGTAGACCTGTGGCTGTTCGACAACCTGGGCATGCCGGACGTGGCCCGGCAGCAGAACGTCGACCCGTCCGAACTGGAATTGGCCCTGCCCTTCAAAAGCTACCAGGCCTACGTGGCAATCTCCGGGCAGACGCCAACCGAGGTGGTCCGGCAGTGGCGGTCGGCATTTCGATCCATGGTGGAGGACGGTTCCTTTTTCGACATCAGCCGCCGGTGGCTTCCACCGGAGAGCATCCCGGACACCGCGGTCGGCGGACCATATGCGAGCGGGTCGCCCGCGATCCAGATCTACACCGAGGATTCGCCGCCCGGCAATTATCTCAAAGACGGCAAGCCGGCAGGTCTCGCAGTGGACGTCGTCCGTGAAATTCTCAAGCGCCTGAGGCGTCCGGACACCATTACGGTCGTTCCGTGGTCCAGGGGTTATCAACTGGCTCAAAACGCCCCGAACGTGGCCATTTTCGCAACGACCCGCCTCGAGCAAAGAGAGAGCCGATTTCATTGGGTCGGCCCCCTGTATCACCAGAAATGGGGATTTTACGGCCGAAAGGGATCCGGAATTCGCATCCGGTCCCTCGAGGAGGCCAGGAAGATCCGCCGAATCGGCACCTACCTCAGGGATGCCAAGGCGGAATACCTGGAGAGCCAGGGATTTGAGCACCTGCTGAGCGCGAACCACAACATCAGCAACATCCGCCACCTGATGCGGGGCGACATCGACCTCTGGGTCAGCTCGGATTTCAATATGCCCTATCAGGCCCGTCAGGCCGGATTCGACCCCGGCGAACTCGAGCTGGTATTTGCCTTTCGGGACGTTTCCAACTATATCGCCTTTTCCTTGGGAACGCCGCTCTCGGTCGTCCTGGATTTTCAACGCTGCCTGGATGAAATCAAAAGTGATGGCACCTATCAACGGATTGTCGACAACTATCGATCGGGATCGGATCCCTGACACCTCGAGGCGTCCGTGAATTCAGCAATGCATTCCGGCGCGCCCAAGGGTCTTTTCCAGAGCCTCGGGCGCCGATCGATATCCAAGGAGCTGACCATCAGCCTCGTGCTGGTGGTTTTCCTCATCGAAGGGCTGCTGCTGGGAGTCGTTTACACGATCCAGCGCCGCGCACATTTCCGTGATCTGAACTTGCTGGCGGACAGCTATTCGGACAATCTGGCCGAAGTGCTGGCGATCCCCCTGTGGGATTTCGACGACGAGCAGATCGCCAGAATCGGGAACGGATATCTTCGCAATCCAACCGTCGCCGAAATTCGAATCGAGGATGCCGGCGGGGAAGTTCTGTTTCAGAAGCGAAAAGGCGCCGCCGTTCTCCATCCCATCGTGCGTCACGCCGGCATCCTTCACAAGGACCAGGTGCTGGGCCGCGTGGATCTGTACCTTTCCCCGGACGGGCACAGCGGAGAGCTGGCATGGCTGCGCAATGTCATGGCGTTGAGCCTGATGGCCTCCCTGATCGTGATTCTGGGGGCCTCCGGCGTCCTGCTGCGCATCCTCATGCGAAAGCCGCTTTCGATCCTGAAGCACGGGATCGACCGTGTCGCCCACGGGGACTATGACTACGGCTTCGAGAAAGTCCACCACAGTGAACTCTCCGATATCGCCCGGCGCTTCAGCGGCATGGCCGACACCGTCCGCCAGCGGGAGCAATCCCTGCAGCTCGAAATTGCGGAGCGGAAACGGGCGGAGGGAAAAATCAGGGAGAGCGAGGCCAGGAGCCGGGCATTGCTGGACGCCATTCCGGACCTGATCTTCAGATTCGATCGCCGTGGAACGTTTCTGGGGTTCAAGGGCGATCGAACCCTCCTGTCGAGCGGGACCGATCAGCTCCTGGGCAGGACGATCGACGAGGTGCTTTCGCCGGAACCCGCGACGCTCATGCTGCAAAGGCTGGAGGAGACCTTCAGGAGCGGCCGGATACAGGAGTTCGAAACCACCCTGGAAGTCAACGGCGAAAAGCGCTATTTCGAAAACCGGATCGTGGCGATATCGAGCGGGCAGGCGATGGCGATCGTCCGGGACATCACCGGGCAGAAACTGGCCGCGACCGAACGCGAATGGCTCGAGGACAAGCTCCGGCGGGCTCAGAAGATGGAGGCCATCGGCATGCTGGCCGGAGGGGTTGCCCATGACCTCAACAACGTGTTGTCCGGCCTGGTGAGCTATCCCCAGCTTCTGCTGATGGACCTTCCGAAGGACCACCCGCTTCAGAAACCCATCCTGACCATTCAGAAATCCGGGGAGAAGGCCGCCAACATCGTACAGGACCTCCTCACCCTGGCGCGTCGGGGTGTGGCCGTGAGGGAAGTGGTCAATCTGAATCGGCTCGTTCGTGAATTTTTCGAATCCCCTGAATTCGACAAGCTGAAATTCTACAATCCAGACTTCGAGCTGAGCCTCGACCTCGATGACCAGCTGCTGAATGTCACCGGATCCCCCGTGCATTTTTCCAAGACGATCATGAATCTCGTCTCCAATGCCGTAGAGGCTCTCGATGCCAAAGGGACGGTCCGCGTCCGAACCGAGAACCGTTACATCGACAGGCCGGTTCGAGGATACGAGGACATCGTCCCCGGAGACTACGTAATCCTGGCGGTCTCCGACGACGGCATCGGCATATCACCGGAAGACATCAACCGGATATTCGAGCCTTTTTACACAAAGAAGGTCATGGGCCGGAGTGGAACGGGCCTTGGGATGGCGGTGGTCTGGAGCACCGTCAAGGACCATCAGGGGTATATCGATGTGAAGAGCGGCTTGGGGACCGGCACGCGCATCACCGTATACTTGCCGGCCAGCCGCCAGGAGGTCGTGGAGCCACCCTGCCCTGAATCGATCCATCGATTCGGAGGCCGGGGCGAAACGATTCTTGTCGTCGACGACATGCCCGAACAGCTCGAAATCGCCTCGCAAATGCTCGGCAAGCTCGGCTACCGGGTATGCATCGCCCCCAGCGGCAGGGAAGCCGTAGAGATCCTCAGGAAGCAATCCGCGGACCTCGTCATTCTGGACATGATCATGGAACCCGGAATGGACGGCCTCGAGACCTACCGGCAGATCACATCGATCCGGCCCGGGCAGAAGGCCGTCATTGCCAGCGGCTACTCGGAAACCGAACGGGTCCGCGAAGCACAGGCGCTGGGCGCCGGCGCCTACATCAAGAAGCCATATCTTCTGGAGAAGATCGGCATGGCGGTCCGCGAAGCCCTGGATGAATGACGTCTCTCACCGCTGATGGAAAGGGTGTCGTTGGCTAAACAACCGGCACTCCCGAAAGGCAAGAGCCCGAAGCCGTGGAAAACCCGGCATGGCGCCCTTTTCCGGCTGCTCCCGTGCTTTGACAAATACGGCCCGACCTTATAGAGTGGGGTTTCAGTACGGGGTCTCCGGTGCCTTCCGCAACCGGGCTCCCGTGTCCCGCCGGTCTCCTGCCTGTTGCCGTTTCGCTTGGTGATTTCGATCCGCCGGCAGTTCGGTGCCGATTGCATGCACCCATGAAGCATTGGAGAACGCCATGAACCAATTTGATGTTGTCGTCGTCGGATCGGGCACGGCCGGACAGACGGCCGCCTACGATTTGAGGGAAAAGGGTCTGAAGGTCGCCGTGATAGAGCGAAGCGACCGCCCCGGAGGAACGTGTGCCCTGACCGGCTGCCAGCCCAAGAAATACTTCTACGAGATCACCGAAGCGGTCGCCCGCTGCCGCCACCTGCAAGGCAGCGGTATCATCGCCCCACCCGCGGGATCGTGGCCGCAGGTTCGAACCCGGAAGAATGAGTTCACATCCCCGATTCCCGACCGGACGGTGGAGGGGCTCAGGGATGCTGGGATCGAATTCCTGAGGGGCAATGCCCGGTATGCGGACGCCGACACGCTGGTCCTCGACGATCGGCAAATCCATGCCCGATACCATGTCCTCGCGACCGGCGCCGTTCCGATGCCGCTGCCGTTCGAAGGCAACCGCCATCTGATCGACAACGAAGCCTTTCTGGATATCGAGGAGCTTCCTTCCCGGATCGTGTTTGTCGGGGGCGGATTCATCTCTTTTGAATTTGCCCATTTTGCGGCGAGACTGGGACCGGACGACGCGCGCATTCACATCATCGAGGCGATGGAAAGGCCCCTGGGTCCGTTTGACGCGGAAATGGTCGATCTGCTGGTGGAGGCCTCCGAGGAGGACGGCATCGAGGTGCGAAGCGGCGTCGAGATCACGTCCGTGGATCGGCACTCCGGCGGCTTTACGGTCGCCACCGCTTCTGGAGCGCCTCTGGAAGCCGATCTCGTCGTCCACGGCGCGGGGCGGTCTCCGGCGATCGAGGGCATGAACCTCGAGGCGGCGGGGATCGAATTCACCCGCAAGGGCATTAAGGTCGACGACGCCATGCGGACATCCCATCCGCGGGTGTTCGCGGTCGGAGACTGCGCAGAAACCATCCAGCTTGCCCGGGTCGCCGACCGGGAAGCCCACGTGGCGGCGGAAAACATACTGGCGGATATGGGCGGTGCCGAGCTTTCACGAATCGATTACGACACGGTGCCGGTTCTTCTCTTCACCTACCCGCAATACGGCATGGTCGGCAAAACCGAGGAGCAGCTCGGTAAAGACGGAACCGAGTACCGGGAGAGCAGCGGAGACCATCTGTCCTGGCCGACCTACCGGCGCGTGGGCCTGCGACACGCCGCCTACAAAATTCTGGCCGGCAGCGACCGCCGGATTCTTGGCGCGCATTTCATTTCGGACAACGCCACCGGCCTGGTCAACACCCTGCGTCACGCCATGATGGAAGGCCTGACCGTCGATGCATTGCACGAACGGAGCATCGTGACCCCCTACCCCAGCCGCGAAAGCGATCTGATCTATATGCTCGAACCGCTTCTGTCCTGAGGGGACCACCGTGAATACCCAAAAGACCGGATTCAGCCGGCTCGGGAGCCCGGCAAACGCCCGCGCGCCGACAGCCTTCACGAGGAGGTCGACGTGACCCTCACTATCGATCAGATGGCGGTTTTCGCCATTCTGGCGGCGACCCTGGTGTTGTTCGTATGGGGCCGCTGGCGTTTCGATCTGGTGGCCATGGCGGCGCTGCTGCTGGTGTTCCTATTCGGGCTCGTACCGGTGGATCAGGTCTTTCTGGGGTTCGGCCACCCGGCGGTGGTCACCGTGGCGGCCGTTCTGATCCTCAGCCGGGGGCTTCAGAACGCCGGTGTCGTCGACAGCCTGTCGCGCCTGGTCGGCAGGGTGGGCACCCGCCCCACTGCCCAGGTGGCTGCGCTCACGGCCATCGTGATGCTCTGCTCAGGCTTCATGAACAACGTGGGCGCGCTCGCCTTGCTGATGCCGGTCGCCATCTGGATGTCCCGGCAAAGCGGGCGGTCTCCCTCGCTGCTGCTCATGCCCCTGGCATTCGGATCGCTTATGGGCGGGCTCATCACCTTGATCGGAACTCCGCCCAATATCATCATTTCCGCCTTCAGGGCCGAGGTGGGCGGTTCCGCGTTCGGCATGTTCGACTTCGCCCCCGTGGGTGCCGCCGTCGCGATCGTCGGACTGGCCTTCATCTCCTTCCTGGGGTGGCGGCTCACCCCGAAACGGGAAGGACAGGGCGCTGCGGAGGATCTGTTCGAAATCGAGGATTACATCAGCGAAGTCATCGTCCCGGAGAACGCCAGAATCGTCGGACAGACCATTTTCCACCTGACCTCGGCAATGGAAAAGGAAACGGAGGCGACGGTGGCCGGCCTGATCCGGGGTGATCGCCATATAGCGGCGCCGCCCTGGTACGAAGTGATTCAATCCGGGGACATTCTGATGGTGGAGGCGACGCCCGAAGACCTGAAGAATCTGATCGACACTGTCGGATTGGAGTTGGCCGAGTGCAGGGGCGACTGCATGGCGACCCTGGGATCCGAGGATATCCGCCTCATGGAGGCCGTCATCACCGCGGATTCGCCTCTTGCCGGCAAAACGGCCGCCAGCCTGCATCTCCGCCGCAACTACGGCGTCAACCTCCTCGCCATCGCTCGCCGCGGCCGGAGGCTCAAGCGCCGAATCGGACAGACCCGCTTCATAATCGGCGACATTCTTTTGCTCCAGGGAAGTGATGCGGCCCTGCAGGAGATGCTCAAATCGTTCAAATGCCTGCCGCTGGCGGAACGCGGCCTCCACATCGACCGGTCCAGGAATGTTATGACGGCGGTCGGCATATTCGGCTCGGCAATGGTCGCAACCGCCCTGAACCTGCTGCCGGTGCAAATCGCCTTCACCGCGGCGGCGGCGCTCATGGTGGTGACCAGACTCGTCCCTCCGGGGGAGGTATACGCGCAGATCGACTGGCCCATTATCGTCCTGCTCGGCGCCATGTTTCCGCTGGGGCATGCACTGGAAAGCACGGGAGGCGCGCAGTTGATCGCCGAAAGGATACTGCTCTTGTCCCCCCGGTTTTCCCCCATGGTCACCGTCACGGTCGTCATGGTGGGAACCATGCTGCTTTCCAACGTCGTCAACAACGCCGCTGCCGCCGTTCTGATGGCCCCGATCGCGATCACGCTGGCCAAGGGAATGGGTATTTCAGCGGACCCTCTCCTGATGGCGGTGGCGGTCGGGGCATCCTGCGCCTTCCTGACGCCGGTCGGACATCAGTCCAATGCCTTGGTCATGGCCCCGGGCGGTTATCGGTTCGGCGATTACTGGCGGCTGGGGCTGCCCCTGTCCGCCCTGGTGACCGTAGTGGCGGTTCCGCTCATCCTGTACTTCTGGCCCATATGGGGCTTCGAGGTTCGTCCATGAATACAAAGAGAAACCAAACGGTTTCACTGGTCCTCGGCAGCGGGGGCGCCCGGGGGCTCGCCCACATCGGTATCATCAACTGGCTGGAGGAAAATCGATACCGGATCCAGTCCATCGCCGGGTCGTCGATCGGCGCCCTCGTGGGCGGAATCTATGCCGCCGGCAAGCTGGGGGAATATGAAAGCTGGGTGCGGACAATCAGCAAATTCGACATCTTCTCGCTGTTGGACTTCTCCTTCGGCTACAGCGGCCTGGTCAAGGGTGAAAAGCTCATGGCGAAGCTCAGGAAGCTGGTGGGTGAAATCGAAATCGAATCCCTGCCGATCACCTTCACCGCGGTCGCGGCCGACATCGTCCGGGAAAGAGAAGTGTGGATCAGCAAGGGGCCGCTTTTCGATGCCATACGCGCCTCCATTTCGCTTCCGTTGTTTTTCACCCCCTTTCGGTACAAGGGCAGACTCCTCATCGACGGCGGGGTGTTCAACCCGGTGCCGATCACACCGACATTCCACGACTTGACGGATATGACGATCGCGGTCAACCTGAACGCCCCGCCGGTCGGTGAAGAGCAGAAAACACCCATTAAGATTGAACTGAAGGATGACAACGAGTTGAGCGGGCTGAACGGGTTTCGGGAGAAGATCGCCCATTTCTTTGCCGGATTCCAGTCCGACGACAGGGAAGAAAAGCCCAAAGAATGGGACATCTTTTTCATCGCCAACCAGTCCTTCGACGCGATGCAGGGGATGATCGCCCGCCAGAAGCTGGCGGCCCATCCTCCGGATGTGACCATCAATATCCCCCGGAACGCCTGTGGCTTCCTGGACTATGACTGCGCAAGAAAGATGATATCGCTCGGATACCAGGAGGCCGAACAGCAGCTGTCGAATTTCAAGCCCGTTTGAACACTCCTCCCCGGGCCGCGCCTGAATCGAAACACGGCGGCCAATCCCAGACGAAGGGGAGGCTCTTCGGATTCTTCTCGAAAGTGATTCGCGTGGAAATGACAACGACAGGGATGCCGGGAGCGCGGCAGTAAGCCTCCGGGAACCAACCGTCCTTCGCGCTCAATCGCGAAGAATACGAGGGCGCTGGAATCCCGGCATCCATATTTTCCTTGTCAGCGTCAGCCGAGGGTAATTTCCATTACCTCGATATGGCTCACCAGATCCTTTACGCCTTCGAGCCCTCTAAGGGCCTTCTCGCACTCAGCGATCATTTCGGAAGATCTGGCCATACCCGTCAGGCTCACCACCCCGTTCTCGATCTTGATCACCGAAACATCGACCCCGGGGAATCCCAGCAGGGTCGATTCCACCTTTTGCCGCAACGCAAGATCCTTCAGTTTCTCCGCCGCCTCCCCGGAAGTGACTTTGAACTCAGGGGCGCCCACCGCAGAGATCACCAGGTCGATGGCCGTCTCCAGCGACATGGTCCGGGTGTTGATGGTGAGGTCGTATAGAGCGCTGTCATCCCAGTCCGCATCGAAAAACGAACCGATGAACCCGGCGGACTCCCTGTCGGCCTGCCGAACCACCCGTTCGGCCTGGCGCTGCTCATATCCATGCTGCTCCATGAGTCGCTTTACCCTGGTTTTCACCGGACAAGTCACCCTTACGTGAAGAGCACCCGGCAGGTCCCTCAGCAGGACCTGCCCGCCCCTGCCCACGATGACCGCATTCTGGCCGGCCGCGAACTCATAGACGGCCGCACGAATGGAATAAAGGAACCTGTTGCGTTGATGTGACAACGACTGCCAGATCGAAGGCTTCCTTTCATCGAACTTTTCGACTTCCGAGGGGTGGAAGCCCTGCATTTCCAATGCCTCGCTCATTTTGAGCTTGTCGACGAGATCGTAGCCCAGCCTCGCGGCTACCACTCTGGCCAACTCATCGCCCAAGCTGCCCAATTCCCTGGATACGGTGATCACGGCCATAGGTCATCCTCCTTTCCCTGGCACAGGTTCCGTTGGCGGTCGAACAGGATGTTTTTTTCCGCGGCACCTCCATTTAGATATGAAGCAAATTACGTCGTCTGATGCAAAGCAAATCGACGCCGATTCCAATGGGGGTGCCTCCAGCCAGCCGGAGGCACCCGCATTCCGCCCATCGGTCGTCCGATCGACAATCGACCAAGGTCCGAGGCTCATGGGCGTCCGGACCTCGGACGGGGAAGACCGATCACGGTCCCTTCCCGCCTCTGATCGGCACCGCCATAAAGCTTCCCGGTCTGGAGATCGATCACGACCCCCTGAACCGAACCGATGGTGGATGTTGAATTGCTGATGCTGTGACCCAGCGACTCCAGCGCGTCGATCACCTCATCGGAGAATCCAGCCTCCCGGCTGACCGTGGCGCCGGCCGGATTGCTGGTGGTGGAGGAGATCCTGGGGGCATCGATGGCTTCCTGGATCGTCATGCCGTGATCGATCAGGTTCAAGGTGATCTGGAAGACGGAGTTGATGATCGTTGCCCCTCCCGGCGATCCGTAGGCCGCGATGGGCTGATCTCCCTTGAACAGAATGCTGGGAGCCATGCTGCTGCGGGGCCGCTTGAAGGGAGCCACGTCATTGGCGCCCGGATTGAAATTGGCGGGGTCCGGATTGTAGGTCGGTGTGAAATTGAAGTCGGTGAGTTCGTTGTTGAGCAGGAATCCGTAGCCGGGCACCATGATGCCGGTGCCCCATCCGGCCTCGATGGTCGTGGTGTAGGAAACGACGTTGCCCCACTTGTCCACGACCGAAAAATGCGTCGTGTGGCCGTGCTCCGGCTCGGAGGCCAGGGCGGCGAGCGTCATCGGATCCCCCTGGAAAGCCAGATCATAGGGCCGGGGATCGTCCGGCAGGGCCTGGGACAGCCGCGTATCGGGGTCGATGAGGGCGCTTCGCATGGCGAGGTAATCGTCATCGATCAGACCGACCTTGGGAACGTCCACGAAATCCTCGTCGCCCATCCAGACGGCCCGGTCGGCAAAGGCGAGGCGCATGGCCTCGATCATCACGTGAAGGGTCCGGGTCTCGCCGAATCCGAAACCCTGGCCGGCGTCGCCCATGGGAAAACGCTCGAGCATTTTCAGCATTTGAATGACGGTGAGGCCGCCGGATGACGGCGGAGACATGGATTTCAGGGTATACCCGCGGTAGTCTCCGACGACCGGCTGACGAATCCGGACGTCATAGGCGTCAAGGTCCTCGAGGCTCATCCGGCCGATGCCGCGGGCCGGATCCGAGGTTCGCGAGCGCTGCTGCGCCTCGACGATCGCCTCCGAGATGTCACCCCGGTAAAACACATCCGACCCTTCCCTTGCGATCAGACGAAGGGTTCTGGCCAGGTCCGGCTGCCTCAACCAATAGCCCTCCGGCAGGGGGGCGCCGCTCGGGAGGCGAAATACCGCGGCTGTTTCCGGCTGGTAAGTGGTGCGGGCGCTGGCGGTGTCGGCCGCCAGAAAACGGTTGATGGCAAAACCGTCCTTCGCCAGCCGGTAAGCCGGCGCGATCGCCTCCGCCAGGCTGATGGTGCCGTACTCCCGAAGAGCGGTCTCGACGCCGAGCAGCGTCCCAGGAACGCCGACAGCCAGGCCGCTGGAAGAAGCCTGCGCAAAAGGCAGGCCGTCGAACATGTCTGGGGTGGCAGCGGCCGGGGCCTTTTCACGGGATTCGATGACAAAGGTCTCCCCCGTTTCGGCCCAGTGGATCATCATGAACCCGCCGCCGCCGATCCCCGAGAACTGCGGTTCGACAACGTTCAGAGCGAATTGAATGGCCGCGGCGGCGTCCACTGCGTTTCCGCCCTTTTCGAGCGCCCGGGCACCCGCTTCTGCGGCCAGCGGGTGTGAGACGGAAACGACCCCCTGGCGATACGCCTTGCCTGCCCAGGTGGGAGGTCCGGCGGTCGGGGGCGCTTTCGCCCTGTCCGGGAGCACCTTTCCGGGCGGCACCCCGGGCGTCTCCGGCGGGCGGGCCGACACCGCCGACAAGGACCCGAACAGAAGGCAAACCAATGCCACAACGCACAATACCGCGACAATGGGACGATACTTTCCGTTGACCATCTTTTCCTCCTTTTCGTTTTTGGGTCGTCGAGGCGTAAAACCCGACAGGGGTCGCACAAAGGACATCGAGCGGTAGGGCAGGAGGGGCAAGAGGCCCGGTATATCGGGCGATCCGAATATGTGGAAGCGAATTTGCCGGAAGCCGGAAGTGGAGGCGCGTGAGCGGAAACCTGGCAGTCGGGTTGGATATGGATCAGCATAAGGGAAAACGCGGAACCCTGTCAATTTTCATCTCGCGGCGGTAGACGATCGCTTGACATAAGACGGTTGATATCGTGTTCCGGTTCGGATGCACCGAGGAGAATGCCGCGTTTGCACCGCATCCCGGTGGCGTGGGCATTGACGGGCCTTGGGAGGCATCCTAAATTATTGTAGTTGGTGTACCCGACTTCACCTGACACCCCTGACCGCAAACGGCCTGCCGCTGTGAAACGCCCCCCCAAACCTCTCAGGATCCTGTGGACGGCAGCTCTGTTGCTGCCGTTGCTGCTCGTCATCCGAGCCGAAGCGAAAGACGTTCGATGCGGGCACGAGCTCGTTCAGCCGGATCTCCCGAAATCGGCGCAGCGGCTGCCGGTGACGAGCTTTCTGTGGGATCCCCTGGCCAAAACCGTCGTCGGAAGCCAGCAGCGTCATCTGCTCCGTCAACGGGAAACCCTCCTGGATGTCGCCAGAAACTACCGGCTCGGCTTCAACGAGCTGCAAGATCTGCACCCATCGATCGACCCCTGGATTCCGCCGGCGGGGATGTCCCTGCCTCTCCCCTCCCAGTGGGTTCTTCCGGAATCGAGCCATCATGATCTGGTCATCAACGTCGCCGAACTCAGGCTGTACCGCTTCATGAAAGTCAACGGACACGCCGTCGTTCAAACCTTTCCCATCGGCATCGGAGATGTGGACTGGCCCACCCCGACGGGGGAGTATCGGATCACCAGCAAACTGGTGCATCCCACGTGGATCGTCCCCCCGTCCCTGAGGGATAAATACGCCGTCAAGTCCATTCCTCCGGGACCGGACAATCCTCTTGGGGACTATTGGATGGGACTGGGTGGCAGCCATTACGGGATTCATGGCACCGACATCCCCTGGTCTGTGGGCCGCCTTGTCACGCGTGGCTGCATCCGGCTCTATCCGGAGGATATCGAATATCTTTTCAATACCGTTGACCTTTCCGCCACGGTCAAGCTGATTTACGAGCCTGTCAAGATCGGTCGGCTCTCCAGACGGATATTCGCAGAAGTGCATCCCGACGTTTACGGTCTGATCGACGATTTCACGGACTACGGACTCCAGCGGCTTCATGACAGCGGCTGGAGCCGCCTCGTGGACGAAGCCGGGTTCAGAAAAGCGCTGGCCGGGAAAAAGGGAATTCCCACCGACGTCACCGCCGCGGATCCGGAGATGGCGCAATCCGACGTCAGGTCAACCGGCGGGGCGGCAGAGGGTCCAGCGCCAAGGCATCGTCCCGGCCAGGTCGGATTGGCACGAGGAAGAATCGACGGCAAAAGGGATCCCGGAACGCCTCGATCGGTCGACTGAGCGTCACCGCCTGGCGGGGGTTCCGGGATGGCGGGCTGAAGACCCGCGCGCGACGGGAACCTGAACAAAGGAGGATCGACATGAAAAGGATGAAAGGGACCGGGAGACCGATCATCATCATCGGAATGCTCATTTGCGTTGGATGGCTGCTTGCGGGATGCGCCACGTCCCAGCAGCTGGCAACCCTCGAGGAGCAGGTTCAACAGGCCATGAGCAAGGCGGATGCGGCGATGCACGAAGCGCAAAGCGCAAAGGCGATGACCTCCGATGCGTCCGGAAGCGCCGACGCGGCCGCGGCCCGTGCGGAGGCCGCAGCCGACAGGGCCGAGCAGGCTGCGAACAAGGCCGAGGCCATGGCCGAAAAGTCCGAAATGGTATTCATGCAGAGGATGAAAAAATAAGTCAGACGTCATCGAATCCCCCCATGTCCGGCCATGGGGGGATTTTCCTGCGCGGTTCTCCTCTTTTCTCCGCTCCCGTGACCTGCGAGAGAACATATTCCCCGGATTACCGGGCCATCGTCGTTGTCGGCGTTGGCGTCGCCGTCGCCGTGCATCCCGGAAACCGGCGCCCCATTGCCATGGAACCTCGGTGGTTCGGCGCCGGACCACATATCCGGGCAGCTTGCGAAATCAAGGGGATTGGGGTAAGGGGAAGTCTTCTAATTTCACAGGGTATAACTACTTTCTGGCGCATGAAAGGACTTGCCGATGATTCGAGTCAATGAGCACTACCTGAAGCTTCAATCATCCTATCTGTTCAGTGAGATCGCCAAACGCGTCGCCTCGTTTCAATCGGCGCATCCCGACATCGAAATCATCAAGCTGGGCATCGGCGACGTGACGCAACCGCTTCCTCCGGCCTGTGTCGAAGCGTTTCACCAAGGTGTCTCGGAAATGGCGGAGGCCGCCACCTTCCGGGGCTACGGCCCGGAGCAGGGTTACGCATTTCTTCGGGAACTCATCGCGGAATCCGACTTCAAGGCACTGGGGGCCGAGGTCTCGGCCGAGGAGGTGTTCATCAGCGACGGCTCCAAGTGCGACACGGCCAACATCCAGGAGTTGTTTTCGGGGGACATCCGGGTCGCGATTCCGGATCCGGTCTATCCGGTCTACCTGGACACCAACGTCATGGCCGGCCGCACCGGCGGCTTCGTCAACGGCCGGTACGAAGGCATCGTCTATCTCGACAGTACGAAGGAGAACGGCTATATCCCGGAGATTCCCGAAACGCCCGTCGACCTGATCTATCTGTGCTTCCCCAACAATCCCACCGGCGCCACCATCTCCAGGGAGAAGCTGAAACTCTGGGTGGATTATGCCAGGGAACATCGGGCGGTCATTCTTTTTGACGCCGCCTACGAGGCCTTCATTCAGGACGAAAGCCTGCCCCATTCCATTTACGAGATCCCCGGCGCCCGGGAGGTGGCCGTGGAATTCAGAAGCTTTTCCAAGCTGGCCGGCTTTACGGGAACCCGATGCGCATACACCGTCGTGCCGAAAGACCTCAAAGTGTGGGACAGCCGTGGAAACGCCCATGGGCTGCATGCATTGTGGAACCGCCGGCACACCACGAAGTTCAACGGGGTTTCCTATCCGGTTCAGAAGGCGGCGGCCGCCGCTTACAGCCAGGAAGGAAAGGCCCAGGTGAATGCCCTGATCCGCGGGTATCTCGACAATGCCGCCGTCATCCGCGAAGCGATGACCGGTCTAGGATTCGATCTGGTCGGCGGGGAGAACTCTCCCTACATCTGGATTGACACCCGGCGGGATGCCTGGGACTTTTTCGATCTTCTGCTCAGGAAGGCGGGGGTCGTCACCACTCCGGGGCCCGGCTTCGGCCGCTGCGGTGAATGCTGTATCCGCATCAGTGCCTTCAACAGTCATGAAAACGTGAAAAAGGCCATGATGCGCATACGGGATGCGCTGGCATAACCGTACGCTGGGCACAGATATCCGGTTGAGCAGCGGGGCGCGATAAGGCAAGAAAGGCGAAGCCCTTCCGACGGGAAGGCCTTTCCACCTGAGGCGCCCTTGCCGTTTGGCCGGCGGGTGGATGGGATCGACAGATCATGAGTTCCATGGATTGGCTGAAAACATATTGCGGGAACAAGCTGGCGACCGCTCCGGAGGCCGTCGCCCGGATCCGCAGCGGGAACCGGGTTTTCATTGGAACCGGATGCGGCGAACCCCAGCATCTGATCAAGGCACTGATCGACGACGGGAGCCACCAGGACATTTCCGTCTATCAGATGCTCTCCTATACCCTGGCGGATTACATGGAAGACGACGCCTTCCTGAACCGCTTCTCGGTAAAGCTCTTTTTCATCAGCCACGCCATCCGGCAGGCGGCCTTTGAAGGTAAAATCGACTACATTCCCGCCTATCTCTCCCAGATACCACGCCTGTTCGCCCGGCGGGTGATCGGGATCGACGTGGCGCTGGTCCAGGTGAGCCCCCCCGATGCCCACGGATTCTGCAGTCTCGGCGTTTCCGTGGACATCACCCGTTCCGGGCTGGAAAACGCCGGCATGGTGATCGCGCAGGTCAACCCCCGGATGCCGCGAACCTGGGGGGACAGTTTCATCCATGTGGACGACATCGACCTGCTGGTGTGGCAAGAGGAATCCCTTGTCGAAACCAATCTCGAAGGCCGAAACGTGGAAACCGCGGAGCGGATCGGGCACTACGTCTCGAAGGTGGTCACCGACGGGGCGACGCTTCAGATCGGGTTCGGCAACCTGCCGAACCACCTTCTCCAGTATCTTTCCGGCAAGAACGACCTGGGGATCCATACCCAGTTGATCACCGACGGCATGCTGCCCCTGCTCCAATCCAAGGTCGTCACCAACAAACGAAAGACACTTCTTCCGGGCCGGGTGGTGGCGTCCCTGTGCATGGGGTCGGAAACGCTTTACCGCTACGTGGACAACAACCCCATTTTTTATTTTCGGTCTTCGGAGTTTGTCAACGATCCGACCGTCATCGCCCGGAACGACCATCTCATTTCGATCAGCTCGGCCCTGGAAGTCGACCTGACCGGACAGGTATCCTCTGACTCGATGGGCCACCTGTTCTACAGCGGGATCGGCGACCAGGTGGATTTCCTGCGGGGAAGCGCCATGTCCAAGGGCGGCTTTTCCATCATCGCCATGCCGTCCACGGCAAAGGACGGGGCCGTCTCACGAATCGTGCCTTTCCTTGGAGAGGGCGCCGGAGTGGCCACGACCCGTGCGGATGTGAGCTTCATCATCACCGAATACGGTGTCGCCGATCTCCGCGGGAAGAGCATTTTTCAGCGGGTCATCGAACTCACCCAGATCGCGCATCCACGCTTTCGGAACTGGCTGATCGAGGAAGCCAAACGAAGGCGATACATCTTCGCCGATCAGCTTCCGCCGTCCCAGGACGATCTCCTTTTTATCGAGAAATACAAACGAACGTTTACACTCGAGGACGGAAGAGCCGTTGACTTCCGGCCGCTTCTGCCATCCGACGAGCAGGAGTACCGGTCGTTTTTCTATTCCCTGAAGGAACGGACGATCTACCTGCGCTTCTTCCAGAAGCTCAACATCTTTTCCCACGAAGTGGTGCAACGCCACTGGGCCGATATCGACTACCGCAGCAGCACATCCATCATCGGCCTCCTCCGGTTGGGTGACCACAGGGAGATCATCGCCATCGGCTCCTACGACGAAGGCCTCGCGGACATGGCCGAAGTGGCGTTTGTCGTGGCCGAACCCTACCAGCGCCAGGGTATCGGAACGTTTCTTCTGGCGTTTCTGGAAAGCATCGCCCGTGAGAACGGCTACAATGGGTTTACGGCAACCGTGCTCAAGGAAAACCATGAAATGGTGCGGCTGTTCAGAAACCGCTATCCCCATGCAAGGGACTGCTGGAGCGGGGCGGGAGAACTTCAGCTCTGCGCCGAATTCGAAGCCGCCCCTTCCGCCGGCATGCAAGACGCCCGGAAGCCGGAGGAATGAATCCCGCAAGGCCGGCCGTTTCCAGCCCGTCAGGAAGGAGAGTACCCGGTGATCCAATTGAAAGGCTTTCAAAAACAATATCTCAGGGGAAAAGCCCACGGGCTGAAACCCGTCGTGCTGGTGGGGCAGAAGGGGTTGACCGATGCGCTGATCGACTCGGTGAACGAGAACCTGAACGCCCACGAACTGATCAAGGTCAAGTTCAACGAGCACAAGGAGAAGGCGGAGAAAGCGGCGATCTGCGAGGAAATCGGCCTCAGGACCGGAAGCGCCCTCGCCGGGATGGTCGGTCATACCGCGATCCTTTACCGGCCGCATCCGGACCCGGAACGCCGCCGGTTCACACTTCCCGCAACCCCGGCGGACGCCCGGTAAAATCAGGTCCGCACTGTCGAAGTCCGTTTCGGAATCTCGCCGCGGCGGGCTTTTGGAAGTGGGTTATTGAGCACGATCGGCAACTATGATACATCATACCTAATTGAGATCGAACCCACTTCGCATGCCCCCGGCATGCCGCCGAAAGGAGGTGTATCGGAGTCAAACCAAAGCATGTCAGCAAGTTTTCATCTTCACGAAACGCGACACATTCGATTGAAAAAGGAGCGATGGGATATGAATAAAAAAAGACTTCTGATCTTGTCCGCCGCCATGTTGATATTGACCGTGCTCATCGCGGGCCCGTGCCTGGGTGCCAAAATGTTCTTCGCCATCGCCACCGGCGGCACCGGCGGCACCTACTATCCTCTGGGCGGCGTTCTGGCCCAGGCCCTGACCACCAAAATTCCCGACATCATCGTTACCGCCCAGTCCGGGAACGCCTCCACGGCGAACCTGAATCTAATTCGATCCCACAGCATCGAGTCCGCCTTCGTGCAGAACAATACCGCCTATCAGGCTTACAACGGCCTGGACCAGTTTGAAGGCAATCCGGTCAAAAACGTCCGCGGCATCGCCTCCCTGTATCCCGAGGTCATCCAGATCGTGACCCGCAAGGAAGCCGGGATCAAGTCGGTCATGGATCTGAAGGGCAAGAGTGTGATTCCGGGAGACCGGGGAAGCGGAACCGCCGTGGACGCCGAGAACATCTGCACAACGGCCGGCATCTCCTTCGACGACTTCGGCAGCCTCGACTGGCTGAGCTTTGCCGGCATCGCGCAGCGGATGCAGGACGCCCAGGCCGATGCAGGGTTCATCACGGCGGGCATCCCCACCTCCTCGGTCATGGAGCTGGCTTCCAGCACTGCCATCAACATCGTCGGTCTGGATGACGCCCTGGTGGAAAAAATCACGAACACCTGGCCGTTCTATGCCAAGGTGGTCATTCCGGCCGGCACTTATGCCGGCGTGGAAGAGGAGATTCAGACCGTGGCCGTCATGGCCCAGTGGGTATGCGACGCCGATGTGCCCGAGGACGTGATCTACACCCTGACCCGCGCGCTGTGGGAGTCGGGCGAGTTCGTGCTCCAGCAGCAGGAGGGCAAGCCCGCCCCCGCGCCGCCGGCCAACGAAATCATGGCCCAGGCGCATGCCAAGGGCAAGGACGTCAATCTCGAAACCGCACTGGACGGCATGGCCATTCCGCTGCATCCGGGTGCCGAAAAATTCTACCGTGAAAAGGGGCTGATCAAATAACACTCCGCCTTGCCCCCGCACCATGAGAAGGAATTCCGGGCCCCTCGGCTAGCCAGGGGGCCCGGGCCCACGAATGAACAAACGGCTTGCTGCAGGCCTTCTCGGCGCTTTCATACTGGCATCGTTACTGCCGGTTCATGTATTCGAGATCCGTGCTGCCGAGGAAGACCGCCCGGTCTACACCCGGATCGTCCGGCCCGGATTCCGGTTCGCCCTCGGCTTCATCCACTCCGTCGAACACTGTCCCGTCTGGGATTATTTGAGGATCGACGGCGACTATCGCATCGTGCTCTACAAGACCGCGTTCTGGTCGAGCCGTACCGGGCTTCCTTATGCGGCCTTCGGAGACGAGGTATTCACTGTCGAAGGCGATCATTTCACCATCTCGAATATGCACAGGGTCATTCCCGTCATCTACCAGTGGGTCGGCGCCACGCATGAAAATATGTTGAAAATCAATGAATCCGAAATGGTACCGCTTGCCGGCCTTGCGGGAGACACCCTTCTGGCCATCGATGTGAGGCGGGGCAACCTGTTCACGTTCGCATGCACGAATCTGGAAATCATCTTCACCCGAGGGAGTTAGCGCGATGGAAGAAAAGGAAGTCATCCTGGCGCCCGCCGATCTGAAGGAAGACATGGACGAAATCTCCAAGTACGACCCGGAGGTTCGATTCCGCAAGGTCAGCGGGATAATCCTGAAGCTGACATTCATCATGACGCTGGTGTTGTCCATCTTTCACATCTACACCGCCGGATTCGGCGTGCTTCAGGAGTGGCGCCATCGTGCGTTCCACCTCGCCTTCGTGCTACCGCTGGTCTTCTTCCTCTACTCCATGCGCAAGGATACGGCGGCCGAGAGGAAGCATTTCTACTACGACCTGGTCTATGCCTTCATCGGCAGTTCCGTCTTTACCGTCATGTTCCGGGAAATCTGGTCGATTCCGATAGCCGGAACCGCCCTGACCGCCGTTGGATCCTACCTGGTGATCCTTTATTTCAAGCGGAGGGAACTTCTGGAGCACCGGGGGTTTCTCTTCGTCGACCTGGTGTTCTTCTCCCTCATGATCGCCGGTTTGGTCTGGGGAGCCGTTCTGGCCCAGGACGCCATCGTTTTCACCAAGGTCTTTCGGGATCCCAACAAGACGCTGATCTTCTGGAGTCTGTTTCTTTTTGTCACGTTCTCCTGCATCGCCCTGCTTTTCGTCGTCCAGTGGGTCCAGTCGCTTTACGGGATCCTGTCGGGAAAGAGGTTCGGCTTCGCTCAAAACGATGTGCCGTATTTCGACGTCTTTTTCGCCCTGCTGTCTTCCGCGGTGTCGGTGTACATCTTCCTGGAGTTCAACGCGCTCGTTCTCAGAGCCGGTCTGCCGACGGAAATCGACCTCGTGATCGGCGCCTTCGCGATCCTTCTGGTCCTGGAAGGCACGCGGCGCAGCATCGGCCCGCCCCTGCCGATCATCGCCTATATCGTTCTGATCAACTGCTACCTGGGCCCCTATTTCCTCAACATCCCCGGGCTGAGTTTCTTTGCCCACCGCGGCTACTCGGTGGAGCGCGTCATCGAGCACATGTACCTGGGCACCGAAGGCATCTTCGGCATTCCTTTAGGCGTGGTGGCCACCTTCGTGTTTCACTTCGTCCTGTTCGGCATCTTCATTTCAAAGACGGGCCTGGGGCAGCTCTTTATCGACCTTGCCCTGGCCGTGGCGGGCGGCACCGTCGGCGGGCCGGCCAAGGTCTCCGTCATCTCCAGCGGCTTTCTGGGGTCGATCAGCGGCAGCTCCATCGCCAACACGGTGACCACCGGCGCCTTCACCATTCCCCTGATGAAAAAGGTCGGCTACCGAGCCCAGTTCGCCGGCGCGGTCGAAGCCGCCTCATCGACGGGAGGCCAACTCATGCCGCCCATCATGGGGGCCGCTGCCTTTATCATGGCGGAATTCCTTGGGATCCCCTACATCAAAATCGCCGCCTGCGCCGTCATTCCTTCCTTTCTGCACTTTTTCGCCGTGGGAACGATGGTCCACTTCGAGGCGCTCAAGCAGGGGCTTTTCGGCCTTCCCAAGGAATCCCTGCCTCATGCGGGGACGGTCCTGAGGGAACGGGGACTGCTGGTCATGCCCCTGGTGGTCATCGTCTGGCTCCTGATTTCCGGAAGCAGCCCGTTCCTGGCGGCCTACTGGGGCATCATCGTCTCGGTCGCCATCGGGCAGATCCACAAGCGGACCGCCCCGCTGCTGGTGACGATTTTTCTGTCCATTCCCTGTGTACTGCTTTGGACCAACCCCTTGACCCACTCGGTGCCGAGCCTCCTGGTCTGGTGCGCCCTGGCCGTGTTCGGGTATGCCTGGACCTTCAGAATGACCGATCTCCGCTCCTGGCTGTTCGGGGTGGCCACCGGCATTCTGCTCGCGGCCCTGCTGGCGGGAGGAATGGCCTCGGACACGGCCGCCCTACTCGCGAATCTGGCCGTTATCCTGGTGGGGATATTCTACGAGGAAAGCAAGATGCGGTTTCCCGACATCCTGGACACCCTGGAGTGGGGAACCAAGAACGCACTGGCCATCGGCGCCGCCTGCGCGTGCGTGGGTTTCATCGTCGGCGCCACCACCCTGACCGGCTTGGGCCTCAAGTTCGCCTCGGCAGTCATCGAACTCGCCAAGTCGGTGGCGATCTTCGTCACGGCGGTGGACATCACCGGGCTGCTCGATCCCAGCGGGGTCACGCTTTTCTTTACCCTGGTGTTCACCGCGATCTCGTGCTTCATCCTCGGAATGGGGATCCCGACGACGGCCCAGTACATCATCGCCTCGATGATCGCAGCCCCGGCATTGCTCCAATGGGGCATCCATCCACTGGTTTCGCATATGTTCGTGCTCTTCTACGCCGTGCTGGCCGATGTGACGCCGCCGGTGGCTCTTGCCGCCTACGCGGCCTCGGGCATCTCGGGAGCCGATCCCTTCAAGAGCGGATTCACGGCATTCGCATTGTCATCGGCGAAGATCTACGTTCCCTTCGCATTTGTCTATTCGCCGATCATTCTGTGGCTCCCGCGCATCCTCGATCCGAGTGTTCCGTTTGATTACGTCCAATTCATCCTGGTGTTCGCAACGGTCATCTTCGGCGTGGTTTCGCTGGGAGCCACGATCATCGGCTATGTCCGGGACAAGTCGACCAAGGTCGAACGCCTGGCCACCGGTATTGCAGCAGCGTGCCTGCTGTTCCACGAGTACGTCACCTCCATCATCGGCGTTCTGATCCTGGTGAGCGTCTATATCGTCCAGCGGCGGAGGAGCGCTCGAGGGGAGCGCATCGCTCCGGTCCGTGCCTGAGAAACAAACCGAAAGGCGTTTTTGGGCGGGGTCCGGCCCCCATCGATTCGAGGCCATACGGAACACGGGCAAGACAGTCGTTGCGGCCGTCCGGGTCCCGTCCCGTTGTGATACGGGGCGGAACCCGGCGTCCGCCCTCGGTTCATATACCTGATCGTGCCTTAAGGAACGGTCAACAGGAAGGAAATGCGGTACGACCGGTCAATCGTTTGACAGCGGCTCATCGCTCAGGGTGTGTATGATCAGCCGGTCACCCGGGTGGATGGTTTTTTTCAGGTCGACTCGATTCCAGATCAGCAAAGCCGCCAGCGGAACACCGAACCGTTCGGCAATGGCGGACAGGTTGTCCCCCTTTCGAACGATGTAGATCCGCTCTCCACGGTCCCTGACCCAAGCCCTGTGAAGCTTTTCGAACCGCTTGGCAAACCCTTTGGAGGCACCCACGGGAACCAGGATTTCGTGCCGGCCCTTTTCGAGGTAGTGGCCGCGAATCTCCGGGTTGAGGTCCTTGATCCGCTTGAAATCGGTCCCCGCCGCCGCAGCCACTACCGACAGGGAGGCTTCCTCCGGACAATCGACGGTGAGACGGTCGAAGGTTTCGCGGGCGTAATAGTCGGATTCGGCAAGGTGAAAACCGAAGCGCTCCGGGGACTCCAAAATCAGCTTGACCGACAGGATCCTGAAAACATACCGCTGGGTTTCCAAGGGCAGGTAGAGCCGGTAGTAGTCGCCGATTTCCTGGGCCAGGATCTCGGCCTTGAGCCCGTCCTCGCCCATGTTGTATGCGGCCGCCGCCAGGGTCCAGGATCCGAGATCCTCATAAAGCTCGCGCAGATACTGCACTGCCGCTTCGGTTGATCTGAACAGGTTGCGCCGGTCGTCCATGTGCGCATCCACCCTCAACCCATATCGCCTGCCCGTTGCCGGCATGAACTGCCAGAATCCGATCGCCCCCCGCGAGGAACCGGCGTGCGGGCGAAGGGCGCTTTCCGCGACGGCCAGGTACTTCAAATCCTCGGGAAGCCCGTGAGTTTTGAGAATGGTTTCGATGACCGGGAAATATCGTCGGGTGCGTTTCAGCCACAGGATCGCCTGGGGGCGGTCCCAAAGCGAAAGCATGAGTTCCTTTTCGAGCCGCTCCATTGCTTCAGTATCGTCCAGAGGAACCGGTTCTCCGCAGAAATCGAGCGGCGCTTCGATCCGGATACCGGCAAGAAGCGAATCGGAGGCCGAGGCTTCCGGCAGCCAGACCCACAGGACGACGCCGACAGCGGCGACGATGCTGAAAAAAAGACGGGCTGAAAATGAAAACGCTGAAGTAGCTTGCATTTTAAAGATTCCGAAATCAATCGGGATATGGGGATGGAAGTCAAGACGGCTGCGGCGAACCGGGTGGTTCACCGCAGCGAGAAGGGGCGCCGCGTCGGAAAAATACCGGAAATGTTGCGGGAGGCCGCCGGGAATCAGCTTTTGAGCATGCCCAAGGCCGTCTCCACGATGTTGTCCACGGTAAAGCCGAACTTCTCCTGGACGATCGCCCCGGGAGCCGAAGCGCCGAACCCTTTCATCGTAATCGCCCGGCCGCCGCTGCCCGCGTAGCGCTCCCAGCCCATGGCGATGCCGGCTTCGACCACGATGCGGCGGGAGACGGCCGCCGGCAGGACCTGCTGCCGGTACGCCTCCGGCATGGCTTCGAAAAGCTCCCAGCTCGGCATGCTCACCACCCGCACGGCATGGCCGCTTGCGGTCAGGACCTCCCGCGCCTTGAGCGCCAGTTGGACTTCCGATCCGGTCGCCACGAGAATCAGATCGGGCACCCTGTCGCCGTCGGCCAGGATGTAGGCGCCCTTGGAAAGCCCTGACGCAGAGGTCAGCACTTCACGGTCGACCACATCCAGATTCTGCCGGCTGAGCACCAGGGCCACCGGTGCGTGGGTGCTCAAAATCGCCTGCCGCCATGCTTCGACGGTCTCGTTGGCATCCGCCGGCCTGATGACGGTCAGCCCCGGGATGGCCCTCAGGCTTGCCAGATGCTCGACCGGCTGATGGGTCGGTCCGTCTTCTCCGACGGCGATGCTGTCATGCGTGAAGACATAGATGACGGGCTGCTGCATCATGGCCGCCAGTCGGATGGCAGGCCGCATGTAATCGGCGAACACCAGAAACGTGCCTCCGTACGGGCGGATTCCGCCGTGCAGCGCCATTCCGGTTAGAACCGCCGCCATGGCGTGCTCCCTCACCCCGAAGCGGACATTCCGCCCGTGGTAGCTTTCCTTCTGAAACTCCGGCGCCCCCTTGAGGAAGGTGTTGTTGGAGGGGGCGAGATCGGCCGATCCTCCCATCAGCAGGGGCAGCTTCTCCGACAGGGCGTTCAGGACCCGGCCGCTGGCCGCCCGGGTGGCGATCGGTTTTTCTCCGGCAGGAAAAACCGGCAGCGCGGACTGCCAATCCTCCGGAAGATCCCCCTTCATGGCGGCCTTCCAGCGGGCCGCAAGTTGGGGGTGCTTTTCGGTGTAGGTGTCGAATACCGCCTGCCAGGCCTGCTCGGCCGTCCTTCCCCGGTCGACGGACTTCCGGTATTCCCCGAGTGCGTCGACGGGCACGCAGAAAAAATCGTCGGGATCGCATCCCAGACACACCTTGGTCCGGCAGACCTCCTCGGCGCCCAGCGGAGCGCCGTGGGCATCGGCGGTTCCCTGCTTGCCGGGGCTGCCGTACGCGATCTGGGTTTTCACGACGATGATCGAAGGCCGGGCAAGATCCTTCCTGGCCTCGGCAATCGCCGAACCGACGGCTTCGAGGTCATTGCCGTCCTCGACCTCGATGACCTGCCAGTTGTAAGCGGAAAAGCGCCGGCCGACATCCTCGGTAAAGGTGATATCCGTCGATCCCTCGATGGAGATGCCGTTGTCGTCGTAAATACAGATCAGGCGCCCCAAACCCAGGTGGCCCGCAAGCGATGCCGCCTCGGCAGAAATGCCTTCCATCAGGTCGCCGTCGCCGCACATGACATAGGTGAAATGGTTGACGACCTCGGCATCCGGGCGATTGAAGACGGCCGCCAGGTGCCGTTCGGCCATTGCCATGCCTACGGCGTTGGCGATGCCCTGGCCCAAGGGGCCCGTGGTGGTCTCCACCCCCGGAGTATGACCATATTCGGGGTGGCCAGGCGTCTTGCTGCCCCATTGGCGAAATGCCTTCAGGTCGTCGAGGGACACGTCGTATCCCGTCAGGTACAGCAGGCTGTATAGCAGGATGGAGGCATGCCCGCCCGAAAGCACGAAGCGATCCCGGTTCGGCCACTGGGGATGGGCCGGGTTGTGGGAGAGAAACCGCGTCCACAGCACGTATGCAACGCCGGCCAGCCCCATGGGCGCACCGGGATGTCCCGATTTTGCCTGCTCGACGGCATCCATGGACAGCGTCCGCAGGGTGTTGACGCAAATTTGATCCAAGTCCGGCCGCACGGCCGCCGCTTGTTCCGCCATATTCGAATCTCCTTTGGCTCTAGCGAAAGGGGCGGCAATCCGCCAGTTACCGGCGAAGCCCTCCCCGTTGAATTACAAGGCTCTCATGAATTCGGGTTTGAGGTGAACCTCCCCGCTGAGGGCCCGATCGATCAGATCCAGGCTTGCCGCCTTGTCGCGGGGCATCCGCACCCGGATCGGCAGGTAGTTCGACGCATGATTGGCATGAAAGAGCCCCCGCGTCATCTCCGTGGCGGCGATCATGGCCCTCAGTTCCCTGAGCATTCCGTCGGGGCCTGGAAGCTGAAAAACACCCGCATGGAAGTCATCGAACATCGGCGTGCCGGGGACGAGCATCAGGCTCAGCGCACCGACATATTCCGGATCGATGGCCGAAAGCACCCGGCCGGTTTCCCGTGCATGCACGGCCGATCGCTCCGTTCCGGCCACCCCAAGGAGGACGGTCAGCGAAAGCTTGATCCCGGCCGCTCTGACCTTCCGTCCCATGGCAATCATCTTCCGGCTGTCGGCCCCTTTGCGAATCCGTTCCAGGGTGAGGTCGTCACCGGACTCCAGGCCCATGTAGACAATCCCGAGCCCCCATTCACGAAGCGCCTCGAGTTCCGATGGGGATTTGCGATCGATGCTCCTGGTGTTCCCATAGAGTCCGACCCGGGTGACCCACGGCAGCTGGTCGCGGATGGATTTCAGGATTCCGAGAAGCCGATCCTGGGGAATGATCAGGGCATCGCCGTCGCAAATGAACAGCCGGCGCCGTTCCCGGAAGTGCTGCGCGGCGAAGGCGATATCCGCCTCGATGACCGTTTCCGGCTTGATTTTGAACCGTTCGCCCCGGTAGGTACCGCAGAACGTGCAGCGATTGTGGGAGCAGCCCACCGTTGCCTGAAGCAGGATGCTGTATGCCTCGCTCGGAGGCCGGATGATGTTGCCTTCGTAATGCATGGTATGGCGTCGCCCTCCTGCTGCGGGGATGCCCCTTATATCCCAATCCGGAAATACGAGGCAACCCTTTTTGGAGCGTTTTGAAACCGCTTATCCGATGGGATCGGCTGAAATCCCCCCGGGAATGGGTTCGCTCGAAGCCGTGGCGTTCCGCCTCAGAAAATGGTTTTCTGGATCCAGGCGTAGATCAGCGGCAGAACGATCGCCGGGAGCAGGTTTCCTACCCGGATCGTCGCCATCTTGAGCAGGTTGATGCCGATCGCGGCGATCAGCAACCCGCCCACGGCCGATATCTGCTGGATCACTTCGGGGCTGAGAAGGGGCTTGATCACGCCGGCGGCCAGGGTAATCGTTCCCTGGTAAATGAAAACCGGTATCGCTGAAAAGATAACGCCGAAACCCAGGGTGGACGTAAATAAAACGGAGGTGATGCCGTCGAGAACGGACTTGGCGAAAAGCGTTTGATGGTTTCCTGAAAGGCCGCTTTCAAGCGAACCCACGATCGCCATCGCACCGACGCAGTAGACGAGACTCGCGGTCACGAACCCCCTGGCAATCCCGTCACCGGTCAGGGCGAGCCGCCGTCCGATCCATTCCCCGGTCTGCTCCAGAGCTTTTTCGATCCCTATCAGTTCACCGACGATGCCGCCGACGGCCAGGCAAAGAATAACGACGAGCAGGTCGTCGCTTCCAAGGGCGCCGCGGATCCCGATCAGCAAAACCGCCAGTCCGACGGCATGGATGACCGTCTCGTTGATCCGCTGCGGAATCCCCTTGCGGAAAAGCAGCCCCAACAGGCCGCCGGCGATAATGGCCAGGGTGTTGACGAAGGTACCCAGCAAGACAGCTCCTTTGAATTTCAAACGGTGGTGTCCAAAAACCAGGGCACGATAGAAAAACGGCCGCGAAAAAGCAACGGACAAAAATTCCCGGGGCCTTGTTGAAAAAAAAATACAGGCCGATATAAATAAAGGATACGACAGATCTTCGGATGGAAATTCTACCCGATCCCGATCCGAAAGCGGTCGATGGCTGCATCTTCGAATGACAATCAGGTCCGGCGCCTTCTCGAATCCTCCGAAGAGGAAAAAGCACGGCACCGAAGGCTCGAAAAACAGCTCGAGGAGTCTCGCTCCCTGCTGCGGCGGGCGATGGAAAGCCGTGAAAAGTACCGGAAACTGGTCGAGGATATCGACGCCGTCATATTTTCCACCGATGCCGAAGGGCGGCTGACCTACATCAGCCCGACCATCGAAAAATTCACGGGCTTTCGGCCCGGGGTGTACAGCGGGCGCCATTTCCTGGAAGCCGTTCACGAGGATGACCGGCACCGCGTGCTCGGCGCCTACACCAGGGTGGTCTCCGGAAAGCTCGGCAGCAGCGAGTATCGCCTGCGGCACCGGAGCAAGGGCCACATGTGGCTGCGCTCCTTCAGCCGACCCGTTTACGATAAAGGCGCCTTTACCGGCCTTCGCGGGATCGGCATCGACATCTCGCGGCGCAAGGACGCCGAAGCGACGGCAAGACGGACGGAAAAGAAATACCAATCGCTCCTGGACAGCATTGAAGAGGGGTATTTCGAGTTTGACCTGACCGGACGTCTGAAATTCGCAAGCCCCACCCTCTGCCGTATCGTCGGCCTCTCTCCCGCCGACCTTCAAAACACGCACTTCAGGCAATACGTCTCAAGGAAGATCGCCCGGCGAATCGTCCGCAAATTTCTTGAAATCCATCGCTCCGGGAAACATGCCGTTCATCGGGATCTCGTGGTGAAAAGGGAGGGCCGGGCCATCATTGTTGAAATATCGGCCTCCCTGATCCTGGACGAGCACCAGAACCCGGTCGGCTATCGCGGGCTGCTCAGCGACGTCACGGATCGGAGGCGGTCGGAGCGGAATCAGCGCCGGCTGGAGCATCAGCTTCAGGAAGCGCAACGCCTGGAGGCCGTGGGAACGCTTGCGGGGGGGATTGCCCATAATTTCAACAATATCCTGATGGCGATGCAGGGCAACATTTCCCTTCTGCTGCTCAAGGCGGAGGCAGCCGACCCCATGGCGGAGAAGCTGAGGAACCTGGAGCAGTGCATCCGGGACGGTTCCAGCCTTACCCGCCAACTGCTGGATTTCGCCAGTACCCGCAGGACCCGATCCGAGCCCGCAGACCTCAACCTGCTGATCCTGAAAACCGCCCGGATGATTTCCCGCACGAAGAAAGAGATCACCATCGACATTTCCGGCCTGAAAAAGGTCTGGAATGTCGAGGTCGACAACAGCCAGATCGAACAGGTGTTTCTCAATCTCTTCGTCAATTCCTGGCAGGCAATGCCCAAGGGGGGAACGCTGTCGATCCGGACCTGCAACGTGATCCTAAGCGATCAGTTTGTCCGATTCTACGGGCTGCAGCCGGGGCGGTTCGTCAAGATCTCGGTCAACGATACGGGTGAAGGCATGGATGAATCCGTGCAGCAGAAGATCTTCCATCCATTTTTCACGACCAAGGGGATGCAGCATGGAACCGGCCTGGGGCTGACCTCCGCCTACGGCATCGTCAAGAATCATGGCGGGATCATTCTGGTCAACAGCCGGATGGGCCGGGGGACGACGTTTTGCATCTACCTGCCGGCGACCGCCAAATCCGCAGCCGCGGCATCCTACCCTCCCGAAGAGCCCATCCGAGGCTCCGGGACCCTCCTCCTGGTCGACGACGAGCCCTTCGTCCTGGACATCACCAGCGAATCGCTCAAGGAAATCGGCTATACCGTGTTTTCGGCCAGGAGCGGCGAAGAAGCGGTGGATATCTACCGGGCGTACCGGTCCCGGATCGATCTGGTCATTCTCGACCTGACCATGCCGGGGATGGACGGCAGCGAAACATTTCAGAAACTGCGCGAGCTCGATCCGGAGATCAGGGTTCTGCTGATGAGCGGCTATGACTACTGCCAGCGCGTAGAGGACCTGCGGCGGCAAGGATGCCGAGGCTTCATCCAGAAGCCCTTCGACATGAACGTGCTGTCCCGGAAGATCAGCCGGATCCTTTCCTCGTAATCGAGCAGGGGGCGGGCGCGTGCCCGACCGCCTGCCCGATCACGCTCCATCGGGCTGTCAAAGCCCCGGCATCTCCGTTTCGAACGGCCAGGCCGACACTCCTCCCTCGATAAACTGGACCTTCCGGTAGCCCGCCTCGTTCAGGATCAGCTGGGCTTCGTATCCCCGCATGCTGATTTTGCAGTAAGTGAGAATCGGCTTGTCGCGCGGCACCTCGGGCAGCCTTTGACGAAGTTCGCTGATGGGTATGTGGATCGAATGCCTGGCCGGGATCCATTCCATCTTCGCCTCGTCCGGGACCCGCACATCCAAAAGCAGCGCCTCTCCGGAATCGAGCATTTCCTTTGCCTCGAGGGGCGCTATGCCTGCCGCCAGGCCGTCGAGCTTGTTGCTCAGCACATGCGCGCACACGGCCAGAGGATCGAGCGGAGGGCCATAGGGCGGCGCATATCCGAAGTCGATGTCCGCCAGCTGATCGAGAGTCCCCCCGAAGTAGATGACGCTGGCCGCCACATCCAGACGTTTGGCGCCGTTGCCCATGCCGGCCACCTGAACGCCGACCAGTTTTCGATCCCGTCTGGATGCGATCATCTTGATCACGAATGTCCGGCTGCCGTTCATGTAATGCGGAATGTCCTGGCCGGCCCAGGTCGTCACCTCGATATCCAGTTTTTTCCTCCTGGCCATGGTTTCGGTCAAACCGGTCTTGCCCAGGGTGTACTCGAAGACTCTCAACACGGAAGTCGCCGTGATGCCGGTGAAGGGCGTCGCCTTGCCGGCGATGTGATTGGCGATGACCCGTCCGTGCTTGTTGGCGGTGGATCCCAGAGGGACATAAAGAGGCTCTCCGACCAGGTGATTGACGTAGGAATTGACGACACAATCGCCTCCGGCGTAAATGTCCGGATCGGTGGTCTGACCGTATTCGTTGACGACGATGCCGTTCCGGCAAAGCAGCCCGGCTTCCTGGGCCAGCTGCGTATTCGGGCGGGTTCCCACCCCGATGACGACCAGGTCTGTCTCAATCTTCCCGGCATTGGTGACCACGGCAGAGACCTTTCCTTCCCCTTCCAGGGCCGTAACGCGTTCTCCCAAGGCCAGGACGACGTCGTTGTCCTCGAGATGGATCTGGGCGAAACGGGCGATGTCCGGATCCAGGATCCCCGGCAGAATCTGGTCGGCCATTTCAACCACGGTAACGTCCAACCCGCGGGAAATCAGCGCTTCCGCCATTTCGATCCCGATAAAGCCCGCGCCGACGAGGACCGCTTTTCGGAGGCCCTGGGATTGGACCGATCGGACCAGGCCTTCAGCCTCGTCCGGATGGGTCATGAACCAGACGTTCTCCAGGTCGATGCCGGGTATGGGCGGACGGAAGGGAGAGCCTCCGGTGGCGAGCACCAGCTTGTCATAGGGCAGGTCCTCCTCCACCTTCGTGTCCAAATCACGAACCCGCAACAATTTCTTTTCGCGGTCGATCCGGATCGCCTCGGTGCCGATCCGAACCCGGAAACCCTTGGTGGCATCGAAAAACTCCGGGGTTCTCAGCAGCCCCGCCGGTGTTTCCGTCAGCGCCTTGATGTTCGTAAAGGTGCCTTCCACATAGTAGGGCAAGCCGCAGGAGCCATAGGAAACCAGCTTTCCCCTTTCCACCAGGGTAATATCGGCGGAGGGCATCAGGCGCCTCAGTCGAGCCGCTGTTTTGGGTCCGCAGGCCACGCCGCCGACGACGATCACACGAAGATTCTTTTCCATCCAGGCAACCCCCTTTTCATGTTCGACGATTCGCTTTTCGATTTGACAGCCTTGAAGGATATTCCTTATACTTTCTAAGCAGTATAGTTCAAGTCGGCGTTCATCTCCCCTCCTCCCACAGCCCCGGTTCCACCGCAATCAGCGAAAGGAGGCTCTTTCATGAGAGTCGAATTCAAGCGTATTCTCTGCGGTACGGATCTTTCGGACAACTCCAACCCCGCCATCGTCTATGGCATCGCCTTGGCCAGGGAATTCCAGGGCGTCCTGACGATCTGCCATGTCGTGGACATGCCCGTTCCTTCCATGTACGGCGAAGCCTACATCGAGCCCAAGGACCACCTGGAACGCAGCGAGGCCTATGCCCGGGAACGCATCCAGGAGATCATGGCGGGGCAGAACATCCAATGGGAGATTGAGATCGCGGTCGGCAACCCCGCCGACGAACTGGGGCGCATCGCAAGGGAGCGCGAGGCCGACGTCGCCCTTGCGGCAACCCGGGGCCGAAGGGGTCTGAAACGGCTTCTGATCGGCTCGGTCACCGAGAGGCTCATTCAGACCTTGCCGTGCCCGCTTCTGGTCGTGAGAGGCCATCAGCCCACCCAGGCGCTTCCCCTGGACGGCGAGCTGCGGTTTCGACGACTGCTGGTGGGATGCGATTTCTCCCCGGACGCAGACCTCGCCTTGAAGCATGCCCTGAGCCTTGCGCAGGAGTTCGAAGCCGAGCTTCACCTGGCCCACGTGATCGAGCCTCCCACCTACCTGGATCTCGTGAAAAGCGAGGACTCTTTCGGCAGTGAAATCCGGAAGGACATCCAGCAGCTGCTCAAGGAGAAGCTCGGCAGCCAGGTGCCTTCCGAGGCGCGCAACTGGTGCGACCCCAAGACGGTGTTGCTCGAAGGCCGTCCCGAAGACGAACTGATCCGCTATGCCGAAGCCAACGGCATCGACCTGATCATCCTGGGAGTGCGGGGCCATGGCCTGATCGGCTCCCTCTTCGTCGGGTCCACGACCGACCGCATCGTTCGCAATGCCGGTTGCCCGGTGCTGGCTGTCTGCAAGAAGTCCTGACCGCTTCAGGACATCATTTCAGAGATGCTCACCACCCGGTCTCCCAGCATGTTCACGTAACTCCCCATTTCGTTGTCGTACCATCCGTAGATAACGGCTTGGGTAATCGGGATTCGCACCACGTGATTCTTCACCGATGCGGCGACTGCGTCGGGAATACCGGGGATCCGGGCAAGGTCGAGGGCGATCTCGGCGGTTCGGGTGTGGGTTTCATGCCCCTCGATGATGGTTGCCGCCCGGGGGACGCCGATGATATCTCCCGATACATTCTGCTTGGTCGAGAACACCAGGTACCCGTTGGGATCCAGCTCGGCGGCCTGCCGGTAGATGTCGTTGATGATCTCCCTGCGGATCGCCCCGTCCGGAGGTTCGTCCTGAAGATCCAGAACCAGAATGATGAGAGATCCTGTCGCGGTCGGGATCCGGACGGATTCGGCGATAAAGCCGATCTCCTCCATCTCGGGGATCACGAGGCGCAAGGCTTTGGCCGCCCCCGTGGTGGTCAGGATGATGTTGTTCATGATGCTGCGGTTTTTGCGGAGATCCGATGCGCCGGTCTTGGGCAGCCGATCCAGCACGGCCTGGGTGCCGGTGGCGGCGTGAACGGTGGCCATGGAGGCCGAAAGTATCTTCTTGGGACCGAAGTGATCGAGAAGGGGCTTGATCATGTGGGCGAGACAGGTTGTCGTACAAGAGGCGTTCGACACCAGCCGGTGGCGTTTGGGGTTGAAAACGTTGCCATTGATGCCCATGACGGTGGTAACGGCATCCTCGGGCATGGGCCGGCCTTGGTCCTTGATTTTGAAAGGAGCTGAGTTGACGACGATTTCCGCCCCGGCGTCGAGATGCCCCCTGAGCGATCCACCCTGGTGATCCGATGGCACCGTCGGATCGAGAAACCGCCCGGTAGTGTCCACCACAAGCCTCACCCCCCACCGGCGCCATCCGATATTCGACGGGTTTCGGTCCTTCCGCAGAAACCGGACCCGAACCCCGTCGATGACCATGGTTCCCTCGGCCTCCACCAGATCCTCGATCACCGGCCCCCCCTTGTGACCATACAGATAACTGCCTAATCTTCCGTAGGTGGAGTCCCGCTCGATGTAGTGGGCGAGATCGGCCAGGGAGGTCCCCGCCTCTCTTCCAAGGTTGACGACAATCTCATCGAAGAACTTACGGGCGACATGGTGCCAAAGGGTAAGTTTTCCGATACGTCCGAAGCCGTTGATGCCAAGTTTGTTGCCGTTGTTCAACATATCCCCCCCTAGTCCGGAAGCGTTAGACGCAGATGCAACGATTGTCCCGACGATTGTCGAACCCCGGGCGGGCCTCGGATCCTCCGTCTCCCGGGGCGGCGTCCCGGACCATCGCCCGGAGCCTTCCGCGGCCCTTCTAATGCTCCGCCACCTTCATCCTTCCTTGATAGACCGATCCCTCTTGACCGTCAATGCTGATGTAATCTCCGGAGTGAACCAGCACGTCACCGAATCTCAGTACACGTTCCTTCTCGTTGCAGACCATTTCCCCGCATCCCACCACCCCGGTTTTGCCCAGCCGGTGAACGACCACGGCCGCGTGGGACGTCATGCCCCCTCTTGCCGTCAGCAGACCGTCCGCCGCGTAGATTTCGCGGATGTCGTCCGGAACCGTGTCGCTCCGGGCAAGAATCAGGGATGTGTCGGCTTCGCTCTTTCGCAGCCGGTCGATCTCGTCCAGGGTAAAAACCAGCCGTCCGCTCATGGCGCCGCCGCTGACGCCGATGCCGTGGCCGATGGGCGTTCGGCTTGCCAGTTCCGTGGATTGAAAGCGAAGGAACTCGCGGCGCTCACGGATGGCCATATCCCGGGTCTGCAGCAGGTAGACATCCTCGCTATCATCGCCTTCGAAGGTGAATTCGAGTTCCTGGGGACCCCACCCCTGATTTTCGATGAGCTCATGGGCAAACGCCTTGAGCGTCTTGTAAACCTCGGGGAAGTGGGTTTCCAGCGTGATGTCCGTATCCCGCATCTCGATCTCCTGCTGAAACACCGAGATCGGAAGCGTCTTGACCAGACCCGCGACCACGTCCTCCCCCTGGTTTTCAATGGTGAAGTCGCCCCAAAGCCGCAGGACATCCGCCGACCATCGGGGGTTGTGGGTGAAGATCACTCCGGAGCCCGACTTCTGGGAGTGGTTACCGAACACCATCTGCTGCACCGTTACGGCGGTCCCCCAGTCGTCGGATATGCCCATGATCATTCGATAGGCCTTGGCCTTGTCCGATTCCCAGGATTTGAAAACCCGGTTGATCGTAATGATCAGCTGTTCGAAAACATTGTCCGGAACCGCCACCCCGGAGCTGGTGACGAGGTCCTTGTAGGCCAGGGCCACCTGTTTCATCTGTTCACCGGTGAAGCCTTTTTTGAAGGGAAGCCCCAGCCGCTCCTTGTGATCGCTGATGATGGCGTCGAAATCATCCCGCTTGAGTCCGAAGTGCATTCCGTAGCATTGGAGAAAGCGCCGGAAATTGTCCCAGGCGAACCAGGCATTGCCGGTAATGCCGGAGAGGCCCTCCGTGATCTCCTCGTTCATACCCACATCCAGGAACGTGTCCATCATCCCGGGCTGTGAAATGGAAGATCCGCTGCGCACCGAAAGAATCAGCGGGTTGCCGGGGTCCCCGAAGCGCTTGCCAACGTGGGCCTCCAGCGCGGCGATGTGCCGCGCCACCTGCTCCCTGAAATTGTCTTCGGCATAGGCGTAGCTCTCGATGATCTCCCAGCACCGGAACGCCTCGGTCGTAATGATAAACCCCGGCGGAACCGGCATTCCCAGGGTTCCAAGTCGCATGAGGTTGTAACCCTTGTTACCGAGAAAGATCAGGCCGTCGACCCGTTTGTTGGGGCGAATGAGGGAAGTGATCACCCGTTGCGGATCGTAGTTCAGCAGCCGCTGAAGACTCATTTTCGGAAGTTGGGAGGACTGGTGAAAAAGAGTGTTGAGAATCCGGCTCAGAAGCAGATCGAGCTGCTGGAGCCCCATGGAGGCGGAGATCATATCCCGGAGGAACACCTCTGAAATCCGGTGCTGCGTCCGATCAGGCTCCACGGATGGATCCGACGGTAGATATTTGGGCAGGATATGCCGGATCGGGGTCTGGTTGAGGATGCGGCTCAGGTTCTGTTCGTGAACATTGTTGATGTAGTCGTTGATGATATTCTTCACCGCCCCGGCGAATCCCTTGAAGATGTCCAGGTATTGGGTGAAGGTGAAGCCCCTGGTATCCAGCGCGTGGGCCAGAAGCTCCATCTGCCGTTCGAAGGCGATGGACGTGATGCCGTCGAGCTTGAGGGCCTTTTCGAACAGCAGGAGGAGATTGTAAATCTGATAGAAGGTCGCACGGGTGATCAGGGACAGGTCGATTTCCCGGATCAGCTTCTCGAAAAGGACATTGACGAGGGATTCGATGCGGAAAGTCAGTCCCAGCGCGTCGAACTTTCTCTCGTGATAGCTTCCGTACATCGACGGGATGTCGATGGTGAAGTGCCGCTTCTTGTAGATATCCTCCCGGACATCGAAAACCCTGGGATCGAGGATGATCTCCTTGAGCTGGGCATCCGCCTCCAGGAGCTGGGAGAGCCGCTTCTTGGGAACGGGCTCGAGAAGCGCCGCCTCGATAGCTTCGAGCCCCGGGAATCCCTCCGTCTTGAGTTGCGCGATGTAGGGAGCGATTTCGACGAAGTCGAAATTGTACTTCTGGTTGAGCAGACGGTAAAGCACGGCCGCCAGTTCGACCCGTGTCCGATCCGTTTCATCCGCCTGCGGTACCGAATCCAGGAGCCCTTTCATTTCGGATTCCGTGGCCCGAAGGAGGTCTTCGGGAAACTGCATCCCATTCTTTTCGAGGGCGGCCATTACCCTGTGGACCCCGTCCACGAAGGGGCCCGAGGAGGCGACTTGGCTGTAGATGTTGGGCGGCACGAACGGCCTCACGTGCTCCGTCTCCCGGGTCCGCCAGTAGCGGAAGACGGCTTCCATGAACTTGATGATGTGGTTGCTGCTCTCCACGTGGCACTGTTTTCGGAGAAAATGGATCAGCGCGTCCTTGCGATGATTGATTTCATCGAGCTTGGTGGAGATGTCCCGCAATTGTCCTTCGGCTCCGATGTCGTTGAAATACACCGGGAACTGCCGCGCCAGCTGTTTGGCGACATTGTACACCGGACCGATCCCGCTGTTGAGGAACTGGGTGATGTCCCTCGGGAAAAGGTCGGTGTCTCTTATGAACACGCCGCAGAGCGAAAGGTGGATGATGAGGTAGGAGATGAGGCGCGTCGACCGCTTCGGATTCATCTCGATCAGCTCCAGCCAGGTCCGCACGTTCTGAAGATGGGCCGGGTTGGATTGAATCTGCCAGTCATTCCCGACCCCTCCGATCATGGGGGCCTGAAAGCCGAGGTCGATCACCTGGTCGATGAAATAGTTGATCAGATCGATGTCGTCGGTCCTGTAGACGCCCTTGCCCACGTTCAGCACGCAGTTGAGGGCGGTGGTCGGGTACTTGGCCGCCCGGTTCTTCAGGATCGAAAAGGTCTTTTCGATGAGACGGCTGACATTCCAGGATTTCTCGTTGTCGATGATCCACTTGAGGGCTCGGTTGATTTCTCGCAGCGCCTCTTCGTGGAAAAGGGACAGTCCGTGGATGTTCATCTGGTAGAACAGGAAGACCAGCTTGAACAAGTGCCCGCGTCCCACTTTTTCACCGGCCTCCTGAAGCTGCTGTGGGATCTGCCGATGAATATCCACAATGCGATTGTAAGTCGGCAGGTCCAGAAGCTGGCCCAGGACTTCCTCGGACCGCAGGTCGGGCGCGTCCAGAATCGCGTCCATCCTGGACTTCCATTGATGGAAGGTGTCGTGGGAGATCGGATCCAGGATAGGCTTCAACGCGTCGGTATCCGAGATTTCCCCCACCTCCCGTTTCAGCCAGGGAAGCGGATCTTCCTCCGAAAGCCAGTAGTCATAGGTTTCAGCGTAATACCGGATCAGAAGCAGGTTCAGATGCTCGAAACGCGACACGCGTTCGCCCAGGCTGCCCAGGAGGTATTCCCCCATCCGGCTCATCTGATAGTAGCTCTTGAGAAATATGGAAAAAGTTTCCTTTGGGTATTTGCGAATCGTGGAAAAGCAGTCGTCGAGCGGCCCGATGAAGCCATCCAGGGCCTCGCCGGAGTCCTTCGCGATTTTGAGAAGGTACAGCTGAAGGTTGTCCACCGCATCGGCCTTCACCTCGGGGATCGTGGTGGATTCGATGGCACGCAGATAAATGTCCAGATATAGCGTCAGGGCTTCATTCGCGCGGGGATGCCTGCTGAGGATGTGGAAGTAATCCAGGCTGTATCCCCTGGCTTCGTTGACGATAAACTGCCAGTTTTTATAGGGGTGGGAGAGTTCCTTGAGGAATACGGTCAAGCCTTCCTGCAGACCGTGATAGTCGGCCAGCACTTCCTGAAGCACCCTGTACTTGGGGTCGATCGAAACCTCGACATGATAGTCGGCGATATTGACCTCGAGGGCTTTGGACTGAACCATTTGCGGCCTCTCTGTCTGTCCATCCATTGTCAGGGCAGGATGACTTCGGAATCATCTCGGGGGGCGTGAATTCACCGCGCGATCGCAATCAGCCGGTAGACCACCATCCCAGCCAGCCATGCCGCATCCTCGGGTGAAAGATAGCGATCGACCGAGGCATCGAACAGGATTCCCGCCTCGGCCGGGAATTCCGCGTCACCTCGATGAAGGACCAGCTGAACCGGAACCCTCGGCAGCGCCGATATCTCGGCCCCGGCGTCTCCGGCGTCGATGGCCCGCCCCCCCATCTTCTCGACAGCCGCGGAAAAATCCTCCAGCCGGTCGCCGAAAGCCTTCTTGAGCGGATCGATCGCCCGCTTGACAAAGGCGCCGTAGTAGAACGTCGCTCCCGGTATCTCCCGGTAGGCGATCCATTGCCCCGAAATCGCCCGTACTCCTTCACCGGTGAGGTAGTGAAGGATCAGGACCTGCTCCTGAAGCGGAATCTCTCTTCCGGGGTCATCGACGTCGCGAAACTGAAAATCCGGATAGCCGACCTGATATCGTCGATCCAGAAAAAGAACCCGGATCGACGCCGCTCCGTCGCGCCCCACACCCGACCGCTCGCAGATGGCGTCGAGGGAATCGGCAGCCAGTAAATCGACCGCCATGCGTCTGGCTTCCTGGTAGTCATCGACACGTGCCATGGTTTTCCTTTCATCTCACGAAGCACCAATGCAAAGCCCCATCCGGATCGCGGACGGGGCTTTCCACAACGTTAGTTAAGGCAGCGCCTGCGAAAGGTCAAACCTCGAGCCACGAATCGGAGTAGAGAGTCTTTCCAAGAATGACGTCGACCGTCTTTTTGTAGTCCTGAAGCTCCTTGGAGAGGCTGCCCATGTCGGGTTCGTTGCCATCCATCACCCCGTAGATCAGATCCACGATATCCTGGCGCTGGCCTTTGGCGATGGCGATGAGCTGATCGTCCCGCGGGTCGGCGATCACCGACTCCATACCGCACTTCTGCAGCATGACCATGTAGGTCTGGTTCAGGATCGGTCGCAGATGGTCAGGGGGGCCGTTGGAAATATTGGACAGCCCGCAGGTACTCTTGGCGCCGGGGGCGATGTCCGGAAGCATCTTCTGGAACTCCATGAGGCTGATGGCCTGGGGCTGCTGGATGTTCACAGGGGTGACGATGCCGTCCACCCAGATTTTTTCATTGGGAAGACCCGCCTCATTGGCGAAATAGAGCAGTTCGACGGCAAGGGCGGCGCGTTCGTTCTCATCCCTGGGCAGGCCTTCCGGCCCCCACATCAGGGCGATGAAATCCGCGTTGTATTCGGCGGCGATGGGGACCATCCGCTCGTAGCGTTCCGGCCGGACCATGATCGAATTGATCATGTGGGGGGTGCCGCTGGGTACCGGCTTCACCACCTTGAGCGCGGCTTCGATGGCGTCGATGTTCGACGTGTCGAGGGCCAGGGGCACATCCGGCACCACCTCCTGGACCACCTGAACCACCCAGGGCATGAGCTCGACGCCGTCTTTCTTGGCGGGTCCCAGGTTGATGTCGATGTAGTCCATGGCCTTTTCCTTCTGGAAAAGGGCTTCCTCCTGGAGAGGTTTCGGATCCCTCTCCTTGAAGGCCTTGCCGATTTTTGTCGAGATGACGTTCAAGCTTTCACCGATGAGTAGCATACTTCCTCCGTTCTTTCCCCGTCTGTCAAAAGGCCCCGCCCGGTTGGTGAGGGCGGGGTGGGCGTGAGATGGTTGAGGCGTTACTTGCGGGCACGTAGAAACGCCGGAAGATGCGCCGCTTCCCTAGGACCGACCGTGATGGTCCAGCCGGGCAGCTCTTCTTCCACATCGCCTGCGATGGCGGCTGCGTATCCCGGGATGACGATCTCGGTATGCTTCACCTTGTCCATGATCCCGCTTTTCTTGACGAACATGCCGACATCGTCACCGGCGAACTTCCCTGCCGCCCAGGCGGTCAGGACGGAAAGTCCCTCGGCATCTTTGATGAGCAGCCAGGCGGGTACCTTGCTGGCTTCGACTTCTCCCGAAACGATAAAGTAGGTCAGTGCGAAGTTCGTGGTCACCAGAACCGGAGAATTCTCATCCGGGTTGTTGATCTCGAAAATGCCTTCTGTAACGGTCATGGGCCGTTGCGGGTCGGTAAAAATGTTCAGCCGCTCGAGCAGCAGCGGGAAGAGGCTCTCCCCTTTGAAATCGGAAAGAATCACGATGCTGCCGTACTTGGCGATGAACTGGGCGGCCAGCAGGGTTTCCACATCCAGGTTGGAGGCCATTTCGCAGGGAAAGGCAATGGTCGGGAAGCCGATCGCGCGATTGAGGTTCTTCAGGGCCGCGCGCCGAATGGCCACCATGTCCTCCATGGCCTGGCGGACATCTCGCGACCCGGCATCCAGGACAATGTCCTTGATGCCCATGCCGGTGAGCTTTTCCGTTAGCGGGACGAGCGCTTCGACGCTGTCGGCCTTGACGGCGACCGGCAGGTTCTTCTCCTTGGCGAGCTCTCCGAATGCCTCCACCGTAGCGGCGGTCGCGCCGTAGATCAGGGGGCGCTTGAAGGCGGTCGCCTCCGCTGCGGCCTTCATAGCATCGATGGATTCGCTCATCAGCACCAGGTTGAACTCGGAGGTTTCGGCGATGGTCTTGGCGACCTTCGCAAAGGCGGCCGCGTCGCCGTTCACATCCTTGACCGCCACCAGCTCGGGCCGCAGGTTGAGCCCCACGCGCTCATACTGGAAGGCATTCCAGACCTTGAGCTTGGCTTCCAGATCGCCGTCGGCGATATCGGATGGGATCAGCGCGCCGATGGCCGTCGGGTTGTAAAAGGTTTTTTCATGGCGGTGAAGGACTGTTTCACCGCCGACGGTGGTTTTCCGGACGCCGTTTCCGATCACCACCGGACGGATGGGCGGTGCCGATGCCTCCGCCAGCTTCTCCCTGGCTTCATCCGAAACGTAGGGGCAGCTGTCCAGCTCCGCCTTGCCCGATGCCAGGTTCATGGCGAAGGCAAGGCAGGTCGGGACACCGCATTCCTTGCAGTTGGTCTTCGGCAGGAGTTTGAAAATCTGAATACCGGTTAAGGCCATTGTGTTCTCCTTGAGGGTTCCGTTGATCGCTTGAAGCGCGGCATATTCGTATCAGATTACCGGACGCTGAAAGCCGGGGGACGGGTAACCGCCCCCCGGATTGGCAGTCGTCCGTCAGCCTCCGATGATCGGATCCATTGAGAGGGCCGGGTGCCCTTTTTCCTGGAGCCAGGGCAGAATCTCTTCCTCGGTGATGCCGACCGTCTCGTCGGCGATCTTCTCGTAGAGATCCGGCACTCCCATTTCAGCTCCGCGCTGATCGATCCGCTCCTTGATTTCCTCTTTGAGCATCTTGGGCATCCACACCATTCGCAGCAGCCCACCGTCACCGATGATGAACTTCCGCTGAGTGATGTTGTACTTGGAATGTCCCACGAACCCGGGGGAGGAGGCCCCGCCGCCCATGACGCCGGCAAGGGTCGTGAACTTCATCCCGCAGGGAGTTTCACCGGAGTATTCCCGGTTGACGGTCATGACACCGTTGCAGGAGGGCAGCATGGCGGCGATGCACTCGCAGCAGCCACAGGTGGTCATCGGATCGTAGACCAGCGAGTAGAAGTTGTAGTGGGTGACCGCGCCCCGGGACGCCTTGGCGACAAACTCGTTGACGCCCTTGAACTGCCCCAGCTTGGGATCCAGGACCTCGCCCTTTTCGATGGGCTGGTTGGGGCCCGTCGGGTTGATCTGGTAGGATGCCCGGCAGTCCATCCAGTTGTAGGCGCCGCAAAGGCCGGTCCGCTCGGGGCTGACCGTGCAGACATGGCTGGGAGCGAAGGACTGGCACAGGGTGCAGGAGTAGAAGATCTCCACGTCCTCGTCGGTCATCTTGTCGACGCGTTCGTCGCGGGTTCTGTACTCGGCCCGCGCCCTGGCCGTAATATCGTCCACGTCCTTCTTGTCGGTGTAAAGCGTGACCTGAACCTTGTCCAGAATCGCCCCGAAGTCCTGGTGGAACTTGGCGTGCAGCACCACACCGATATCCTTCAGGGTGAAGCCCTTTTCCACGGCGGCCTTGCTGACGCGGACCCAGGCGATGTCGCGCTGGCCCATGTGCATGACGCCCTGGATGTAGTTGACTAGGTGGTGGATCTGGCGTTCGAGGATGGGCTCGAAATCCGTCTGCATCTCGCGGCCGGCCACCTGGACGTAAACGCCCAGCGGCAGCACTTCGCCTTCCTTGAGATCGCCGATGTCCTTGCCCTTGACGATGACCTTGCCGTCCTCGATCGCGGTCATGTCGGCCATCTTGACCAGCTCGGTGGCCTGGGTCTTGCCGCCGCCCATCTGGGTGTAGAGATCCGCGCCGCGGACCCGCTCCCCTTCATAGGCCGGGCCGAAGTTGCACGGAATGTCGATCTGGGAGACGGTGACCTTGAGGCCGCGGGTTTCCACGGACTTCTGGACCATTTCCTCGTGGGAAACGTTGGCGATCACGTGCTCGTAGGTGCAGATGCCGGTGGGCAGGATTTCCGGTATGTCCGTGTCTGCGAGGGTCGGGAATCCCCAGTTCACGCAGCCGGCGGCGGCCGCCGCCCAGTCCGTACCCACTTCGCCCAGGGCGTTGACAAAGGCGAAGACGCGGTTCTTGTTGTAGAGCAGGATCTTCTTGTAGTCTCCGGCCTGCACGCCTCCGAATCCCATGGCGACCCGGTTGGCGAACCCGAGCGCGAACACCGCCGAGGAGATGTCCGGACCGAAGGGAACGATCTTGGTGTTCCAGCCGACCTGAACGCCCGCCTGCACGAGCTGCTCGGCAACGCTGGTCCCGTTCTGGTTGGCGGCCAGGAAGACGTAGATGCTGCGCTTCTGGTACTCCTCGATGATCGCCTTGGCGGTTTCGGGATCCGGGGCGGCGCCGACGATGGCGGCAAAGCCCGGGGCGGATCCGTCCACGAATTCCACGCCGCGCTTCCGGAAAATGGTGTCCTCCGCGGCACCCAGCCAGAGCTTGCCGTTTTCAGGATCGCACTCTTCCGAGACGTGGTAGAAGTCCGGTTCGTTCAGATATCGGATCGCCTCCTGCAATTCGAAGGACATGATCCCTGCCATGCCGGCATCCAGAAGGGGCCCCAGGTAGGGCAGATGGTTGCGGTTCTTCAAGTGAGGCGGCAGGAGCTTCCGGCAGAACTCCAGAGGCTTCTTCATGTCCTCGAGCTTCTCGATCTTGATGCCGGTGAGGGAGTAGATCACAGGCAGGTAGTAGGCGGTATTGGGAAACCCGACCGGGGTGTCGGCGTTGTAGGTTTCGAGCGCCCTCTTGTACATGCCTTCGGTCTGGGAAACGATGTTGTAGCCACCCTGAATGGCGGCGAATGCTACGAGCTTGGACATACATTCCTCCTTCGTTGAGGATTTCGATCTGTTGCGGGTTGTGCGTTATCCTTCAAGCGCCATACGATCGGCCATATCCATGAGGACGCGCTGTCTAGCCTTGTCGATGCCCAGCGCCTTGCGCTTCTTGTCGATGTGGGCGATCATCTTGTGGGCATGCTTGATCGGATCCTTCTCGAAATCCCACATGCCGCCGTACATCTTCTCCATCTCTTCGAAAAGAAAACGCTGGAAGACCGGAGCGCCTTCCGTGGGGAAGACAGCGCCGAAAACCGTGTAGACACCGGAAGCCACGAAGTACTGGCCGATGCTGATGGCCTTTTCGCTCATCCATTCCGGCGCCGAGCCGGCAACCGGCAGGTCCGCCAGGTCGTTGCCCAGGCCTCCGGCCTTCACCACTTCGGTGGCCGCCAGCAGGATCCGGCTGTTGTCCACGCAGGAACCCAGGTGGAGCACCGGCGGGATACCGACGGTTTCGCAGACCTCGGCAAGCCCGGGGCCGCAGAAGACCTTGGCGGATTCAGGGGTGAGGAGCCCCTCCATGGCGCAGGCAATGGCGTTGCATCCCGTGGTGAGCACTAGAACGTCGTTCTTGATGAGTTCCTTGACGACGGCGATGTGCCCCTCGTTGTGCTTGACGCGGGCGTTGTTGCAGCCCACGACGCCGGCCACGCCGCGGATGCGGCCGTTGATGATGTTGTCGTTCAGCGTAAAGTAGTTGCCGCGGAATGTGCCGCCCAGGTGATACTCGATGGACTCGACACTGAAACCGGCCACCAGGGGTGACTTGTGGCTGGGGATCATTACGTCGGCCTTGCGGCTCGTGAAGTTGTCGCAGGCCAGCTTGAGAATATGTTTGGCGTCTTCCAGGGCATGGTGCTCGTCGAATTCGATGTGCAGCACGTTTTCCTGCTCCATCCTCGCGATCGGATGGGTCGTGATGAGCTTGGTATGGAAGCATTTGGCCACGTTGGCCAGGTTCTGCATGATGCATTGGATGTCCACCACCATGGCGTCGACGGCACCGGTGACGATGGCGAGTTCCTGCTGCAGGAAGGTGCCGCAAAGCGGTACCCCGTGCCTCTCGAGGATTTCGTTGGCCGTGCAGCAGATGCCGGATAGCTGGATCCCCTTGGCACCCTTTGACTTGGCGTAGTCGATCATTTCCTTGGTCTGGGCCACTTCGACGATGACATCGGAAAGCACGGGCTCGTGGCCGTGGATCACGACGTTCACCATGTCTTCCTTGAGCACGCCCAGATTGGCCTCGGAAACGATGGGATAGGGCGTTCCGAACAGAATGTCCTGAAGATCGGTGGCCAGCATGGAGCCGCCCCAGCCATCAGCCAGCGAAGCCCGGACGCCCTGTTTCATGAGGTTCCTGTAATCCTGGTCAACGCCCATGTGGGTGCGGTGCATGATTTCGACGATTTCCCGGTCGATATTGCGGGGCAACACGCCGTGCTTTTTCCAGATTTCGTACCGAGGTTTGGGCGCCCGTTTGAGAAAATCGATCTCACCTTCCGCCTTGCCCCATTCATTGAGAGCTTTTTCGGCGACCTCGAGGGCGATCTCATCCGCACTGCGGTCCCTGGTTTCACCGTCGACCTCCACGGTGGTTTCCACGCCGAGAAAGGGAGCGATCTCCCGTAGTTTGCGCTCGTCCTTGATCTTGTAAGTATCGGTTTCCTTGCGGGCGGCGGACATAAAGACCTCCGCCACGCTGCGGCCGTGGTCGGAATGGGCAGCTGCGCCGCCGGCGACCATCCGGATGAAGTTCCGGGCGGCAATGGTGTTCGCCGTGGCGCCGCACAGTCCCTTCCGCTCGTCGCTGGCTTCGTTGTAATCCTTGGGCAGCGGCAGCCGGCAGGGCCCCATGCTGCAATTCTTGCAGCAGGTGCCCTGGTTGCCGATGTTGCAAGGCTTCAGGGTCAGGTTGCGGTCGAATACGGTTTCAATCCCCAGCTTCTGCGCCCGCGCGATCATCTGCTGGGAGGCCGGATCGATCGTTGCCTCCATCGGATTGACCACCTTCGGCGCCTTGGCGGCGGTTTTGATCTCTTTTACATCTGCCATGCGAGGTTCCTCCTCAGGATTCTTTTATATCAAAGGTAGGGGGGAAAGGCCCCCAACCCTACTTGTCAGGATCGGCGGTGAGTCCAGTCGATTTTCTCGATCAGCTTGTCCACCATGGATTTCTGGATGGCCTCCGGGGTCATGGTCTTCTCCTCCTTGGCTTCCGCGGCCCGCTGGGCGGCGCGCTCGGCGCGTTCCTTGGCCCGTTTGGCCCGGAGGGCTTCGATTTCAGCGTCCATGGCAGCCTTGGCATCGGCCTTGGCCTTGGCATCGGCTTCGGCTTTGGCCTTGGCGTCCGCTTCCGCCTTGGCCTTGGCTTCCGCTTCGGACTTGGCCTTGGCTTCCGCTTCGGCCTTCGCCCTGGCCTCCGACTCCTGCTTTGCTCTCAGTTCGGCTTCGGCCCTGGCTTTGGCTTCGGCCTCCTGTTTGGCCTTGTCATCGACTGCCGGTGCAGCCGAGACCGGCTCCGGTGTCGGGGCAGGCACCGCTTTCGCGGCGGGCGCGGGTTTCGGAGCGGCAGGCTTGGCCTCGGCCTTGGGGGCCTCGGGCTTCTTGGGCGCCGCCGGTGCCGCCTTGGCCGCGGGCGCCTTTTCCGCATCGAGGGTCAGATCAGGCTGGGGAGCGATGGAGGCCAGATCCAGCGCCACGTCATCCAGACGTTTTTCGATCCCTTTCACCTTTTCAGCCGATCCCCCGGCATAAATGAGCTCGATGTATTCCTTTACCAGGCGGATGGATTCCGGATGCCGCATGATGAGGATATCCGAACCCGCCACCAGATAGCTCACGGCGCCGACGGCTTCCATGAGGATGGGGCGCTTCTCGGGGTCGCCCAGGGTCGGGGCCTCATCTGCCTTCTGCTTGGCCTCCTTGCACTTCCATACCTCGAGGCCGAGATTGTTGATGATCGGCAGCTGAAGCTTGTCGTCGCCCTGTTGCAGGGCGGCCATGCGGAGACGCTCCATCACGGAATAGCTGTATTCCAGTCCGTATCCCAGGCCGCCGGTGGTCGGATCTATGATGACCCGATCCATCGCCATGCCGAGATTTTCGAGCAGAATATTGACCTGCTTGGCGAGGTTGACGTCGATTGGCGAGGAGGAAATGAGCATGTGGCCGAAGCCCATGGCTGCCGCGCCAATGCCCTTGTGGTTCTTGTCTTCCACCGGCCCCATGATGAGCGGGGTGCCCTGGCACGCCTCGGCGACCTTTTTGAGGACTTCCTCGTCCTTCTGAGGATTGGACGTGCCCCAGACGATCAGGGGAACGTCGACGGCCCCGAGCACCTTCTTGACCGTGGCGGCCGCTTCGTCCGGACCGGCGTCGCTGCCGTTGGGATCCGTGCTTTTGAGCTGAAGGGCGATCAGTTCCGCACCGAATTCATCGACGCATCTTTTGGCCCATGCGGCCGGATCCGAAATGACGTCCTTGAAAGGCGCGATGGCCGCCTCGGGCCAGTCGTCCGGCGCAATGTCCCATACCTCCATGGCCACTTTCGGCTTATGGGGCATCTTTCCTTCAAATTGATAAAACGGATAACAGGACTCGCCGCCGACAGTGACCGCTTTCCCGCCCTTCCCCAGGGCGATTTCCTTCACGCTGCCGGCATAGGATTCTTTAAAGAATTCAAAGGCCAATGTAACCTCCTTGCTGAATGGAAGAGCCGATGCAGGTCAATCAAGATCAGCCCCTGCGCATGTGGTGTGGTTGGATGTCGGGATACCGTTGTTCACCCTTAGCGAGGCCGTAAACCCACCTCGCCTCACCCATTAACAGTGATGAGTCAGGCAGCCCCCCTTTCGATGGTAAGGTTTTATCGTGACAGGCCGCCGACCGGGCGGTCTTCTTGTCTTGTATCCGTTTTTGCATGCAGAAAATCGGGGAAGATTCTTGCTGGGACATGCAAGGGTATGCTGTATCCGTCGTGCCGTTTTTTGTCAATAGTGGAGTGACCATCGAACGGCGATTAATTGCCGGAGGCGGCAAGTCTGAGAGACCGGAATTTTTCCAGCCTTTCCTTGAGCTTCGGAAACCGATTGAGATCGGTGTGGGGCAGAAAGAGCGCCGCAACGTAGTGGTTCATGTAGGAAGGTGTCTCGGAAAGCTCGAAATTGGTCATCATTCGGGTCACGCGGACGACGTCCTGGCGGATCCGGTTGGTCAACGAACTCATTTTGGCTCCCATGAGAGACGCGTTGCCGATAAAGGTCACCCGGTCCAGGTCGGTCTCGGGCAGCAGGCCGATCGTCATCGCCTTTTCCAGATCCACGTAGCTGCCGAACCCGCCGGCCAGGTAAATCCTTTCGACCGCCTGGATGTCCATCCCGACCTCCTCCAGCAAGGTCATGCAGCCGCTGTAGATGGCCCCCTTGGCACGGATGAGATTTTCGATGTCGATTTCGGTGAGCGCGATGTCCCGCCCGATCTGGGTGTTGTCCTGCCAGGCGAGGACGTATTCGCAGATGCCGTTTCGCTCGCGTATCCTGGGAGTGCCGAGATCCCGATGGAACTTGCCCTGGTTGTCGATGACACCCGTTTCGAAGAGCGCGGCCACCATCGTGATGAGACCGGAGCCGCAGATGCCCTTGGGCCGGACATCACCGATGGTGAGAATCATGGGTTCGAGCGTCGTCGGATCGATGGAGAAGTCCTCGATGGCGCCTTTCGCGGCCCGCATCCCGAATTCGATGCCTCCGCCCTCGAAGGCCGGGCCGGCCGAGCAGGCGGCACAGGCCATCCAGTCCCGGTTGCCGATCACGATTTCAGCGTTGGTGCCGATGTCCATGAACAGCGTGAGCGCTTCGGACCGGTACATGCCGGAGCCCATGACGCCCGCCACGATATCGCCGCCGACGTAGCTGGAAATCTGGGGATAGACCAGTGCTCCGACGTGCTCGGCCAATGGGAATCCCAGGTCCCGCGCCTTGACGGGCGGATAGATGGTGCTCGCCGGAACGTAGGGGGATCGGCGAATGTATCGCGGGTTCACCTTCAGCAGCAACTGGGTCATGGTGGTGTTGCCGGCAAGGGTGATGGCGTTGATATCCTCCAGGTCCACGCCGGACCGCTTGATGATCCGCTCGATGATGGTGTTGATGGTGCCCATCACGGCCCGGTTGAGGGTATCCAGCCCGCCGGGCTTCTCCGCCGCCATGATCCGGGTGATCACATCCTCGCCGTAGCTCACCTGGCCGTTGAACTCTCCGTGCTCGGTCAGCACCTCGCCGCTGATCAGGTCGATCAGCTGGCCGTAGACGGTCGTGGTGCCGATGTCCATGGCGATGGCATAATTCCGGTCGGTCGTGTCGCCGGCCTGGACATTGATGATATGGCTCTTGCGGCCCGCATGGACCGGGCGGGCGAGGGTCACCGTGACCTTGAAATCCTCTTCGCGAAGCACGTCCGGAAGCTTCCGGATCACCGACATCCGGACCACGAGCCGATGCTCGTCGTATTTCATGGTCAAGTGGTTGACCAGCCGGGTCGTGTCCGGTTGGTTGTCCTGGGCGGAAGGAGGGGACAGTTCGAGATAGAGTTTTTCAACGGGGGGAACGAAGAGGCCCTTGTCCTTCAGGGCTTCGAAATCCATCTGCTGAATCCGCGCCGTCTTTCGCGGCATCGGCGTCCGGCTCAATACGCTCTGATCGATCGTGGATTCGACCGGCACCCGCACCAGCAGGTCACCATTGACGATGGATTTGCATGCCAGCCGATAGCCCTTATCGATGTCCTCGGCACTCAGTCGCTCGGAAATTCCACCTTCGACATCCCCGTTTTCGATGATGACGCGGCACTTTCCGCAAACCCCGTCGCCACCGCAGGAAGCGTTGATGTGGACGCCCGCCTCCATGGCAGCGCGGATGAGCGTCGTTCCCTCGGGCACCCGAATGGTTCGATCATGAGGAACAAAGCGTATTTCAAACATTAATCATCTCCGTGGGGCGGACGCCGCAACCCGACGCCACTGGACGGGCAGGACGCTCCTCTTCGGTTCGAATCAATCCTTGAGCGTATCGAATCGGCAGCTGAGGTTGATCATTTCACCGTCGAAAAAGCTCTTCACTTTGTAGGGGAGGGATTTGAAAAGCCGGATCATGGCCTGGTTCTGCGGCGCGGTAAACGCCATGAGCCCGGCAATGCCCTGCTCCCTGGCCGCCTGGGCCAGCTTGTTGATCAGCAGTCGTCCAAGTCCCTTGCCCTGATAGGGGCGAATCACGGAAAACGCCACTTCGGCCATGTTCTTGGACTCGTCGAGCAGGTATTCCCCCACGGCTACGACGCGCCCGAATCCGAATTCACCGACCAGCGCAACGAGCGTCAGGTCCTTGACGTAGTCGATTTGGGACACCCCCTCCACCTCGTTGCTCATGAACGCCTGCTTTTCGTGGAAGAACCGTGAAATGATGTCTTCCTTGTCCAGGTTGTAGTAGTGCTCCTGGATGCGCCGGACATCCACCGGTTTGACCGGACGGATGGTGATATCCTCCCCGTCGACCCGGATGACTTCCTCCAGTTCCACCGGGTAGACGCCGTGCATCGACTCGCTCAGGCTGCGCTCCTGGCTGAGCAGCCCCATTCGCTTCGCTTCGTGAAAAAGCTCGTCCCTGAAGTCGGGATGGGCGATGCTGATCATGGCCATGGCCCGTTCCTGGAGGCTCTTTCCAAACAGATTCACGGCGCCGAATTCGGTTACAACATAATAGACGTCGCCGCGGGGCACCACCACGACGGTATCGTCCAGGGAAGGCACGATGCGGCTCCGGGTTCCGGAAGGATCGGTGGCCTGGAGCATGAGGATGGTCTTGCCGCCCTCGGCCATGGCCGACCCCCGCATGAAGTCGACCGTGCCCGAAATGCCGGAATAGTGGTTGATCGGCAGGGCGTCGGCGGCCACCTGGCCGGTGAGATCCATCGCGTAGGCCACGTTCATCGTGACCATCCGGTAGTGCCGGCTGATGATGGCCGGGTCGTTTACGTAGTCGCTCGGGTAGAAGGCGATGCCGGGGTTGTCGTCGATGAACTCGTAGAGTTCCCGGGACCCGATGGCGGAGCTTGCCACCAGCTTGCCTTCGTTGAACCCCTTCCTCCTATTCGTGATCACGCCCTTGGAGTAGAGATGCATGATCTCATCCGTAAGATACTGGGAATGGACGCCCAGATCGTTCTTGTCGGACAGTGCCAGTAGCGTTGCCTGGGGAGTGGCGCCGATGCCGATCTGGAGGGTGGATCCGTCGTCGATCAGCCGGGTGATGAATCGGCCGATGGCTTTCGCCTGCTCGAGCTCCTGGGGGCGTTCGACGGCGATGAGCTCCTCCTCGTGTTCGACGATGACATGGGCATCGTTTACGTGAATGAAGCTGCGACCCAAAACGCGGGGCATCCGCGGGTTGACCTGGACGATCAGCAGATCCGCCGACTGGGCTGCGGACTGGGTGATGTCGACGGAGACGCCCAGGCTCATCCAACCGAAGTCGTCGGGAGGGGAGGCCTGTACCATGGCGACATGAATCGGGAGCCGACGGGATTTGAAGAGTTTCGGAATGGCGGAGAGATTCATGGGGGTAATGAACCGCTTGTTGGCGGCGATCGCCTCGTCTTTAGCGGAGCCCAGGTAGAAGGACCGGATGTTGAGGCCCTGGTCCTGGGTCTGATCGGCGATCAGGGTCAGCGGCGTGGTCTCGAGCGCCAGCAGACGGACGATCTCCAAACCCGACAGATAGTTCGCATGATCCGACAACGCCCGGACCAGCTCCTGCGGCTCGCCACAGCCGGAGCCGACGAATACGCGCTGTCCGGGGCGGATCATCCGGATGGCCTCCGCCGCGGTACGCTTCTTTTCAACATAACCGTCCGCCCAGTAACCCGGTGTGCTCATCACCACCTCCATAGCGGCCCGAAGCCGCCTTGACTCGCTCATTGCCTCCCAGGCGAAAACACCGCGCCCGCCCCGCCCCCGTGCCCCACAGGTTGCCAACGATTCCGGGCGTGATGCGGAATTTTCAAATTATCCCATCCCCCGCCCTTTATCAAGAGACCGCTGCGGCCGAACCGCACCCGGAGCATCGGATCCGGCTTCCGGGGTGACGAAAGAGGAGGCCTGGGTCCCACCCGGCTGCGGGTGTGTCATCTCGATCCTTCGTTGACTTGACACGAGCGGTGATTAGCGAATGATAGACCCTACCCGTAAACCTCAACCCGGATGAAAAGGAGGTCCACCGTGAGTCACGCCATCGTTATCCATGAATTCGGCGGACCGGAGGTGCTCAAGTGGGAGCCCTTCGATCCCGGATCACCCGGCCCGGGCGAGATCCTGCTTCGCCACGAGGCCGTGGGGCTCAACTTCATCGACGTCTATCACCGGACCGGCTTCTATCCGCTGGGAGATCTTCCCGCCGTCATCGGGATGGAGGGGGCCGGCCGGGTGGAGGCCTTGGGCGCCGGCGTCACCGATCTGAGCATCGGCGACCGGGTGGCTTACGCCAGTCCTCCGCCCGGAGCCTACGCCGAAATCAGGCGGATCCCGGCGAATCGGGTGGTCAGGCTGCCGGATGCGATCTCCACCCGCCAGGCGGCCGCCATGATGCTTCAGGGGATGACGGCGCGCTACCTGTTGCACGGCTGCTACCCGGTGGGCAACGGGGACTGGATCCTGATTCACGCCGCCGCCGGCGGCGTGGGCCTGATCGTTTGCCAATGGGCCAAGCACCTTGGCGCGCATGTCATCGGAACCGTGGGATCCCCGGAAAAGGCGGAACTGGCGAAAGCGCATGGCTGCGACTATCCAATTTTGTACGAAAATGAGGACTTTGTAGAGCGAGTCAGGGCGATCACCGAAGGACGGGGTGTTGACGCCGTCTACGATTCGGTGGGAAAATCGACATTCATGAAATCCTTGGGCTGCCTCCGCCCCAAGGGAACGATGGTTTCCTTCGGGCAGAGCTCGGGTCCCGTGGCGCCCTTGGATGTGGGACTGCTTTCCGCCAAAGGCTCGCTTTTCCTGACCCGGCCGACACTCATGGTCTACACGGCGCGACGGGACGATCTGGTGCTCCACGCGGGGGATCTTTTCGATGTGGTTGCCGAGGGCGCGGTCAAGGTGGAAATACGTCAGACCTATGCCCTAAAGGACGCAGAGGCCGCCCACAGGGATCTGGAAGCACGAAAGACCCGAGGATCGACGATCTTCGAAGTCTGACAACCCTCCATATACAAAGGAAACGCCATGCAACCCCACGTGTTGAATCTTCCACCGGACGCTCTTCCCGAACTGGCCCCGATCTTCCAGGCCGGAATCCAGGTGCCCACGAGGATCCCCTGCCCTCTCTGTGAGGCAATGACCCGACAGTGGGGAGTGGAAGAAGCCTACGTACGCGATCGGATCTCAACGATTTTCCTGAACGGCAAACCGGTGGACGACCTCGAAGGGGCCCTCCTGAGGGAAGGCAGCACGGTGGCGCTTTCCTGTGCTATGCCGGGCCTCGTGGGCGCCACGATGCGCAGGGGGGGAGTGGTATCCGGCTTTCGATCCGGCATCACCCATCGGGACTCCGGTCCTATGGAGGCCGAGCATGACGGATGGGTAACGGTCAAACTCTTCAACATGCTGATCAGGGAGTTGGGGCCGATCTTTCTCAGGCGGGGGATATGGCTGGAATCCGGTCGTCTCCCGGAACGTTTGAAGGCCCTCCTGCCGGAGTGCAAGCCGGCCGCCGAAACGCCGGAGCGTGCAAGGATTCAGGTTTTCATGACCTGACGACCGGCCCATCGATCATCATTTCAAGTTACGCTGCCCCCGCCGATTCGGTCCCTTCCGGGATCGGCGGGGGCAACATGCTTGTTGACAGTCTCTCCGAGTATTTAATATACTGATTTCAAGTAGATATATACCTGATCGCGGTTTGTTACAGTCACCCGAAGGCAATATCGGCCATCCGTATTCCAATCTGGACGGTTCATCATAATGATGTAACCGTTTTCTACCAGAAATCACCAAAAGCAACTCGATCTTATCCGGAGTTGCCGTTTCATTTGTTTAAATGGGAAGATCGAACGCATCAGCGACACATCATCTTTTCAACCACTGACTAAGGAGACGAGACACCATGGACAAGATTTTACGGATCGACATGGGAGCCGCCGGTGGACCGAAGGCGACGG
>JBMNCP010000083.1:0-1066 GCA_049366795.1 Desulfobacterales bacterium
TGAACCGCCCCGGTTTTTCCGGAGGCTCGTTTATTTGAGTCCGACAACCATGGCATGGGGTCTTTGGTTCCTATAATATGTTTCCTCAAGCTCCGCTGGCGGGATGTACCCGATCCTTCCAAGAAGCCTCCGATTGTTGAACCAGTCCACCCATTCCAGGGTTGCGAATTCCACGTCTTTAAGGCCTCGCCAGGGGCCCCTTCTTTTGATGACCTCCGTCTTGTACAGACCGATGACCGTTTCAGCCAAGGCATTGTCGTAGGAATCGCCGACGCTGCCGACGGAAGGCTTGATCCCCGCATCGCCCAGCCTGTCGGTGTAACGGATCGAAAGGTATTGCGATCCCCTGTCGCTGTGATGGATCAGGCCTTTTGCGTCTTCCCGCGCGTACAGTGCCTGTTCCAGGGCATTTAGGGGCAGACCTGTCTCCAGTGATGTCGAGGCGCACCACCCGACGATGTTCCGGGAAAAGACATCCGTGACGAAGGCGACATAGACGAAACCGCTTTTGGTCCTCACGTAGGTGAGGTCAGCCACCCACAGCCGGTTCGGGGCCTCAGCCGTGAAGTCCCGGTTCACCAGGTCCGCCGGACGGTCGGCCGACTCGTCGGGGATCGTGGTCTTGAACTTCCGGCCTCGCACAGCTTTCTGCAATCCCATTTCCCGCATCAGACGCTCCACGGTGCAGCGGGCAACATGGATCCCTTCCCGCAGAAGCTGCCGCCACACTTTCCTTGCCCCGTAAACCTGAAGGTTTTCGTCCCACACCCGACGAATCCGGCACCGAAGCATCTCGTCCCGGCGGGAGCGCTCCGGCAAACGATCCGGATCTTTCCAGCGACGCTTTACTTCGTACCAGGTCGACGGAGCGATCGGCAGCAATGCGCAGATCGGCTCGACTCCGGAGGATGACTTGTTCTTGTCGATAAAAGACACCATCACTTCCGGGGTGCAGTCGGCTCCGCCTGGGCGAAAAAAGCCGCGGCCTTGCGAATGATCTCGTTGGCACGGCGTAACTCACGGTTCTCCCGTTCAAGTTCTTTCATGCGGTCTCGGGCTGTGCTGC
>JBMNCP010000084.1:0-54343 GCA_049366795.1 Desulfobacterales bacterium
TCCACCACCACGATGGCGTCGTCCACCAGCAGGCCGATGGCCAGCACCATGGCGAACATGGTCAGCATGTTGATGGAGAAGCCGAACAGCCCGAGCACGGCGAACGTCCCCAGGATCACGACCGGCACCGCGATGGTCGGAATCAGGGTGGCCCGCATGTTCCCCATGAAAAGGTACATCACCAGGAAGACCAGCACGACCGCCTCGACCAGGGTCTTGAAAACCTCCTTGATGGCCACCTCCACAAAAGGCGTCGTGTCGTAGGGATAGACCACCTGCATCCCCGGCGGGAAAAAGGGGCTCATCTCCTCAAGCTTGGCCCGGATCGCATTGGCGGTGGCCAGCGCGTTGGCGCCCGAAGCCTGGCGGATGGCAAGCCCGCCGGCGGGCTTGCCGTTGAAACGGGCCTCCACGTCGTACTGCTCGGTTCCCAGCTCCGTTCGGCCGACGTCACGGACCCGGACAATCGATCCGTCCGGGTTGATGCGCAGGGGGACGGCGGCAAACTCCTCCGGGGTCCTGAGCAGATTCTGGACGACAATCGATGCATTCAGACGCTGGCCTTCAACGGTGGGCGCACCCCCGAACTGGCCCGCGGAGACTTCCACGTTGTAGACGCGCAGTGCGGAAAGCACGTCCGCGATCGTCATCTGGTAGTCGTTCAACCTGTCCGGATCGAGCCAGACCCGCATGGCGTATTGGGTTCCGAAGGTCGTCACCTCCCCCACGCCGGGCACGCGCGCCAGTATCTTTTCCAGCGTGGACTGGGCGTAATCCCTCAGGTCCGTACCGTCCATGCTGCCGTCCTCGGAAACCAACCCCACGATGAGAAGATAGTTCCGGGTGGACTTGCTGACCTTGACGCCCTGGCGCTGCACCACCTCGGGGAGGCTTGCCATGGCGAGTTGGAGCTTGTTCTGCACCTGCGCCCAGGCGAGGTCCGGATCGGTGCCCGCGGCGAAAGTCAACTCGATGCGGGAGGCTCCCGAGGAATCGCTGGTGGCGGTCATGTAGAGCAGCTTTTCGAATCCGGTCATCTTCTGTTCGATGATCTGCGTGACGCTGTTCTCGACCGTCTCGGCCGAGGCCCCCGGATAGAAGGAATCGATGGCGATGGACGGCGGCGCGATCGGCGGGTACTGGGATATCGGCAGGTTGTAGATCGCCAGGCCGCCCGCCACCATGAGAACGATGGCGATGACCCACGCGAAGACCGGGCGATCCAGAAAGAATTTCGACAACATCGAGCGCCTCCGTCAGTTGGATTGGGGAGCAGCCTGGGTTTCGGGATCGGATTTCGAACCGCTTTCCCGGGCATCCGCCATGTAGGGGACCACCTTCACAGCCGCCCCCGGCCGGGCCTTCTGAAGGCCTTCCACGATGATCCGGTCACCCTGGGCCAGCCCGGAGGTGACCAGCCACTGATTGCCGATGGCCCGGTCCACCGTAAGCATCCGCTGCTTAACCGTGTCGCCGGCATCCACCACCAGGGCCGTCGGATTGCCCTTCGGATCCCGTGCAACCGACTGCTGGGGGATCAGGATGGCCGCCTCGTCCACGCCCTCCTTCATCACCGCCCGGACGAACATGCCCGGCAACAGCATTCCGTCGGGGTTGGGGAAAACCACCCGCAGGATGACGGAGCCGGTGGTCGGATCCACCGTGACGTCCCGGAATTGAAAAGAGCCTTCATGCGGATAGTCCGCCCCGTCCTCCATGACGAGCCGAACCGCCCTCTGTCCGTTTCCAGCCCGGTTGAGACGGCCGTCCTCGAACCGCCGCTTCAACCGGAGCAGCTCGGTCGTCGACTGGGGCACATCCACGTAAATGGGGTCCAACTGCTGAATGGTGGCCAGCGGCGTGGGCTGATAGGCGGTCACGATGGCTCCCTCGGTCACGCCTGAGCGGCCGATGCGGCCCGAAATAGGCGCGGTGATCCGCGTGTAGGCTAGATTGATCCGGGCCGTATCCACCGACGACTTCCAGTACTCGGCATCGGCTTCGGCCTGCTTGAGAGCCCCTACCGCGTCTTCGTAGTCCTGTCGGCTCACCGCTTTTTGCGCCAGCAGCTCCCGGTATCGTTCCGCTCTTGACCGGAGGGCCGGCAGGTTGGCTTCGGAGCGGCCCAGGGCGGCACTGGCGTTGCCGAGCGCCGCCTGGAAGGTGGCCGGATCGATCTGATAGAGCACATCGCCCGCTTTCACGTCGGCGCCTTCCGTGAACAGCCGTTTCTGGATGAGACCGCTGACCTGGGGCCGGATTTCGGCGATGCGGTAGGCGGACGTCCGGCCGGCCAATTCGGTGGTCAGCAGCATCTCCTGCGGCTGGATGGTCAAAACAGCGACTTCCGGTGGAGGGGGCGGCGGCGGCGCCTCCTGCCGGCCCCGGCAGCCCATTGCCATCAGTCCAGGGAAAACGGCAGCTGCCAGGATCATTCTCAAACCCGTTCGACGGAACAGTCGCATTGATTTTTTCCTTCCTGATCAGAGGTCATACAGTGTTCTTTGCGTATCCTCGTTTTCGAGCGGATTTTTTTACCAGAAATAAATGTATATTTCAATCGTTTGTTTGAAACGATGATTTATGATAGTTTCGGTTGAATCCAACGCAAGGGGGTACAGGAGCCATTTCATGACCAAACGCGAGGACGGCAGGGTAACCCGATCGCGGCTGCTGGACGCAGCGGCCGAAATATTCGCGGAAAAAGGCTACCGGGATGCCAAGGTGGCGGAAATCTGCAGGCGGGCGGACGCCAACGTGGCGGCCGTGAACTACTACTTCGGAGACAAGGACAGCCTTTACAGGGAGGCCTGGGAACATACGCTCGAAAGCTTTGGGGATCAGCTCTTTCCCGAATCGGTTTCCGGAAACCCCGGCGACCGCCTTCGGGCCTTCGTTCAGGCCCTGATCCAGAATTTGACCGAAACGGGCAGCCTTGGCCGGTTCAGCCGTCTCTACCTGATGGAAATGGTCAATCCTACTGGACTCATTCAGGATGCCTGGCATGAAATCATCGAACCCCGAAGGCGGAAGCTCCATGAAATCATACGCGATACGGCCGGTCCGGAAGCCGGCGAACTGAGCATCCGGTTATGTGAATTGAGCATCGTCAGCCAGTGTCGGATCTTCGTCACCGTAAAGCGGAACGATCTGGAATACATGCTGGGCCGTCCCCTCGACTCGGAAATGATCGAACAGGTGGCCTGCCATATCGCCGACTTTTCCATCGCCGGCATTCGAGAGGCGGCCCCCCGGGGACTGAATAGGGCCAAACCGCCGGGACGGCCTGGAAGGGGGCTGCCGAATGAAACCGTTGGAACGGACGGATGAAAAAAATGCGGATGGATCCCACTACGATGAATGGAAGGTACCGGCGGCGAGGCGGTATGCGCGGCACGTGACGCCGCCTTTCGGATGGTGCCGCTTCAATTTGCGGTTTCCGCTGCCTTCATCACCTCGTCGATGTCCTCCCTGTCGAGGGTTTCCTTCTCCAGCAAGGCGGCTGCCAGTGCATCCAGCTGGTCCAGGTTGGCTTTCAGGACCTCGGTCGCCTTTTTCTCCATGCCAAGGGTGATCCTTTTGATTTCCTCGTCGATCAGCCGGGCGGTGTGTTCGCTGTAGTCCTTGTCTTCCGCGAGTTCTCTTCCGAGAAACGGGTGGGTTTCTCCCCTTTTGAAGACGACAGGTCCGATCTCGTCGCTCATCCCCCATTGGCAGACCATGCGCCGTGCGAGTTGCGTGGCCTTCTTCAGGTCGTCGCCCGCCCCGGTGGACACATCGTCGAATTTGATCTTCTCCGCCGCCCGTCCCGCCAGCATGATGGCGATCCGATCGAGCAGATACGACCTTTTCATGTTGTAGCGCTCCTCGTCGGGGGCCTGTTCGGTCGCGCCCAGAGAGCCGCCCCTGGGGATGATCGTCACCTTCCGGAGGGGATCGGCTTCCGGCATCAGCTCGGCCACCAGCGCATGGCCGGCTTCGTGGTAGGCGATCATCTCCTTCTCGTCGTCGGCGATTACCTCGTCCCGTTTGATCCCCAGCAGGATCTTGTCCCGGGCTCTGAGGAAATCCTCGGTTTCCAGCTGTTCCTTGTCCTGTCGGGCCGCCAGCAGGGCTGTCTCGTTGACCAGGTTCTTCAGGTCCGCGCCGGAAAAGCCCACGGTTCGCTCCGCCAGATGGTTCAAATCGACGTCTTCCGCAACCGGTTTGTCACGCGTGTGGGTTTTCAGGATCTCCCTGCGGGCGGTCTTCCGAGGCATGTCCAGGGTAATGCGCCGATCGAAACGGCCGGGACGCACCAGCGCAGGATCGAGCACGTCGGGTCGATTGGTGGCCGCCAGGACGACCACGGATTCATGGGGCAAAAACCCATCCATTTCGGCAAGGATCTGGTTCAGCGTCTGTTCCCGCTCGTCGTGGCCGCCTCCCACGCCGGTGCCCCGGACTCGCCCGATGGAGTCCAGCTCGTCGATGAAAATCACGGCCGGCGCCTCCTTCTTGGCTTTGGTGAACATGTCCCGCACCCGAGAGGCGCCGACCCCGACGAACATTTCGATGAATTCGGATCCGCTGATGCTGAAAAAAGGCACATCCGCCTCGCCTGCGGCGGCCTGGGCCATCAGGGTCTTGCCCACGCCCGGCGGCCCCACCAGGAGCATTCCCTTCGGCAGTTCACCGCCAAGCTTTTGGAATGGAGACGGGTCCTTCAGGTAGGCCACCACTTCCTGGAGTTCTTTTTTGGCATTCTCGAGACCCGCCACATCTTCGAAGGTCGTCTTGCTGGACGTCGGCCGGAACCGCTTTGCCTTCGACTGGGCAAAATCGAAAATCCCCCCCTTTCCGCCGCCCATGCGTTGACGGAATTTGCGGCTCGCATAAATGAAAAATCCGAGGATCAACAGCCAAGGAAGCAAGGCAATCACCACTGTCGACAGCCAGGATCCCTCTTGTGACTCCGCCTTTACGACCACGTCGTGCCGTTCGAGAAATTCGATGAAACCCGGCTCCGGGACGTCCGGTCTGACGGTCTCGAACGAAACCGGCGGGTCGGAGCGGCCCCCGGGTTGACTTTCCGCCGGGCTCCGGGTCGTCTCTGTTTCTCCGCCGGTCTCCTTGCCGGCGGCGTTCTCCTCCCCGGCAGGGTTCATCTTTCCGCTGATCCGGCTTCCCTTCATGGTAATCTCGATCACCCTCCCCTGGCGGACCATTTCCCTGAATTCCGTGTAGGCCATCGAACGCAACTGGGCCTTTGGGGAAAGCAACTGAAGGAGGAAGGTCACTCCCATCCAGATCAGCAGCACCCAGAGAAGGGTGTTCCAGTTGAAACCCGGTTTTCCCCGGGGGCGCTGAAGCTTGCCGTCCATGTGTCTCCCTTCCTCGGCCGAACAACTGCCCGCCGGTGTCAACCCGCGCGGCCATCGTCACAAGCCTGATCGGAGTCGGAAAATCGCTCGTGCTCGGCCCACTCCGGGGCCTTGGTGCAGATTTCTTCTTCGACGGCCTCCGGTCCTTCGATGGGTCCGATGAACCCCCGGATCGTTTCGACGATCGCTTCGCTGGAAATGCCCTCGAACCGGAGCAGCTCCTCCGGCGTACCGCTTTTGGGCATTTTGCCCACCGCCAGCGGGCAGACCTGCCCGGCTTGGTCGGAAAGCGCGGCAGCGACGGCTTCTCCGATCCCGCCGGCCGGATAATGATCCTCCACCGTAACGATCCGGCCGGTGTCCTGAAGCGCTTTTCGCAGTGTTTCGACATCCAGGGGTTTGATGCAGTAAAGATCGATCACCCGGATCGAAATCCCCGCCTTTTTCAAGGTCTCGTATGCTTTCAGCGCCTCGTGCAGCGTTATGCCGGCCGCGACGACGCTGATGCGGTCGGTGTCGCTCCGTCTCAGGACCTTGCAGCCGCCGATGGGGAACTCCTCGTCGTTGGAGTAGATGACCGGGGTGGTGTTGCGTGTGGTCCGTATATAGACCGGTCCCTGGAAGCGCGCGGCTTCCTCCACCAGTTTCTCGGTGGAAACGGCGTCCGATGGATACAGCACAACGCCTCCGTTCAGGGTCCGGAACATGGCGATATCCTCCAGCCCCATCTGGGAGGGGCCGTCCGGTCCGATGGCCACGCCCGCATGGGATCCGCAGAACTTGATATTGGCGGCGGCATACTGGCTCATGCGGATCTGGTCGAAAGCGCGGGAGAAAAAGGCCGAAAAGGTTGAAACAAAGGGCAGCTTTCCGCGGATGGCCAGGCCGCAGGCCGCGCCCACCATGTTCTGTTCGGCCACGTACATCTCGAAAAACCGCTCTGGAAACGTCTCCTTGAAATATTCGCTGTACGTCGAATTGCTCACTTCGGCGTCGAGAACGACCATGTCCGGATAGGCCGGACACAACCGTGCCAGGGCCCTGCCATAGGCCTTGCGGGTCGCGATGCCTTCGCCGGAAGAATAGGAGACCGGCGCCGCCGGCCGAGGCCTCCGCCGCTCGGGCAGACGCTCCTCGGGAAGCGCCATGGCTGCGCGCATGGCCGGATCGAGAGGCTCCAATTCCTCCAGGGCATCCTTCAACCCGGCTTCATCGAGGGCCTTGCCGTGCCATCCATCCCGGTCCTCGAGGAAGGAAACGCCCCTGCCCTTCAGCGTGCGGGCGATGATCATCAGGGGCCGGTCCGGCTCGACGTCCCGCCGGAATGCATCGACGATCTGCGCCATGTCGTGGCCGTCGATGACGCGGGTCTGCCATCCGAAAGCCTCCAGGCGGCTCCGGTAGGCCTCGAGATCGTGTCCGTAAAGGGTCTCACCGCGCTGTCCCAGGCGGTTGACATCGAGAATCCCCACCAGATTGTCCAGTCGATAGTGGCGGGCGAGCTGAACGGCCTCCCACTGGGACCCTTCGGTCATTTCGCTGTCGCCCAGGAGGACGTATGTCTTGTAGGGAAGCTCGTCGATGTATCTGGCGTTCAGGGCCATTCCCAGCCCGATGGAAAGCCCCTGACCGAGCGAGCCCGTGGCCGCCTCCGCGTATCGGAATGTAGAGGTCGGGTGGCCTTCGAAGGGGCTGTCGAATCGGCGGAGCGTCATCGCCTCCTCCTCGGTCGCCTTGCCGGATGCCACCCAGAGGGCATAGAGGAGGGGAGCCGCGTGGCCCTTGGAGAAAATCATCCGGTCGTTGTTGGGGTGGTCCGGCCGATCCACGTCGTACCGGAAAGCGCCCCCGAACAGGAGTCCGCACATCAGATCCACCGCCGAAAGAGAGGAGGTCGGATGACCGGAGCCGGCCGTGGTGGTGGATTTCAATATCAGGTAGCGGACGGTTCTGGCGATATCTTCCAACCTGCGGATATCGGTCATCGTAGAACTCCCTTGATCGATTTTCCGTGAGATGTCACGGTGGGTTCATGTTGCTGGAAATTCTCCATCCTGGATCCTTCGAAATCCATACCGTCCAGTCCCCATTCGCCCGGGGCATCGGATGTATCCGGAATCCAAGGAGATCAGACCAATGCTACGTCGAGCGGATCCGCCGGATGCCGGGCGCCGTCGGGATTTTTCCGCCACTTACCGCCAATGGGCTCCGACCGATAGCCGCCGCGATGCGGCTCGGGTGCATCCACCCGTCAATTACAGTGTACGGAGTATTTCCTCCCCGGCGATGCGACACTATCGTAAGGACAAGATCAGTCCGGACGATGAAAATGCAACAGGATATCCGGACGGTGATCCTCCGGGCGATTTGCCTCCGGAAGGTGCTCGGCCGCTACCCCGGAAAGGATATGTCGAGCGTGTTCAGGGCCGCTCCCGGAAAGGGCGGTTCCTGAAGGCTTCCGGAGTGAGAGGAAGGAAGCTTTACACCGGAGATTCCTTCTTTCGATGACAGGGGGTGGTGGCCCCGTTGCAAGCATGCCCGGCAGCGATTGCTTACTTCGATATAGCCCCGAGAGGCCGGTTGCGGGTCCGCAACCGGCCTTTTTCCGAATGGCCCGTGGACATGAAACGTGACGCCTCAAGCCGGCCTCGACGACCAATGGATGAAGAAAACGATCCCCGCCGGTCCGGGAATCCGACCGCCCCGCGATGCGAAAGCCGCCGCCTTTCAATCCGCCTGACGACGGCGCTCGGTTTCTGTGCGGCGGCCGTGCTGGTCCTGCTGTATTCCGGCTGCGCCGACCGTGAGGAACGACTTACCTTCTGGGTGGGCGGCGCGCCCCAGGAGGTCGACTACTGGGAAGAACTGGTCGCCGGGTTCGAGAGGGAGTCGGGCATCGAAGTGGAAGTCGTCCGCCAGCCCACGGCCACCGATCAGCGCAAGCAGGGGCTGGTGATGGCGTTGGCATCCGGCCGGCCGGACCCGGACGTGTTCCTGATGGATATCATCTGGATCCCCCATTTCATCCGTTCGGAATGGCTGGAGCCCCTGGATCCGTATTTCCATGAGCGGACTTTGATGCCGGAGTTCTTCTTTTCGACCGTGGTGGAGGATGTCGACCGCCACGACGACCGGTATTATGCCCTGCCCGCGTTTCTGGACATCGGTATTCTTTACTACCGCAAGGACCTGCTGGAACGGTACGGTTTCGACGGCCCGCCGGAAACCTGGCGCGAGCTCGTCCGGCAATCCGTCACGATCCAGGAAGCAGAGCGCCGGCAGAACCCGGGCTTCACCGGGTTCGTCTGGCAGGGAGCGCAGTATGAAGGACTGGTCTGCACCTTTCTCGAGTTTGCCGCGACCCACGGCGGCGGCATCGTGGCGGATGGGCGGATCGACCTGAACCGACGCGGCAATCTGGCGGCCCTGCAGTTCATGCAGGACCTGATCCGGCGATGGCGAATCTCTCCGCCCAACACCTATACCGAGATGCGGGAGGAGCAGGTCCGAAGGACATTTCAACGCGGAAACGCCCTTTTCGAGCGCAACTGGCTCTACGCGTGGGGCCTTCATGAACGACCCGGCTCTGCGGTTCGAGGCAAGGTGGGGATGACATCACTTCCGCACGCCCCCGATGCGAAACCCGGTGCCGCCCTCGGGGGTTGGCACCTGGGCATATCGAAAACCGCCGATGCCAAGGACCGCGCCTGGCGGTTGGCCTCCTATCTCCTGTCGAGGGAAACCCAGAAGAAGCTCCTGCTGCGTCTGGGATGGTATTCCGGGAGAAAAGACGTCTATACCGACCCTGAAGTGCTGCGGACCGTTCCGCACATCGACCGGCTGCGACGGAACGTCGCCCATGCGGTGAGCCGTCCGGCCTCGCCCTACTACGACCTGGTGTCCAGGATTATTCAGCGCTACGTGAACGACTGCCTTGCCGGCAAACAGGAAGCCTCGCAGGCACTGGAGGCGATGCAGCGGGAAATCGACCGGATCGGGGCATATTATGACGACTCCTGAAACGCGATTCAAAGGCGGCGGCGATACCCGCACCGCGTGGCTCTTCAACCTGCCGCTGCTGCTGTTCACCACCGTCTTCGTTCTGATTCCGGTGGGGGGCACCCTGCTGACGAGCCTCTACCGGGACGTGACCTTCATGCCCGAACGGTTCGTCGGCGTCCAGAACTACGTCCGACTGTTCTCCGACATCCAGTTCTGGCAATCCGCGCGCTTCACGCTGATGTTCCTTCTGGTTTCGGTGGTTCTGGAACTGGTGTTCGGACTGGTCTTCGCGCTGGTGCTCAACGAATCGCTCCCGGGGCGCGGCCTGCTCCGGGTGGCCGTCCTGATCCCATGGGCCATGCCGATCGCCGTATCCGCAAGGGTGTGGCAGCTCGTCTACAATTACGAATTCGGACTGTTCAACCACCTGGTGCTGCGCTTCGGCCTCGCCGATGATCCGATCAACTGGCTGGGATCCTCCGCCGGCGCGTTCGCCGCCGTCGTCATCAGCGACGTCTGGAAGACCACGCCATTCATGACCATCATCCTGCTGTCCGGCCTGACCAGCATCCCGCGGGATCTCTACCGTCAGGCAATGGTCGACGGAACCCATTTCGTTCAGCGCTTTCGATACATCACCCTGCCGATGCTGCGCCCGGTGATCCTGGTCGCGCTTCTCTTCCGGACCATCGACGCCATACGCATCTTCGACCTGGTCTACGTGCTGACCAGCGGCGGGCCGGGCGGCGCCACGACGTCCCTGTCCCTCTATTCCTTCCAGTATTATGTATCCGGTGATTTCGGATACGGCTCGTGCATTTCCCTGGTCGTCTTCCTTTTCGCGGGTCTGCTGGCGGCGTGGTATATCCGCGTCGGAAAATTCACCGAGGTGCTCCGATGAGCGAAGCCCGTCTCCAGACGGTTCTAAGAGGCGTTGCCGCCCTGATGCTGATCTGCTTCTGCCTCGCACCTTTCGCCTGGATGCTGGTCGTCAGCTTCAGCCGCCAGCCGGATTTCCTGCTGCCGGGGGTGGACTTCACGGCCAGCCTCCGGAATTACATCGAGGTGCTGACCGACGAGTCCCTGCACCTGGCGGTCTACCTGAGAAACAGCTTCGTGGTCTCCGGAGCATCGGCGGTGCTCGCCACCTTGTGCGCCGGTCTGTCAGCCTATGCCGTCACCCGGTTTCGGTTTCCCGGAAGGATACTGGTGCCGGTGGTCGTGCTGGCCTTTTCCATGTTTCCGCAGATCAGCATCGTCGGAAATCTCTTCAGAATGATGACCGGACTGGGTTGGATCAACTCCCTCGCCGCCCTGATCCTTCCCTACACGGCCATGGGGCTTCCCCTCGCGCTGTGGATCATGCTGAGCTACTTCTCCCGCATCCCGGTGGACCTGGACAAGGCGGCCATGATCGACGGGGCTTCACGACCCCAGATCCTGTTCCGGATCGTCTTTCCACTGGCCGCCCCCGGCGCGGTGTCGACGGCGCTTTTGGTGTTCATTTACTCGTTCAACGAGTTTCTGTTCGCGCTCATGTTGACCACCGACTACCAGGCCCGCACCATTCCGGTGGGGATAGCGCTCTTCGAAGGCCTTCACGGTCAGCTGCCGTGGGGCCACATGATGGCCATCGCGGCGATTTCGATGGTTCCGGCCGTCCTGCTGACGGCGATATTTCAAGGACGCATCATACACGGACTCGTTCAGGGAGCCGTCAAGGGATGAACCGTATCGTCATCGACCGGTTGCGGAAGGATTTTTTCACCCTGAGGCGCGGGCGGATCCGCGCATTGGAGGATATCGATCTCACCGTGGCGCCGGGATCCTTTTTCGTTCTCCTGGGACCCAGCGGCTGCGGGAAATCCACCCTGCTCAACATCATCGCCGGCATTGAAAAACCGACCGCGGGGGAAATCCGGATCGGGGACCGCCAGGTGGTGTCCGTTCCGGACAACCTATTTCTCCCGCCGCGCCGGCGAGACGTCGCCATGGTGTTCCAGAGCTACGCGCTGTATCCGCACATGACCGTTTACGGCAACATCGCCTTTCCCCTCAAGATCGCCGGGACCGATACCGAGAGCACCCGGAAAAGGGTTCGAAAGGTGGCCGCCGCCCTCGAAATCGAGGAGCTGCTGGACGCCCGGCCGGGTGAGCTGAGCGGCGGACAGCGTCAGCGGGTCGCGCTGGGGCGGGCGATCGTCCGCAAGCCGAAGGTGCTGCTTCTGGACGAACCGCTCTCGAACCTGGACGCCCTGCTGCGCACCAGCATGCGGGCCGAGCTCAAACAGATTCAGCGCCGGCTCGGGGTGACCACCGTCTATGTCACCCACGACCAGATGGAAGCCATGACGCTCGGCGACCGGATCGCGGTTCTCAAGGACGGCGCAATCCAGCAGTCGGGCAGCCCGGACGACATTTATCACCGGCCCGCAAACCGCTTCGTGGCCGGCTTCATCGGCACGCCGCCGATGAATCTGCTGGACGGGGTTCTGCTGAAGGAAGCCCGGAAGCCCCTGGCGATTTCCGGTGTCGGTGACGTCACTCGTGTTGAACTGGGAGTGAGGCCGGAGCACCTTAGCATCATCTCGAGCACCCAAGGGGTGTGGCGGGCACGCTTGGAGCTGGCGACGTCGCTTGGCAGTGAATCGGTCTACTACCTGAATCTCGACGGCCGGCAAATCCTGGTCAGGGGCGATGGCTCCGAGCAATTCGAGGAAATGGGGGAAGTGGGAATCGACGTCGATGCGGATCGTCTGCATGTATTCGACAAAAAGGACGGACGTCGGATTCGGTAGAAAAGCGGCGGGCTGCGATCCTGCGTTGTCGGAGGCATTGAAGGATCGGCGTGGGTTGCGGCTGCCCTCGTCAATTGCGCTTCGCGGAAGGAAAAAGATCCACGACGGCTTTGGCGATTTCTCCAATGAGGGATACGTAGGAAGACACCTGATCGGCGGTTTCGTTCACCCGTGCCACGGCGTCGGTCGTGTTGCGGGAGATGGTCCTGATGGCAATTTCCGCTTCGCAGACGCTTTTTTTCACCTCCCTGGTGATCTCGGCGGTGTTCTCGGTGGTGGCTGCGATATTGAGAATGCTCCTTTCCAGCGCGCTGCGTTGCTGCCGAAGCATGTCGGCAACCTCCCGGGTCGCCGCATTGATGCTTCGCAGGGCGATGATGGCATAGATCCCCGCCGTGCAACTGATAACGAAAATAACAAACCAGCCGATGTCAACGAGGTTCAAGGATACCTGCATGAGATCCTACTTTTTCTTCCCTTTGGTCGTTTCCTTCACGTCGGTCTCCGCCACTGCCTCCTTCACTGCCTCGGAGCAGGCTTCCGCCGCCTGGCGGTACTTCGAGCTCTGCTCCTCCAGACGAGCGGCGATTTTTTCCTGGGATTCGGCCACCCGCTCCCTCACTCTCGACAGGGCTTCGCCGGTTCTTCGGCTGATCTGCTCCCGGGTTTTCCTGCCTGAATTGGGCGCGAACAGCAGGCCCGCTGCAGCTCCTGCCGCCGTTCCGATGGAAGCCCCTATCAGGAGATTTTTTGCGTTCTGGATCTTCTGCCGTCTTTCACGCCGGGTTCGAATCATGGCCAGACTCTCGGCGGCCGATTTCAGTATCATGGCATATCCTCCGATTTTGATCAGGTCCCTTGGGTCCATACCCTCGCCTCCGTTTCGTTTCATCGGGCCCTTACTACGACTCCCATGCCGGATCGGCTACATCGCCTCCGGCGGGCATCACCACGTTACAGCACTCAGTTTGGCAGCGCCGGCGCCCAACGTAAATTGGTGGTATCACCCAAGGTGATGGTATAAGCGATGTATTTTCAGCCCAATTTTGGAGAATGGTCAGACGGATGCTTTAGAGCTTTAATGGATCCGCCCGAAATCCGGGCGCCGCAGCGGGGGGTAACCGGCTTCGGCGCGAAGGCCGCGGCCGTGCCTGTTGCAACAGGTTACCGCCTACCGCTGCCTGGTGGGGTCAATACCGGAGCCAAGCGGACAAAATAGGAGAAAGAGCGTATGTTGAACGTGCGGGAAAGGAATTATCAACGAGAATTGCACTCGACCGGCGCCTGGCCGGCCTAACAGCCTGTGGATAAACAAGCGTCGGGACCCAATCACCCCATGATCGGCATATGAACGACCATTCTCCTAAAAAAAATATCACCGAGCCCCGGCTGCCCGACGGACACGGGGGTTCTTCCGATGTGCAACTCGAAACGCTGCGGAACCGCGTGCGACGGATGGAGGCGCGCGAACTGGAATTGGCGGCGTCCCTCGATCGATATCGCGACTTGTTTGAATCCGCGCCGATCGCCTGCATGGTTGTCGATGAGGAGCTCCTCATTCGTGAGGTGAATTTGAAAGCGGCCACTTTGCTGGGGGTCGAGCGTTCCCGACTGCTCGGCGCCCGGTTGTCGGACTTTGTACCGCAGGGATACCACGAGGAGTGCTGTCAACACATTCGCCAGACCTTCGGCAAGACCCAACAAAAGAGCTGCCAGATCATGCTTCGGCGAAGTGACGACACCCACCGCTTCGTGCAACTCGAAAGCGTTCCGGCCCGCGCGACCGACGGCACACCGATGTGCCAATCGGTACTGATCGATATCACCGGACGGAAAGTGTACGAACAAACGGTTCGCATCGCCCAGTTGCGGCTGGCTTCCCAACTCCACGAAACCGAAAACGCCAACAGGGAGCTTTCCCAATATGCCTACGCGGTGTCTCACGACCTGAAGGGGCCGCTGCGTGCGATTCGCAACTACGCGGAATTCCTCTACGAAGATCTGGGTGAAACCCTGACGGGAGATCAGAAACGGTTTCTGGACGGTTTGATAACGGCGGTCGATCAGGGGTACACCATGGTCGAGGACCTGCTCAGCCTCTCCCGGATCGGCCGGGTGCCTCTGGAACAAGAAGCGGCCGATGTGCCCGATATTGTAGATGAAATTCGATCCCTGCTCCACCCGCCGGCGGACGTGGAGATTTCGGTCGAACCGAAATGGCCGATTTTCAACACCGACCGGACCCTGTTGCGGCAAATCCTTCAAAATCTGATCGCAAACGGGATAAAGTTCAACGAGCGTTCCCCGAAACGCGTCGAAATCGGTTGGCGGCCTGCACCCAGCGACTGCATCGATATTTTCGTGCGGGACAACGGCATCGGCATCGACGCGAAATACTGGGATCAGATATTCAGAATCTTCAATCGGTTGCATACGAAAAACGAGTACGATGGGACTGGAATCGGCCTGGCCATTGTCCAGAAAGCAGCGCAGAAGCTGGGAGGCTCGGTGAGGTTGACATCCGAACCCGGAAACGGCAGCACCTTCCTTGTGCGGCTTCCACGCAAAATGACGGAGACCTCCCGATGAACAGGTGGGAACGGGAAAACCCCATTCGGATATTGCTGGTGGAGGACAGCGAACACGATCAGTTCGCCTTCAAGCGGGCCATGATGAAATCCAACGTTCCCTTCGAATTGACGGTTTGCAGGCGAGGGGAGGACATTGCCGGCGCCATGCAGGCCGGAAGCGATTCCTTCGATCTCGTCGTGATCGACTACAATCTGCCGGGCATCAACGGCCTGGAGGCCTTCCGTCTGCTCCGTCAGCAGACCGATCTTCCCCCTTTTGTCATGCTCACCGGAACCGGTTCGGAATCCCTGGCGGTGGATGCCCTCAAGGCCGGCATGTACGATTACATCATCAAGGATCCCCACCAGGGCTATCTCAGGCTTCTGCCCCTGAAGCTGAAAGACGTCCAGCAGCGGCACAGGGACCGGATACTGCGCATGGAAGCCAAGGCGGACCTGGAAAGAACCCATGCCGCGCTGGAGAAAATGGTCGAGGAACGCACCGCAGACCTGGCCATGACGATCGAGGCCCTCGAGCGGGAAATCGCCGAACGCAAACTGACCGAGAAGGCGCTTCGAAACTCCGAGCGGGCGCTTCGGTCATTGTCTTATAAAATAGTGCAGACGCAGGAAAACGAACGCAAACAGATGGCAAAGGAGCTGCATGACAGCATCGGGTCGAGCCTGGCGGCCATCAAGTTCGCCGTCGAGGAAAAGCTCCATAGCATGCGGTCCAGCCCGCCGAAGGACATCATTTCGCTGGAGAAGATCATCTCGCATATTCAGGATACCATCAAGGAGGTGCGACGCATCTCCACCAGCCTGAGGCCGTCCATGCTGGACGATCTGGGACTGATCCCGACCATTCAATGGTATTGCCGCACCCGGGCGGAGATCTACAAGAACACCCGGATCGAGACCCGTTTCGACGTCGAGGAAAGCCTGATCCCGGCATTCGGAAAGATCGTCATCTACCGGGTGCTCCAGGAAGCCGTGAACAATGCTCTCAAACACAGCGGCGCCGGAACCGTGCGAGTGATAATGCTCAAGGAAAACGACGGCATCTGCATGTGTGTGGAGGACGACGGATGCGGTTTCGATCAGGAATGGGCGATGGAGAGCACTGATCCCCTGAGCGGATACGGTCTCAAGGCCATGCGCGATCGGGCGGAGGTGGTCGGCGGGCTGCTCGCCATCGATTCCAGCCCGGGTCGGGGCACGGTCGTCCGGCTGCAACTGCCCTGCCAATTCACCGACACCCCCTGATGCCGGACGGACGGCCATTCGATCGGCGGCCCTGTCCGGCTCCCGACCGGATGGACCCGAGCATCCGATCGACGGTACGCAAGATCGACACCGCCGGAAAGGACATGCCGTGGCCCGTTTGAACATCGGAACCTCGGGTTGGCATTATGACCACTGGCGGGGGGTTTTCTACCCGGACCGCCTGGATCCGTCCGAGCTGTTGTCCCATTACTGCCGATACTTCAAAACGGTCGAGGTCAACAACACCTTCTACCGGCTTCCTTCCGAGAGCGCCCTATCGGACTGGCGGGAGGCCGTGCCACGTGATTTCCTCTTCAGCATCAAGGCCAGCCGCTTCATGACCCACCTGAAGAAGCTCAAGGACTTCCAGAAACCGCTGGAGACTTTTCTGGAACGCATCGATATTCTCGAGGGCTGTCTGGGACCGGTATTGTTTCAGCTGCCACCCCGTTGGAAGTTCAATTCGGAACGGCTGCGGTCGTTCGCGGAGGGTCTGCCGGACGGGTACCGTTTCGCGTTCGAGTTCCGCGATGCGACATGGTACGATTCCGGCGCCTTCGACATTCTCCGCGAGCGGGGGCTGGCCTTGTGCCTCCACGACATGGCCGGCAGCGTATCGCCGCACGAGGCAACGGCCGATTTCATCTACGTCCGGCTCCACGGACCTCAGCGCTACGGGGGACGCTACGACCGCCGGGAAATGTCCGGATGGGCCAACGCCTTTTCCGCCTGGATGCGGGAGGGAAAGGACATCTTCTGCTATTTCAACAACGACGATCAGGGCAACGCCGTGCGCGACGCATTGGAGATGAAACGACTGTTGAATGCATTACCCTCCGGGTAACCGGGCATCGCGCCCTAACAGCCCGTGGAAAAACAAGCATCGGAGCGAAAGGCCAGGCGCGGCCCGGAGCGAAAAGCGGAGCAACCACAGGAGTTGTGAGCATTTTCGCGAGGGCTGCAACGCCGCATTTCGGCCCGAGGCGCCTTTTATCCGCGGGCTGCCAAGGCGGGGCGCGGGGGGCGTAAAACGCCTCCAGCCACAGGGGGTGTGAGCACTTTCGCGAACGCCGCCACCCGGGAGGCCGGACAGGTGCTCATGGGTTCACGGGCGGATTGGAACGGTGGCCATGATTCGTTTCAACAAGTATCCTCACCCGGTGAATTTCAGCTTTGCCGACGACTTTCAGGACGGCACCGCGACGATCGACGGCCATGCACTCGAAATGCGCATCGGGGCCGCGGGACCCGATGTCTACCACGTCGCAGTGTACGATCACCGATGGCGGCCCGACGACTTCCGATCCTTGGCGATTGCGCCGCTGCCGGGCGACTCCGATGCCGGAAAAAGCCTCACCCGGATCGAAATCGGCGCCTCCGCATCGATGCGCCTTTGTTCGTCGGACGACCGGACTTTTCTGGACGCGGAGCCAGGCGGGTGGCTGGGCGTCTGCGACGGCGACTGGCTGTTTCGCTTCAGGCGGCTGCCGGATATGCAATTCTACGGTCTGGGAGAAAAACAGGCTCCCTTCGAACGCTCCGGACGTTCCTACTGGTTCTGGAACACGGACGTCTGGGCCGATCATTCCATCGAGATCGCCGCAACCGGCGACTACGATCCCGACTACATCTCGGTTCCCTATCTGATCATCAAGCGGCACAACACCTACTTAGGCCTCCTGGTGGACACGGTCTTTCCGGCGTGGATCTCCCTGGCGGCCTCCTCTACCGTCGGGGGCGCATTCGAACAGGCCGGGGAGCGTGATCCGGACATCGTTCTCGGCGCAAGAGGCGGCAGACCGTCCCTATACCTCCTGTTCGGGCCCTCCCTGGCCGGGCTTTCCCGGAAGCTCCAGGCACTGGTCGGACCCACGCCCCTGCCCCCCGTCTGGAGCCTGGGATATCACCAGAGCCGGTGGGGATACCGCGGGGCGGCGGATCTCGAGGAACTGGCCGACCGGTTCGAGCGTCACCGGTTCCCGGCGAACGGCCTGTGGCTGGATATCGACTACATGGAAGGCTACCGGGTGTTCGCCATCGACTCCCGATCCCTTCCCCGGCCCTCCGCAACCGTGGCCGAAATGAAGAATAGAGGCTTTCGGGTGGTCCCCATCCTGGATCCGGGGATCAAGCGCGAGCCGGGCTACGAAGTTTACGACAGCGGAAAAGAGGAAGATGTCTTTTGCCGGAACCCGGCCGGCGGCGAATTCGCGGGCATGGCCTGGCCGGCGTTGACGGTGTTTCCGGACTTCAGCCTGCCCGACGTCCGGCGCTGGTGGGCCGGCTGGGCGCGGCGGCTTTTCGACTTCGGATTCGAGGGCGCCTGGCTGGACATGAACGACCCGTCCACCGGGAGCATCGACTGCCGGGACATGCGCTTCGATCGAGGGCGGCTCCCGCACGAAGCCGTTCACAACCGCTACGCGCTCCTGATGGCGAAAGCAACCCGGGAAGCGCTGCTGGCGGCGCATCCCGGCCGACGGTCCTTTTTACTGTCCCGGTCCGGCTGCACCGGATCACAGAAATACTGCGCCCATTGGACCGGCGACAACTTCTCCTCCCACCCGCACCTGAGGCGCAGCATCGGAAAGTGCCTGAACCTGGCGATGTCCGGCATTCCCTTCAACGGCGCCGATGTGGGCGGCTTCGGCGGCGACTGTTCCGAGCCGCTTCTGATCGACTGGTTCAAGGCCGCCTTCCTGATGCCTTTCTTCCGCAACCACACCATGAAGGGAAGCCGCCCCCAGGAGCCCTGGGCCTATTCGCACCGGGCGCTCGATGTCATCCGGAGGTTCGTGCGCCTGCGGTACACCCTGATGCCGTACCTGTACAACCTCTTCATCGACCAGGAGGAATCAGGGGAGGCGATCCTGCGCCCGCTGTTCCACGACTTCGATGACGATCCCTCGCTTCCCCTCGGGGAGGTCGACGATCAGTTCATGGTGGGGCCGGCGATCCTTCAGGCGCCGTTTGTCCGGGAAAACGCGCGGCAACGGAAAGTCCTTCTGCCCGCGGCTGTGTGGCTGCGGGCGGACAGGGGCGGATGGGTTCAGGGAGGCCGGTACCTTCGCGAACGCAAACAGCCTGATTCGACGCCGCTTTTTCTTCGGGATGGAAGCCTGATTCCCTTTCAACCGGGCGAGAGAATCACCAACCAAACCGACCTGAACCAGATCGGCCTGATGTGCTGCCTGTCGACGGGATTCAAGGAAAGTGCGCACCTTCGCTACCGGTCGGACGACGGTATCAGCCTTGCGTACCGGGAGGGGAAGCGAACCTGTCTGGAGATATCGGCCCGGGTCGACGGCCGGAACCTGGAGCTGTCCGTCGACACGGTTTCCGATGGATTCGGCCGCGTGGAGATCACGCCGTTCACCTTCACCCGCTTCCGCGCGCTCCACATCGAACGCGAAGGACGCCGGGAGCGCCTGAAGCCGACCGGGGAAGCCGTCCGGCTCGCCGGCAAGCCGTTTCGGTGGTACCGCTGGGGGAGGTGAGGCGGTTATGGTTAATGGTTATTGGTTAGTGGTTAGTGGTTATTGGTTATTGGTTATTGGTTATTGGTTATTGGTTATTGGTGAATGGTGGATGGTGAATGGTGAATGATTGCGCCGCGACGGGCCGGGGCTGTCACCCGCGGGTTAGGCGGGCGTAGGTCTCGAGAGTCTGGCGGGCGATCTTCTTCCAGCTGAAGTGCTCTTCCACCCGCTGCCGGGCGGCCCGTCCCATGGATTCGCGTTGCTCGGGAGACCGCATCAGCTCGTCGATGGCCGCCGCAAGGTCCCGGGAAAGCCGGTCCGGATCCCTCGGCTCGGCATCCTCCGGCCCGGCCGGCTCAAAGGGAACCAGAAGGCCGGTGCACCCGGGTTCGACCACCTCGGGAATCCCCCCCACCGCGCTGGCCACCACCGGGGTGCCGCAGGCCATGGCTTCCAGATTGATGATGCCGAACGGCTCGTAGACCGACGGACAGACGAACAGGGCCGCGTGGCTGTAAAGCGGGACCAGGCGCTCGACGGGCACCATCTCCCGGATCCAGACGACCGGGTGGCCGTCCGCCTGGAGGGATGCGACACCGGCTTCGACTTCCGCTGCAATCTCGGGGGTGTCCGCCGCACCGGCGCACAGGACGATCTGGGGCCGCGATGCCGTGTGGTGAAGGGCTCCCAGGAGGTGGACGATGCCTTTCTGGCGCGTGATCCGGCCGACGAACAGCACGAAGGGCACCTCCGGATCGATGCCGTAGGACCTGAGCACGCCGGTGTCGCGGGTCTCCCGGAACACCCCGGTATCGATGCCGTTGTAAATGACCTCCACATTCTCCGGCGCCACGTCGAAGAGATCCAGAACATCCTCCCGCATGGCCCGGGATACGGCGATGATCCGGTCGGCATTGACCAGGGCCGTTCTTTCCAGCCAGGCGGCGGCGTAATATCCGTTTCCGAGCTGCTCCTTCTTCCACGGCCGGTGCGGCTCCAGGGAATGGGTGGTCACCACCAGGGGAGCCTGGACCAGCTGCTTGAGCAGGCAGCCCGCCAGGTGCGTGTACCAGGTGTGGCAATGCACGACGTCGGCGCTGCCGACCGTGCCCGCCATCAGGAGGTTCCGGAACAGCGGGTCCATAAGCTTCGGCTGAAGAAGGTCCCTGCCCGACAGGCATTCCAGGGGAGAGATGCCGGTCACGGACTTGCCGGCGCTCCTTTCCTCCTGATCCCCGAAGCACAGGACCTGCAGCCGGTGGCGGCCGTCGTCGCAACGCTCGAGTTCACGGACGAGATGGTCGACGTGCACGCCTGCGCCGCCGTAGACATTGGGGGGATATTCGTTGCTGAGCAAGAGAATATTCATTTGAAACCTCGACCTTTCAGGGGTATTTTACCTCGAAACGTTTCGTTGCTTCCGGCCGGCAGCGGAAGCGGACCGGCGCCGATAGGCGATTCAGAATGGATCCACAGAGGAAATAGTGCAGTGACGGGGTTCGATCAATTGACAGAATGGATTTCCTCCAGGGAATCCTTGCTGTGGGTGGCAGGCAGTCTGTCCATGGCCATGTTCGCCTTCAGCGCGATCCTGCTGCCGGTCATCATCGTGCGGCTTCCCGTCGATTACCTGAAAAAGGGCGCCAAGCCCTATCGGCCCCGGTTTCTGGGAAAGCCGATCGACAATCGGGTTTACTGGGTCCTCAAAAACCTGTTGGGCGGGCTGCTCCTCATCGCGGGAATCGTGATGCTGGTCATTCCCGGCCAGGGAATCCTCACCATCATCGTCGGGATCGGCCTGATGGATTTTCCATTCAAACACGATCTGCTTGCCCGTTTCGTCGGCCGGAGGCGGGTTCTGAGAGCCCTCAACCGGCTGCGCGCCAGATTCGGCCGCCCTCCCCTGCGCCCGCCCGGATGACGGCCGGTGCGCCACCCCATCGATGCCGGCATCCGATCTTCTCTGCGGGGCAACGCACGAAGTATCCCGCGATGACTACCGGTACAACTCCCGAAGATAGCGCTCGGCGCTGCCCTCCCATGTGAAGCGCGCGGCGGCGGCGTTTTGGCGGATGATCTCCCAGGCGTCCGCGTCATTGCGCTTCAGGTCAACGGCGGCCAGGGTCGTCGTCACGAACCGGTCGACCTGCTCTTCCACGGTGGCGCCCTCGAAGGAAAACCCGTTGTAGCCGGGCCGGACCGTGTCCTTCAGCCCGCCGACGGCGTGGACCACGCAGGGCTGGCCGTTGCGCATGGCGAGCATCTGGCTCAGGCCGCAGGGCTCAAACGAGCTTGGCATCAGGAAGAGATCTCCCGAGGTGTAGAGCGCGCCGGCGCACCACTCGGAGAAGCCGTTGACGAAAATGAAATTCTCATGACGCGCACCGGCGGCCGCGAGGAACCGTTCATACCCCGCATCGCCGGTTCCCAGCAGAACATAAAGCCCCTGCGGCCCGATCCCCTCCAGAATGGCCTGCAAACCCGACTTCCCGCTGCTGCCGCGATGACGCAGCAGCAGCATTTTCTGTTCTCCGGCCCGGCCTACGCTCGTCAGCATCACTTCGGGCGCAATTTCCGATGCCGCCGCTTCCAGGGTGCGGGCAAACGCGATGAAGTGGGCGGCTGACACCGCTTCCGTGTCTCCCGCCCACCATATCGTCTCCTTCCGGATCATCTCCAGAAGGGCGCCATAACCGAGCCGTTCGACCCTCCGGTCCGGCGGGTAGACGCACCCGTTCAGGATGCCGATCAGCCGGCCGTCCCGGTGAGCCGCCTCGAGATCGGCTTCGAGCCCCTCGCCTCCGTAGAACTGCGGCTTTCGGCTGGGCCGCCGGATTTCCTCGGCATAGGCCGGAGAAACCGTGTGAACCCGGTCCGCCATCCGGATGCCCGCCGCCATCAGATTGATGCAGTCGGGCCATCGGGGATCGGCCACGGCGGCCCAATCGTAGCGCAGGTCGGGAAACCATGCCTCCAGCGATGAGTCGCTCCCCCGCAGCGGCCGAACACCCTGAAATGCCAGGTTGTGGATGCTGAACACCCACCGCGGTTCCCGAAGGGCGGGAGCATCCGCGTGGAACCTTGCGAGCAGGGCCACCACAGCGGCGTGCCAGTCGTGGAGGTGAATGACATCGAAAGGGCCGAGCGTTTGATCCGAGATCGCCGCGGCAACGGCGGCGCCGAAGCAGGCGAACCTGGACGCATCGGTGAAGAAGGGCCTGTCCGGAGGATCGTGTGTGTAGATCCGGCGCCCGTCAGCGTCGGCATCCAAGGCACCCAGGAGAGGGTGATCGACGACCAGGTGACGCACGCCGGGTGAGTTGTCTGTGGGAAACCGTTCATAAATTTCGGCCGATCGAACGGCGCCCCGAAACCGGAAGCGACAGCCGCCGATCTTCCTCGCGTCGGCACTCGCGTGCAAGAACCCATGGGACGGCGTCACGATAGTCACCCGGCAGCCGCGGGCCGCCAGCGCCGGGGGAAGATCACGGATCACGTCGCCGATGCCGCCGACCTTGCCCCCGGGGAGCGCCCCGTTTTCAGCCGCCACGAAAAGCACATCCATTCCATCCCCTTTTCCGTACACGTACTCGTACAGGCACCAAATCTAATACCGGCGGCAGCTCCTTCGAAATACAGGATCCACCCCATTTTAAAGCGGGGGCCCCGTATCGAGAATGGTCCATTGGAGTTCCGGAACACGGGCCCGCATCGGCATCCGGCAACAACGACCCCCCAAGGTAACGAAAGAGACCCATGAACAGCCCCTCGATGGAAACCCAGGCCGAGCGAAGCCTTCGGCATCCGAAACACGCCCGGCACCGGGTGGTCATCACCGGGGTTTCCCCCGAAATCGCCGGCGGAAGATACCCCGTCAAACGCGCCCGCGGCGAGCAGGTGCGCGTCGAGGCCGATATCTTTGCCGACAGCCACGACGCCCTCTCGGCCCGGCTGCTGGTGCGGAGGCAGGGCGATGCACGCTGGGGCGGCCTGCGGATGCAACCCATGGTGAACGACCGATGGTACGGAACCTTTCGGGTCGACCACCTCGGTGAATATTTCTATACCCTGCAGGCCTGGGTCGATCGATTCAAGACCTGGCGCAGGGATCTCCACAAGAAAGCCGCCTCCGGACAAAACGTGGACGTCGAACTGCTGGTCGGAGCGGAGCTGATCGAAGCCGCCGCCGCCCGAGCGGATGAAGCCGACGCCGCCCGCCTTCGTCGCTATGCCGAAATGCTCGAGGGAGAGCCACTGACGGAAACGAAAATCCGCGTGGCGTTCAACCGTGAGTTGGTGCAGTTGATGACGGGACACCCGGACCTGCGGTTTGCCACCGCCTATGAAAAACGGCTGCAAGTCGTGGTGGAGCGCCGGCGGGCGCGTTTCAGCGCCTGGTATGAGATGTTTCCGCGTTCGGCGGCTCCGGAACCCGGGCGCCACGGCACCTTCAGGGATTGTGAGAGCCGCCTGCCCTATATCGCGTCGATGGGCTTCGACGTGCTTTACCTGCCGCCCATCCACCCCATCGGAAAAAGCCATCGGAAAGGCCGGAACAATACATCCGTCGCGGAGCCCGACGACGTCGGCAGCCCATGGGCCATCGGGAGCCCGGAAGGCGGACACAAGGACGTGCATCCCGAGCTGGGGACGTTGGCCGATTTTCGAAGCCTCGTGCGGAAGGCCGCGGAGTTCGGCATTGAAATCGCCATCGACCTGGCGTTCCAATGCTCCCCGGATCACCCTTATGTCAGGGAGCACCCCGAGTGGTTTCGGCGGCGCCCGGACGGCACCATCCAGTTCGCGGAGAATCCCCCGAAGAAATACGAAGACATCGTGCCTTTCGATTTCGAATGCAGCCGATGGCAGGACCTTTTCGATGAGCTGCTGAGCGTCGTGCGCCACTGGATCGAGCAGGGCGTCCGGATCTTCCGGGTGGACAATCCCCACACCAAATCGTTTTCATTCTGGGAATGGCTCATTCGGACCCTCAAGGCCGAATCCCCGGACCTCATCTTTCTGTCTGAGGCCTTTACCCGGCCCAAGGTCATGTACCGGCTGGCGCAGTTGGGATTCACCCAGTCCTACACCTATTTCGCCTGGAGAAACACCCGGTGGGAGTTGCAGACATACTTCGATGAGTTGACGTCCGATCCGGCCCGGGAATTCTTCTGGCCGAATCTCTGGCCCAACACCCCCGACATCCTGACCGAATACCTGCAAACCGGAGGAAGACCGGCCTTTATCGTCCGCCTCATCCTGGCGGCCACCCTGGGAAGCAACTACGGCATCTACGGCCCGCCCTTCGAAACGATGGTCGACACTCCCCTGGAAATCGGCAGGGAGGAATACCTCGACTCCGAGAAATACCAGGTCCGGCACTGGGATCCGGAGCGCACCGACAGCCTGAAAGAGCTCATCTCGAGAGTCAACCGCATTCGCCGAGACAATCCGGCGTTTCAACAGGATCGGAACCTGCGCTTCATCCCCACGGACAACGAACAGTTGATCGGCTTCAGCAAATTCAGCGACGATCTGACCAATATCGTCCTGGTGGTGGCAAATCTGGACCCCCACCACACGCACGCCGGGTGGATCGATGTCCCGCTCGAGGCGCTTCGCATCGATCCGGACCGGGGGTACCAGGTCCATGACCTCCTGAGCGACGCGCGGTATCTGTGGCACGGCGGCCGGAACTTCGTCGAGCTGGACCCCGGCGTGATGCCGGCGCACATATTCAGGATCCGCAGGAAAGTTCGCACCGAACGCGACTTCGACTACTTCATGTGAACGAGGAGCTCATGGCATCGCGACCCGGAGAAAGCAGCGCCCTCAAGGACGATCCGCTCTGGTACAAGGACGCCATCATCTATCAGATGCACGTCAAGGCCTTCATGGACAGCGACGCCGACGGCATCGGCGATTTCAAGGGATTGACCCGGAAGCTCGACTATCTCCAGAGCCTGGGCGTGACGGCCATCTGGCTGCTGCCGTTCTATCCGTCCCCCCAGAAGGACGACGGTTATGACATTTCCGAGTACTGCGGCATCCATCCCTCCTACGGAAACCTCCAGGACTTCAAGGCGTTTCTGCGCGCCGCCCACCAACGGGGCCTGCGGGTGATCACCGAGTTGGTCATCAACCACACCTCCGACCAGCACAAGTGGTTCCAGGAGGCCCGGAGGGCGCCCGCCGGAAGCAGCAAACGAAACTTCTACGTCTGGAGCGATGCGGCGGAGAAATACCCCGAGGCGCGCATCATCTTTCAGGATTTCGAGACATCCAACTGGGCATGGGATCCGACGGCCAAGGCGTACTACTGGCATCGCTTCTATTCCCACCAGCCGGACCTGAACTACGACCACCCCCAGGTGCACCGGGCGGTGATCCGGGTGCTGGACTTCTGGCTCAAGATGGGAATCGACGGGCTGCGGCTGGACGCGGTCCCCTACCTGTACGAACGGGAGGGGACGAACTGCGAGAATCTGCCGGAAACGCACGCGTTTCTGAAGAAACTGAGGGCGCACATCGACGCGCGGTACCGGAACCGCATGCTGCTGTGCGAGGCCAACCAGTGGCCCGAGGACGCGTCAGCCTATTACGGCGACGGGGACGAGGGTCACATGAACTTTCACTTTCCCCTGATGCCGCGTCTTTTCATGGCGCTGCGGATGGAGGACAGCTTCCCCATCATCGACATCCTGGAGCAGACCCCGGACATACCGGCCGCCTGCCAGTGGGCCATCTTCCTGCGGAACCACGACGAACTGACCCTGGAGATGGTCACCGACGAGGAACGCGACTACATGTACCGCGTATATGCCGACGACCCCCAGGCGCGCCTGAACCTGGGCATCCGACGGCGCCTGGCCCCCCTGCTGCAGAACCACCGCCGGCGGATCGAGTTGATGAAAGGCCTGCTGTTTTCCCTTCCCGGAACCCCGGTGCTCTATTACGGCGATGAAATCGGGATGGGAGACAACATCTTCCTTGGAGACCGCAACGGCGTCCGGACGCCGATGCAGTGGAGCCCCGATCGCAATGCCGGCTTCTCGCGGTCCAATCCCCAACAGCTCTACCTTCCCGTCGTCGTGGATCCCCAGTTCCATTTCGCCGTCGTCAACGTCGAATCCCAGGACAGCAACCACCATTCCCTGCTGTGGTGGATGCGTCGGCTGATTGCGCTTCGAAAGCGCTTCCCTGCATTCAGCCGCGGCACTCTCACGTTTCTCCACCCCGAAAACCATGCCATCCTGGCATTCGTCCGTAGCCACGAAGATGAAAACATCCTGGTGATCGCCAACCTCTCGCGTTTCGTTCAATTCACCGAAATCGACCTGTCGGATCATACCGGCGAGACACCGGTGGAAATCTTCGGTGCCACCGAATTTCCTCCGATCGCCAAGTCCCCTTATCCGCTGACGCTCGGACCTCACTCGTTTTACTGGTTCTATCTCCGGAGCGCCGCCCCCCGCCCGGATTCGAAAATCGAAGGCGCGGAAGCGTTCGGGGAACTGCCGCTCCTGGAGACCGCGGGAAGCTGGCGGGAGATCTTCGATGTCCGGAACCGCAACCGGCTCGAGAAGCTCCTGTCGGACTACATTCTTTCCAGGCGCTGGTTCGGCGGCAAGGCCCAGCAGGTCCGGCAGGCCCGGATCCAAGAGTGGATACCGCTGCCGGAAGAGCAGTGGAATGCCGTGATATCCTTTGTCGAAATCAGCTATTTCGGCACCGACAGCGATGTCTACCTTCTGCCGCTGGCCTATGCGCCCTCGCGCCGGACCGCGGACCTCATCCAGGAGCGACCGGAGGCCGTTGTCGCCCGGATCCGGGTGGTCCAAAGGGAAGAGGAAGGCTTCCTGATGGACGCGCCGGCAGAGGACTGCTTCTGCAGGGGACTCTTGCAGATGATCGGACACCGCCGTCGCGGCAGGGGCCTGTCCGGTGAAATGAGCGCCCATTCGACGGCGGCGCTGCAAAGGATGCAGCTCCCCCCACTGGAGTCGCTGCCGCCGACCCGCCTGCGCACCGAGCAGAGCAACACCTCGATCCTCTATGGGGACCGGTTGATCCTCAAACTGTTCCGTCGCCTTCAGGCGGGCGTCAATCCCGATCTTGAGATCGGACACTACCTGACGGAGAAGGGATTTCCCCACACCCCTCCCGTTGCGGGATTCATCGAATACCGAAGTTCCATCCCCCGGGAAAAACCAAGAACGCTGGCGATCCTTCAGGGATACGTGCCAAACCAGGGGGATGCCTGGGAGTACACGCTGGGCCTGCTCGATCGATACTTCGAGCAGGTGATCGCCCAGGGGTTCGCCCGCGAGCCGGCGCCGGTTCCCGGACGGCGCCTGTTGGAGCTGGCCCTCGAGGATCCCCCCGAGCCGTTCGCGGAGCTCACGGGCTTCTACCCGGCATCGCTGAAGATCCTGGCGGAGCGCACCGCCCGGATGCACATCGCGCTCGCCCAGAACGCCGGAAACCCGGATTTCACCCCGGAACGATTCACGCGGCTCTACCAGCGGGGCCTGTATCAGTCGATGCGAACCACCTGCCGGCGCAACCTGTCCCTCCTCAACCGGCGAATCGCCCACCTGCCGGAGGATGTCCGCGAGGGGGCTTCCGCGCTGGCCGGACGTGAGCCGGCGATCCTGGAGGTCTTCCGCCGCATCCTGGACATCCGCATCACGGCCCTTCGCACCCGATGCCATGGGGACTATCACCTGGGTCAGGTTCTCTACACCGGAAAGGATTTCGTGATCATCGACTTCGAGGGGGAACCCGTCCGGCCGCTGTCCGAACGTCTCATCAAGCGTTCCCCGCTCAGAGACGTGGCCGGCATGCTCAGATCGTTCCACTACGCCGCCCGCACAGCGCTTCAGGCGGCTGAAACGCGTGGATGGGCGCAGCCGGAAAACCGTCCCGTACTGGCATCCTGGGCGGATTACTGGTTCAAGTGGATGAGTGCGATCTTCCTGAAAACCTACCTGCTGGTGGCCGCCGAAGGCGGATTTCTGCCGACGAACGCCGACGAGCAGCAGGTGCTCCTGGAAAACTTCATGTTGGACAAGGCAATTTACGAGTTGGGCTACGAACTGAACAATCGCCCCGATTGGCTAAGGATTCCGGTCTCCGGAATCCTGGGGATGATGGACGACATCGGCGCATCCTGATGGCGCCGGGCGGCCATTTGAGCGGATCGGCGTGCGATGGAAAACACGGGAGAAGTGAATTCATGCCCCGGCAAAACCCAGTACCGGACGGCACGGTCGGCCAGGTTGTCGCGCACGGTGTTTCCCTGCTCACCGACGACGACGTCTATCTGTTCAACGAAGGCAGCCACTTCCGGCTTTACGAGAAGCTGGGGGCGCACATCGCGAACGTCGACGGGCGGGAAGGCACCGTTTTCGGCGTGTGGGCGCCCAACGCCTCGAAGGTCGGCGTGATCGGCGATTTCAACGGGTGGGACGGCAGCCGCCACGAATTGCGGCCCCGCGGAAGCTCCGGGATCTGGGAAGGGTTCCTCCCGGGGGTCACCCGCGGCATGCCCTACAAGTACCTCATCCATTCCAGCCACCAGGACCGTATCCTCGAAAAGGCGGACCCTTTCGCCGTACACGGCGAGATCGCCCCCAAGACCGCCTCCGTCGTCTGGGACCTGGACTACACGTGGAGCGACGACAGCTGGATGGCCGTCCGGCAGAAGAGACAGGATCCACATGCCCCGATGAGCATCTACGAGGTCCACCTGGGATCCTGGATGCGGGTACCCGAGGACAACAACCGCTCGCTCTCCTACCGGGAAATGGCCAGGCGGCTGACGGATTACGTTCTCTCGATGGGATACACCCATGTGGAGCTCATGCCGGTCATGGAGCATCCCTTCTTCGGATCCTGGGGCTACCAGTCTCTCGGCTACTTTTCACCGTCCAGCCGGTACGGCACCCCTCAGGATTTCATGCACCTGATCGACACCCTCCATCGGAACGGGATCGGGGTGATCCTCGACTGGGTGCCCTCTCACTTTCCCGTCGACCCGCACGGCCTCGGCGACTTCGACGGCACCCATCTCTTCGAGCACGCCGACGAGCGAAAGGGTTTCCATCCGGACTGGAAGAGCTACATTTTCAATTACGGCCGAAACGAGGTCCGCAGCTTCCTCATCAGCAGCAGTCTGTTCTGGCTGGACAAGTACCATGCCGACGGATTCCGCATGGATGCGGTCGCCTCCATGCTCTACCTGAACTACTCCCGTCCGGAGGGCGAATGGATTCCCAACGAATACGGCGGGAACGAAAACCTGGAAGCCATTTCGTTCCTTCGCCGCTGCAATGAAGAGATCCGCAAGCACTACCCAGGCACCCTGACGATCGCCGAGGAATCCACGGCCTGGCCGATGGTCTCCCGGCCCGTGTTCGTCGGCGGGCTAGGCTTCGACATGAAGTGGGACATGGGCTGGATGCACGACTCCCTGGCCTACTTTTCCAAGGATCCGGTTCACCGGTCCTATCACCACAACAGGCTGACGTTCCGGATGATTTACGCATTTCAGGAAAACTACGTTCTGCCCCTCTCCCACGACGAGGTCGTCCACGGAAAGGGATCGCTTCTCGGAAGAATGCCCGGGGACGAGTGGCAGCGGTTCGCCAATCTCAGAACCCTGTTCGGCTACATGTTCGCCCAGCCAGGTAAAAAACTGATCTTCATGGGCGGGGAATTCGGCCAGCCGTCCGAATGGGCGCACGATCGCAGCCTGGACTGGCACCTGCTCGATTTCCCTCTGCACTCCGGCATGCAGCGGTGGATTCAGGACCTGAACCGGTTGTACCGGAACGAGCCGGCGATGCACGAATCCGATTTCTCCGCGCAGGGGTTCCAGTGGATCGACTGCAACGATTCCCGGCACAGCACGATCAGCCTGCTCCGGCGGGACACGAACGCCTCCAGCGAAATCATCGCGGTATTCAACTTCACGCCGGTCCCCCGCCACAACTATCGCGTGGGCGCTCCTTGCGGCGGCGCCTGGCGGGAACTGCTCAACGGCGACGCCGTCGAGTACGGCGGGAGCGGTCAGGGCAACATGGGCGCCCTGGAAGCCGCGCCGATTCCGTTCCACGGAATGGCCCATTCCCTCACGCTCACCCTGCCGCCGCTGGCGGTCGTCTTCTTCAAAGCCGACAAGGAGCCGTCATGACCCGAAAGCCTTGCCTGGGCGCCACGCTCCTCGACGGCGGCCGCTGCCGCTTCGAGGTGTGGGCCCCGCTGGCGGAAAGCGTCGAGGTCGTCGTGGCCGGCGCCGACGGGACCGCCGTCGCCATGAAGCGGTCCGATGAAGGTTACTTCACCGCAGTGCTGGAGGAGATTCCCGCACGCGCCCGCTATCGCTATCGTATGCAGTATCCGGACGGCACCTCCAGGGAGCGGCCGGATCCAGCCTCGAAATATCAGCCCGAAGGCGTCCACGGACCGTCCGAGATCGTTTCCGGGAATTTCGAATGGGACGACGCCGGCTGGTGCGGCCTCCCCCTCGGCCGCTACGTCATCTACGAGCTTCACGTGGGCACGTTCAGCCCCGAGGGGACCTTCGACGGGGTCGTTCGCCACCTGGAGGAACTCCGGGATCTCGGCGTCACCGCAGTGGAGCTGATGCCGGTGGCCCAGTTCCCCGGCAACCGCAACTGGGGCTATGACGGCGTGTTTCCCTTCGCCGTGCAGGACTCCTACGGCGGTCCGGAAGGGCTCAAAAACCTCGTGAATGCCTGCCACCGCATGGGAATGGCCGTGGTTCTCGACGTGGTCTACAACCACTTCGGACCGGAGGGGAACTACCTGAGGGACTTCGCTCCGTATTTCACGGACTTTTACCACACGCCTTGGGGGGAGGCGATCAACTTCGACGGCCCCCACAGTGACGAGGTCCGCCGCTACTTCATTGAAAACGCCCTCCAGTGGATCGATGAATTCCGGATCGACGCCCTTCGCCTCGACGCCGTTGACACCATCATGGACTTCTCCGCCCGGCCGTTTCTGGAGCGGCTGGGAAGGGCCGTGCACCGGCGGGCGGAATTCCTGAACCGCCGCGTCCACTTGATCGCGGAAAGCGCGCTCAACGACACCCGGCTCATTCGGCCCCGGGAACTCGGCGGATTCGGGCTCGACGCCCAGTGGAACGACGACTTTCACCACAGCCTCCACACCGTCCTGACCGATGAACGCTCCGGATATTATCGGGACTTCGACGGTCTGGAGGACCTGGCCACGGCCTGGCGCGAGGGATATGTCTACTCCGGGCGCTATTCCCGGTACCGCCTGCGAACCCATGGCAACGCCTCCCGCAATGTTCCGGCGCGTAGGTTCGTGGTGTTCGCCCAGAACCACGACCAGGTCGGCAACCGCCTGGCAGGGGACCGCCTGAGCGCAACCGTCTCCTTCGAGAAGGTGAAGCTGGCCGCAGGCCTGGTCCTTCTCTCCCCCTTTGTCCCCTTGATCTTCATGGGCGAGGAATATGGAGAGACGGCCCCCTTCCAGTATTTTGTCAGCCACTCCGATCCCGGCCTGATCCAGGCCGTCCGGGAAGGCCGGCGAAAGGAATTCTCGGCCTTCGAGTGGGGGGACGAACCGCCGGATCCCCAGGATGAGGACACCTTCCTGCGATCCCGGCTGAACCGGTCCCTCAAGGCGGAAGGTCGCCATGCGGTCCTGTTCGGGTTTCACCGCGAATTGCTGGGGCTCAGGGCGCGATGCCCTGCGCTGGCGAATCCGGGCAAAAAGAAGATGACCGTGGAGAGCGACCGGCGCCGGAACCTGCTCTTCGTAAGACGTTGGGGCGATGATTTCGAAGCCGCCCTGGTGTTTCATTTCAGTGAAACCCTGGAAACGCTCCGGCTGGATCTGCCGGAGGGACGCTGGCGCAAGCGGCTCGACTCGGCGGAATCCCGCTGGATGGGGCCCGGAAGCGGCGTCCCCGACATGCTGGACGCGGGCGGTCCCATCGAGGTGGAGACAGCCCCGCATTGCGTGCTGGTGTTTACCAGGGAATGAAAGGTCGCAGGGTACAGGGTGCAGGGTGCAGGGTCAAGGTGGCAGGGGGCAGGGTTCAGGTGGTCGAAATAGCAATAATCGGACGAACCGCCAGGTGCCCCGCGGGTTCTGAAATGTTCAAAAACAACCATGCCAGTTACCGTCTTTTTCCTGCCCCCTGAACCCTGCACCCTGCCCCTTGTCACCTTAACTTTAATCAAGGAGTCCGACATGCCGGAAAGATTCGTTTGCATTCATGGACATTTCTACCAGCCGCCGCGGGAGAATCCATGGCTCGAGGAAATCGAGGTTCAGGATTCCGCCCATCCGTACCACGACTGGAATGCCCGTATCGCCGCCGAGTGCTACGCCAGGAATGCCGCAGCTCGAATCCTCGACGATCAAGGTCGCATCAGCCGTATTACCAACAATTACAGCCGGATAAGCTTCAATTTCGGCCCCACGCTGCTCAGCTGGATGGAGCACTACAGGCCAGAGCTCTATGCCGCCATCCTGGAGGCCGATGCGCTCAGCCGGGAGCGGTTCTCCGGACACGGCTCGGCGATCGCACAGGGCTTCAACCACATGATCCTGCCCCTGGCCAATACGGCCGATCGAACCACACAGATTCTGTGGGGGATCCGCGACTTCCAGCACCGATTCGGCAGGCCTCCGGAAGGCATGTGGCTACCGGAAGCCGCCGTGGATCTGGAATCCCTGGCCATCATGGCGGAAATGGGAATCGTATTCACCATTTTGAGCCCCTATCAGGCCAACCGGGTGCGTCACCTGGAGGAGGACACATGGCGGGACGTGAGCGATGGCTCCATCGATCCTCGAAGACCGTATGTGCAGCATCTTCCCGGAGGCCGCAGCATTTCGATCTTTTTTTACGACGGCCCCATCTCGAGGGACGTGGCCTTCGGCGGGCTGTTGAAAAACGGTGAAGCCTTTGCCGGTCGACTGATCGAAGCGTTCGAGGACGATCGGGACGAGGACCAGATGGTTCACATCGCCACGGACGGGGAAACCTTCGGCCACCATCATCGATTCGGCGACATGGCGCTGGCCTATGCCCTGGAGGCCATCGATTCCAGCGAAGGAGCCACTCTGACCAACTACGGGGAGTTTCTGAAAAAAAATCCTCCGGCCTGGGAGGTGGAAATCAAGGAGGACACGTCCTGGAGCTGCGTTCACGGCGTGGAGCGCTGGAAAAGCGATTGCGGATGCAACTCGGGAATGCGGATGGAATGGGGCCAGGGCTGGCGGGCGCCGCTTCGACAGGCGTTGGACTGGCTGAGGGATGCGCTCTCCGAGGTCTACACGAAGTCATCGGCCCGCCTGTTCGACGAGCCATGGCAGACCCGAAACGACTACATAAAGGTAATTCTTGATCGATCGCAAGAGAATATAGACAGTTTCCTCAACCGTCACTTGACGGTTCCGCTCGACGACGAGGTCCGCGTTCGGGCGCTGAAGCTGCTCGAAATGCAGCGGCAGGCCATGTTGATGTACACCAGCTGCGGATGGTTTTTCGACGAACTGTCGGGGATCGAAACCGTTCAGGTCATCCAGTATGCGGGACGCGCCGTCCAGTTGGCCGGTGAGTTCAGCAAACACTCGATCGAGGAGTCCTTCCTCGAAAAACTTTCGGCGGCGAAAAGCAACATCCCGAAGCACAGGGACGGACGCCACATCTACGAAACCTGGGTGAAGCCCTCCAGCGTGGATCTGAAAAAAGCGGCGGCCCATTATGCCATCAGCTCCTTTTTCGAAGACTACCCGGAATCCGTTTCCATGTTCTGCTACGACTTCGACCGCCTGGAAAGCCGAAGCGCCGAAGCCGGAAGAGCCCGGATCGCCGTGGGCAGAGCGGGGGTGACATCCAGGATCACCCGTGAGTCCGTTCGTTTCGACTACGCGATCCTCCACATGGGAGACCACAGTCTCAGCTGCGGCCTGGGGCAATTGTCCCAGGCGGACTTTTCCAAAATGGCGGAGGAGCTGATCGGAATTTTCGAGAAGAACGACATCCCGGGAGTCTTTCAGCGAATCGGCGGTTATTTCCAGGATTCCATCTACTCCCTGACCTCCCTTTTCCGGGACGAACAACGCAAGGTGCTGGGCACGATCCTGGAAACCACGACCCAGAATACCCTCGCAATGTATCGCCAGGTCTACGACAACCATGTTTCCCTGATGCGGTTCATCAAGAATTCCAGCAGCCGGATCCCAAAGGCGCTCTACACCGCCGGGGAAATCGTCCTGAACAGCGACCTCGTCGTCGAGCTGGGCCGGGAAGAGCTCGACCACGAGACCGTCGGCCGATTGATCGAAGACGCGGAACGGGCCGGCATCGATCTGGACACCGACACCCTCGAGTTCACCCTGCGGAGCAATCTGGAACGCCTGGCGCGCCGGGTGAAATCCACCCCCGAAGACCCCGAACTGCTGGTGCGGTTGAAGCAGGCGGTGGAAATGGCGGTCGAACTCCCGTTGCCCGTCCGGTTCGAGGAGATCCAGAACCTGCACTTCCACCTCGGGCAGCACCACTACCCCGCGCTTCGCAGCGAATCCGATCAGGGAGACGAAGCCGCGGGGCAGTGGGTGGCGGCGTTCCTCGGACTTTCCGAACTCCTTGGAATCAACGCGGGGGTCAAATGAAAATACCGGTCGCCACCTACCGACTGCAGTTTCAGCCGGCGTTCGGCTTCAAGGAAGCCGCCGCCATCGTACCCTATCTGTCCGCGCTGGGGATATCCCATGTGTATGCCTCCCCGATCTTCACTGCCCGGAAGGGCAGCCTGCACGGGTATGACGTCGTGGACCCCTCGTCCCTGAACCCGGCTCTCGGCACTCCCGAAGACTGGAAGGAGCTCACCCGTCGTCTGGAAGCGCACGGGATGGAGTGGGTGCAGGACATCGTTCCCAACCACATGGCCTTCGACAGCGACAACCGGATGCTCGCGGATGTCCTCGAAAACGGCCCCCATTCTCCGTTTCACGATCATTTCGACATCGAATGGGATCATCCGCTGGAAGACCTGAGGGGAAAGGTGATGGCACCCTTCCTGGGCGGTCGCTACAGCGAATGCCTGGCAAACGGTGAGATCCTGCTGTCCTTCGGTGAACGGGGCTTCGAGGTCGCCTATGGCAGCCTGGCCTTTCCGCTGCGGATCGAAAGTTACCTGGACGTTCTGGGTCCCTCCGCGGCATCCGTCAGGTCCGAGTTGGGAGAAGACGACCCGGATCGGGAATTGTGGATCGGGGTGATCGACGATCTCCAGGGACTGGAGCCGGATGTCGATCGGGCGGCGTGGCAGCGCCGCGCCGGCGCCGCGAAAGAAGCCCTGTGGCGTCTTTACCGGAGCAACCCGACGGTGCGGCGGTGCATTTCCAGGGTCCTTGAACGGCACAACCCGGAGCCGGGTGGGACCGACCGCTTTGAGGCGCTCGACCGGCTCCTCTCGAAGCAGCGGTTTCGCCTCTGCTGCTGGAGGGCGGCCATCGACGAAATCAACTACCGCCGCTTTTTCCACATCAACGAGCTGATCGCAGTCCGGCAGGATCACGCGAAGGTCTTCGACGACACCCATGGCCTCCTGGCTCGGCTGGCAGCCGAATCCATCCTGGCCGGCGTTCGCGTGGACCACATCGACGGCATCGCGGATCCCGGAGGATATCTTCATCGCCTGCGGCGGCTTCTCGGCGACCACGCCTATATTCTGGTCGAAAAGATCCTCGCCCCGGAGGAGCCACTGCATGCCGGCTGGCCGGTGCAGGGAACCACGGGATACGATTTCTCACACTGGCTCAACGGCCTGTTCGTGTACCGGGACCATGAAGCCCATTTCTCCCGCATTTACGCGGACTTCAGCGGGAGGACCGGGGCGTTCGACGCGGAGCTCCGTCGCGGCAAGGAGGCGGCGCTGTCGGCCAGCCTGAACGCGGACCTGGACAACCTCGTCCGGAGGATTCAAACCTTGTCCGCCAGGATGCCGTTTGCCGATCACCTGACCCGGCGCCGGCTCAAGGCCGCGATTGCCGAAACGCTGGTCCGCATGCCGGTGTACCGAACCTACATTCTGCCCGGAGCCGTTCGGGAGGTCGACCGGAACATCGTCGATGCGGTGATATCACAGTCGATTATCGAGCGACCCGGGCTGAGCGGCGAGCTGGAGCGGATCCGGGACCTCCTTCTCGGGAATCCCCCGTTCACCCAGGACAGGAAATCCCCCGAACCACACGAGGAAACCCGGCGTGCCGTGCAGGCATTCCAGCAATTGTCGGCTGCGCTGACCGCCAAGGGCGTCGAGGACACGGCCTTTTACCGGTACCACCGGCTCGCCTCCCTGAACGAGGTCGGGGCCGAGCCGGGCCATTTCGGGTGCAGCTCGGCCGGTTTTCATTCGTTCATCGCGGAACGCGCCAAACGGTGGCCGCACACCCTGAACGGCACCGCAACCCATGACACGAAGCGCGGAGAGGATGTGCGGGCCCGGCTGAACGTACTGTCCGAGCTGCCGGAGGAGTGGGAAAAACGGATCGGGGAATGGCGTTCGGCTGCCGGCAGCTTCCTGAAGGAGACCGATCCGGGGCCCGTTCCGGATCCGAACACGGAATACCTGCTCTACCAGACCCTCATCGGCGCGTGGCCGCCGGACGGTATCGTCGACGAGGAGTTCGCCGGACGCATCAAGGATTACATGGTCAAGGCCGCCCGCGAAGCCGGCGAGCACACCTCATGGGCCGATCCCGTGGAGACTTACGAGACGGCATTGACGGCATTCGTGGACCGCGTCGTCGATCCCTCCCCCCGAAACGCGTTCCTGCCCCGATTTGCGCCCTTCTGCAGGAAAATCGCCTTCTTTGGTCTGTTCAACTCCTTGTCCCAGTGTCTCCTGAAGATCACCGCGCCGGGCGTGCCGGACTTCTACCAGGGCACGGAACTGCCGCAATACACCCTGGTCGATCCGGACAATCGCCGGCTCGTGTCCTACGACGAGCGAAGGCGCCTGCTCGATGCCATCGGAGGCGATGCGCCCGACCCGCTCCCCGTCCTCGCGGAATTGCTGGAGAAAAGAGACGACGGAGCCATCAAGCTCTATGTCACTGCCAGGGCGCTGGACACCCGGCGCCGGTTCCGGGATCTGTTTCGATCGGGGGACTATGTGCCGCTGGAAACCCGTGGGCGCCGCCGACGAAACCTCGTTGCCTTCGCCCGGTCCTGGCGCGGGCAGTGGTGCGTGGCGGCGGTGCCTCGCTTTGTCACCTCCCTGGTGAGCGAGGGCCGTGACCCGCTGGGAAGCGGTGTCTGGGACGACACCGCGATCGTGCTTCCCCCGAACAGCCCGGAGCTCTGGCGGGATATCTTCAGCCATCAACGGATCGAAGTGAAGATGCAGGGGAAGTCGGTGCTGACGGCAGCGGAGGTCATGGCCCACTTCCCGGCGGCCATGCTCGTGGGGGAGGCATCGTCATGAGCGTTCGGTCCAGCGGCATCCTGCTGCACCCCAGCAGTCTGCCCTCCGACTTCGGGATCGGAGACCTGGGACCCTCGGCCTTCCGATTCGCGGATTTTCTCCTAGAAACCGGGCAGCGGCTCTGGCAGGTGCTTCCGCTCAATCCGACGGATGGCGCCTACCGGCATTCGCCGTATCACAGCTCGTCCGCATTTGCCGGCAATCCGCTGCTCATCAGTCCCCAGGTCCTGGTGCGGCAGGGACTGCTGAAGGCATCGGACCTGCACCCCGGTCGGGCATGGCCGAAGGAACGGGTCGAGTTCAACCGGGTGGTTCGTCTCAAGCAACGCCTTCTGCTTCGAGCCTGCGACCGGTCCGGCAGGCAGGGGGATGGGGCAGACTACGAACGCTTCTGCCAGACCGCCGGCTGGCTCGACGATTTCGCTCTCTACGCTGCGCTGCGGGACCATTGTCACCCCAAGCCCTGGTGGGAATGGCCTCGTCCCCTGCGCGACCGGAATCCCGGAGCCCTCGCGGAGGCCCGACGGAAGTTCGGCGAAGCCATCCGGATTCAAAAACGGCTTCAGCATTTCTTCTTCCGGCAGTGGTTTTCATTGAAGGAGTATTGCAATGACAGGCGAATCCGGCTGATCGGCGACATGCCGATCTATGTTCCCCTCGACAGCGCGGATGTCTGGGCCCATCGGGAATGCTTTCAACTGACCCGAAGCGGGCTGCCTGCCGCCGTATCCGGGGTGCCGCCGGATTACTTCAGCGCCACCGGCCAGCTGTGGGGCCATCCCGTTTACGACTGGGATTTCCTGACGAAGGACGGCTACGGCTGGTGGATCGGCCGGATGCAGCAACATCTGCGACTCTATGATCTGACGCGGATCGATCACTTTCGGGGCCTGGTCGCCTACTGGGAGGTACCGGCCGGAGAACCGACCGCGGTCAACGGGCGCTGGGTTCCGGCCCCGGTCGAAGACTTCCTCGATACGCTCGTCAAACGGTTCGGTGCGCTTCCGGTGATCGCGGAGGATCTGGGCACCATCACGGCGGATGTTCGGGAAGTGATCCGGCGATACGATTTCCCCGGCATGCGGGTGATCCTCTTCGCTTTTGGGGAGGATTTCCCGGACAACTGCTTTCTGCCCCATCACCATGTACCGAACTGCGTCGTCTACACCGGCACGCACGACAACAACACGGTGCGGGGCTGGTTCGAAGACGAGGCGGATCAACGGACGAAGCGGAACCTGATCCGCTACCTGGGCCGGGAAGTGCAACCGGAGAAACTGCACTGGGACCTGATCCGGCTGGCCATGCGGTCGACGGCCGAAACGGCGGTCGTTCCCCTTCAGGACATCCTGGGCCTGGGTTCGGATGCGCGCATGAACCGGCCGGCCAGACGGCGCGGCAACTGGCGGTGGCGGTTCGGGTGGGATGATCTCGACACGGAAACGAAAGAGCGGTTGCGGGATGTCACGGAAGCCTGCGGCCGGCTGTAGACGAGGAGCAATCCATGCGCGACGAATTCACTGATTTGGAAACAATGATCGGCGGGGACTGGGTGGAGGCCGTCATTTTCGATCTGGACGGTGTGATCACCGACACCGCCGAGGTCCACGCCCGGGCCTGGAAAGAGACGTTCGACGGCTACCTGGAAAAACGGGCGGAAGGACGGGGGGAGCCTTTTCGCCCCTTTGACGGCGACAGCGATTATCTGCGCTTCGTGGACGGCAAACCGCGCTACGAAGGCGTCCGGAGTTTCCTGGAATCCCGCGGCATTCGCCTGGATTACGGCTCGCCCGACGATTCGCCCGAACGCAAAACCATTTGCGGGATCGGCAACCGCAAAAACAGGACCTACCAGGAGATGATCGAGACCGCGGGTGTCGAAGCCTACCCGGAGGCCGTGGAGCTGCTCCGCCGGCTGAGATCGGAGAACGTCAAGACCGCGGTGGTCACGTCCAGCAAAAACGGCAAAAAGGTGATCGCGTCGGCGGATATCGGTGATCTTTTCGACGTCCTTATCGACGGTGAAATCTCCGCTTCGCGTGGGCTGGAAGGCAAACCGGCGCCCGACATCTTTTTGGAAGCCGCGGCCGAACTGAAGGTCGCCCCCGATAGGGCGGTGGTCTTCGAGGATGCCCTTTCCGGCGTGGAGGCCGGCCGCCGCGGCGCCTTCGGCTGCGTCATCGGCGTCGACCGCACCGGCATGAACCCCGATCTAGCGGAGCACGGTGCGGATCGGGTCGTGAAGGATCTGTCAGGCATCGATTTCGCGGACCTTCCGCGGTGCCGCCGTTCGATGGGTCTGCCGTCGGCACTCGACCACGCCGAGGACATCGCCCGCTGGCTGAACAAGGGAAAGGCGGCCGTCTTTCTGGACTACGACGGAACCCTGACTCCAATCGTGAAGCGGCCCGAGCAGGCCAACCTGTCCGAGGAGATGCGCGGTACACTGCTCACCCTGTCTCGATGCTGCACGGTGGCCGTCGTCAGCGGTAGGGGCCTGGCCGATGTGCGCGAAAGGGTCGGCCTCGAGCACCTGGTGTATGCCGGGAGCCACGGCTTCGAAATCGACGGCCCGGATCGTGAACGGCTGCGAAACGAAAAGGGCGTCGAAGCCATGCCGAGCCTCGACGCAGCTGAACAAGAGCTTCACCGGCGGCTCGCCGACATCGAGGGGGTACAGGTGGAGCGGAAAAAATTCTCCATCGCCGTGCACTACCGCAACGTCTCCCCGGAGAAGACCGGGGCTGTCGCCGACATCGTCGAGGCGGTGCTGAAGCGCCATGACGGGCTCCGAAGGGGGCAAGGCAAGAAGGTCCTGGAGCTCCAGCCCGACGTCGACTGGCACAAGGGGCACGCCGTCCGCTGGTTGATGTCCCGGTTGGGCCTGGACAGGACGGATTCCCGTCCGATCTACATCGGCGACGACGTCACCGACGAGGACGCTTTCCGCGCATTGCGGGGACGCGGCCTCGGCTTCGTGGTCCACGGCGGAGAGGACCGTCGAACCTGTGCCGGGTTTGGCCTGCATTCCCCGAAGGACGTCGGGGCGTTTCTCGAGATACTGTCGGCAAGGATGGATGGAGGTGCAAAATGGCCGGATGGTCGCTGACCTATGACGGATTCGACCCCGAAAGCGAGGGGCTGCGCGAAACCCTTTGCACCCTGGGCAACGGGTATTTTTGCACACGCGGCGCCGGCAACGAGGCGGCGGCCGACGGCACGCACTACCCGGGCACCTATATTGCCGGCGGGTACAACCGCATGAAGACCGAAATCGACGGCCACATACTGGAAAACGAAGACCTGGTCAACATGCCGAACTGGCTGCCGCTCACCTTTCGAATTGCCGAAGGATCCTGGTTCAGTCCAAGTGAGGTCGCGATTCTGGACTACCGTCAGGAACTCGACCTCAAACAGGGAATCCTGAAACGCAATATCCGCTTCGAAGACCGGGACGGCCGGCGCACCCGCCTCGCCTTCCGCCGACTGGTCCACATGCGGCAACCCCACCTGGCCGCCCAGGAATTCGAGCTCACCGCCGAGAACTGGTCCGGCAGGGTGGAACTGCGCTCCGCCCTCGACGGCACGGTGACCAACGGCGGGGTCGAACGCTATCGGAGGCTCGACGGCCGCCACCTCGATCCGATTCGATCGGAACAGCCTGCCGGGGACACCATCTGCCTGAGGGTGATCACCCACCAGTCCCGGCTGAAAGTCGCCATGGCGGCCCGGACGCGTCTCCACTGCAATGGCCGGGCCGTTACCGAGGAGCGTCGCACCATGTCCGGCAAGGGCTGCATCTCCCAATTGATCGGCGTGACCGTGGAGGAAGGCGTCCCCCTGACGGCGGAGAAGATCGTCGCGGTATACACTTCCAAGGATCCGGCCATATCGGAACCCGGCCGGGAAGCCTGCTTCGGGGTCCGGAAGGCCGACGATTTCAAGGGGCTGCTCAAGAGCCACGCCCTGACATGGAAGCACCTCTGGGAGACCTTCGACATGACCTTCGACCCCAGCGACGGTCAGGCAGGAGATCCCATCAGTGAAGTACTTCACCTGCACATCTTCCACCTCCTTCAGACCTCCTCCATCAACACCATGGGCCTCGACCTGGACGTGGGCGTCCCGCCCCGGGGGTGGCACGGCGAGGCCTACCGGGGGCACATCCTCTGGGACGAGCTCTTCATCTTCCCCCTGCTCAACTGGCGCCTGCCGGAGATCACCCGGCGCGTGCTGCTCTATCGCTACCGGCGCCTGGATGCGGCCCGCGAGGCGGCGCGCGCCGGCGGGTATCGCGGCGCCATGTTTCCCTGGCAAAGCGGCAGCGACGGGCGCGAGGAAAGCCAGGAGCTTCATCTCAACCCCCGCTCGGGCCGCTGGGTCCCGGACCACAGCCGCCTCCAGAGACATGTGAATGCCGCCATCGCCTACAACGTCTACCAGTATTACCAGGTGACCCGGGACACGGAATTCCTGACGTTCTACGGGGCCGAGTTGATTCTCGAAATCGCCCGCTTCTGGGGCAGCATCACCACCTTCAGCGAGGAGCACGAACGCTACGTCATCCGCGGCGTGATGGGACCCGACGAATACCATGAGGGTTACCCGGACGCCGATTCACCAGGCCTCGACAACAACGCCTACACCAACGTGATGGCGGTGTGGGTGCTGGCAAGGGCACTGGAAGTCCTGGAGCTCCTGCCGGAGGATCACGCCGGGCACATCATGGAGCGGCTCGACCTGAAGGAGAATGAACTCGATCGCTGGCGCGACATCACCCGGCGCATGCGGATTCCATTCCACGACGACGGGATCATCAGCCAGTTCGAGGGCTACGAGACCCTCGAGGAACTGGACTGGGACGCCTACAGGGAAAAATATGACGACATTCACCGCCTCGACCGGATACTGGAAGCCGAAAACGACAGCGCGAACCGGTATCGCCTCTCCAAGCAGGCCGACGTTCTGATGCTGTTCTACCTGTTTTCGGCCGAGGAACTGGCGGAACTTTTTCACAGCCTCGGCTACGCCTTCGAACATGACACGATCCCCAGGAATATCGACTATTACATCCGGCGGACGTCGGACGGGTCGACCCTGAGCCGGGTGGTGCACTCGTGGGTGCTGGCGCGCCAGGACCGTCATCGCTCCTGGAAGCTGTTCAAGGAAGCCCTTTACAGCGACGTCTTGGACATCCAGGGCGGCACGACCGCCGAGGGCATTCACCTCGGGGCCATGGCCGGAACGGTGGATCAGGTTCAGCGCTGCTACACCGGCATCGTGACCCGCAGCGACGTGCTGTGGCTGAACCCCTGCCTGCCCGACAACCTTGCGCGCCTGAAGCTGAACGTACGATATCGCGGGTTCTGCCTGGGCATCGACATCGGCTCCGGGCAGGTCGATGTCACGGTGCTTCGGGCCGCGGGATGCGCGATCCGCGTGGGCTTTGGAGAAAACGTGGTCGAACTTACCGGTCCGCAAAAGGTCACATTTTCAACGACATGAGACGCCATCCCGGCCATCGGACGTCGGATCGCCCGCCGTGGCCGCCCTGCATGGCACGGGCCGTGACGGCGGTCCGGCGCCCGATCCGCTGGGTTTCGGGTCCGCGAACCGGTGTCGCCGAAGCCGGGAAATGGACACATCCCGGTTTCGAATCTATCATTCACCCACCACGATGGATTCATTCACCCGGAAAGGAGAAGAACGATGGCGGTGTCAGGCAAATACGGAAAATTGGAAATCCCCAAAATCGGGGAAGACGAGCCGGTGTTCATTCTACGGGCACAGGACATCCTCGCCGAGGGGATGGTCGAGATCTACAAGGTGATCGCCGCCTTGCACGACTCTTCGATGACAGCGGACCTTGAGAAGGAGATCGAACGGTTCCGGAAATGGACCGGCAAACGGAAGATGCCGGATTGACGGAATGCCGCTTCCCGGAATCCGTCCGGCAATGCAAGGCGTCCTTGGCCGCCGCCTGGATCAGGCAGGAAGCGGCACACCGAAAACGGATCCCGCTTGAGAAGATCCGGATTCATGTCGATCGCCCGAGGCGGGATTCAACCATTTCGGTTCAGCAGGCAGCGGGTCGGTGCAGGAGGAGATCGGCTGGATCAGCGGTGACGGTTCGAAGGACGACCGTTTCGGAGGAGGAGGTCAGCTTTTGCTGGTGACCAGGCCTTTTTCAATGGCATAGGCCGTCAGGGCCGATGCATTGTGAAGGTCGAGCTTGTTCATGATGTTGGCGCGGTGCTTCTCCACCGTCTTGACGCTGATGTGAAGAAACTCCGCGATTTCCTTGTTGAGGTACCCTTCGGCAAGCAGTTTCAGGACCTCACGCTCCCGCTGGGTGACCGTGTCCCAATCCGTCTTGGTCTTAAGCCGCCGGCTCTCCTCGAGATAGCCTTCCATGACATTGTCCGCGATCCCGGGACTGATATAGGTCTTCCCATCCAGAACGCTGTCGATGGCGACCATCAATTCGTTCCGGCTGGCGTCCTTGATGCAGTACCCGTCGGCCCCCGCATTGAATGCCTCGAGAACGTACTGATCCGACTCGTGAATCGTCAGCGCCAGAATCTTGATGTCCGGAAACTGGCCCTTGATGTCCCTCATCACACTGATGCCGCTCAATCGCGGCATGGATAGATCCAGAAGCAGGAGGTCGGGTTGGTTTCGTTTGACGCAGCGGATCGCCTCCAGCCCGTCCTGGGCCTCGCCGATCACCTCCAGGTCATTGCGTCCGGAGAGCATCGACTTGAGGCCTTCTCGAAACAGCTTGTGGTCCTCGGCAATGACGACCTTCTTCCTGATTCCCATGGGGGACCTCCGAGCATTCCTTTGTGTGGAGTTATTGTATGTCCGAAAGTGTCCATCCATCCACGACGGATGATCCATCTGCCAGCCTGTCCGATTCGGAAATGAAGATATGGGGATCCCGATCGAGGCCGCTCAAGGCGTTGCGGTGAGGCGAACTCTCCTGCGCCGGGGTCGGAAATCCGCGGATAAGGTCGGTCGGGACCCAAAGACGAATTCCGCATTGTCCATAGATAACCACTCACCGTGAAACAACAATACCGCCAGACCGAATGACATCCAGCTTGCGGATGGACCCATACGATGAAACGGCTTCGGAACCCATCGGTATTGCCACCGACCGTCGATGAAGCCTTTGATGGCAAACGGAAAGCATCCCGGCATACCGGAGCCGGTTCGCGCTATGGAAATTTCGTCCACGTTCTAAAAAGGGGGCGACGCTGACCTGGATTGGTGCGGGTGGGACATGAACCCTGGTGCCATCGGATGAAGCCAAGGCATATTCGCAGGGTATGGGGTTGCCCGGTAAGCGGCCCGGTCGAATCCTGTCCGCCGGGAAGACGATCGTACTCCGCCGAAGCGGTGTAGGCTCCCGCTCCATTTCGCTTCACGACACCGAGGATGGCATTGGCGATTCTCTTCGCCGGACCCGGGTTGAACCTCTACTCGTGCAGGTTCTTCTTCCAATAGGGGGACTCGGCGTAGTGCTCGAACAGCCGCTCCTCATCCGCCCGCTCGAGCATTTGGTCCGGATCGTAACGCGGGCTGTGCTCGACCGCGCTTCGATTCATCCGGATGTGCATCCGTCTTCGCGTATAATCGATGGCATCGGCCCATGACGGAGAGATCAATACCTTGCGGCCGGGAAGCCAGTTCCGGGTGTCGATCACAATGTACCGGATCACCCAGTCGTCTTCCTCGACCAGGAAGTCCTCTACATGACCGATGGCGTGGTCCGTTGCCTGGATCCGGTAACCCGACACTTCCTTGACCGATCGCAGGTGGCTCTCCTCGGGCGACGGTTCTTCCTGCTCCGGTTTTGAAAAACCGGCCGAGTGATCCATGAACGGCGCCGCTCCCCATGATTCAGTTCCGATCCACCGATAGGGCCAGCGATGGTGTTCGAAAAGCCTTTTTTCGTACTGAAGGGAAACGGGCAAGTCGGATTCGAGCGGCGGACTGCTTTTCACCGCCTCCGTGGTGAGGTCCACGACCATCACATCGGATTCCCAGGCGTATTTTTTCAGCGCCTGCGGCGGGATGAGAACCGTCCGACCGGGGAGCCATTTCCCTGTGTCCGCCACCATGTATCGAATGGCCCAGCTGCGGTCGTCGAAAATATAATCCCGGCACCTTCCGATCTCGCCGTCCAGTGCCTGGAGGGTAACGTTTCGAATGTGATCGAGACTGCGCAACATACGCCCATCCTCCCTGTCTTCTATCCGGTCAGAAGATCCGCCTCTCCGCTGCCCCGGCGTTCCCGATCGATCTGTTCGTCCAGATAGGATTCCCGGTCCACGTCCGCTGTTTCGGCTTCTTCCAGGAGGTCGGTCCTCTTTTTCCGCTTGGGTTCCGGCTGGGCCGGGAGCGACGCATCGCCGACGTTGATCACCTTCTGGATCGGAACGGGAATCTCCACCCCGGCCTGGCCCAGGGCTTCACTGAGGATCCGGATGCCTTCGCTGCGAACTTTCAGGAAATCCGCATTGGTCTGATCCACCCAACCCGAGAAGCTGACGTTCATGGTACTGTCTCCGAATTCCAGATTGCGCATCGTCGGGCCTGGAGATTCCGCTACGCCCTTCATCGCGGCCAACACGGCACATCCGATCCTCTGGACCTCGGACAAGTCCTCGTTCACGCCGATGCCGACCCTGATGTCGAACCGGCGCAGCGGATTACGCGTATAATTGTAGATGACGCTCTTGAAGACCTGCGCATTGGGAATTCGGACGTGGTTGCCTTCCTGGGTCATGATCACCAATTCCCGGGAGGAGACCCGAACCACGCTGCCCTGATGTTCATTCACGCCGATCCAGTCCATGAAATCAAAAGGGCTGCGGATGCTGAGCAGGAAGCCGGCAATGTAGTTTTCAACGATATCCTTGAAGGCAAACCCGATCGCCAGACCGAACAAGCCGGCCGCGCCCACGACCGCCCCGATCAGAGCCGTCAGTTCCAGAATTTCCAAGGCAATCAGAAGACCGGCGAGGCCGAAGGCGATCCGGACGAGCTGGCGGATCAGGTTCTGGAGCAGAACCTTGTCCTTGAATCGCTGATACGGCCACTCCCACACCGTTACTAGCCATCCGACTCCGTAAAGGGCAGCGAAAATCAACAGGGCGATCGCCACGAGGGGGGAAAATCCGACTGCCTGGTTGACCGTCTCCATCACCTTTCGCCAGGCCGGGGCCAGGCGGGAATCGACCTTGGCCTGGATGTCGATTTCGTCCACGACATACAAGACCCCTTCCAGCCTCGCGGCGAGATCCACCGCCTTTTCAGCCGCGGCGAAGGAGGAGACCCGGCCGCTCAACACCGCCACCCCGCCGGCCACCTCGACCTCGACGGCCTCGAAGGCTTCGATCCGGTGAAACACCCTGGAAAGCTGCTGCTGAACCTTCTCGTCGGCGACCTCGGAAACCGGCAGGGGCTCTCCCTCGACCAGCCGGTCCGCGGCGCCGGCCGTCGGGATCGCAACGGCCTGGCAGAGAAGCAGGCCGAGAAGCATCGGTACATGCCATTTTGACTCTTTTGCCGTCTTCATTGCGTCAGGTACCGGGCCGTTACCGCCAGCAGAAGTATGATCAGCAGGGCCCAGAAAACGGTCCCGAGCGTCACGTAGGTGACCTCTTCCAACTGTTTCTCCCTGGCGATTTCCTCCAGCTTGTCGAGGGTTTCATGGCGTCCTTCCGGCGGGCGCTGCGGAACGAAGGCCAGAACCAGAAGGAGGAAGACCAGGCCGACGACGGAAAACGGCACCCAGTGCACCCCCAGCCACATCGGTCCGAAAGGCTTGAGCCACACGCCGCCGGCCCAGGTCGCGGCCAGGACGATCAGAAAAAACCAGATGAAGCCGGTGCGGCGTCGACGGCGTCCGATCCCGGCGTAGGCCAGGCTGACGATCACGGCGACGAAAGCGGCCAGCAGCAATTCCAACACAAACACGGGCATTTTGGGTTCCCCAAATCAGCGGTTGTGGTCAGGCGATCGCTTAACCCAGTGCAAGCGCGCATTCCGAGATGCGCCTCGGACCCGAAAGTCCGCTTCCCCGTCAGACGCCGGAGGCGAGGGTTCTTGCCGATGCCGTTTCAAACCACGAATGGCGCCGTCCGCGCTCCGGAAGAAAAAACGGAAGCACTCTCGAAACGTATTGACCGGGCGTTCTCGAGCCAATGGGGGACATCCTGTAGATGCCCTCCCGGAATTTGGTATGGGTGATGGATCGGCCCAATCGATCACCGGTTCAGTGGGACCTGAGGATCTCGACGATGAGCCACAGCCCGAAAATCGCCGAGAGCGAATACCCGACGAGACCCAGCAGCGGGTACCCGTAAAACAAGGGAGGCAGACCGGTCGTCATGATCAGGGAGGATCCGATGATCACGGCGGCCACGATAACGCCCATGGTCAGGCGGCTGAATATCTTTTCCAGGGTGAGCCGAAGGTCCCCCAGGTTGTGGTGCTCGAAGCGCAACCTGAAGTCCCCGCGCTCCATCTTGTTGACGATTTCGCTCAACCGTCTCGGGAACTGCATCGGGGAGACGGCCAGTCGGAAAGAAAGTATCTTCAGAGTTCGCCATAGGTTTCCGGGTGAAAACCTCCCCCTGGCGAGCCGGTTGATTTCGGGCTCCAACTCCTGGACCACGTTGAGCTGCGGGTAAATCATCCTGGCCGCTCCTTCCGCGGTCGTGAGCGACTTGACCATAATCAGGTGATTGCTGGGAATCTGGAGGTTGTACTTGTTCACCATTTCGGTGATGTCCATGATGATCCGGCCGACACGCAGCGACCCCACCGACTCGGTCAGGTGGCTGTCGAGCACCTCCATCAGATCCCGCTCCAGGGATCGCCGGTCGATCTCCCTGCCTTCCGCGCCCGTCGCGATGGCGAGAACGGCCTCAGTGAGCTCCTCGCTGTCTTTCGAAACGATTGCCGCAATCAGATCGATCAGCTCCTGTCGCTCCTGGGTGGTGAGGCGTCCGACCATCCCCCAGTCCAGGATGCAGAGCCGGCGGGCCTTGGAGATCAGGAGATTTCCGGGATGGGGATCTGCATGAAAGAACCCGTTTTCCAGGATCTGCCTGACCGATGCCTTCAATCCCGCCCGGGCGATCTCCTCAGCCTCCTCCAGTCCGCCCGGGGCAAGGTCACGGATCCGGACGCCGTCGATGTATTCCATGACCAGCAGCCGTTCGGTGCTGAGATCCTCGTACACCCTCGGGACGACAACACCGTCGAGGTCCCGCATGTGACGTTCGGCAACAACGAGATTGCGCGCCTCGCGCTTGAAATCGAGTTCGCGTTCCAGCGTTCCGCGCACCACGGTGACGAGGCCCGGAAGGTCGTGGACGCGCAGCCTCTCTATCCGTTGATCCAGTTGTGCGGCGATCACGCCCAGTATGTCCAAATCGGCCATGATGTGGTCGCGGATGCCCGGGCGCTGAACCTTGAGCACCAACGGTTCGAGCGTTGTCCTTGAAACGGCCTTGTGCACCTGGGAAAGGGAGGCGGCTGCCAGGGGAACGTCTTCGAAGGCGATGAAAACCTCTTCGATGGGACGATTCAACTCGACTTCGACGACCTCGCGGATGATGCCGGTTTCCACGGACGCGACTTCATCCTGGAGTTTCGTCAACTCCTCGATCAGAGGCTTCGGAAGTTCCCCGGATCGAAGACTCAGCACCTGGCCGAACTTGATGAACGTCGGTCCCAATTCCTCGAGGGCCAGCCGTATCCGCTGATAGGTGTCGATTTCCGGATCGATGTCGGTCAGCTTCCTGGCGACGCTTTTGCCGGGAACATCCAGATATTTCACCAGGTCTCCGAATCCGTACCGGAAGAGAACGGTGACGATGGTCCGAAGGCGGGACAGGTTCGCAGCGGTTTTGAAAATCACGCTTTCAATAGCCCCCCAGCTCCAGCCCGACCATGAAGGCCATCAGCAGCGAGCAGACCAGAATCACCACGGGCTCCGGCCGGACGCCCAGCCAGTCAGGGAGGGTGATGTCCCCGAATTCCCCCCGGTGGCGCAGGTGTCGATCCAGGAAATCGTGGCTGCGCGCGTACAGGGCCCCCCCGATCAGCATACCCGGAATGCCGCCGAGGAGGGCGTCGAGAGATCCCTGCCCTACGGCACCGGCGGTGGTCCCGGGGCAGTAGCCGAGCAATCCGAATCCGGCGCCGAAGACGAGTCCACCCAGAATCGTGGAACCGACGGCTCCCGGTTTGATGCTCAGCCGGGCCAGGTTTAGGGAACGCAAGGTGTAGATGCCGATCATTCCGGTGATGATGGCCGTCAGGATGACCTTTGCGACCGTCCAGTCCCGAAACAACAACTGGCCCATGATCACCTCATAGCGGGTGACGGCGCCGCGCTGAAGCAGGAATCCGAATCCGATACCGATCAGAAGCCCCAATCCGAGCTGCAAAGGACGATTTTCATGCAGCCGTTTCAACATGTCGATGCTCCTCCGTTGTGATTTGCTGTCGCCTCCCGGAAAACGCGGACGCTCCTTCGGGGATGGATGTCAAATTCCCGTGATGAAGTGGAGTACATGAGCCGTCAGGGCGCCTCCCGCGAAGAAACAGAAAAGCGCAAGCCAGCTGCTGACGCCCAATTGAAGCGTTCCGCTGATCCCGTGGCCACTGGTGCAGCCGCCGGCCCACCGCGCTCCGAAGGCGACCAGGATCCCCCCCGCCAGCGCCGTGAACCAGCGAATGATTGGGGTGGAACCGATGGCGTCCTTCCACATGCCGGGAGTAAACTCCAGCCGAAACGATCCGGAAAGGACCGCGGACAGCATGGCGCCCACCACTATTCCCACGACGAGCATCCACCCCCAGTCGATGAGGGGATTGAGCTGCCGATAGTAGGACAGGCGATGGACGGCATCGTCCTTTGGGTTGGCCCTTTCGATCAGGGCGCTCGTTTTGACATAGGCGGTCGAGGCGCCCAGGTGGTTGCCGGACAGAAGGGCCGACAGCCAGGTCAGTACGCCGATCCCTGCGCCGACGACATACGGCGACCACCGGGCCATCCCGAAGATTCCTTCTTCCGGCGGGCCGGGAGGAGCCGGGTTTCCGCCCGTCTGGGCCATTGCCGGCAGAACCCATACCACCACAGAAAACAGGGCAGGTCCCAAGATCCTGAGTATTCTCATTTTGCAATCTCTTTCCTCGATACCGGTTGGATCAGTCCTCACTTTCTACAATCGGGCATCCGACCACCTTGCAGGCCGCCAGAGACCCCAGGCAGCAGCTGACGGATTCGAACCCGTTCCCCTTCAAGAGCGACGCGGCGATGATCGCCCGTTGTCCGCTGCCGCAAAAGGTGACGATGGGACGGCGGCGGTCAAGGGTGTCGATAGCGCCGGGGAGTTCTCCCACATAGACGTGCTGAGCCCCGGGCAGCCGCTCTTCCTCGAATTCAGTAATGCCGCGGACATCCAGCAGCACAAAGTCCTGTTTTTCCTGGATCCATTCCACCAGTTCCCTTGCATGCACCGCCGGGATCCTGTCGTAGGGAAACCCGCCGGTTTCCCAACTGGTGAGGCCTCCCTCCAGGTAACCGTCCACATCTTCGTAGCCGATTCGAGCGAGGTGCCGCACCGCCTGGTTCACCTCGCCGAAGTTCTCGGCAACGATCCCGAGAGGCTGTTCATGGCGCAGAAACCATCCCGCGAAGGATGCCAGCATATTCAGAGGGATCCCGATGCTGCCCGGCACTGTCGCGCCCCCGATGGCCTCGGGACTGCGGATATCGATGGCGGTCATCCCCCGCTGCATGCGGTCGTGGAAATCAGAGGGCGAGAGCGGAACCGGAGAGCGAGGATCGGGATAGGGAAAAGTCGTCCCTTCCAGGTTCAACAGCTCCATCTGTTTGAAATAGGGGGGCTTGTAGTGATGTTCCTCCACCTTGAAGCGGATAAATGCCTGCCGGTCCGTCATCTTCAGACGCGGGTTGAACCGCCGTTCATACCCCAGCGTGGAGAATTCCCGCGCCGCCATCCCCGCGCCGCAGACCGATCCGGCCCCGTGCGCGGGGTAGAGAATGGTCTGGTCGCCCAGCGGCAGCAGTTTCTCGAAAATGCTGTCAAAGAGGTTGCCGGCAACCTCTTCGTCACGACCGGGATAGAAATCGGTGCGCCCCACGTCGCCGATAAAAAGGGTATCGCCGGTGAAAACGGCCACCGGAGCATCTCCGAAGCTGCGATCATAGAGCGCGATGGAAATGCTCTCGTCCGTGTGGCCGGGGGTCTCGATCACCTCGAGGCGCATGTCTCCGAGATCGAAAGACGCCCCGTCCGAGACGTCCTGACCGAATTCGAAGTCGAGGGCGCGGCCGTGGTAAACGGAAGCTCCGGTCAATCGGGACAGCATCTGGGCCCCGCTCACGAAATCCTCGTTCCGATGGGTCTCGAAGATGTGCGTCACGGCGGCGCCGTATTTTCTCGCGGTTTCCACGTAGACGCCGACATCCCGGCGCGGGTCGATGACCGCCGCACGACCTTGATGTCCCACGACGTACGACAACTGGGCCAAGCCTTCCGAACGAATCGTTTCGAGAAAGAATTTGCTGTCCATGCTCACCCCTTTTTGACGAACTGGTTGAATATGCGTGGCGCCGACCTGCCTCTCAATTTCATCAAATAACACCGATCGGACCCGGGGCGCATCGGGTCTATTACCCATATGTGCCGCAGGCCCCACCCATTTGCCGAAAAGGGACCCGGGAGGGGCCAAAATGGATGGAGCATTTCCTTCCCGTCTGGAGTAAGTATAATGAGACGCTACCCGGATGGCGGGCGGATGGGGAGCAGAGGACGGAACAAACCGCTTTTCCACCATCGATCGGTGAGAGGAGGCACGCCGATGTGGGTTCTTCTGTTGGCACTGGACCTGGTGGGGCTTATGGCCGTCCCCCATGTGCTGCTATCCGGAAAACGGCCGCTCTCCATGCTGATATGGACCGGTGCCCTCCTCCTGTTTCCCGGCGTCGGGCTTCTGGCTTATCTGCTGGTAGGAAACGACCGCGTCAGACGCCGGCGATTCAAGCGCCACCGGCGCCGATTCGACGAATGGGGCGAGAGGCATCGATCCCGGCAATCCTTCAACGGACTGGACGATGCCGACCGGCAGCTGCTGGCCGCGGTCTCCCGCATCAGCCGGCACCCCGTCACGTCGATTCAAGAGATCGACGCCTACTACAGTGGGGGGGACTACTACCCCGAACTGATTTCCGCGATCGATGCAGCCGGGGAGTTCATCCATGCGGAGATGTACATGTGGCGGGATGACGACACCGGCAGGCGGATTCTCGATGCGCTCGTGAAGGCCGCCGGGCGGGGGCTGGAAGTCCGCCTCATGGTGGATGAAATCGGGTCCGTCGAGGTCAGGGAGCGCTTCTTCCGTCCGCTCGTCGACGCCGGCGGCCGGTTTTCATGGTTCTACACCGTGCATCCCCGCCGGAACCGGTATTTTTTCAATTTGAGAAACCATCGGAAACTGATGATCATCGACGGTCTCCGTGCCTTTGTCGGCGGCATCAACATCGGGGCCGAATACGAAGGCCGGGATCCTGCCATCGGCGACTGGAAGGACCTGCAGATCCGCGTCCAAGGCGAGGTGGTCAACCATCTTCACGAGGTGTTCCGGCATGACTGGTACTTTTCCACCGAGGAAAACCTGGAGATGAGCCGGTATGTCCGGTCGTTCGAGAAAAACCCCGACTGTCCGGCCGTCGTCGTTGAAAGCGGGCCGGCCACCCAGAAAGGCATTGCCCTCAATATCCTGGTCGCCGTAATCGGCCGGGCCACCGACCGGCTGGATCTGTTCACCCCATACTTCGTGCCGGAGGAGGCCCTGGTCAGCGCCATTCAGGTCGCCGCCGCCAGGGGCGTGAAAGTCCGCCTCATGGTTTCCAAAAAAAGCGATTACCAGGTGTCGGTGGACATCGGGAGGTCCTTTTACGATGAGCTTCTCGATTCGGGAATCGACATCTATGAATACGACCGGGCCATGAACCACGCCAAACTCGCGGTGGTCGACCGGCAGTGGGTCCTGGTCGGCTCGGCCAACCTGGATGCCCGATCGATGTATCTGAACTTCGAGGTGGGTGTCCTGTTCAAATCGACCGACCTCTACCGGCGGATGGAATCCTATCTGGAGGGATTGTTCGAGGATGCGGCCCGTATCGACCAGGACCGCTTCTCCCGCCGCTCCACCTGGCAGCGCTTGAAGCAGGGCGCATTTCGATTGCTGGCGCCCATACTCTGAATGCTTGACAGGTGCCGGCGACGGCAGCACAATTGTTTGAAT
>JBMNCP010000085.1:0-63767 GCA_049366795.1 Desulfobacterales bacterium
ACATGATTAAAACCGGCCCTATAAATCATGGCGAGGTGTCTTCGGTGCGCGGCAGCGTCGTCGATATTCGCTTCGATGGACAATTGCCGCCTATCTATTCGTTGCTGTACGCGAAGGAGGGAGAAATTGCCATCGAGGTTTTGGCTCAACTCGACGCACACCGCGTGCGGGGAATTGCGTTGACCCCCACCCAGGGCCTTGCCCGCGGCATGGCGGTTCAAGATACGGGCGAGCCGTTGAGAGCGCCGGTCGGCAAGGGAATTCTCTCGCGAATGTTCGACGTGTTCGGAAAAGCGCTCGACCGCGAAGGGGAGGTTTCGAACGTGGAGTGGCGTACCGTCCATCGCGCCCCGCCGGCGTTGGCACGACGTTCCACAAAATCCGAGGTTTTCGAGACGGGTATCAAGGTCATCGATGTACTCGTTCCGCTCGAACGCGGTGGAAAGGCGGGCCTTTTCGGCGGTGCGGGTGTCGGGAAAACCGTCCTGCTCACCGAAATGATCCACAACATGATCGGCCACCATGAAGGGGTCAGTCTGTTTTGCGGAATCGGCGAACGCTGCCGGGAAGGCGAAGAGCTCTACCGCGAGATGAAAGAAGCCGGTGTGCTGCCGAACATGGTCATGGTGTTCGGGCAGATGAACGAGCCGCCGGGCAGCCGCTTCCGCGTGGGCCACGTCGCGCTGACGATGGCCGAGTATTTCCGGGATGACGAGCACCGCGACGTGCTGCTGCTCATCGACAACATCTTCCGATTCATTCAGGCCGGCTCGGAGGTTTCCGGCCTGATGGGGCAAATGCCGTCTCGGTTAGGCTATCAGCCGACCATGGGCACCGAGCTGTCCCGGCTGGAGGAGCGCATCGCCAACACTGATACCGGTGCCATCACGTCCATTCAGGCGGTGTATGTTCCGGCGGACGATTTCACCGATCCGGCGGCGGTGCACACGTTCTCGCATCTTTCCGCCTCCATCGTGCTTTCGCGCAAGCGGGCAAGCGAAGGCTTTTACCCGGCCATCGACCCGCTTCAGTCCAGTTCCAAGATGGCTACGCCGGGCATCGTCGGCGAGCGGCATTACGGCTTGGCGCAGGAAATTCGGCGAACACTCGCGCAATACACGCAGCTCAAGGACATCATCGCCATGCTCGGCCTGGAGCAGCTTTCGCCGGAGGATCGCAACGTGGTCGCCCGCGCCCGCCGGTTGGAACGATTTTTCACCCAGCCCTTTTTCACGACCGAGCAATTCACCGGCCTCAAAGGCAAACTCGTCAGCCTTGAAGACGCGCTGGACGGCTGCGAGCGAATCCTGCGCGATGAATTCAAAGACGACCCGGAGAGTGCCCTTTACATGATCGGGCCGATCGATGAAGCAAAACGTAACCCCAAGGATGGGAGCAGCCAGGGAAAAGGACACGGGGGCGGGGATGATAGAACACAGCAGTCAAGACAACCGTCCTGAACGGGGGGGCAATCCGTCTGCGTCCAAGACGCTGCCGCCCGTCATGAATCTTAAGGTTCTGCTGCCGTTTCGAATCTTCGCCGAGAAAACCGGCGTGACCCGCATCGTTGCGGAGACCCGTGAGGGCTCATTCGGAATCCTGCCCCGCCGGCTCGACTGCGTCGCGGCGCTCGTACCCGGAATTCTGATCTACGAAAACGAAATCGAGGGTGAGGTTTATCTGGCCGTGGATGAAGGGGTGCTGATCAAGACCGGCTCGAATGTGCTTGTTTCCGTGCGCAACGCCATCGCCGGAGCGGACCTCGGCAAATTGCGCGATTCGGTGGAGCGGGAGTTCCTGAATCTGGACGAACGCGAGCAGAGCATGCGCTCGGCGCTGGCGAAAATGGAAAGCGGTTTTATCCGCCGCTTAGCGGAATTCTATCATGATGACTGACGAATCCGAACAGAAACCGTTGAAGCCGAATTCGAAGCTCAGCCGGGAGGTCGGCGCCAAGGCAGCGCGGAAACTGCGTGCGCAGCGCCATGTCACCCGAACCGTCTGGTTTGGTCTTGGCATGATGGGGCTGATAGGCTGGTCGGTGACGATTCCGACGTTGCTCGGCGCGGCGCTGGGTCTCTGGCTGGACCAACGCTATCCGGAAGGCCGATCCTGGACACTGGCCCTGCTGGTTGTCGGCCTTGCGATCGGGTGCTTGAATGCGTGGCATTGGGTGACCAAGGAAGACAGGGCCATGCGGGAGGAACAGGAGGATAGCGATGAATGAAACGTTGCGTCTGGCGCCGGCTTTGGTGATGGGCGTTTTGATCGGTGCGATGTTTTTCGGCGGGCTTTGGTGGACGGTTCGCAAGGGCGTTTCGTCCCAACGGCCGGCGCTTTGGTTCTTCGGCAGCCTGGTGCTGCGGATGAGCATCGCCCTGGCTGGATTTTATTTTGTTTTCGGCGGTCGTTGGGATCGCCTGTTGGTGTGTCTCCTTGGTTTTGTGACGGCCCGCCTGATCGTGACGCGGCTCACCCGCCCGCCGGTCCAACCCCGCAACGTTCCGGCAAAGGAGGCCTGTAATGCACCTGAGTCCCGATGAGATCATATTCTGGCAACACGGCTTCCTGAAGCTCAACGCCACCATTGTGTTCACGTGGGGACTGATGCTCGTACTGGCCGTCGGTTCAAAACTCATCACCCGCAAAATTTCCACCGGTCTTACGCGTTCCCGCTGGCAGAATCTGCTGGAAATCGTCGTCACCCTGACCGAGAAGCAAATCGAAGAAGTGGGCCTCCGCCATCCGAGAAAATATCTCCCCTTTCTGGGCACGCTCTTTCTGTTTATCGCCCTGGCCGCCTTGTGCACCGTCTTTCCCGGCTACGAGCCGCCGACCGGCTCGCTCTCGACCACCGCGGCGCTTGCGCTATGCGTGTTTGTGGCCGTGCCGCTGTACGGCATCATGGAACGGGGTTGGAGCGGTTACCTCAAGTCCTATGTACAGCCGACGTTCATCATGCTGCCGTTCAACATCATCAGCGAACTTTCGCGTACCCTGGCCCTGGCCGTCCGTTTGTTCGGCAACATGATGAGCGGAGCGATGATCATCGGTATTCTGCTGACCATCACGCCGTTTATCTTTCCGATCGTTATGAAGGCGCTCGGTCTGCTCACCGGCATGGTGCAAGCCTACATCTTCTTTATCCTGTCCACGGTTTACATCGCGGCCGCTACACGCGTGCGTAAAGCCAGGCCTGAATCCGAGGCAACCCATTGAAACCTGAACGATGACGACAAGGAGGTACACTACCATGGATAGCATGACGTTCATCGCGGTGGCATCCATTCTCACCGCCGGCTTCACCACAGGCGTCGGCACCATCGGGCCGGCGCTGGGGGAAGGGCGCGCAGTCTCCACCGCTCTGAGTTCGCTGGCCCAGCAGCCTGACGCCTCCGCCACCATCACCCGGACGCTGTTCGTGGGCCTGGCGATGGTCGAGTCCACGGCCATCTACTGCTTCGTGGTCTCGATGATTCTCGTTTTCGCCAACCCGTTCTGGAACCACATCATCGGCCAAGCCATAGGAAAATAAACCGATGCTAATCGATTGGTTCACCATCGCTGCACAGGCGCTCAACTTTCTCATCCTGATATGGTTGATGAAACGCTTTCTCTACAAACCCATCCTCCATGCCATCGACGCGAGGGAGCAGCGGATCGCCAAGGAACTTGCGGATGCCGGCGAAAAAATGGCCGAAGCTCAAAAAGAGCGTGAGGCGTTCAAACGCAAAAACAAGGAGTTCGACCTGCAGCGGGATGCGCTTCTGAGCCAGGCGACGCAAGAGGCGGAAGCCGAACGGCAGCGGCTTCTCGCTGAGGCGCGGCAGGCGGTCGAGGTTCTTCACGCCAAACAACGGGATGCCATGGAACGTGAACAACAGATCCTGAAGGACGAAATAACCCGCCGGACCCGGGAGGAAGTTTTTGCCATCGCGCGAAAGACGCTGACGGACCTCGCCGGGACAAGTCTGGAAGAACGCATAAGCGATGTGTTCAGACGCCGCTTGCGAGAGCTGGACGGTGAGGCGAAGGAAGGTTTTGCCAGAATCCTGAAAAAATCGTCCGATCCGGTGTTCGTTCGCAGCGCCTTTGAGCTGCCGTCCGAACAAAGAGCCGCGATCCAACATGCGCTCGACGAAACCTTCTCGGCTGAAATCCACGTCCTTTTCGAGACCGTACCCGACGTGATCAGCGGCATCGAACTCACCGCGAACGGACGAAAAGTCGCCTGGAGCATCGCGGATTATCTGACGTCACTGGATAAGAGCGTCGGCGAACTGCTGAACGAACCGTCCGAATCCAAATCCAAAACTGAGACCGAACCTGAAATGCAAGCCGGGCCAAAGCCGAAGTCAGGGACTCAACCCGCCGCTGCCGAGGAGGCCGGATGAGCGCACCGGCAGATTCTTTACAAAAGGGGTTCGACCGCGCATTCGACGTTCTAAGCCGGGGACGCAAAATCTTCACGCCGCAACTGACGCTGCAGGAGGTGGGCACGATTACCAGCGTCGCCACGGGCATCGCCCGTGTCTCGGGCCTTCCCGGCGTGGGCTTTGATGAATTGGTGACGTTTCCCGGAGATGTGTTCGGCATTGCGTTCAACGTGGACCCGGAAGAAATCGGGGTCGTACTGCTCGGCGAATACTGGCATCTTAACACGGGGGATGAAGTCCGGCGCACGGGCCGGGTCATGGACGTCACCGTAGGTGACGGATTGCTGGGACGCGTCATCGACCCGCTCGGCCGACCCCTCGACGGCAAAGGGCCGGTAGTCGCAAACCGGCGCCTGCCCATCGAGCGCCCCGCCGCGCCCATCATGGATCGGGCGCCCGTCACGGTGCCGCTTCAAACCGGAATCAAGGTCATCGATGCGCTCATTCCCATCGGGCGCGGTCAGCGAGAGCTGATTCTCGGCGACCGGCAGACGGGCAAGACCGCCATCGCAATCGACACCATCTTGAATCAGCGCGGCAAAGATGTCCTGTGCGTCTATTGCGCGATCGGCCAGCGGGGAGCCTCCATTGCCAAAGCCGTTGCCACCCTCCGGCAAAAGGACGCGATGGATTACGCCGTCGTGGTCGTCACCGAAGGCAACGACCCGCCAGGCCTCGCCTACATCGCCCCCTACGCCGCCACCAGCATTGCGGAGTCCTTCATGGAGGCGGGCCGCGATGTGCTGATCGTTTACGACGACCTCACCCATCATGCCCGCGCCTATCGGGAGCTTTCTCTGTTGTTGCGCCGTCCGCCCGGCCGCGAAGCATTCCCCGGCGACATTTTTTATATCCACTCGCGCCTGCTCGAGCGCGCCACGCACCTGCGCACGGAACTGGGCGGCGGCTCGCTGACCGCCCTGCCCATCATCGAAACCGAAGCGCAGAATATTTCGGCCTATATTCCAACCAATCTGATCTCCATCACCGATGGGCAGATCTACCTCTCGCCGTCGCTGTTCGAATTGGGCGTGCTGCCCGCGGTCGATGTCGGCAAATCCGTTTCACGCGTCGGCGGCAAGGCGCAGCGGGCTGCCTACCGTGCGGTTGCCGGCGACCTCAAGCTTAGCTACGCGCAGTTTGAGGAACTTGAAACCTTTGCCCGATTCGGCGCCCGGCTGGATGAAGATAACCGCAAGGTCATCGAGCATGGGCGGCGTATCCGCGCCTGCCTCAAGCAGCCGGAACTCGCCCCGGCGTCCATGCCCGAACAAATCGCCGTGTTGCTGGCGTTGACCGCAAATTTATTCGACGACGTGCCGCTTGATTTGATGACCGACGCCGAGGAAGCCCTGCGCACAGCGGCGGCGGATATACCTCCGAAGGTGCGCGAGCGATTGGAAACCGCTGAAAAATTGAGGGACGAGGATCGTGAAACAATTGTCCACATCGCCCGCAAATCGCTTGTTCGCTTCCAGTCCAAGAACGGAGAGCAAACCGACACCTGAACCCGAGGTGACGTCATGAGCGACACCACGGCGAGCTTGCGCCGAAAAATCGATAGTGCCGGAAATCTGCAGTCGGTCGTCCGCACGATGAAGGCCCTGGCTGCTTCCAGCATCGGCCAATACGAGCAATCGGTGCGCGCGTTGGGTGATTACTATCATACTGTGGAGCTGGGGTTGGGCGTCTGTTTTCGAGACGCCGGTTCATCAGCATTGATTACCGGAGAGACACAACGAACGAATAAGGGTGTGATCGGCGCGGTCGTGTTCGGCTCGGACCAGGGACTGGTGGGCCAGTTTAATGACGTGGTGGCCGATTATGCGGCCAAGACGCTGGCGGGTATGACGGTCGAAGCCAGCGTCTGGGCCGTAGGAGAGCGCGTTCAGGCACGCCTGGCGGACGCGGGCCTGCCGGTTTTGGGGCTGTTTACCGTGCCGAACTCCGTCAAGGCCATCACCCCGCTCGTCGGCCAGATTCTCGTGGAGAGCGAGACGCGCCGCCACCGGGGTGAAGTCACCGAACTTTACCTTTTCTACAACCGCCCCACGTCCGGTGCGGTTTATTCACCCGTCAGCCAACGACTGCTGCCGTTGGACGAAAAATGGCGATGGGAGCTCGGCGAGATTCCCTGGCCAATGAAGAATTTGCCTGAGATCATGGGCAGCAAAACCGAGACACTTAGGGCGCTCATCCGCGAATATCTTTTCGTCTCGATCTTCAGGGCGTGCGCCGAATCCCTTGCGAGCGAAAACGCGAGCCGCCTGGCGGCAATGCAACGCGCCGACAAAAATATCGATGAATTGTTGGAGGACCTCAACCGGACATTCCATCGTTTGCGCCAGAGCGGCATCGACGCGGAACTGTTCGACGTCATCTCCGGCTTTGAAGCATTGAGGGAGGCGGAGAATTGATGTGCATGGACATGGGCGATGAACGTCAGACGCTCTTCAAGAAGGTGGAGACGCTGATCGATGGAATGCCTGAACCCCATTTCTACGAAGTGGTAGCCACTCAGCGTAAAAAATTCTGAGTGATGATGACGACATGCCCACAAAGAAAGGAAGACAAGCTCCTCTGACTTATGAATCGGATGAGGAATTGAAGCCCGTTAAGCATATCTCTGCGATCCGGATGCGATCGAACAGGCCGGCGAAGCAGCAGTCCGGCAGTCGATAACGAAAAGATAAATATGATCCAATATATTTTAAGAGTAAGTATGATTCACGTTGCTCTTACAAAGCGATCGAGGGAGAGCTTTTCATGAAAACCATCGTGGCACTGACGGTAAACCCGGCGATCGACAAGAGTTCAAGTGTCGCGCATGTCACGGCCGAGAGAAAGCTCTACTGCGCCCCCCCTCGGTTCGAGCCGGGAGGGGGTGGTGTGAATGTCTCCCGGGCCATTAAGAAACTGGGAGGCGAATCCTTGCTTCTTTATCCCGTGGGAGGCCTGACGGGAAAGATGCTTCAAAAACTCCTGGACCGGGAAGGACTGAACCATCGGCCCTTTCCCATTGAGGGATCGATCCGGGAGAGCCTGGTTGTGCTGGAGGAATCCACGGGCCAACAGTATCGGTTTGGAATGCCGGGGCCCGAGTTCCAAGAACACGAATGGGAACAATTCCTGACGGCCTTGTCGGATGTGGATACGGCACCTGATTATCTGGTGGCCAGCGGAAGTCTTCCGCCGGGCGTACCCACTGACGTTTATGCACGGGTGGCGCGCATCGGGAAGGAAAGGGGCGCAAAAGTCATCATCGATGTTTCGGGGGATGCCCTGAAAAAGGCGCTTGCGGAAGGCGTGCATCTGATCAAGCCCAATATCCGCGAATTCAGGGAGCTGGTTGGAAAGGATATCAAAGAGGAAGCACAGATCAAGGCGGAAGCCCGGAAAATGATCGAGAGCGGCCGGTGCGACTTGCTGGTCATCTCGCTTGGCGCGGCAGGCGCTTTGATGGTTACGGAAGAGGTCACCGAACGCATTCTTCCGCCGACCGTTCCGATTGTCAGCAAGGTGGGCGCCGGAGACAGCATGGTGGCCGGTATCGTCCTGAGTCTTGCCCGTGGCAGGTCGCCCAGAGAGTCTGTCTTTTTCGGCGTGGCCGCCGGCGCCGCGGCCGTCATGACGCCGGGAACGGAACTGTGCCGGAGTGGCGATGCCGAGAGGCTTTTTGAAAGCATGGTTGCAGGATCCGAATAATTCTACTTTATCGGACGCACGAAGTTGGCATGAACAAGGTCGAATTGATGAAAATATGGGCTCCGGTACGTGAAACGGACACGGGGGGCGTTCCATGAGATTGCCGGCGCACAAAACCAAAATCGTCTGCACCATCGGCCCTGCCTCCCGATCGGAGGAAGTGTTGGAGCGATTAATTCTCCAGGGGATGAATGTGGCGCGGCTCAACTTTGCCCATGGAACCGTGCAGGGACACAGGGAGGATATCCGCCGCATCCGCGCTGTGGCGGCAAGGACAGGGCGCTCCTGCCTGATCATGGCGGATCTTCCCGGTCCCAAAATACGAATCGGCAAACTCATGCACGAACCGATGCTGCTGGAAAAAGGCAATGAGGTCATATTGACCGTCCAAAATCTTGTGGGCACAGCCGGTCAGATACCTGTCGAGTATAAGAGACTACCGGAGAGCGTGAATCCCGGAAGCCTGATTTTCCTTAATGACGGATTCATACAGCTTCAGGTGGAGAAGGTCTCCAGGGATAAGGTCTACTGTCGAACGCTTATCGGTGGCCCGCTTCTTTCCTATAAGGGGTTAAATCTTCCCGGGGTAAAGATATCCGCCGATGCGGTGTCGGATAAAGACCTCGAATTTGTCGCCTTCGCCCTGCAGGAGGGGATAGATGCCTTTGGCGTTTCATTTGTAGAGACTGCCGACGACATACGCAAGGTGAAGTCATTTGCACAAAAAGATGGGCAATCCGTCCATGTGATTGCCAAAATCGAACGGGCCGAGGCCATTGTCAATTTCGATGAAATTGTTACCGCGGCGGATGCCATCATGATCGCACGCGGCGACCTGGGGGTTCAGATCCCTTTAGAGGAGGTGCCTGCCGTTCAGAAAAAACTGATCCACAAGGCGAATCTTTTGGGCCGTCCCGTGATCACGGCGACCCAAATGTTGCTGTCCATGACGGAAAATATCCGGCCGACCCGTGCCGAGGTATCCGATGTGGCCAATGCCATTCTCGATGGGACAGACGCAGTGATGCTGTCCGAAGAGACGGCCATCGGGCGGCATCCTGTAGAAGCGGTTGAAATGCTGGCTAAAATAGCAACATCTGCCGAGCGGGAACGTAAAGCTGTCCAGGCCCTGGCAGATTTGCCCGCACACTTCAGGACGGGTGCGGGTTCCGGTAATAGCCGTGTCGAGGACCTATTTTCCCTGAATACCGCCGAATCCGCGAACGCGTTAAATGTACGCTTTATCCTGACCCACACGCAAAGCAAGGGTGCCGCGTGTTTCATCTCCAGATTCAAGCCGGACTGCTGGATACTTTCCTTTGTCGGCGATGAAGGAACAAATTCTTTTCTGGCCTTGTCTTACGGGGTTTATCCTATTTGCCTTGAGGACCAAACAAATGCCTTTTCCGATGTGGCTGCACGCTTTCTTACCCAGGCCGGGATGGTTGGAAAAGATGACAGAATGATTTTGATAGCGGATGCATCTCATGACGCCATGCAGGAACCTTTGTTGATGAAAATCTTTAAGGTCTGAACAGGAGGTGCGAATACACGGCGACCTGTTTTGACTGGGCGTTCGTGCCAAATCACTTGCATCTGCTGTTGCGGACGGGAACCTTACCCATTGCCACGGTGATGCGAAGGCTCTTGACCGGTTACGCGGTCAGCTTCAACCGGCGGCACCGGCTACATGGACACCTGTTTCAGAAATTGTCCGTTATTCCGGTTGTCTATTGTGAATTCAAGGACATTTGTGCAAATATGTCAGAAGCATATCAACGCTATCAAGGTCAATGGCAAAAAGCCGCCGCGCCTTGGGGCGGGTGTTAGCCTATCGGTAAAAGGTAAAATTTTGAGAATCCTTCTCCCAACCATAGCAGTCTTGATTTTAACAGGGTGTCTCGGAATGCCCACGGCGGTGACACCGGTTGAAAACTTTGAGCTATATCGCTACCTGGGCAAGTGGTATGAAATAGCAAGGTTGGATCACTCCTTTGAACGGGGCCTCGAAAGGGTTACTGCTGAATATTCGATGCGTGATGATGGCGGGGTGTCTGTCGTAAATCGTGGCTATTCAACTGAAGACGATGAGTGGAAAGTGGCGGAAGGTAAAGCATACTTTGTCGACGACGAAAACAAGGCCTATTTCCAAGTCTCCTTCTTTGGTCCGTTTTATGGGTCATATGTAGTTTTTGAAATTGATCAGGAAGGCTACGAATATGCGTTTGTTTCAGGCCCGGATACGTCCTATTTGTGGCTACTTTCCAGAAACCCGCAAGTAAAAACTGAAATTGTCGAAAAGTTCAAACTCATATCGAAAGAACTGGGTTTTGATACAAGTAAATTGATTTTCGTCAATCACGATGGTTTTCAATAAGGTCTCACGGAAAACTTGGCACCTGGCAAACGGATAAATGGAAAGATCGAATCAAGCATGTCTTGCCAAATGAAGAGATGCGCTTGGCATATGATTGATCAATAACCGCCGGACCGGGGCAAAAATGCAGAGTCCCGTTGGCAGCCTGTGGAATCAGCGGATGTCTCGAATGAGTGAAAAAGAGAAGATGCTTCCTCCCGATGCCTCGCCGGACACCTGAGCGGTTCAGATTCCAGGTTGCCATCCGACTGACAGGGCGCTCGCAAGGTTTCCGCCTCCTTCAAGGCTCTGAACATCGACTTTAACCACTCGAATACTCTGTCTGACGGATTCGCTACGGCACGCAACCTCCGCCTTGCGTCGCTAAAGGACTAAAACATGGACCTGAAAAGCGGTTACCCATTCTGGGCCGTCAAGAACGGCCTTATGTGTGCATTTCCCCAACTCAAGGCTGATATCAGCACTGATGTGGTGGTAGTGGGAGGCGGTATTACCGGCGCGTTGATCGCTGACGAGCTGGGCAACAACGGTTTTGATGTGGTGGTGGTCGAGCAGCGGGATATTGGCTGGGGCAGCTCCGCCGCGAGCACAGCGTTGTTGCAGTACGAGATTGATACGCACATGGTCGATCTGGCGAAGATGTATGGTGAATGCCACGCGGCGATGGCCTACAAGGGCTGCGCGGAGGCCATCATCAATCTGCGTCATCTTGCCAATGAACTGGGTGATGTGGATTTCGATATGCAGGAAAGCCTTTACTACGCCAGCAGGCGCGGGGACAAGGCCGCACTGCGCGAGGAGCACGAACTGCGGGTCAAACACGATTTCGATGCGCTCTGGCTGGACGCGAGCGGTTTGAAGGAGCGTTTCGGCATCAAGGCGCCGTGCGCGATTCTGACGAAACTGGCTGCGCGCGTTGACCCCTATCGCATGGCTTCCAAGCTGCTGCTCCGGCTGGCAGAGCGCGGCGGCGAGGTATTCGACCGCACCGTGATCGACACCATTGAGCCTTCCCGCGAGCGCGTGACGCTGCGCACGCCGGAAGGTTTCCGGATACACTCCCGGCACGTCATAATGGCTGCGGGATACGCGTCGCAGAAATGGCTGAAACAGTCGGTGGCGAAGAATCGCAGCAGCTATGCGTTTATTACCGACCCGATAGAGAAGTCGGATCTGGGTCTGTTGGCGTCGACCATGTTATGGGAGTCTGCCAGACCCTACCTATATATGCGTACGACAGGCGATGGCAGGCTGCTGGTCGGTGGGGATGACGACGATCTGGACATCCCGGCACGCCGTGACAAGCGTGTCGAAGGCAAGGCCAAACGCTTGTACAAGAAGGCCAAGAAGCTCTTCCCTGATCTGCCGATGCGTCCGGCGTTTAGCTGGGGGGGTACCTTTGCTGAAACCGAAGACGGCCTGCCTTTTTTCGGCGAACATCCACAATATGGACCGAGGGTGCAGTTCGCCATGGCGTATGGCGGTAACGGCATCAGTTACAGCATGATAGGCGCTGGTCTGTTGAGAGCCAATATTGAAGGCCGAAAGCATCCATTGGCGTCATTATTCGGATTTTCGCGCATAGGTTGATTTCAAGCTTTACACTATAAAAAGAATGGTCAGCATTGAACGAGGCGATCGTGGGGAGGTGTTCGAGATGACAAAGATGGGGTACGATGTTGCTGAACGGATAAACTAAAATCTCAGCCGTTGTTGCACGCTCACATAGATTATCCGAGAGAACAAACGGCCCTTGTAAGACTTACCAAAAAGGGCCTGAGCCAGGGAAGACTACTGGAATTGAAAGGAAAGACTTGGAGTCGGATATGGAAAAAAACTTGCTGACACATGGGCTTGCCAGTCAATTGACAGCCGGGCTTTATATGCTCAAGGACTGTATTGATAGATGCCCTGAGAAAGAATGGAATGAACACCATAATGATTGCCCGTTCTCGCAGGTCGTTTTTCATACACTATTTGACTGTGATTACCATCTTTGTGACAATGACGAGGAATTCAAGGAACAGAATTTCCACAGAATAAATAGAGAAAATTTTGCCGATTATGAAGAGCTCGAAGACCGGATTCCACAGCGTTTGTATGAACGGGAGTTTATAAATCGGTATTATGAGCATTGTAGAGAAAAAGTTGTGTCGGCCATCGAAACTAAAACCAATGCCGACTTGATAGTTCCGAATGCCGATGTCCGCAGGAACATGACCAGACTGGAGCGCTATGTAAACCTCATCAGGCATCTGCAACACCATACGGCACAACTTGGATTCAGGCTGCAATTTGCCACCGGGAAAGAAATGGATTGGATCATCAGGGGGTATGAGAAATGACGGATCCTCCAGTGGTTCGGTCTTTCCTTGACCGGCCTGGCTGCACCATCTTCTATCCATAGAAGGTCGTCGACATCATCGCAACCCTGCCTTCAAGATCCGGCCTCAAAAATTGCCCATGACCCTGCAGGTGGCGATTGCCGCCAAATCGGTTCAGTTCACCGCCGAAGCACGTCTCGGGCCCTCTGCCGACCTACGGTGGTGTCCATGCCGGAATATCGGGCGAATCCTCCTCAAATACACGTTTTGACCAATGGCTGTTTGACGATGGCGGCGCAACCATTGAAGGTGAAAAAAGTGACGTCACCAATGAGAGGCCATCAAGACAGTCTCGCGAACGGCGTACAGCGGCGATCGGCTGCATCCGCCGGGGCGGGGTGAGAGGTGGATTGGAAGGCCATGCGGTACCCATTGAAACGGCTCATGCAGCGCCTCGGTACTCCGGAGAAGAGCGTCCTTGTCATGCTGGTGCTCATTGTCAGCGGCGTCTGGGCGTTCACGGAGATTGCCGACGAAGTCTTGGAGGCCGAGCCTGTCGGCATCGACGAACGGGTATTGAATTTTCTCTGGGAGAGTTCCGAGGCCCCTGCCGGACCGGAATGGCTGGAGGAAGCGGCCCGGGACATCACCTCCCTCGGAAGTTACTCGATCATAACGCTTCTGGGCGGGATCGTCGCCGTCTATTTCGGACTGAAGCGCCGTTTCGGTTTGATGCTCCTGACCGTGGCGGCCGTGGCGGGCGGCGCCCTGGTGAGCACCGGGCTCAAGATTCTGTTCGCCCGCGAACGCCCGTCTCTCGACCACCTCGTGCGCGTGGTCACCTACAGCTTCCCCAGCGGCCATGCGATGCTGTCAGCGGTGGTCTACCTGACCCTGGGCGTCCTGCTGGCCTATTCCGAACCCAGAAGGCGATTCAAGATCTATTTCATGTCCGTGGCCGCACTACTGGCCGTACTGGTGGGCCTCACCCGCATCTACCTGGGCGTCCACTTTCCCACGGATGTCCTGGCAGGGTGGATCGCCGGTGCGGTGTGGGCGCTCTGCTGCCTTCTGATTGCCGAAAGCCTGCGGCGGCGCGCTCTGACGCACCCTCCGGCGCCATCCCATGAGGCGGGAGACCGCGACGTAGAAAGGCGGTTGAGATGAGAGACACTAATCGCAACACGAAACTGGAAGCCGTTGCCCGATTTGGTTACGGTGCGCGGGGCATCATCTATCTGATCATCGGCACCCTGGCAGTGCAGGCCGCCTTCACGGCCGGCGGCCGCGTGACCGATTCCAAGGGGGCACTGGTCACGGTTCTGCAACAGCCCTTCGGCCAGACACTGCTCGGCATCGTCGCCGCCGGCCTCGTGTGCTATGCCCTCTGGCGTTTCGTACAGGCGGTCTTGGATGCCGACCGCCATGGCCGCGGCATCAAGGGGTTGACCATCCGCGCCGGTCTGATGATCAGTTTCCTGACCCATATCTCTCTGGCCTTCCTGGCGGTGAGTCTCATTTTCGGCTGGAGCACCGGCGGCGGCAATAGCACCCAGGGCTGGACGGCCTGGCTTCTGTCGCTCCCCTGGGGTCGATGGGCGGTGGGGACGCTCGGCGTTATCGTCATCGGTGTCGGAGCGGCGCACTTCAGGAAGGCGTGGAAAGCCCAGTTCGAGCGCCGTCTCAAAATACAGCAGGACGACCTCAAATGGATCTTGCCGGTCTGCCGTTTCGGGTTGATGGCCCGTGGCGTCGTTTTCGCGATCGTCGGCGGTTTTTTCATCACCGCGGCGGTCAAGTTCAGCTCCGGTGAAGCGCGGGGCTTCCAGGGCGCCCTGGAGGCTCTCCGGCAACAGCCTTATGGATCTTGGCTCTTCGCAGTGGTGGCCGTGGGGCTGGTGGCTTTCGGCGTGTACAGCATCGTCCAATCGCTGTACCGCCGCATCAATGGGGCGCCTTTTTGAAAACCGAAGGGGCGACCAATGAATCAAGTTAGAAATCGCGCCCTCATTCTCGTCAACCCACAGGCCCGGCAGGGCGAGGCCGATCTCGAGGCGGTGCGCCGGGTGTTCGACGCGGGCGGCATCGCAACCGTGGTGCACGCTTTCGAGGACGTGGCGGAGATCGAGGCGACCGTTACCCGGTACCGGGAGAACGTGGACCGCATCGTCGTGGGGGGCGGTGATGGGACCCTCAACGCCGCGCTGGAGGCGGTGCTGGCGAGCGAACATCCACTGGGGGTCCTGCCGATGGGAACGGCCAACGACCTGGCCCGCACACTTGAGATTCCGCCGGATCCCTGTCTGGCGGCCGAAGTCATCGTGCGCGGGCGCCTTGCCCGCATCGATCTGGGCTGGGTGAACGGCAAGCACTATTTCAATGTGGCCAACATCGGCCTGGCCGCCAAGATCGGCGAGATCCTCACCACCGACATGAAGAAGCGCTGGGGGGTGCTGGCCTATCCCCTGGCCGGAATGCAGGCGTTTCGCCGCAACCGCCCTTTTCGGGCCTTCGTCACCTGCAACGGCCGGACGCTGTCCATGAAATCCATCCAGATCGCCGTCGGAAACGGGCGCTATTACGGCGGCGGCATGACCGTGCGCCATGATGCCGCCATCAACGATCACCAGTTGTATTTTTACAGCCTCAGACCCCAGAGTTTCTGGCAACTGGTGAAATCCGCACCCAGGTTCATGAGAGGGGCGTTCGATCCAAGTGATCCGGTGCACCTCATGGATGGCAAAGAGATCAGCGTGACGACCCGCCGCTGGAAGACGGTCTATGCCGACGGCGAGCAGGTCACCCGCACCCCCGCGCAATTCCGCGTCATCGAAGCCGCCCTGCCGGTGTTTGTTCCCTGAACTGACAGCGATGGGTCACGAATCATGGATCAGGAACACCCATCGAGGGCGATGTTCCTTGTCGATGCCGGCATCGCAGTCTAAATCGGTATTCCCGATTACCCGTGCAGCTCACGGAAGCGAATTGTCGACCCGGAAATAGTCGCGCCAGGGGTCATCTTCGGAGCCGAGCAGGTGGTCGGGCAGACGATCGATGGCAAAGGCATCCGGGCCCAACTGGTGCGACAGGTCGTGCCAGTGCACGGGCATGGACAGGGGGGCGCCGTGACGGGCGCGGGGGGAGTAGGGGGCGACGCTGGTGGCCCCGCGAGCGTTGCGCAGGTAGTCGACGTAAATCCGTCCCGTGCGGTGGCGCTTGGCGGATTGGTTGGTGAAGCGTTCGGGATGGGCCTTGGCCATCTTTCGTGCGATGCCGGCGGCAAAGGCCTTGACCGCCGGCCAGTCCGGTCCGCGGCGGATCGGCAGCTGGACGTGCAGGCCCTTGCCTCCCGAGGTTTTGACGAAGCTTTCCAGTCCGGCACCCTGCAAAAGCCCCCGCAGGTACCAGGCCGCCTGGAGAGTGTGCTCCCATGCCAGGCCGGGATCGGGATCGAGGTCGAAGACGATCGTGTCCGGCCGGTCGGGATCGTCCACGTGACTGCCCCAGGGATGGATTTCCAGCGCGCTGATCTGCGCCAGCGCCATGAGGCCATGCCCGCCGGTGATGTAGAGATAGCGCCGCTCGCGGTCTTTCTCCCGGATAGGCAGGGTCTCCAAGCCTTCGGGGAGGCTCCGGGTGCCGTGTTTCTGATAAAAACAGTCCGCCTCCATCCCATCGGGGCAGCGTACCAGGGTCAGGGGCCGCAGTTCCAGGTAGGGCAGCATTCGTTCGGCCACGGTGCGGTAGTGGCGCAGGAGATCCGCCTTGGTAAAACCACTTCCGGGGAACAGGATCCGGTTGGGATTGGTGAGGCGGACGTCGGTTTCCACGGGCGCATGGGTGTCCACCGCGCCCCTGGCTGCCGCCGGCGCACGGCCGGGGGGCTTTTCCAGTAAGACTTCCCGAGCCGGCTTGTCCTCCCGCAACCCTTTGAAGGCCGCCTGCCGCAATACCCCTTCCCGGGTCCACTCGGCAAATTCAACTTCCGTAACCAACTCAGGCGCCACCCAGGTCAGGCCCTGCATCCGGGGAGGATCCCCAAAGGGCGATTTTCCCTGGCGGCGTGCATCGAGGGCATCGCGCAGTTCGGCACGCATGCGGTTCGAGAAACCGGTGCCCACGCGGCCGGCATAGTGCAGTCCGCCGTTAGCGTCATAGTAGCCCACCAGCAGGGACCGCAGCCCGGCGGGCGCCTTGTCGGACGGGGCATAACCGCCGATGACGAACTCCTGCCGCCAGCGGCATTTGGTTTTGCGCCAGGTAGCGGTGCGGCGTTGCTCGTAGACCGCGTCGCGCTGCTTGGATACGATGCCCTCCGTCCCCAGCCGGCATGCCTGCTCGTAGACGGTTTCCCCGCGGCCGGCGATCTGATCTCCGAAACGCAGCAGCGTGCCTCGGCTGAGCGCCAGCAATCGCTGGAGGATACGTTTCCGATGGTGCAGGGCGACCTCGGTGAGATCGTATCCCTCCAAGTATGGAAGATCGAACAGAATATAGGCCAGCGTGCCTTTCCCGCGGCCCTTGAAATAACTCTGCAGCGCCTGGAAGTCGGTGGTGCCGTCCCGGCGCAGCATCACCACTTCGCCGTCCAGCAGGGCGCGATCCACCGGCAGGGCCGCAGCCTCGGCGGCCACGGCTCCCAGCCGCTCGGTCCAGTCCTGGCCGCTGCGCGTCAACAGCGTCGCCTGGCCGTTTGCGATATGGCAGACCATGCGGTAGCCATCGTATTTGATTTCGTGCAGCCAGTCTCCGCTTTCGGGCGGTGTGTCCGACGCCGATGCGAGCTGGGGGCGGAACGCACGCGGCGGATCGCCCATCCGTATGCCCGGCAGGTCATCCGGTTCGAACAGCGGTTCGTCCGGAGATGGGAGCGGGTGGGCGGCCTCGCGGCCTTCGGCCACCTCCTCGACGGTTCGCCCGCTGACGACACTCCGCGGCGCTTCGGCCGCGATGTCCGCCTTCGGGTTGGCGTGGGCGTCCCGATGCTTTATCAGAAGCCATTCGCGCTTTCCTTTATCGACATCCTCCTTCAGGCGCACAAGTTTCCAGCGTCCCTCGAGCTTGCGGCCGAAGAGGCTGAATTTGAGATTCCTCCGCCGCAGCCTTTCGATCGGGTCGCCCTCGGGTTCCCAGTAGCCGTCATCCCACACGATCACGGCCCCGGCCCCGTATTCTCCCTTGGGGATGTTGCCCTCGAAGCTGCCGTAGGTCAGGGGGTGGTCCTCGACTTCCACGGCCAGGCGCCTTTCGGACGGGTCCAGGCTGGGTCCTTTGGGCACGGCCCAGCTCTTGAGAACACCCTCCACCTCCAGACGCAGATCGTAGTGCAGGCGGCGGGCGGCATGCTTGTGGATCACGTACCGAAGACGCTCGGATTGCGTTCCGCCGTCCTCCCGGGGTTCGGGGGTTTTGCTGAAATCGCGCCGTCGCCGGTAGGTTTCGAGGGGCATGGCATGGGTCCTACGGACCGGTCATTGGATCGGTCGACGGTCATTGGAAAAACCATCGTCCTGTGGAGGGCTGTCTTTTGGGCATTCAGCTCGCTTTCAGAGCCCGACACGCCATTCGATCACTTGATCGTTTTCTTGCCTTGACCAATGACTAACGACCAATGACGGGTTAATGAATACCTCATCCACCCTATTCCGGCTGCAAGACACCCCCGATAGGCCCTTTCGACCCCTTCATAGGGCGCTTCCCCGCGGACAATACGCTCTGGACCTTATTCTGCCGTCTCCTGATCCGCCCTATAGATGTGGATAACCAAGCATCGGACAAGATACGGAAAGGATTCTGCCGTGGCGGCGCGGGCCATGTGGAAAGGGCGGATTCAGTTCGGGAACATCGAGGTCCCCGTGAAACTGTATGCCGGACTGAACGACCAGAAGGTTCACTTTCGCCTCCTGCACGCGAAGGACCTGGTCCCGGTCGTCCAGAAGATGGTGCATCCACGAACCGGTGAGGTGGTGGATTCCCCGGACACCCGCCAAGGATATGAAATCGAGCCCGGCCGCTACGTGATCCTGGACCCGGAGGAATTGGAGGCACTCGAGCCGGAACCGTCCCGCCGGATTCATCTCACCGCTTTCGTCGCACCGACCGAAATCGGCCACGCGTATTATGATCGGCCCTATTTCCTCGGCCCGGACTCTTCGCTCCAAGCCTATGCCACGATGGCGGCAGCCCTCGAAAAATGCGGTCTGGCCGCCATCGCCCGCTGGACCATGCGAAAGAAGAGCTACGTCGGCGCCCTGCATGCAGGTGACGGCCTGTTGCAACTCGTCACCCTCCGCAGCCGGGAGCTGGTGGTCGAAGCGGAACAGCTTCCCCGGCCCGCCTATCGTGAGCTCGAAGACCAGGAACGCCGAATGGCCGAACAGCTCGTGAAGGCGCTTGAAAGACCTTTCGAGCCGGCCGCATACACGGATGACTATCGTGACCGGGTTCGGGATCTCATTGCGGCCAAGGCCCGGGGGGCCCCCGTCGAACGCAAACCGACACCCAAACCCAAGCCGCGGGTGGTATCGTTGGCCGAGGCCTTGAAGAAAAGCGTGAAACAGGCGCAGGAAGAGCGCCGAAAGGAACGCAAAGTTGGTTGAAAAACAGCGAAAGGACCCGGTCCAGAGGCAGTCCCTTTGGTCCGGCAGCGTCACCTTCGGGCTGGTCAGCATTCCGGTCAATCTTCTGTCCGGCCTCCGGTCCCGTCAGGTTTCGTTGCGCCGGCTGGCCCCCGACGGTACGCCTCTGCGACGCCGCTATTTCTGCCCGCGGGAGGATCGGCCGCTGGAGCGTGATGAGATCGTGCGCGGCTACGAAATCGAACCCGACCGGTTCGTAGTGGTGGAAGATGCGGAGCTCGACGCCCTGGCGCCCGAAAAGAGCCGGGAAATCGATCTGCGCCGCTTCGTGCCCATGGAAACGGTGGATCCCCGTTTCTTTGACCGCCCGTATTTTCTGGTGCCGGACGAAGGCGCTAAAAAGGCCTACCTGCTTCTGGCCGATGCCATGGAGAGGACCGGACGGGCCGGCATCGCCACCTTCGTCATGCGCGGCAAAGCCTATCTCGTGGCCATCCTGGCCGAGAACGGTATTCTACGCGCCGAGACACTGCGCTTCGCCGACGAAATCCGTACGCTGGATGAGGTCGGCCTGAAAACGCCTCCCCGGATGGAAGACTCCACTGTCGACGACCTGGTCGAAAAAATTCGTGCCGCCCGCAGTCAGGGCTTCTCGCCGAAGGAACTCGAGGATACCTATGCGGACCGGCTGTTGGAACTGGTTCGCGCGAAAGAACGGGCCGGTCGCGATGTGGTCGAGGTGGCGGAGGAAATGGAGGAAGATGACGATGCCCCGAGGGGCGAGGTGATCGACCTGATGGATATTCTCAAGCAGCGGCTTGAGGGTCGGGGCGCCGAAAAGCGACCGGCGGCGGGGGCGACGGACCTGAAAAACATGACCCGCCAGGATCTTTACGAGGCCGCCAAGAAAAAAAACATCCCCGGCCGCAGCCGCATGTCCCGGGAAGAACTCATGGGCGCTCTCCGGAAAAGCGGGAAGAGCGGTCGATAATCCATAGCTACTATTGGCTGGATGCTGTTCGATTTCAATCTTTTCTCACCCAGCGGCCGCCTTTCTTCTCGTACTTCTTCTTTACCGCCGCCCAGGCCACCTTGTGAGCGGTTTCCTCCCGGGAGGCGTTCCCCCGGCGTTTGTCAGGATCGCTGTACTGCTCCCAGGCGCTGTTGTAGGCTTCCTTGTAAATAGTCTCCGCCCCCTTGGGCAGGTTGTCCCTCACTGCGTCGGGCAGGTCGCTGATTTTGTCGTAAGGCATGGGGGATTCCTTTCTCATAGTTGACTACTCTTTGATGACCCGCCAGATCACGTTTCCCACGTCGTCAGCCACCAGTACCCCGCCACGCTTGTCCACGGCTACGCCCACGGGGCGGCCCAGGGCCTCGCCGTCGTCGCTGAGAAAACCGGTCAGAAGATCCACGGGCGCGCCGGAGGGCCGTCCGTCAGCAAAGGGGACGAAGATCACCTTGTAACCGCTATGGGGTTTGCGGTTCCAGGAGCCGTGCTGACCGACGAACATCCCGACGGTAAACGGCTCCGGCAGGTCGGCCCCTTCCGCGAGAGCAAGCCCCAAACTGGCGGTGTGCGGGCCCAGGGCGTAGTCAGGGACGATGGCCCGGGCCACCAGGTCCGGGTTTTGGGGTTGCACACGTTCGTCGACGTGCCGACCGAAATAGCTGTAAGGCCAGCCATAAAAGCCGCCGTCCCGCACGGATGTCATGAAATCGGGCACCAGATCGCTGCCCAGTTCGTCACGTTCGTTGACTGTGGTCCACAGTTCACCGGTGGCGGGCTCCCACACGAGGCCGTTGGGGTTTCGCAGTCCGGAGGCATAGATGCGGTGGTCCCGGCGCTCCGGGTCGACGACCCAAATCGCGGCGCGGCCTTCCTCCAATGCCAGCCCATTCTCTCCGTGGTCGCTGTTGGAGCCGACCGTTACATAAAGATGGTGACCGTCCGGACCGGCGATGACGTTGCGAGTCCAGTGTCGGTTGATCGGCCCCGCCGGCAGGCCGACGATCCTGGTGCCCGGATCTTCGATGTGCACGGAGTCAGGTGTGTAGGGAAAGCGCATCAGGGAATCGGTGTTGGCCACATAGAAATCGTTGCCAACCAGCGCCATCCCGAAAGGAGAATGAAGATCCTTGAGGAAGATGGTGCGCAGATCCACCCTCCCGTCGCCGTCTTTATCGCGAAGCAGGGTAATCCGGTCGGCGCTGGGGACCGCCGCGCCGGCTTTTTTCTTCATTTTTTTCGTCATCCAGGCCCTGATGCCGCCGTCTTCCCTGCCGGCTTCGGCGGGGGCGTTGCTCTCGGCAACGAGCACGTCCCCGTTGGGTAGTACGTAGAGCCAGCGCGGGTGATCCAGATCGACGGCGAAAGCCTCTACCTTCGTTCCCGGGCCGGCCGTGGGGCGGACGCCCGCCGGCCACCCCCGGGCCGGCGCCACGTTAATGGTCGGGATCAGTTTCTGGGCCGGGGGAGGGAGCACCGGATCGGGTCCGGTGCCGGCCGCGACCGGCAGTTCGGCCGTGTGGGAACAGGCGGCCAGCAACAAGAGGAAGCACATCCACAAGAGCGAAGCGGTGGACTTCATGCAGTCATCCCCTAACGCGATTGGCCTGATCAGTCTTTTTTCTGGCCAACGGTTTCCTTCATCGACTGATAGCCGGCCTTGACTTTTTCCTTGGCCTTTTCGCCGCTGGCCCGTGCCATTTCCCGGGCCTTCTCCTCGGCCTGCTCGGATGTCTCACGATCGGCCAGGCCCTGAGCCTCCGCCTCTTCCTTGGCCGCCTCCGTGGCCGCCTTGGTCGCTTCCCGGACCACCGAACCGACCTTCTCGGCCTGTTCGCGGCCGGTTTCCCGGGCCCGTTCTACGAGGTCGTCCCGGCGGGACCCCAGCATTTCGTCTTCGTAGTGGGTCGAGGGCAGGGTGGCACCGACCACCGCGCCGGCGGTGAGAACGAAACCGGCCGCAGCCAGGGGGTTGTTTTCGACGAAATCGAGGAATCCGCGCCCGGCGCTTCTTCCGCCGTGAGCCACACGCCGTCCGGCCTGGCCAGCGTAGTCCGCGGCCTCGCTGCCCACCGCCTGGGCCTTGGTCTTGACCTGTTCCCCGAACCGCGACGCCTTTTCCTTCATGCGGCCGCCCGCTTCGACTGCCCTTTGGCGCGCCTCCTCGGCTTTTTCACGGGCTTCATTGGCCTTGCGACGGGCCGCCTCCTTCATTTCCGCTCCCCTGTGCGATGAGCTGGAAGAGGCTTTCTCCGTTACGTCCGCCATCCGGCGCCGGTCGATAAAGCCGATGCCGTAGGTGCCGCTCTTGTCGACGACGTCCACTTGCCGGCGTTCGACATATCGTGGGTGCTCGGCCTCCCCCGCCTCTTCACGGGACACGCGGCTGGCAATCAACCAAGCCACTCCACCCCCGACCAAGAGCGCCGGTAATGAATTGTCCTTGACGGTTTCGATGATGTTGCGTCCCCATTGTTTCGATGTTTCTCCCGTATTCTTGGCCATTTGTCGCATCCTTCCTATAGCGTCTTGACGGGCCTTGTCCTTCCCCTGTGCATCGAGATGGTCGTAGGACAGGCGCCGTTCAAGCTCGTTGATGGTGTTTGTGGTTGCTTCCCGCGTATCTTCGAACTCGGCCTGCAAGGCATCGATGGGAGGAATTTCCTGTCCGCGGTGCCCTGCGACGCAATGCCTCTTTCTCATCGGCATTGAACGGGGGGCTGCGGTCCATGTTCGATTCATGATCCATCGCTTGCTCTCCTTCAGGAAATAGATTGCCCGCAAGCAGTTCGCCCAGTGAACGTTTATCCTTATCGATAATGTCGGAGGGGCTGCACATGCGTCTCCTCAGAACCCGGAAGACGGCGGCCGGCCGGGCGTTCCCGACGGGGCGGCCATGCCAGACGCGGGCGATACGGTTTCGGCTGCGAGAGGCTGATTGGGGCCGGGCCTGTACGATGTGGAAGACGGGTGGGACGGCCTCGCGGAGGACTTCATAAAGCGTGCCACCGCCAAACCGGCCACGAAGGCGCCGCCGACCACCCACCACGGCCGGCGGCGGGCGTAGGCTTGAGCATCCCCGAGGATGTCGTCGACCGACCGGTTTCGGAGGTAGTTGCCCATCCGGTCGATGGTGTCCGCCGACATGCGGATCAGGCCGGCAGTGCTGTTGTTGGGCATCTGGTCGCCGGACTGGCGCAACGCCCTGGCGGTCTCGGTCAATTGTTCCGTCAGTTTCTTCTTTTGATCGTATTTCTTCTGATCGAATATCGACCGACGCGTCACTTCCCTTGCTTCGGTTTCGCTGCCGGGATTTTTGTGGAACTGGTATTCTTCTTTCAAGCCGGAAGAAAAGGACGCCTCGGAGACGGGCGGTTTATGTTCGTCTTTCGGATTCATTGTTCTTCCTTTCAGACTAGAAGTTGGCCGGCATCGGGGGACACGCGGCATGAATTCAGATGATTCGGCAGGATACCACCTGCCTTGGAAAGTATCATACGGCCTTTGGAGCGCAGGTCCATAGGGTGCGGTCTGTATTGTGCCTCGTTTGCACCGGTATCGGTATACGTCAGCACTTTGTGATCGAATGCGTAGAGTATTGGGAAACATCCGAAGCCGGGGGATGCCGCCGTTGCGGACCTCCCGGCAAGTGTTACCATGAAGTGGCCTGCGGGCCCCACGCTCAACGGAGGGGACCGCAGGCGGCGTCCGCTACCGGTGACGAGTGAAGAAGGCGTCGGCCTCCTTCTCCGCCCGCTCTCTGTTGTAGCCATACTTTTCCTGCAGTTTCCCGATCATCTTGTCGTAGTTGCCCTCGATCTCGTCCAGTTCGTCGTTCGTGAGGTCGCCCCACTGCTTCTTGACCTCCCCCTTGATCTGGTTCCACTTGCCTTTGATGATGTCCTTGTTCATGTCGATTTTCCTTTCTCTTTGATTTGTGCCCCCTTGATGGGCAAAACGCCGGATCCATATCGATTGGCTACCACCTGGGTCAGTTCGGCGCCGAAGAACAGGATCTGCACCGAGAAGAAGATCCAGATTAGAAACACCATGAAGGAACCGGCAGCTCCGAAGGCCGATGCGGTCGTGCTGCGCCCGAGGTAAAGCCCGATCAGGTATTTCCCGATCACGAACAGGGCGGCCGTCACCACCGCACCCAGCCAGACATCCCGCCAGGCAATTTCCGCGTCGGGCAGGATCTTGTAAATCATGGCAACCAACAGGGTGATCAAACCGAAGGAAATGGCATTGTCGGCCGACCACATCAGTATCCGCATGGCGCCCGAGGGGATGACTTCCGCCATTTGCGATTCAAACGCCGACAGCAAAGCACTCATGACGAGGGAGACCAGCAGGAGAAACCCAACCGCCAGGATCATGACGAAAGAGAGCGTCCGTTTCCACAAAAGACCCAAAACCATGCTGTCGATGCGGGGGGTCACATTCCAGATATGGTTCATGGCCTCCTGCAATTCGGCAAAAACGCGCGTGGCCCCCCAGAGCATGATCAGTACGGCGGCGATGGTCGTGATGATATCCCCGGCGGAAAATTCCGCATGTTCCAGAATGGTCTCTACGGCCTTGGCGTTGCCGCTGCCGCTGAGCCTTTCTATCTCCTCTATCAGTGCCGCCCGAGCCGCCGCATCTCCGAAGACCACCCCAGCCACGGCGACTACGATGGTCAGTAGCGGAGCGATGGAAAAAATCGTGAAAAAGGCGACCGAAGCGGCGAAGCGGGGGGCGTTGTCCTCGTTCCACTGATATCCGGCCTGCTTGACCACCTCGTAGAGCGTTTTGAAGCCACGCTTATCGCTCAATCCACCGCACCTCCCGCCGGGACTCTGAACCGCTGCTCGCAGTCATGTCGACTCCTGCGTCACTGCCCACTTTGGATCATGGGGCCATGGGTCCGCCCTGTACATGGGCAACGCACCGTATTCACGTGCCGATCCGACCGTAACCCGGTTTCTCCGCGGCGTGCGCGGCGTCTGCCGGTGCAGGCCGGCTCACGGAAATAAGGTCGCTATCCAGGAAATCTGCATCCAATACCTGATGGACGAAGAGCGGAAGGTAAGCGACCATATCGACGACTCAGACGGCGGGGGAGCATCGTACGATGTAAACCATAGACCCGTGACCATCGGCCCATGACCTCATTTTCAACTCTCATCCGCGGAGTCCTCAAGCTTTTCTCGCGGCCGCTCCACAGGCGCAGGAGCCAGGCGGCCGTGGTGATTCGCACCTACCGCGGGTTCGGCTCGCATCGGGAAATCTGTCTATTCGGGCGGGTGCTGCGCCAGTCCGAAGTGGGAGGGCGTTTCAACCGGGGCGACCTGCTGGTCGACCTGATCGCCCTATGGCGGCGGATGTGGCGGCGCGGCGTGCGGCATGCAGTCGTGGAGGTGAGCTTCGGGGGCGCGCGGCAGCGGTCGAAGACCGACCGCTTCGGATTTTTCTTCATCCGTCTGCCGATCCTTCCCCCGGACGGGCCGGATCGGCTATGGCACCGGGCTGTTCTGGAGGTGTCGCCGCCGAACGGGGAGCCCGTGCGCGCCGAAACCGATGTCCTGGTCGCCCCCCGCAGCGCCGAATACGTGGTGATCAGCGACATCGATGACACGGTCGTCTACACCGGCGTTGCCCAGAAGATCAAAATGCTGTGGCATCTCTTCTTTGCCAAGGCCGGCAGCCGCGTGGCCTTTCCGGGCGTCGGCGAATTCTACCGGGCGCTTCACCGGGGCGCCTCCGGCGAGCAGCGCAATCCACTCCTCTATGTTTCCCGTGGCCCCTGGAGCATCTACGGCGCCTTGGAGGCGTTTTTCCATCTGCACGACATTCCCATCGGCCCCGTTCTCTATCTTCGCTACTGGGGCATGACCGTCGACCATCCGCTGCCGCGGAAGGCGAAGGATCACAAGTTGGCCATCATCCGCCACATGCTCGAGGTCTACGGGAACATGGCCTTCGTACTGATCGGCGACAGTGGGCAGAAGGACCCGGAGATCTATTCGCGGATCGTTCGCGAATACCCCGGACGCATCCGGGCGATCTACATCCGGGAAGTCGGACCGGCGCTCGAGCGTCGCCACGCCATCGCCACCATGGCCAGGGAGGCGGCGCCTTCCGGCACCGAATTCCTGCTGGCCGCCGACAGTCACACCATGGCGGTTCACGCCGCCCGACAAGGCCTCATCGACGAGGAGGCGGTGGCCGAGGTGCTCACGGAATGCCGTGCCCGGGCGTTATCCTGACACCTTGTAAATTTACTGGTTCGAACCCTATATTGATAAATAGTGCAGCCAGAAAATCCTCGAAGCTGGCAGATCGAAATATCCACCAAACCACGATGACTCCACCGGCGCCAGTCCGTTGTGTTCATCGGCCTGCCTTCCGGGGCGTGCCGATCGATCGGCGCGTGAATATCAGAAATGACATGTTGGCCACGACCGGGAGTTTGCCTTCAGGGCCTATCGTCCGACCATCGAGGGCGAGAAAGGAGTTCCAGCGTGAAATCCAGATGCAAGTTCCTGTTTGCCATCATGGCGATGGCCATGACAGGTGCCGGTTTGATGGCGGCGGATGCGGACGATCTCGATCCGACGCGGGAAGCCCGGGAAGCCTTGGGCAAAAAGGGTTTGGTCGCCAATGCCATAAGCCTGGCTGATTTTCATGACGGGGTGGCGCCCAGGGATTTTCAGATTCGCTCAGGGGCGGCGTATAAGCCCTCCTACAACGAGAATCCGGCAATTCCGGCGCAATGCTGGATCGAAACCAGTTACGGAACCCAGAACGCCTGTCTTTACTGCCACACCGACTACCTCACGAAAAATCGGCACGGCAACGCTTTTCCCCTCGGCGAAGATCAGATTCTTTTCAGCTTTCCCACGCCGGATCTGAACACGGTGCTCTGGCGCAACACCATTTTCCCCCAGGAGATTTCAGAGCGGTTGAAGGCGGAAGGCATTCCCCTGCCAGACCGGGAGGACGTCGCCTATGTGCGCCGCGACAACTGGCAGCCGGCTTTCGCAAAAGCGCGTTCCGGCAAGGGCTCGGCGTGGCTCAACAAGGCATCGCCTGAATTTGTGATGTTTCCGGCCCTCGACCCGTCTCACCTTTTCCCGTATCGCAAGGATGATCCCACCGGCAGCGGAAAGCACGGCTTTGTGGATTTGAATGGATTCGTGCGCGACGAGAAAGCGGCATTTACCGGCTGGCGCGCCATAAACTTTTTCCCCTACGGTATTTTCACGCCGCTTTCGGGCAGTGTCAGTGGAATCTATATCCGGCTCCCGCGCGCCTTCATGACTGATAATAGAGAATTTGCCCCCGAAATCTATCAGAAAAATCTCGATCTGCTCGAATTGAACATCAAGGATCGACCGTCCACCGAGACCCGTTATTTCGGAGACGCTTCCGACACACCGGTCGAGCGCGGCTTTTTCCCGGTGGGGACCGAATTCGCACATCCCCTGCATTACGTGGATCTCAATGTGGACGGCGAAACCGGCGCGAGGGTGGACGGCGTGGTTGACAACGAGTCCCTTACCTACGAGTTCCCGGGCACCCGTTCGCGACGGGTCAAGGAAATCCGGTATATGTACAAATGGAAGCGCGTCGGTATCGAGGACATCGACGAAGACGCGCATTACGAGGATCTTGTCATCGGCAATGAAGGCCAGGGCTGGGTCGACAACAATGCCGGCTGGCTGCTGGCAGGCTATATCGAAGACCGGCACGGCGATTTGCGCCCCCAGACCACCGAAGAGCTCGTGCAGTGCATTGGCTGCCATGGGAAAGTGGGCAATACCGTGGATTCCGTCTGGTCCTTCGAGCGGAAACTCCCGGGCGCGGACGGTTGGCGTGAAATGGACTACGGGGCCTACGATGCAAGGAGCCCCCGTCGCAGCCGCCTGCCGGATTATGTTCAGGCCGGGGGATCGATGGGCGAGCTTGGCTATTTCTACCACACGGTGATCGGTGCCGATCTATATGGTGTGATGCCCGACGAGGTCGCCGCCCAACTCGGCGGGTATGCAGCCGCCAATGAGAAGGCCCTGGATTTGAAGCACCCGATCGGCGCCATCCTCGATGACGAACTGATGAAGCACATGGCCGCTGCCGAGCGCCGTGCACATCTGCTCGAACGCCAGAGGATCATGCGTGCTTATGTGGCCTCGCGTGAGTATCTGGATCAGGACGAACAGACCGGCATCGGCCATATCAAGGGCAGCCTGATGTACCCGTCGCCGCAGACGATGAAGAGCAACATCCGGCGCTATCGCAAAATCGTTCTCGATCAGAGTTACAACCTTGGCAAGGCGGTTTTTGGAACCGCATCGGATAACGTGCCCTTTACGTTTCGTTCGGACGGTACCGTTAAAAACGCGGCCGGGGAAATCATCCCGGTCGGTGAAATCATCACCAGCCGCCCCTACGACGATGAGGGCATCGGAATCACCCCCACCGGCATCGTAAAGGTGAACGCCGCGGGTGAGCCTGTCGATTCTGCCGGCAATCCGGTTGATATCGCCGTTGACCCCGAAAACACGGTTGGCCATGTCTCGACCGGCGGCACCTTCGATACGTTGTACAACCCGATCCTGAGCGACATCCCGCTTCGGTTCGATCTGAATTAGGCATTTGAGATCTCGGCCTGATCGAGGACGCTGCGTATCCCTGCAATACAGCAGGGGCAAGGTGTCCCCCAAACCAGCAAAAGGAGGGAATCATGGGACTGTTCGGAAAGATCCTCGCAAAGCTTGGCATCGGTAGCGACAGCGCGGCTGCCGCCTCGACCCCCGCCGCCGCTTCCGCGGGCACGGCGCAGACCACGTCGCCCAAGCCCGTCGCGCTCGTCGATGTCGTCGCACAATTGGAGGAGCGGGCGGCAGCCAATCCACAGAAGCTCAACTGGCGGACCTCCATTGTCGACCTGCTGAAACTCCTCGATATCGACAGCAGCTTCGCGGCACGCAAGGAACTGGCCGCGGAGTTGGGCTGCCCGGCCGATTTGATGGGGGATTCGGCGAAAATGAACATGTGGCTGCACAAAACGGTGCTCGCACGCATCGCGGCCAATGGCGGCAATGTGCCCCAGGAGCTTCTGGACTGAGCCGGCGGCGCAATCGCCAAAGGAGCAGGAACTAGCGGATCAACGGCAGGCTCGCCCCGAATTCCCATGGTGCCGGGAATGGGGGGCGCTGTTGGTCTTCTGAATCGCAGGATATCAGGGCATCGCGCCCGCTGGGGGCGTGCCCGCAGGCGCGATGCCGCTGCTCTTCAACCCCGGGGAGCTCGGCTTTTCACGGAAGATCTTCGGGTTTATCGGAAGGCCGGCCTTGGAAAGCGGATTCCGAGTGTCTGGATTTGCCGTGAGGTGTCGCTATCGCTGCCCGATGGGGTCGCAAAATGCATCAACGAATTGGAGAATACATCGTTCGTGACTGGCAAATGGAGGATGTTCCATCGATGCCGAACTTCAGCCCTGAACGCGGTTCATTTGCCTGCCCGTGTGCCGGTCAATCCAGTTCTCTGGCGGATTCGATCAGGTATTCCACGGCCTCGCGGTCGATCTCGGACAAGCCTCCGGCGTCGACGATTGTTTGGAGCTGCTGGGCCAGCGTTCCGGTCTGTTCTCTCTTTTTCCATTTCGCTCCCATGATCTTTCCCGCCTCGAAATCGATTTGTTTTGCACTCATCCGTTTCATGATTGGCCTCCATGGGGAAATAAAAAAGGGGTTCGACAACTTCCGTTTTTTCTCTTTTTCAGGATCGGTTGTCAAGATGAGAATGGCTTCCAAGTCATGGCCTTCCGGGGGGGAACTCCATCAGGAATGCCCTTGGAAGCCAAGACCTCGCAATGGAACAGCATGAAGGACATCGAGAATGGCAAACGACACGTCCGCGGATGCAATCTCCATCGCCCTAGCCTCCGACCACGCCGGATACCGTGCCAAGGAGGCGATCGAGAGGGATCTCCGTCGGCGCGGTTATCGGGTTCAGGATTTCGGTACTGACAGCGAAGCCCCGGTCGACTATCCCGACTTCGTTCGCCCGGCGGCTGAGAGCGTTGCCGGGAATGAAAATCACCTCGGCATCGTTTTCGGTGGAAGCGGCAACGGCGAGGCCATGGTCGCGAACAAAGTCAAAGGCATCCGTTGCGCGGTATGCTGGAGCCGGGAAAGCGCCCGCCTTGCGAAGGCCCACAACAACGCCAACATGATCTCCATCGGCGCAAGAATGGTTTCTGAATCAGAGATCATCGGAATCGTTGAAACCTGGCTCGATGAGAGTTTCGAGGGCGGCCGTCACATCCAACGAATTCGGAAGATGGAGCCGTGACGGATGTTGCGGGCTTCGGCCATCATTTTGCCGGGGAGCGATATACATCCCTCACCCCATGGCGCCGGGCGCCTTTCCCCGTTATAATTATTCTATGATGTCGACAACCGGATTTTTCCGCCGAGGTGCGGACGATATCGAGACTGAAGCGGGCCGCACCGGCGGTCACATCCCGCCTTTTCCGGCAACTCTCAGGAAACAAGGAACCGACGAATGGTCATCAACGCTTTGAAACCCGAGCAGTTGAGAGCTTGCTGCCCCTCCGAGCAATTGGATTTTGAAACCACCGATGACCTGGAAGACCTCGAGGATTTCATCGGTCAGCCGAGAGCCGTTGCCGCCATCGATTTCGGTATCGGCATGAAGCGGGAGGGCTACCACATCTTTGCCCTTGGGGAAACCGGAACCGGCAAGTACGCCCTGATACGCCGATTTCTCGATCGGCAGGCCGCCGGAGAACCCGCTCCTTCGGACATCTGCTATGTCAACAATTTCGACGAGCAGCACAAGCCGCAAATTCTGGTTTTGGAGGCCGGGACCGGAAAGGCGTTTGCCGCCGGCGTCGAAAGCCTGATCGAGGATGTGCGCAACGCCCTGCGAGCCGCTTTCGAAAGCGATGATTTTCAGAACCGGCAGCAAAGCGTCAACCAGGAACTGCAGGAAAAGCAGCAGAAAGCCTTTGAAAAACTGCGGACCATGGCCGAGGAAAGAAGCCTGACGCCGCTGCGTACCCCCGCCGGACTGGTGTTTGCCCCGGCCCGCAACGGTGAGATCATTCCGCCGGACGAGGTTGAAAAACTCACCGACGAAGAAAAGCAGGCTCTGGAAAAAAACGCTGAAGAACTCCAGCAGGAAGCCCAGAAAATCTTCCAGAAAATTCCCCAGTGGCAGCGCGAGATACGGGAAAAGCAGAAGCAACTGAATCGGGAGGCGACCCGATACGCTGTCGTGCCGGTTATCGCCGAGCTGAGGGAACAGTACGAGGGCAACACGGCCGTGATCGAACACCTCGACGGCATGGAAAAGGACCTTGTCGACAACGCCCACATTCTTTTCCAGGCCGAAGGCGGTCAGGGGCAGCCCGGGGAAATGCAGCTGCCGAGCCTGCCGGCGGCGACGGGTCAGGCGCCGGGCGCCGAGTCGCCCGCCCTGCGGCGCTACCGCGTCAATGTCATCGTGGATCGCAGCAAGGCTCAAGGAGCGCCGGTGGTCTATGAAGACAATCCCACCCTTCAGAACCTGCTGGGACGGGTAGAGCACATGGCCCACATGGGATCGCTGGTGACCGATTTCAACATGATCCGGGCAGGGTCCCTGCATCTGGCCAACGGCGGCTATCTGATCGTCAATGCCCTCAATATCCTCCAGCAGCCCTTCGCATGGGAAGGACTCAAGCGGGCGCTTCGTTCCGGATATATCAAAATCGAATCGCCCGGGCAGATGTACAGCCTGATCAGCACGGTCTCCCTGGAGCCCGAGCCCGTGCCGCTCGACGTGAAGGTGATTCTCATCGGCACGCCCTGGCTGTATTACATGCTTCGCCACTTCGATCCGGAATTCGATGACCTCTTCAAGGTGGGAGCCGATTTCGCACAGCGGATGGACCGCGATCCCGACAACCAGATCGCTTACAGCCGGCTGATCGCAGGGGTGGTTCGAAAGGACGAGCTTCATCCGTTCAGCCGGGATGCGGTGGCCAGGGTGATCGAACAAAGCGCCCGAATGTCCGGAGACAACCGGAAGCTCTCGATTCATATGCAGAGGCTGAACGACCTGTTGCAGGAATCGGACTATTGGGCCGGGCAGAGCGGCAGGGCGGTGGTGAAGGCGGAAGATGTCCAGAAAGCGATCGACGCCCGGATTTTCCGTTCGGATCGACTCAGGGAAGCGATGCAGGAGCAAATGCAGCGCGACATCATTCTGATCGACACTGAAGGGGAGCGGGTCGGCCAGGTCAACGGTCTTTCCGTCATCATGCTGGGAGATTTCGCCTTTGGCCGGCCCAGTCGGATTACGGCCAGCATCCGCATGGGAAAAGGGGACGTGGTGGACATCGAGCGTGAGGTGGCGATGGGCGGACCCATCCACTCCAAAGGGGTGTTGATTCTGGCCGGCTTCCTGGGCGAGCGGTTTGCCAGGCAGCAGCCGCTGTCCCTGTCGGCAAGCCTGGTGTTCGAACAGTCCTACAGCGGCGTGGAGGGAGACAGCGCCTCATCGGCGGAGCTCTATGCATTGCTTTCCTCTATTTCCGGCGTTCCGATCAAACAGTCCCTCGCGGTGACCGGATCGGTGAACCAGATGGGCCGGGTACAGCCAATCGGCGGGGTGAACGAGAAAATCGAAGGGTTCTTCGACCTGTGCAGGAGCCGCGGCCTTTCCGGCGACCAGGGGGTGCTGATACCGGCGGGCAATGTACAGCATCTCATGCTTCGGGAGGACGTCGTCGACGCCGTCAAGAGAAACGCCTTCTCGATCTTCCCGGTGGAAACCGTCGATCAGGGCATCGAAATCCTCACCGGATTGCCGGCCGGCGAACCCGACGCGGAAGGGCGATATCCAGCCGACAGCATCAACGCCAAGGTCGCGGAAGGAATTGCCGAAATGGCTCGACGGCGCAAAGACTTTGCCAGCGACAAGACCGAATCGATGAAGGATTGAAATGATCGAAAAACCATCCCTGATACGGCCGGTGATTCGGCGTATCCTGGTGGCCCTGGACGCTTCCCCGGCAAGCCGATCCACCATCCAGACGGCGGTTGACCTCGCTTCGCGCTTCGACGCCGAGGTGGTCGGCCTGTTCGTCGAGGACGTCGACCTGCTGCGGGTGGCAAGCCTGCCCTTTGTCCGGGAAGTCGGGGCCTTCTCACTGTTGGCCCGCAAGCTGGATTATGACGTCATGCAGCGGCAGCTGCGTGCACAGGCCGAACAGATGCGCCGCGCCCTCGCGACGGCCGCCGAGGTGCACGGCGTGACCTGGGAATTTCTCGTGAAACGAGGAGCGGTGACCGCAGAGGTCATGACGGCGGGGGCGAACGCCGATCTCATGATCATCGGCCGGGCGGGCAGAGCCCTGACCGCCAGGCGCCGAATGGGATCGACCGTGCGCACAATGGTCCTTCAACGTCCGGGGTTGACCTTTATCCTGACGACCACTCTTCAACCCACGCACCCCGTCATCTTTCTATACGACGGCTCCGTAGCGGGCGAAAAAGCCCTTGAAATTGCAGGATCTCTCGTCGAGGTGCAGGACCGCCGGCTGACGGTGATCACCGTCGCAGAGAGCAGAGACGAGGCGGAGGAACTGCGCGAAACGGCACTGCTGAGGCTGACCGATTTTTCTCTTGCAGGCGATTCTCATATCCTCATCCGTCCGGATCGTGCCCGGATTGCCTGGCTGGTGCGGATGTCGGGCAGAGGACCGGTCATACTGCCCTGCGGAAAAGAGCGCCTGCAAGGGGAGCAGCTGTGCAGCCTGCTGGACGAGATCCCCAATCCGATACTGCTGGTACGATAGAAGATGAATCGGGAAATCGTGACGGATCCCCTGGCTGTCGAGGACTTGTGGTCCGACCTTCGGGAGACGATCGCCCTGCTTCGCCAAACCGGCGTGAAGACGGTTTTCCTTCTCTTCGGGTATTCATGGGGAAGGTTCATCTACGAGGGGCCGTGGGAGGATATCCCGGTCGAGGTCGATGACGTGGAGCCCTTGGTCTCCGAATACGAAGCGAAGGGTTTCGGGAAGATCGGAGACGACAATCTCTACCTCACGGTTCCGGAACACCACATGAAGCTGCAATACTCCCACGAGACAGACATTCACATTTCCTACTCGAGCGCGCATCCGAGCGCTCTCGTCGAAGCATCGATCGAACGATGGACCGGTTCAGGCTGGTTGATGGCGGCTCGAAGGCGGTGAACGGAACCGACATCAGCGGCTGATCGAGAAGGGGAGGGGAAACCGGAGGCGCTTCAGTTTCGTGAGGGCTTCATCGGAAATCGAGGCTGAAAAATTCTCCGATCAAGTGAACGATCTTCTCCGGATGTTCCATGGGCAGCAGGTGTCCGGCATCCGGAATGCGGCGGTAAATTCCGTTCGGCATCCGGCCGGCCGCCTCCTGGAGGTCCATAATGCCGGCATTCTCACTTCTACCACCTTCCAGGATCAGAACCGGGCAGGTGATTTTCTCCAGAACCGGCCAAGGGTCATACTGCTGGTCTCCCAGGAAAATCGATGCCTCCTTTTCCGGCGGGCAGGCCAGCTCGAGGTTTCCGGCACCGCCTTCCTTCATTCCATATCGAACATAGAGATCCAGCATCTCTTCATCCCAGTTCCGAAACAACGATTTTGTCTTCAAGTAGGCCTTGGCCTCCAGCGGGCCGGTCCATGAATTTCTTCTGTACATGGAGCGACGCGCCAGCGGATGGTCTTCAATGCTCCATTGCCTTCGGTAGTAGTCCCTGGGCAGGAATATCGGTTCGATCATGATGATGCCGGCGGATCCCAGGCTGTAAAGGGCTTCGGCCAGCGTCAAAACCGTCGCCCCCATGGAGTGTCCCACCAGCAGCGGGCGCTCGATTCCCAAAGCAGCGCAAAGCCGCGCAAGGTCATCGGCGAGCTGGAGCCAGCCGATGCCTCCCCGGGTTGGATCGGACTCCCTGTGATCGCAGAAATACGGAGCGACGACCCTGCAGGCGCCGGCGAGCCGGCGGGCGATCGGATGCCACATCCAGGGCAGAAAACCCGTGGCGTGCTGGAAGAGGAGGGTAGGGCCGTCTCCTTCATAGACCAGCACCTGAAGAGCGGCGTCGCCAATGTCGACAAGGCGCGCCTCCGGTCGAACGGTCGTCTCCATTCGCTATGATGCCATCGTTTGCTTGAAGGCTTTCGACTGGATGTCCTTCTTGGACCGCCGAAGATGATCGTCCAGTGCGGCTTCCAGGCCTTTTTCGTCCTTGTTTTTCAGGCAGGCGAGAATCTGGTAGTGATCATCCAGGGCGGTTTCAACGGTTTGAACGCTGCGGAGGCTCGCCGCCCGATACCGAAGCATCAGGCGCCGGAGCTGCTGGCAGAGTTCCAGAAGATGCCGGCTTCCGGTCGACCGGACCAGGATTTCGTGAAACTCCTCGTCATATTCGAGAAAGGCATTGGGCTTGCCCTTCCCGAGCGCCGAACGGGCCTGCTGAAGGTTGTCTTCGAGCGCACGGATGCTCTTCGGGTTGATTCTCTGAACGGCCCACCGGCAGGCCAGCAGCTCGTTGACCCGCCGAATTTCGAAAATCTCGTCGAGTTCCTCCCAGGCCAGCTGCCTCACCCGATAGCCGACCCGCGGGATGGATTCCACGAATCCGTCCTTTTCCAGCAGGTGCAGGGCTTCCCGGACCGGCGTCCTGGAAATGCCGATCTCGTTGGCGATCTGGGCCTCCACCAGCCGGCTGGATGGTTCGATCGTGTGGTTCAGAATCTGGTTTCTGAGATGTTGATAAACCTGTTTCCGCATGGGCACGGGCTGTTCGATCACCAGAGATTTTTTTTTGTGCTGAGCCATGAATCACCCCTGTGGTTTCAATTGTGGATGGCCGTAAGATTGTATCTGGTATACTGTACCTTACATGAAAGTCAAGAACCGGCCGAATGCTCTTCAAGGAAATTCAGGCTCGGGGAACGAGTGGCGTGGCACGGAAAGCAGGCGCCCCTTTCGGCCGCACCGGTGGCCCCAGACGGACACCGACACGGACAGAAAAAAAGCCTTGAAGAACATGTCGGCCGGCGGCGCTGATAATGGGCCTGCTGCCGACAAAAAATATGTTGACAGTCAACGGGACGGCTGATAGTTGGGGTACCGGATACAAAAAAGCCAGTCCGAATCCAGTCACCGTCTTCAGGGTCCAATTCTTACGAATATGAATTTCCCGGATCGTACCCCCCTGACATCCTCGGACCTCAGCGGATCCACAGCACATGCCCGCAGCAGTATATCGCTGGGGTACCGTATCCTTCAACCAGCTTTGAGGGGTCGACTCTGTCCGGGAATTGTCTCAGAAAGCCGGGCGGGATGTCCGTGAACCCATTGAAAGCAGCGCCGGAAGGCCCTGGCGAAAACCACATCGACAAGGGAGCAACCGCATGAAGGTATCCATCATCGGAGCGGCAGGAAGCGTCGGAGCGCCGGCGGCCTTCTATCTAGGGGCACTGGGCTTGTTTGACGAGATATTGATGATCGGAGGCCGGCGCCAGAACGTGCTCAAGCAGCATGCGATGGATTTGAGCACGGCGCTGTCTGCTCGAGGCGTCCGCGTAACGGCCGGCGGGTATGAGGATCTGGGAGGGTCGGATGTCGTGATCAATGCGGCGGGCGCGCCCCAGGGGCTCATCAAGGACCGGATGGAGATGCTTCCGAAGAATATCACCCTGATCCGGGATATCGCCTCGCACATCAAGGTCCGCTGCCCCGATGCTGTTGTGATTACGGCAACCAACCCGGTGGATCCCCTGAACTACGCCACGTTCCTGGCGGGAGGGTTCGATCGCCGGCAGGTCATCGGTTATTCGATCAACGATTCCTATCGATTCAGGGAAATGCTGGCCGCCGCGCATGACGTCAAGGTCGGCCAGGTGGATGGGCTTGTGATCGGAGAGCACGGCAGTACCCAGGTGCTGCTGTTCAGCACCGCCCGCATCGACGGGAATCCGGTGGTTGTGGGAGAAGACGTCAAACGGGCGATCCGGGCCGAAGTGCCCAACATCCTGAAACGTTACGAGGAGCTTCAGGCGGGGAGGACGGCCGGCTGGACCTGCGCGATCGGCCTTGCGGAGATCACCCGTGCGATCGTCGAGGACAGCGGCAGGGTGATCCCCTGTTCGGCGGTACTCCAGGGAGAATACGGGCTCAGGGGCCTGAGCATGTCGGTTCCCGCCGTCATCGATCGAAGCGGCGTCCGCAAGGTACTGGAGCTCGATCTGGCCGACGACGAAAAGGAAGGCGTCAGGTTGACCACCGAGACCTTGAGGAAGGCGGTGAGGGTCGTCGAGGATTGCCTGGGTTGAAGCGAGATTCCACCAGAAAAATACCGCACAGCAAGGCGTTCAGGGAGCAGCGCAATGACCAATCGATTTGAAAAACTACTCGAACCCGGCCGGATCGGACCGGTCAAGACCCGCAACCGGATAATCAAAACAGCGAACGGAACCTCCTTCATGGAGGAGGATCAGACCTGCGGACCTCGCATGGTTGCCTACTACGAACGGCTGGCCAGGGGCGGGGTGGGGTTCCTGGTCGTGGAATCGTGCGGCGTGGAATACCCCCTGGGCATTCAGCACGTTCATTATCACGAAGACGGAAGCTTTGAGGGAGTACAGCTTCACTTCGACGACGATCGGTACATCCCGGGGTTCCGGAAGTTGACCGATGCGGTTCACCGGCACGGGTGCCCGGTGTCGATCCAGTTTCAGCATGCCGGCCCCTGGAACCCCACGGGTCTGTTGCCGCGCGATCCCAAAATCCGCGACGTCAAGGCCGCTTCGGGCATGACGGAAAAAGAGCTGCCGGGCCCGGACTTTCTTCCCTGCCGCGCCATGACCAGGGACGAGATCGAGGAACAGATCGACTTCTGGGCATCCGCGGCCGAGCGAGCCTACAGGGCCGGGTTCGATGCCTGTGAAATCAACCACGGCACCTGCCACCAGGGAGCCACCTTCCTTTCACGCATCTGGAACAAGCGCGAGGACGAGTACGGTCCCCAGAGCTTCGAGAACCGCACCCGGTTTCTTCGCCGCTGCATCGAAGAGGCCAAGAGGCGCACCGGACCCAATTTCGCGGTTCACACCCTGTTCAACATAGCGGAGTACAACCACCCCCGGGCCACCACCATCGAAGAGGGGGCCGAAATGGCCAGGCTCGTGGCGGAGGTGGCCGACGGGATCAATTGCCGCGCCGAGCGGTATGGACACCGGGGAGGGCTGATTCAACCCGACCGCATTCTCTATCCGGAGCCGCCCCACGACCTTCCCAAGGACCTCGACTGGAGCAGAAGGGGCAAGGGCGCCACGGTGCCCCTGGTCGAGGCCGTAAAGGCCAAGGGCGTGAGTATCCCGGTGTGGACGGCCTGCCGTCTCGACCCGGTCATCGGTGAAGAATATCTGCAAAAGGGAAGCCTGGATTTCGTGGGCATGACCCGCCGGCTTCTGGCGGACCCGGAATTGCCCAACAAGGTCAGGGAAGGGCGGCTGGAGGATATCCGGTGGTGCAACGGCTGTCTTCACTGCTTCGACATGCGCAACAAGAACAAAAAGCTCGAATGCCGCACCAATGCCACTCTCGGGCGCGAGCTCATCCCTGAATTCACCTTTACACCGGTGAAGAAGAAAAAGAAGGTGATGGTGATCGGGGGCGGACCGGCCGGTATGGAAGCCGCCAGGGTGGCCGCCGGACGGGGACATGCGGTGACCCTGTATGAGAAGGCGCCCTACCTGGGAGGCCTCATCCGCCTGGCTGCCATCGTGAAGGACCTCGAAACCGAGGACCTGATCCTCTTCGTGAAATACCTGGAAACACAGCTCAGGAAGAAGGGCGTGGCGGTTCATCTCAAGACCGAAGTGGATGCGAACCGTGTGAAGCGCGAACAGCCGGACGTGCTGGTGATCGCGGCCGGAGCCGCCCATTCCGCATTCGACATCCCCGGCAGCGCCAGCCCCAAGGTGCTGAAGGCCGAAAAAATGCACAACCAGCTCAAATTTTGGCTCAGGTTCTTCAGCTCGGCCCGGATGGAGCAACTTTCCAAGCTGTACATGCCGGTGGGAAAGACGGTGGTGGTGGTCGGCGGGACGCTCCACGGATGCGAGCTGGCGGAGTTTCTCACCAAGAGAGGCAGGCGGGTGGCCATGGTGCACAACGGGCCGGCTTCGGAGCTGGGCGACAAGATGACGATCGACGACCTGGAGAACCTCTGGCCGTGGCTCAAGACGAAAGGGGTGCCGATCTGGTCGGACGTGGTCTACGAACGGGTGACCGACGAGGGCATGGTAATCCAATGCAAGGACAAGCGAACCTACCTCTTGAAGGCCAAGCACATCATCACGACCCAGGACTTCGCCCCCAATACGAAGCTGGCGGAGCGTTTCGAGGGGGTTGCCCCCGAGGTCTATAACATCGGAAGCTCTGCCGAACCGGGGCTCATCGTCGATGCCGTCAGGGAAGGCGCGAAAATCGGCTACGCCATCTGACGACGGGAAGGAGCGCGAAATGCCTCAGTTATTGGAAGGCGTCATTCCCTACAGGGAAGAGGATGTCGAAAAGTACCGCCGCAAGGGATGGTGGGCGGGACTGACTCTCGGCGATCTCCTCGACCGGGCCGCGGATGTTCACCCGGACAAGGAGGCCTTCGTGGACACGGAAAACCGGTGGACCTACGCCCAGGCAAGGGAGAAGACCGACCGGTTGGCGATCGCCCTGATGGATCTGGGCGTCCGCGCCACTGACCGGGTCATGATCCAGCTGCCGAACTGGTCCGAATTCGTGTTCGCCTATTTTGCCTGTCAGAAGATCGGCGCGATCACCGTTTTGCTGATCGACCGCTATCGCCAGCATGAAATCGACCGGCTGGCCGCCATCACCGAACCCAGGGCATGGATTGCACCGGTCCGATACAGAAAAACGGACTTTCTTCCCATCATCCATGACGTGCGTGGGCATCATCCGGGAATCGAACACGTGGTAACGGTGCGTGGAGAGGCGGATGCCCCGGGATTTCACAGCCTGGAAAGGCTGATTGCGGACACTGAATTGAGCAAGGACAGCCTCGCGCGGCTTGCGGACCGGAATCCGGATCCGATGCAGGTGGCCCACATGGGTCCGACGGGCGGCACCACCGGCGAACCGAAAATCGTGCCCCGCATTCACAACAGCCTGGCCTGCGGCGTCGAATACTGCTCCAGGTCCTGGGACCAGCACTGCGAGGACATCAATCTTATCGTGGGCTCGATCGGTCACGACCTGTCCTTTACCAAGGGCTTCCTGGGCAGCGTCATCACGATGGGAAAGGTCATACTACTGGACAACACCGACAACCGCCTCATATGCGAGACCATCGAGAGGGAAAAAGTGACGTCCGTGATCTGGGTGCCGACCCTCGCCCAAAGGATGCTGCAATACGAAGACCTCGGCCGGCACGATCTCAGCAGCCTCAAGAAGATGCACAGCGCCGGCGGCGCCAGCCATCCGGACCTGGTCCGAAACGTCATGGGAAAGCTGAAGATGACGTTTTACAACGGCTACGGCGGAACCGAAGGCATGACCTGCATCACGCGGACCCAGGACGACATCGATACCATCTGCTGCACGGTCGGCCGGCCCACCTTCCCCCACGACATCTACAAGGTGGTGGATCCCGCAGGAAATTCGCTGCCTCCCAACACCCCGGGAGAACTGCTGGTCAAGGGGCCGTGCGTGTTTACCGGCTACTACAGGAACCCGGAGGAGAACGCCAAGGTCTTCGACGCGGAGGGGTTTTTCAGAACCGGCGACATCGCCAGGATCGACGAAAAAGGCTATATCACCATCACCGGCCGGCTGAAGGAAATGATCAATCGGGGCGGGGAGAGCATCAGCGCGACGGTCATCGAAAGGCTGATCAACCGGCACCCGGACGTGGCGGCCGTCGCGGTCATCCCGATGCCGGACCCGCTGATGGGCGAACGCGCCTGCGCATACATCGAACCGGTCAAGGGCTCGCGTCTCACCTTTGAAGACATCATCTCCTTCCTGAAGGATCAGAAGGCGGCGGTGCTCGAGCTGCCCGAACGAATCGAATTCGTCGATTCCATGCCTTACACCGCTGTCCAGAAAATCAACAAGCAGGCGCTCAGGGAAGATATCGAAAAGAAGCTCCAATCAGAGGCGAAGAACTGAAAATTCAACACGTTGCCAACGGGATTCCTTACAACCATAAAGGAGTATACATGGCGGTAAAAGAAATCAGATTTCACGGGCGCGGCGGACAGGGCGCGGTCATGGCGGCAAAGATGCTGGCATCCGCGGCTGCCATCGAAGGGAAGTGCGTGGCGAGCTTTCCGATGTACGGATTCGAAAGGCGGGGGATGCCGGTGATCGCGTTCACCCGGTTCGACGACGAACCGATCCGGGAGAAGACGCAGATCTACACACCCGACTGCCTGATGGTGATCGATCCGACCCTGCTGGGCCTGACGACACTGTTCGACGGGTTGAAGCCGGGGGGAGTGCTGATCCTGAACAGCGCCAAACCCTATGAAACACGACCCAGCGAGAACCTGAAGTCGGTCGGGGTCATCAACGCGACCCACGTCGCCCTCTGCGAAATCGGCAGGGACATTCCCAACACCTGTCTCATCGGCGCCCTGGCCAAAACCACCGGGTGGCTGAAGCTGGAGTCGGTCCTGAAAGGGCTGGCCGATTACCTGGAAGGGGACATGCTGAAAATGAACATCCGCAATGCCGAGAGAGGGTACCACGAAGTGGAGGTGAAAACATGGGAGTGAAACACGAGGAAGCGAAATGCATTTTCGAGACCGAGGCCAGTTGGTCGGACGCCAGGCGGCCGCTCCTTTGTCTCCATACCGGTGATTGGCGGACCGTGAGACCCGTGGTGGACAAGGTGAAGTGCAATGCCTGCGGCCTTTGTTTCGTGTATTGCCCGCCGCAGTGCATCGTGGACGACGAAGACGGCATTCACTTCAAGGCCGACCTGGATTACTGCAAGGGATGCGGCGTGTGCGCCACGGAGTGCCCCAAGAAAGCCATAACGATGATCTCTGAAGGAGAATATGCCGATGAGTGCCCCGCTGACTAAACAGACCAAGGTTATTACGGGCAATGCCGCAGCGGCTTACGGTGCGATGCTCTGTCGGCCGGACGTGGTGGCGGCCTACCCGATCACACCCCAGAGCGAGCTGATCGAGCAGCTCGCCAAGTTTCATGCCGACGGCATCCTGGATTGCGAATACGTGACGGTCGAGGGCGAGAATTCGGCTCAGAACGTGGTGTGCGCCGCTACGATGGCGGGCGGACGGGCCTTCACGGCCACATCCTCCTATGGCCTCGTGTACATGTACGATGCGCTGTTCAACACGGCCGGCTACCGGGCGCCGGTGGTCATGATCAATGTCAACCGGGAACCTCCGGGTATCCACGCGGTCTGTTCCGGTCAGCAGGACATGATCTCCGTGCGGGATTCGGGCTGGGTGCAGCTGATCGCGGAAAACTGCCAGGAAATCCTCGACCTGACGATCATGGCCTTCCGGCTGGCCGAAGACCACGACATTCAGCTTCCGGTGATGGTCAACTACGACGGGTACTACCTCTCCTTTCTGGCCGAGTCGGTGGAGATTCCCGGAATCGAAGAGGTGGACGCCTACCTGGCGGAGTTGAAGTCCCAGCCTCCCCGGCCGCGCCTGACGCCCTGCGGCCCCCTCGGGTGCGGCAGCCATGGCCTTGGCATGGGGTATGTCGAGCTGCGGAAGAAGCACATGGCGGCGCTGGACCGGGTTCAGGGGAAGATCGACGAGATCGACCTGAGTTTCGGGAAGGCATTCGGGCGCGGCTACGGCGGGCAGATCGAGACCTATCGAACCGAGGACGCGGACATCGTCCTGGTGACTTCCGGAAGCGCCGTGGGAACGGCCCGGACGGTGATCGATGCCAAGCGGGAAGAGGGAATCAAGGTGGGACTGGTGAAGCTGCGGCTCTACCGCCCCTTCCCGGTTGCGCGCCTGAGCGAGGCCCTAAAGGGCAAGAAGGCCATCGGCGTCCTCGACCGCAGCATCTGCTTCGGCTGGAACTGCGGCCCCCTTTACATGGAGACCCGGGCGATCACGCCGAACATCGGCACGGTGGTTCCCATGCTGAGCTTCATCGACGGCCTGGCCAACATGGATATCACCAAGGAGCACATCGGTCGTATGGTCGACGACATTTACAAAGCATCCCAGGGGCAGGCCTACCAGGAAGTCACCTGGCTGCCCTGACAAGAGCGAGGGTTCAAAATGGCAGACAAACGAAAAAAAATGCCGGCGGTATGCGACTACTACCAGAACGAGGATCAGTTTTCCAAAGGCGTCGCCTGCTGCGCCGGCTGCGCCCTTGAGCTGAATCTCAGACAGGTTTCCAAGATACTGGGAAAGGACATCATCTTTGTCGGGACGCCTTCCTGCTCGGCCCCGGTGCTCCACGGCCAGAACGTCAGCACCTGGCACAAGCACGCCTATTACGCCTGCACCATGACCGGCGTGGCCTCGAGTGCTTCCGGGCTGACCCGCTACTATCAGAGGGCCGGCATCGACGCCACCGTCGTCTGCTACACCGGTGACGGCTGCGCGCAGGATATCGGTTTCCAGACCATGAGCGGGGCGGCCGAACGAAACGAGAAGATGATCTACATCTGCTACGACAACGAGGGATACATGAATACGGGTATCCAGCGGAGCAGCGCCACGCCGTACGGGGCATCCACCAGCACGACCCCCGCGGGCGCGGTCAGCTACGGGAAGACCACCGGATCGAAGAATCTTCCCCTGGTGATGGCGATGCACGACATCCCCTATGTGGCCACCGCCACGTTGAGCCATCTGGAAGACTACGCCAGGAAACTCGTCAAGGCAAAGGAGAAGGCCAAGGAAGGTTTTGTCTACATCCACGTCTTCTGCCCCTGCCTCGTCGGATGGAAGATCCCCATGGACGCCTCCATCCAGGTCTGTCGCGCCGCGGTGCGAACGAATTACTTCCCGCTCTGGGAGTCGGAAGGCGGGCGCTTCCGTATCACCCAGAAGGTGGCCAAACCCAAACCGGTCCAGGAACTGACGAAGATGCTCGGGAAATTCAAGCATCTGAAGGATGAGAACCTCGAGGTTCTCCAGCAGCAGGTGGACAAGCGTTTCAAGATGGTCGCTTCGCTGTGCGAAGCCGAAGAGTAGCATCCGCCGGGCCGACCGATCGCGGGCTCGCTCACGTAGCGTATCGACTGCCGATCATCGGTCCGGACTTCCGGAAAGCGCCGTCTTCTCGGGATCTACCCCGGGGCGGAACCGGCGTCCCATCTTCATCCAACCCACAGCCAGGAGGGGTCGACATGAGGTCCAAATTACTTCTCGTTTTAACGGTGTTATCGTTTTTTTTGGCGGGTCCCCAGGGTGACGCCTGGGCGCAAAAGGTGATCAACCTCAAATTCGCCTCCTACCTGCCCACTCCTCACATGTCGTCCAAGACATGCGAGGAGTTTATCGCCGATGTGGAGCAGCGCACCAACGGCCAGGTGAAGATTCAATTTTTCCCCGGAGGCTCACTGGCCAACGCCACTTCCATGATCAAGGCGATCGAGACCGGCATCACCGACATCGGGCTTTCGCACATTTCCTATACGCCCGGGCGTTTTCCGGTCACCGAGGTGTGCGAGCTGCCGATCGGGTTTCCGACCGGATGGGTGGCCAATATCGCCATGAACGACTTCTACAACAAATTCAAACCGGAAGAGTGGAACAAGGTCGTTCCGCTGTGGTTCCACGCCAATACCCCCAGCGTCCTGGCGCACACGAAGCCCTTGCGCACACTGGAAGATTTCAAGGGGCAGATCATCCGCGCACCCGGAAGAATGGCCGAAGTCATTTCCGCCCTGGGAGGGACCCCCGCACCGACGCCTATCGTTGAAACCTATGACGCCATCTCCAAGGGAGTCATCCAGGGGGTCTTCGTCGGCGGCGAGGGCGTCAGGGCGTTCCGCTTCGGCGAGGTCGTCAGCCACGTCACCAATTCGTGGAACGTCGGTCCGAGCTACCCCTTTTACGTCGCCATGAACAAACGCAGCTACGAACGGTTGCCGGAGGACGTCAAGACCGTCTTCCATCAGCTCAGCGGCGAATATCGGGAGAAGTTCGCGATGGTGTGGAACGCCTCCGATTTTCCGGGCGAAGCGTTCGGCAAGGAGCATGGCGTGGAATACATCGAACTGCCGGAGGACGAGTTCAACCGGTGGGTCGAGGCCGTCCAGCCGGTATTCGACAACTACGTCAAGGGGATGGTCGACAAGGGATTCAAGGAGGAAGAAGTGCGCGGGTGGATCGACTATCTGAACCAGCGCAAGAAAGAGCTGCTGGCAAAGCAGATCGAGCTGCACATCAAATCGACCACCGGTCCTCCGGAGGTGCGGGAGTAATTTCGACACCCGGAACCCATGTCCGCCCCGCGGAGCCTGGCTTTCATCCGGGCGGGCCGGGGCGGACTCCGGGGCCCGCGTCTTGAACCGGTGCTTCAACATGATCTGCGAGGGAAGGGGATGTCGACGATGGGAACCTTGAAGAAATTCGATCGCTTCAACGAAAGGTTCAGCACGGGTATCGAGTGGGTGGGGGTTGTCGCCTTTGTGTCGATGATGCTGCTGACGACGGTGGATGTCATCGGATCCAAGCTGTTTCTGGCACCGGTGCCAGGTTCCCTGGACCTGATGATGCTGGCGCAGTTGACGGCGATCAGCTTCGGTCTGGGTGCCTCCTATGTTGTCAACCGACATGTGGAAGTGGAGTTTTTCATGCCGCTCCTGCCAAGGATGACCCGCCGCATCGCCGGATGCATCGTCCAGTTTCTGGTGCTGAGTCTGTTCATTATCATGACATGGCAGATTTTCGTTTATGGAGCAGATCTCAGGACTTACGGAGAAGTCAGCCCCACCATACGCTTTCCCCTTCACCCGTTTGCATTCGGGGCCGGCATCGCCTTCATCCCCGCTACGTTCGTGGCATTGGCCAGATTCCTCCATTCTCTTGCCGAGGTATTCAAACGATGAGTCCTGAACTGACCGGTATCGTCGGAATCGCGGTGTTGTTGGTGCTCTTCATGCTCAAAATGCCGGTTGCCTTTTCAATGGCCTTCGTCGGTTTCGCGGGGTTTGCCTATCTGAACGGGATCGAATCCGCACTGACGCTGCTGGCCCAGGACATCTTCGAAACCTTGTCCTCCTATCCGCTTTCGGTCATCCCCATGTTCATCCTCATGGGGTCCCTGGCCTATGCCTCCGGCATCAGTCAAAGGCTCTACCGAACATGCTATACCTGGCTGGGACAGTTCAGGGGCGGCTTGACCGTGGCCACCGTCGTGGCCTGCTCCGGGTTCGCGGCCATCTGCGGGTCGACCGCCGCAACGGCTGCGACGATGGGAAGCATCGCGCTGCCGGAGATGAAGAAATACAAGTACGACGACAAACTGGCCACCGGGACGGTGGCCGCCGCGGGGACCCTGGGCATCCTCATTCCGCCGAGCACGGTCCTGATCGTCTACGGCATCCTCACCGAGGAGTCGATCGGGAAGCTCTTCGTCGCCGGCATCCTTCCCGGCGCGATCATGACGCTTTTCTTCATTTTCGTCGTCGTGCTGCTCTGCCTGCGGAACCCGGAAATCGCACCTCCGGGCCCCAGGACGAACCTGAAGGAAAAAATCGTCTCCCTGGGGGGAATCATCGAGGCCATCATCCTTTTCGCGTTGACGATCGGAGGGCTATTCCTTGGCTGGTTCAGCCCGACCCAGGCGGGGGCCATCGGCGCATTCGGCGCCTTCCTGATCGGCCTATTCCGGCGCAAGCTCGAGCTCGTCAAAACCGTCGACGCCCTCAAGGACGGTCTTCGCACCTCCTGCATGGTGCTGTTCATCATCGTCGGCGCCGCCGTTTTCGGCCATTTCCTGGCCATCTCGGGAATTCCCTTCGTCCTGGCCGACTGGGTCGGCAATCTTCCCATTCCGCCCATGGCCATCATGGCCGTGATGGTGTGTATCTATTTTGTCGGCGGATTTTTCATGGATTCCATGGCGCTGATCGTGGTGACCATTCCCATCTTCTTTCCCATCGTCACCCGGTTCAACTTCGACCCCATCTGGTTCGGCGTCATCGTGGTGATGGTGGGCGAAATGGGCGTCATTACCCCGCCCGTGGGAGTGAACGTCTTCGTCATCAAGGGCATCGCACCCCTGGTCCCGCTCCATGTCATCTACCGGGGCATCCTGCCGTTTCTCGCGGCGATCATCCTGTTGACGATCCTCCTGATGATCTTCCCGGAGATCGCGACGTTTCTGCCGAACCTGATCTACGGCTAAAGGGCGGTGGGGCAGGCGAGACCCGCTTGCGATTCGATGCCGGGAACCGGTTCGACGAACACGTACGGATGGGGGACAAGATGGTCGCATGGATTTGAGCCGAAAGCATACGGGGCTGGTCCTGGGACTCGCGGTCGCGCTTGCGGCGGGCTTTCTCCTGCCCCTGCCGCACCCGGCCCGCGTCGGGTTCGCGGCCATTCTCTTCTGGATCACCTGTATCATCTTTGGTGTATTCCCCAACCACCTTACCGGACTGGGCCTGATCCTGTCGCCCATCCTCCTCGGGAGCGCTCCCGCCGAAGTTGCCCTGAAATCCGCGACATCGCCCCTGTGGTGGATGCTGCTGATGGGGTTCGTGATCGGGGCCGGCTTCATCAAGACCGGCCTGGGAAGGCGGATCGCCTACTTTTTTGCGTCCACTTTCGTCTCGGGCTGGTATTCCGTCATCCTGACCATCTTTGTCGTCAACGCCGTGCTCAACATCATCGCTCCGTTCTCGACGGTGGCGCAGATCGCCATCACCTACGAGATCTACACTCAAATGGCCCATGAATTCGGATTCGCCCCCCGGAGCAGGGGATACAACGGCATTCTGCTGGCCATGGTGGCCAGCAGTATTCTGGCAGGGGAGCTGGTGCTGACCGGCTGGTCCCTGAACCCACTGGCCGTCGGCCTTTTTCGACCTATCGTGGACCTGGATTTTATCAGTTGGCTCAAATACATCACTCCGATCGCGTTACTTTTTCTGATCATGGCCTACGCCTCGATCGTGTTCCTGTACAAACCGAGACCAAAGCCGGTGTTGATGAGATCGGTTGTCCGGGAGAAGTATCTGAAGCTCGGTCCGCTGTCACTCCAGGAAAAGAAGGTACTCCTCATATCGATCAGCACTCTGATCGTCTTCCCCACCCAACCGCTGCATGGCCTCGACGGCGGGTGGCTGTCTCTGGGCGTATCGCTGCTCCTGTTCTTCCCTGGCATCGGAGTTTTGAATGAAAAGGATTTTGCCGCGTTGAACTGGCCCTTCATGTGGTTTTTCCTCGGCGTGTTCAGTATCGGCGATCAACTGGTCTATCACGAGGTCCACACCTGGCTGGCGGAAATCGCCATGCCCGACAACATTCACCGTTGGCCCGGGACGCAGGCCAACGTGTACACCGCTCTCATACTGGTGGCGCTCCACCTTCCGGTGGGCACGATGGCGCCCCTGATGGCCTGCTTTCTTCCGGCCATGGGCCAGTATGCGGCGGCCAACGGCATGCCGCTCGTGGCGACCTTCGGCGTGATCCTCTTTGCCGCCAAGCGATGGGTGTTTCCATTTCAGGAAGCCATGGTTCTGATGACGATGGGGATGAGCAACGGAAGGATAACCGCCGAATCGACCGTCAAGCTGGGCGTCGTTCTGACCATACTTTACGTGACGGTGTTGATCCCCCTTTCGACCGGATACTGGCGGCTCATCGGGGCGCCCTGAAGGTATTCATCCACTGCTGATGCGCCCGGCCGTCCATTGGTCATGCGACGCCGCACGGCCTCGCTGGGCAGGCGGCGGTCCCGGGGGCGAGGCAACGACGCATGACACATGGAAAGGAGATTCCGATGGCTTCGGAGGACATCAGAAAACGTTACGGGAAGCGGCTGGGACGCTACCAGGCGGCCATCGCGCTCGAACCGACGGACCGCATTCCGATCGCCACGGGCAGCAACTATTTCGCGGAGGTCTACTCAGGAAACAACCAGCAGCAGACGCTCTACGACCCGCCAAAGTGGCTCGAAGCGGAGGAAGTCTTCGTACGGGATTTTCCGGAGATCGACGTGCTTCGGAACAACCGGATCTACGGACCGTTGTACGACGCGATCGACTGCCGGACCTACAAGCTTCCGGGGCGCGACCTGCCGCCCGACACCCAGTTTCAGTTCGTCGAGAAGGAGTACATGACTCCCGAGGAATACGACCTTCTCATCGAGGAACCCAAGTCCTTCATGCTGAACACGTTTCTGCCCAGGGTGCTCGGAGAGTTCGCCGACCGCGACAATCCACGGTCCCATATCGCCTTTCTGAAAGCCGGCATGGCCCACATGATGATGGCGGAGGTGATGCGCAACCGCACCCGATTCCTGGAAGAGCGGTGCGGCATGCCCCAGCCCATGGCGGGCGCCTTTCTGGCGCCTTTCGATGTCATCGCGGACGCCATGCGCGGGCTGACCGGCACCATGATGGACATGTACCGCTGCCCGGACAAACTCAAGGCCGCCTGCGACGTCGTCGTCCACGAGATCGCCAACTTCGCTCTGGCCACGGCCGATCCATTCAGACGGTGGCCCATTTTCGTCCCGACCCACAAGGCCATGTTCATGTCCCCGGACCAGTTCGATGCGTTCTACTGGCCGTCCTTCAAGAGGACCATCGAAATCCTGATCGATGCCGGGCACACGGTGAGGGCGTACCTGGAGGGAGACTGGAACGCCCACCTCCATCGGCTCGTGGAGCTTCCGAAGGGCAAGGTGGTCTTCGACATCGACACCCAGGGAGACATCTTCAAGGCCAAGGAAATTCTGGCCGGCCACTCGTGCGTTGCCGGCGGCGTGCCGGATTCCATGCTCATTTTGGGCACCCCGGAGGAGATGCGTTCTCACGTCAAGATGCTTTGCGAGACCGTGGGCAAGGACGGTGGATTCATCATATCCGGAGGCTGCAACTTCCCTTACACCACCAAACCCGAAAATCTCCGCGCCATGATCGACGCGGTGCTGGAGTTCGGCGTCTACGACAGCGGCATCTCGCCGGAACCGAGGCCGCTGGCCCCCGGGAACATTCAGGTGAAAGGGCTCAATCCCCAGGGAATGATCACCCCGTGGGAGGTCAAGGCCGCCGAGCTCGGCGGAGTAAAGGGGGACGAGGCCCTGATTCGCCGGTCTTGGGAGCAGCTCGAAGCCATGGCCTACAACTGGATGTGGCAGTGGGTCATGTAAAGAGACCAACGGATCGGGCAAGGCGATGGATGAATGCAAACAGGAGAAGAATGTTATGAAGGCGCTTTCGCAGGCTTTGAGAGACCTCGACGAAAAACGGGTCAATGCCCTGGTCGAACAACAGATTTCCGACGGCGTCTCGCCCTTGGAGATCATCCAGGACTGCAATGACGGCATGGTGGCCGTGGGCGAGCTGTTCGCTCAGAATACCTATTTCATCAGCCAGCTCATCTACTCGGCGGAGATTCTCAAGGGGGTGATGAAGCGGCTCGAGCCGCTCCTGGAAGGGGTGCAGGCGGTGGAAAGCAAGGGCAAGGTCGTCATCGGCACCGTCAAAGGGGACATTCACGACATCGGCAAGAACATCGTCGTGATCCTGCTCCGGGGTTCGGGATTCGAGGTCATCGACCTGGGGGTGGATGTGCCCGCCGAGCGATTCGTCGAAGCGGTGAGGGAATCGGGAGCGAAGGTTCTGGGATTGAGCGCACTTCTCAATTTCACCTATCCTGAGATGAAGAACGTGGTCGACGCCGTCACCGAAGCCGGCCTGCGGGATCGGGTGACGATCGTCATCGGAGGCGCCCCGGTCAACGAGCAGGTCAGGGGATTTGCAGGAGCGGACTACGCAGCCTCCGACGCGGTGGCGGGCGTGGAGATCTGCCGGAAAATCTATTCCTGAAACGCCAACCGCGGTTCAACTTCACACCCGTTCAGGCCGAAAGGAAATCGTCGATGCTGATCATCGGTGAGAAGATCAATTCCACGCGGACCCTTGTCGACGACGCCGTTCGCAGGAGGGACCGGGAGACCATTGCCGCTGAGGCCAAACATCAGGCGGACGCGGGCGCCCACTACCTCGACGTCAACTGCGGCACCCTGGATACGGCCGATGAGCCGGCTGCAATGGAATGGCTGGTTCGGGTCACCCAGGAAGCCGCCGGGCTGCCCTTGTGCATCGACAGCCCCAATCCGGAAGCACTTGCCGCCGGCTTGGCCGTCCACCAGGGAACGCCGCTCATCAACTCGATCAGCGGGGAGAAGGAACGCTTCGCCAATGTCCTGCCGCTGGTCCAACGGTACGAGGCCGGCATCGTCGCTCTGTGTCTCGACGACCGGGGCATCCCCGGAAACCGTGAAACGGCTGAAGCCGTCGGGAGCGCCCTGGTCGACGACCTGCTGTCGGCCGGCATTCCGGAAAACAGGATCTATCTCGATCCCCTGGTGCGCTCCGTGGCGACAAACCGGGAAACCGTGATCGATACCCTGAACCTGATGCAGGCCCTTCACGCCAGGCACCCCGGGATGCATTTCGTCTCCGGGCTGAGCAACGTCTCCTTCGGGCTTCCCGAACGGCGCCATCTCAACCGGGCCTATGCCGTGATGAGCATTGCGAGCGGGTTGGACGCGGTCATCCTGGATCCGCTCGATCCGGTGATGATGGCCCTGGTGTTCGCCGCGGAAGCGCTCGTGAAAAGGGATCGTTTCTGCCTGTCCTACATCAGGGCCTTCAACGAGGGGAAGCTGAAGGTCTGAAGCCCGTTCGGGGTGGGGTCGGATGTCGCGCCCCTCGGAGATCCGGTTTTCGGGGTCGAGATCACACCGGCTCCGGAGGCCGGCACATTCAGTTCGAGGCCGTTGAGACGCCGATGGAGACGCGCCGGCGGCCTTTCCGGGTCGAAACAGGAAAAGGCGATCACGGGGGTTCCGTCATGGGGAAGATTCATCGAATGATCGGGATGACATGGGTCGATGTCGAGGCCCTCGACAAGGCGCGAACGGTGGTCCTGTTGCCGTTGAGCCCGATCGAAGCCCATGGTCCTCACCTGCCGGTCGGAACCGACATTCTGGCGGCAAGCGACGTGGCCGACTTGGCGGCGGAGATGGCCAGCAGCAGCGACCCGACACTGGAACTGGTTCTGGCGCCGCCGATTCCGCTGGGGTGCGCCGATGTGACGGCCGATTTTCCCGGAACGATTTCATTGAATGGGCAAACGCTTTTCAGTGTCGTCCGGGATATCTGCTCGGCCCTGGCGGCGAGCGGGTTCCGCCACATCGTGATCTGCAACCACCACCTCGACCCGATCCACATGAAAGCCATCCTGAGCGCCGCGGATCGGGTCGGCGAGCAGCACGGAATCGGCATCGTCGAGACCGCCAGCCGGATTCATTACGGCGGCATGGAGACGGAGGACGAGAAACTGGGCAGGGCGATGGGACTGGACATGAAGATGGAGATTCATGCCGATGTGAAGGAGACCAGTTACATCCAGCACCGGCATCCCGGGCTGTTGAAGGGAAATGTCGGACTCCTGCCGCCCGTCCTGATCGATGTGAAGGCGGCCATGCGGAATGGGGAGAAGACCTTCAGGCGGATGGGAGCCCGCGAGGGGTACCTCGGCAGTCCATCGCTGGCCTCCGAAAGCCTCGGTCGGATCCACCTGGAATCGCAGGCGGCGTCGACGGCTGAATTGGCCCTCTTGCTCGCCAACGGCGGAGATCTTCCGGTCATCGACCCGCGCTATCTCCGTTTCCTGGAGGAGCGGGTGGGATGGTGACTTTCGTTTGGGCTCATGCCTTATCCGCCATTTTCCCGAAGGCGATACCCAGCTTTCGCATCCGGTTTCTGAGGGTGTTCGGATGCAGACCCAGCAGGGCGGCGGCGCCGTTCGAACCGTTGACCTTTCCGTTCGTCCTCGCGAGGACTTTTTCGATGTAGGAGCGGTTGACATCGTCCAGGGAAGGCAGGAGGGAGTGGTCCTCCAGGCTGATGGATGAATCGTCTCCCGGGGCGGGCGCCACCGCGCTGTGAAACCGCAACGGCCCCTGGCGGTGCTGGATCAGCGCCCGTTCGACCGCATTTTCGAGTTCCCTCACATTTCCCGGCCAGTCCCGCTTCGAGAGTTCCTTTAAGGCCTGAGGTGCAATGTCCGGGATGGAATGGATGCCCAGTTCCTTCGACTTCTTCCGAAGAAAATACTCGACCAGAAGTGGAATGTCTCTTTTGCGCTCTCTCAGGGGCGGGATGTGGATCGGAAACGCATTGATGCGGAACCACAGGTCTTCCCTGAATTTTTTTTCCGCCACCATCTGCCGCAGGTCGCGATGGGTGGCGGCAATCACCCGGATGTCCAGCCGGATGGGCGGCGAGCCGCCGACACGCTCGATCTCCTGGGTCTGGAGCACCCGCAGCAGGCGCACCTGGGCCCAGGGCGGCAGCTCTCCGATTTCATCGAGGAAGAGAGTTCCCCTGTTCGCGCGCTCGAAGCGTCCCCGCTTTTGACGGACAGCCCCGGTGAAAGCGCCTTTTTCATGGCCGAAAAGCTCGCTGTCGATGAGATTTTCGGGAATGGCCCCGCAGTTGACCTTGATGAACGGTTCATGACGACGCGGCGACTGGCGGTGGATGGCGTTGGCGATGACTTCCTTGCCGACGCCGGTCTCGCCCAGGAGGAGCACCGTGTTCTTGAGGTGCGTCACCTGACCGACTTTCTCCATGACATTGCGCAAACCGCCCGTGGCGCCGATGACCTCGTCCCCGGACCTGGAAATCAGTTCACTGTTCAGGTAGCGGTTGTCGGAAAGGAGCTGTTCCTTGAGCTGAACGACTTCCTGGTGCTGGAGCGCATTCGCCATGGCGATCGCAAACGGCTCCCTCAGGAGCGAAAACAGTCGCGCATGCTCCGGGGTGAATCGGTCCTCGCCCCTGGCGAAAAGGTCGATGACGCCCAGGCGCTGCCCTTCGATGCGCAGCCTGAGCGCGATAAACGAACTTTCTCCCATCCCCAGCTCACGGGTGATGATCCGACCCATCGGATCCTCCTCGGGCCGGTTGATGATGAGGTGGTTCTTCAACCGTTCGCCGCTTTCGATGGCTTCGATGAGCTGCGGGGAAAGGCGGATGCTCTTTTCCAGCTTCTCCCCCCGATTCGCATCCGCGCGGGCCACGTATCGCAGCCCGCCGAGACTCCGGTCATAGATGTTGAGGTAGATCTCGTCAGCTGGCAGGTAGTCGGCGATAAAGTTCCGGGACCGCCACAACGCCGTTTCGATATCGAGGCTGCTGCAGATCAGGAGCGTCGCCTTCCGGAAAAAGACATTACGATCCGGCTCCATTTGCCTCCTTACTTATTCTACTAAATACGGTAATTGTCGGTTAGAATTACCAAATATGAAAACTAAAGCAACCATATTTGGTAAAAAATTCTGACAAAAAATATCAACTGTTTGAAATTATAATAAAATATAATTGGTACAGAGTTTGCTTTCGTCTTTCACCGGATACAAGGATTACGAAACGAACCGCTGCAAGGGGATCTGTCATGTCCATCATCGCCAGAATTTACTCCGAAGGCACCCGGGCGGTCGCGGATCCAGCTTTCAAGGGTCTGCTGCTGGGAATCAAGTTCATGCTGATCGTAAAGCGGCTGAGCGATCCGGCTTTCCGCTCGCGGCTCCGGGAGAAGAACTTCACCGCCCAGATCCGCACCAAGGACGGTTCGGTCGGACGGCATTTCCGGTTTTCGAACGGCCGCCTCTCATCCGGCTCCGGCCTTGCGGACGCCCCCGATGTCACCATGGTGTTCAGGGACGCCCAGACGGCGGTGCAACTGATGACCGCGCCGGGAAACTATCTGAAACAGATCAACGCCATGAAAAACTTCAGGGTGGAGGTCGAAGGCCCGGACGAGTTCGCCATCTGGTTCATGCAGACCCTGAAAATGCTTCAGCGGGTGCGGTCCACGCCGGACTTTGGCGTTCCCCTCGGAAACGGTGTGGTCCGGTATGTCAACAACACCAACGGCGGCCCGGTCTTCGTCCATGTGAAGCAGGGACGGATCATCCGCATCACGCCCATCGAATTCGACGAGAGCGATCCGGAGCCCTGGACCATCGAAGCCAGGGGAAGGCGCTTTTCACCCCCAAGGAAAGGAACGGTCAACCCCTACACCTTGGGCCTCAAGTCCCTCATCTATTCACCGGACCGGCTTCTTCATCCCATGAAACGGGTGGACTTCGACCCCGATAGAGACCGAAACTGCGCAAACCGGGGCATCTCCGGCTACGAGCGGATCACCTGGGACGAGGCCCTGGACATCGTCGCCCGTGAAATCAAGCGGGTCAAAAGGGAACACGGTCCCGGCGCCATCATGAACGGAAGCGGCTCCCACCACACGTGGGGCAACCTCGGCTACTGGCTGAGTGCCAAGACCCGGTTCATGAATTCCATCGGGTCAAGCCACGTGGTCCACAATCCGGACAGCTGGGAGGGGTGGTACTGGGGGGCGATGCACCACTGGGGCAACAGCATCCGCAACGGTGCGACCGACACCTACGGAACGGTCGAGGATTGTCTCAAGGAAGCCGAGATGATCGTATTCTGGTCCAGCGACCCGGAGTCGACCAGCGGCGTCTACGGGGCCTTCGAGGGAACGGTGCGGCGGCAGTGGGCCAAGGAACTGGGAATCAAGATGGTTCACATCGACCCCTACTTCAACCACACGGCCGCCCTGCTCGGCGGCAAGTGGATCGCCCCCAGGCCCGACACCGGAAACGCCATGTCGCTGGCCATCGCCTACGTCTGGATCACCGAGGATCTATACGACAAAACCTATGTCCGCGATCGGACCGTCGGTTTCGAAAAATGGCGGGATTACATCCTGGGCCGGACGGACGGCACTCCCAAGACACCTGAATGGCAGGAGCCGGAGACCCAGGTGCCGGCCAAGGACGTCAGGGCGCTGGCGCGGGAATGGGGAACCCGAAAAACCTACCTCTCCCCGGGAGGCCTGGTGGGATTCGGCGGTGCGTGCCGGTGCGCCACGGGGGCCGAATGGGCGCGCTCGATGGTCTGTCTGATGGCGATGCAAGGGCTAGGAAAACCCGGGGTCAACATGGGCTGCCTGCAGCAGGGAGCGCCTGTGGACACGAGCTTCTACTTCCCCGGCTACGCGGAGGGAGGCCTCTCCGGCGACCTGGACTACACCGGGCTGCGGATCAGCATGTACCAGCGGATGCCGCAGCTGCCCAGCATGAACTCCGTCTCCCAGATGATTCCCCGGCTTCGCATTCCGGAGGCGATTCTGTACGGTGAGTGCGAAGGATACCCGACCGATCCCAAGAGCATCGAGGGGCAGTTCAAGAAATTCGTCTACCCGGCGCCGGGCCATTCACCGGCAAGACTCTACTACAAGTACGGCGGCTCCCATTTCGGAACCATGGCCGAGTCGAACCGCTATGCAAAAGCCTACCGGAGCGACAACCTGGAGTTCGTGGTCAACCAGTCGATCTGGTTCGAAGGCGAGGCCAAGTTCGCCGATATCCTCCTGCCCGCCTGCACCAATTTCGAGCGGTGGGACATCGGCGAGACAGCCAATTCCGGCGGTTACAGCCATCACCAGTTCATCCAATGGAATCATCGCATCATCACCATGCAGCACCGCTGCATCGAGCCGCTGGGAGAGTCCAAGTCCGACTACCAGATCTTCCTGGAGCTGGCCGAGCGGCTCGGGCTGGGCGCGCCCTTCTCGGAGGGCATGACGGAGCTGGAGTGGTGCCGGCGGCTGTTCAATGCCAGCGATCTTCCCAAGGTCATTTCCTGGCCCCGGTTCATGAAGAGAGGATACTACGTCGTTCCCTCGCCGAAGGAAGAGCTTCGCGCGCCGGTGTCCTACCGATGGTTTGCGGAAGGCCGGAAAAAGGACGTTCCGGAGCTCTCCCCCCTTCCGTCCGACTACACCGAGGAGTGGCGGTCCGGCCTCCAGACCCAGTCGGGCAAGCTCGAATTCGAATCCTCCAGCCTGAAACGCTTTGCCCCGGACGATCCGGAAAGGCCGCCGGTTCCGACCTTTATTCCTTCCTGGGAGGGGCACCATACGCAGGATCTGTATGCCAGGTTTCCGTTGAATCTGATTTCTCCGCATCCCCGGTACAGCTTTCACACCATGTTCGACGCCAAGGACGGCATCGTCAACGATGTGAAGGACCACCGGGTGGCTATCGGCGGGTATTACTACTGGATCGTTCGCATCAATTCGGAGGACGCCCGGAAGCGGTCGATCCGGACGAACGACCTGGTGGAGGTATTCAACGACAGGGGATCGGTCATCTGCGCCGCCCAAGTGACGGAGCGGGTGCCGCCGGGAACGGCTCATTCTTTCGAGGGGTCGGCCAACTATGACCCCGTCGGCGAGCCGGGCGTTTCTCCGGACCGGGGAGGGTGCATCAACGTGCTCACCTCGAGCCGGAACATCATCCGGAAATCCCATTCGACGGCATCCAATTCCTGCCTGGTCGAGATTCGGCCCTGGGAGGGGAGGCAGACTACATGAAAAAATGGATCCTGATCATCGATGTCGAAAAATGCGAAGACTGCAACAACTGCTTTCTGGCCTGCAAGGACGAGCACTGCGGAAATGACTGGCCCGGCTATGCCGTATCCCAGCCGCTGCACGGGCACCGATGGATGAACATTCTCCGGAAGGAAAGGGGAACGTTCCCCCAGATCGACATCGCCTATCTTCCCAAGCCGTGCCTCCACTGCGACGATGCGCCGTGCATCCGGGAGGCCGAGGGGGCCATTTATCGGAGAGACGACGGCATCGTGATGATCGATCCGGAAAAGGCCAAGGGGAGGAAGGATCTTCGGCGAGCCTGTCCCCACGGCGCCATCTGGTGGAATGACGAGGCGAAAGTGGCGCAGAAGTGCACCTTCTGTGCCCACCTACTGGACGACGGGTGGAAGGCGCCTCGGTGCGTCCAGGCCTGCCCGACCGGCGCCCTCAGCGCCCACCAGGTCGAGATGGAGGAACTGGAGGCCTTTATACGGCAACATCAACTGGAAACATTGGCGTCAGCCGGCGGGGACCGCCGGTACGGGGTCTACTACCGGAATCTTTACCGGTTCGAATCCTGCTTCATCGCGGGAAGCGTGGCGGTCCGAAAAGGCGATACGGCCGATTGCGCTGCGGACCTCACGGTTGTTCTGATCAAGGATGGGGAAGTTGTCGCCAAGACCGCAACGGACGTCTTCGGCGATTTCAAGTTCGATGGGCTGCCGGAGAAGAGCGGGGAATATCGGCTCGAAATCCGGCTCGATGAAAAGCCCGCCCTGACCCGCGCCGTTCAGGTGGATCAGAGTCATTCCGTGGGAACCCTCTGGCTGTAGAAGTCTGCAGGAGGGCACTCGCCATCGAGAATTGCGACTTGCGTCATCCTGATTATTCCTTTACGTAGTGTCCACCGGTGAACCGGCGCCTTTGGCAGGCTGTTCCCGGAAGGATTCCCGCGATGACGGGAAGAATATCAAGGCGGATATCGACACCGGTATCCGCATCTGTTTTGTGTCCATGTGATCGATGAACAAGGAGTCGGAATGAAGAAGGCGGAACTCGGCAAGCAGGTCAAGGTGCATTATACCGTGAAACTGGAAAGCGGGGAGGTGGTGGGAACCTCCAAGCGGTCCATGCCGTTGGACTTCCGGATCGGGAAAGGAAAGGTCCTGAAGGGGCTGGAGCACGGAATCATCGGCATGGAGGTGGGGCAATCCCGGACGATTACGATTCCCCCGGAAGAAGGCTACGGCCGGCGGAACGAAGCGTTGATGGTGAAGGTCAAGAAGAGCGACCTGCCGACCCAGACGGACATCGCGGTGGGCCGAACGGTTCAGTTCATGAACGAGTCGGGAGCGATGGTCAACCTGATCATTACCGAGGTGGGGGATGAAACCGTCACGCTGGATGCCAACCACCCCTTCGCCGGCAAGACGCTCATCTATGACGTGATTCTCGTTGCGGTCTACTGAGCGCCGGAGTGGGCGGTGCTGGAAAAGGATGCCTTCGGGATCCGGGGAGATCTAACATTGGTGGATCTTCTTTAATCTGCATCTTTTCCTCCATCGAATGTTCATTTTCTTTCCCGTGAAAGAAAACGAACCAAAAGGAAGCGCCCGCATTGCGCGCCCTGTCGAAACAAAGGGATCGAGGGGGCCAGGGGACCAGGGATCAAGGGCCTGATCTTATCGTGTAGTTTCATGACTTTCTTGGGTGGCGATTCCTGTCGCGTTTCTGCAGCACACTCGACCCTCGGGACCTGGCCCCCTCGGCGCCTTCCCAAACCCTTCACGAATCCCCATCAACCAATCTTCGGAACGGGCGGGTTTTCCCTGTCCAAAAGGTCCAGATAGGTTTTTTCCAGCCTTCGCATCTCCTCCAGAATGTGGGTGGCATGCCGGGTGGCCACCTCGGCGGCGGCTTCCGGATCCCGGCTTTCGATGGCCGCGATGATTTCATCGTGATCGTGGTCCTCATGGATGAATTCGGAGATCGGCTTGATCGTCCGGATGAAGCCTTCCGTGAAATCCATGATGCTTTCGATCAGGATCGAATACAGCGGGTTTCCGCAGGATCTGCCGACGAGACGATGGAAATGGCTGAACAGGCGGTCTTTTTCATCCGGATCCGGGATGCCGGCGTAGCGTTTGGTGAGATCCTTCATTTTCTGAATGTCCTTGGCGGAGGCATTCAACGCCGCCAGCCGGCAGACCTCGGGCTCGATCAGCAGACGCGCCTGCGCCAGGTGATCGACCTTGAGACGCCGGTACAGCACGAGGGCCGGAAAATCGTCCAGAAGGGGTGGGGTGATCACCTCCCGAACAAATGCCCCGCCTTTGGTCCCCCTGCGGATTTCGACATATCCCCTGGATTGCAGGGAGCGCAGTGCTTCCCGCACGACGGGGCGGCTGACGCCGAACTGCCCGGCAAGATCGGTTTCGCTCGGAAGAGGGGCGCCGACCGGGTAAATGCCGCTCAAGATCGCCTTCTTGATTTCACGGATCACATCATCGCAAAGGCTGCGGGGCTTTATGAGCTTTTTGAATGTTTTCAACGCAACTCTCGCCTGTGGTCGATCCGGGATGCGGGCGAAGATGGCAATCGCAGCGCAATATTCCAATGAAAAATTACATACAAAAAAATCTTGACAGTCACAAGACGCCTTTTCTATAGTGCGGACACTATACGCAAAGACAATGCGTGTGTCCATAACAGCCTTCCCCTGAACCCGGCTGTGGAACCACCAGCGGGTTCTGAAGAGGGCAGCGTCATCTCCGGGTATTAATGAAAAATTGCATGAAAAATCTGCGGAGATGATATCTTGCCGATCCGAAATGTAATACATTTTACCTATCCACAGGTTCTCTACGTCTCTTCCGTCAGTGCCCAGAAAAACGGGCGTCGAGCTGTCGCGGGGGGAACCGGCTAAACCTGGAGTGCAGGCGCGAAGAAACCCGTTCGGCGCATCTGAATCAGCCGGGCGGCCGGAATCGGATGGGCTTGGACTCACCCTCAGGCGCCATCATCGTTGTGGCCAAAAGGAGGAAAAGAGAGAATGGCAGAAAAGAAGGCGAAAATCAAAACCAAGGATAAGACGGTCCTGAGGAGCCTCGGCCTCGGCGGTTTTTTTGGCGGCGGCGCCGAGGGGATGGTCGACGTCAAGGACGGCAAGATCGTCCGGGTGCGCCCGATGCAGTACGGGTGGAAGTACAAGAAGGAGGAGGTCCGGCAGTGGAAGATGGAGCGAGACGGCAAATCCATCGCACCGGCCTGGAAGTCGCTGCCGGGTCCGTTTTCGCTGGCCTACAAGAAGCGGGTGTATTCGCCCAACCGGATCAAGTATCCCATCAAGCGCGTGGACTGGGACCCGAACGGAGAGAGAAATACCCAGAACCGGGGCAAGAGCAAATATGTTCGCATCTCCTGGGATGAAGCCACCGACATCATTTCGGCCGAAATCAAACGGATCCACGACACCTATGGCCCCTACGCCATTCTGATGCAGGGCGACGGTCACGGCGAGTGCAAGACCATCAACACTCCCCACGGCCACTCCGGAACGCTCTTGGACCACCTGGGCGGCTTCACCATCCAGGTCCGGAACCCCGACAGCTGGGAAGGCTGGTACTGGGGGGCCAAGCACGTCTGGGGCCAGGGCGTCCAGGGGAACATGTGGCCGGCCGCCAACATCGTCAACGATACTACCGAGCACTCCGAAATGGTGCTCTTCTGGGGGTGCGACCCGGAGACCACGCCATGGGGCTTCACCGGCCAGTTCGCCAGCCGGCTGTGCTACTTCTGGAAGGAAGTCGGCATCAAGCAGGTGTACATCTGCCCGGACCTCAACTACGGCGCGGCGGTGCACGCGGACAAGTGGATTCCGGTGCTTCCCAACACCGATGCCGCCCTCCAACTGGCCATCTGCCATGTGTGGATTACCGAAAAGCTTTACAAGAAGGACTACGTCGACACTCACGTCGTCGGCTTCGACAAGTTCGCCGAATACGTGCTTGGGAAGGAAGACGACACTCCCAAGACGCCGGCGTGGGCATCGAAGAAGTGCGGAATTCCCGAGTGGACCATCAAGGCGCTGGCGCGCGAGTTCGCGGCCAAAACCACCTCCATCGCCCATTACTTTGGCGGCGGGTTCATCCGGGGGCCTTACTCCCACGAGCATGGACGGCTGGAGGTCATCCTCCTCGGCATGCAGGGACTTGGCGGTCCCGGTGTTCACCACCATCAGCTCACCTACTTCGGAATGCCCAAGAAGGAGGGGCTTGCCGGGACATTTTTCTGGAACCCCGAAATCGAGGAGCGGCTGTCCGTGCCGGTCATGTCTTCCGTCACCGCCTGGCAGCAGCAGGTGCTACCCAAGACCCTGATTCACAAGGCGATTCTCTCGGATGAACCCATCACTTTCCGGGGAACCGGCGCCATCGAGGCTCTGGTTCAGGATCAATTCCGGGAGTACACCTACCCCATCCCCAAGGACGAGGGCGGCAGCGAGATCCACATGATGTGGACCGATACCCCGTGCCGGATCACCTGCTGGAACGGGGGCAACGAAACGATCGAGGCCATGCGGAGTCCGAAGATCGAGACCATCGTCGCCCAGCATCCCTGGCTGGAGAACGACTGCGTCTATGCGGACATCATCCTGCCGGTGAACACCTACATGGAAGTCGACGACATCATCACCAACATCCGCCAGGGAACGCAGCAGCCCAACATCATGCTGGCCGACAAGGCGATCGAGCCCATCGGCGAGTCGAAAAGCGACTTCGAGGTCGTGGTCGAGGTGGCCAAGAAACTCGGCCTGGAGGACAAGCTGACCGAAGGCCTGTCGGTTTTCGACATGCAGAAGAAGGTCTGGGGGTACATGGGCGGAGACAATCTGGTCAGCTGGGAGCAGCTTTCCGAGAAGAAATACTGGATTTACAACACGGCGGAAGACTGGAAGGACGAGCCGCCCGGATTCCGCCGGTTTTACGAAGACCCCGAGAAGCATCCCCTGCCGACCCCGTCGGGCAAGCTGGAGTTCTACTCGGAGCGCCTGGCCAAGCACTTTCCGGACGACAAGGAAAGGGCGCCGGTGCCCAAGTGGGTCGAAAGAAGCGCCATGCACGACGAGCGGCTTTCGAGCTATCGGTCGCGAATGTTTCCGCTGCTGCTCATGTCCAACCACGGCCGCTGGCGCGTGCACTCCCAGTGCGACGACATCACCTGGACCCGCGAGGCGCCGACCATGAAGGTGCTGGGCCCGGACGGATACAAATACGAACCGGTCTGGATGCATCCCTCGGTCGCGGAAGCCCGGGGCATCAAGCACGGTGACATCGTTAAGATCGTCAACGAGCGGGGCATCGTGCTGGCCGGCGCCTACGTCACGGAACGGTTGATGCCGGGAGTGGTCTACATCGACCACGGAGCACGCCACGACCCGATCATCAACGGCAAGGTCGAACGCGGCGGGGCCATCAATACCATCTCCCCGGAAGGCATCACCTCCCACAACTGCGTCGGTCAGGCCACCAGCGGGTATCTGGTACAGGTGGAGCGGCTGGACTGGAGCGAGATGGACCGGTGGCGCC